>NZ_NFKS01000013.1 GCF_002160515.1 Anaeromassilibacillus sp. An172 | reverse complement strand
GCTGCCAGACCGCAAGCTTATTTTACAACAAAAGGAGTTTTATTTTCTACATCACCGGCTGTCGCCTTCTTTTGAACCACTCGCCTAGCGAGTGGTTTTCTATATACAATAAGGAGCAGTCTTTGTTGACTGCTCCTTGTTTTTTATACTGCAAATCAAAAATCAGAAATTATCTGACAGCAAAAATCTATTTTAAAATTTTATTATTCTGAGCTGTTAAAAAAATTTAAGGTTTATACAAAATGCGGCAGGCTTACTTTATTTAAATTGTGCATTTATGTCAACATAATTTCAAATTTCAGTTAATCAACAGATTTTAATATGCTAATACTGAAAAATAATTAAATTTTCTCTGATTTTTCGCCCCATTTTTATTGATGTTTTTTAAGGTAATTCTGTTGATTTTATTTGTATCATAATATATACTTAACAATAAAACAGTAAACAATTGGGTAAACCTGCTCATTTAAAAACGATGGTTTGTTTATCCTTTATCATACCTTTTTCTCATTTATAAAGGAGTAATTTTTGTGAACAAAGAATCACCAAGCGACAAAAACAAAAGACGAAAAAGAAGGTACAAAAAAGAGCCTTTGAGTCAGGAAAAAAAGGTTGCCGTTTTAATTGTATGTGCCATTGCATTTGTGGCAGTTATTTTCGGAGTAATATGTTTAATAAGCGGAAATCTGCTTTCTGTAAATCCGGAAACAACATCCACATCGGAACAAACCTCTGAGTCTGAAAGCACCTCAGAAGAAACAACGGAAGAAACCACAGAAACCACAGAAGCAACCACTGAAGAAACTACAGAAGCAGCATCAGAAACAACTACAGAGCCGTCATCATCCTCTTCAGACGGCAGTTACGATTATTCCTCACCTGTTCCCCAGTCGGCACCTGTTGATGACAGCTATTTCAGCGATGCGGTATTTATGGGAGACTCAAGAACAGAGGGCTTTGCACTTTTCTCAGGCCTTAACACAATGACTACATATGCAAGCCGAGGACTTAACGTAAGCACAGTATTTACAGACGCCACCATAGACCTTAATGGAACAATGGTTACAGCTATTGACGCATTGAGAAGCACATCTTTTTCAAAGCTTTACATAATGTTTGGATTAAACGAAGCAAGCTGGCCTTACAGTGAAGTATTTATCGATGAATACGGAGATATTATAGACGAGGCAAGGGCAATAAACCCCAACGCTATAATTTATATTCAATCAATTCTCCCTGTTACAAAAAGCTCTTCCGACGCCAGCGAAAGCTTCAACAAAACCAAAATAGACAGCTTAAACGTAATGCTTCAACAGCTCGCCGCTGAAAAACAGGTTTACTATATAGACTGCGAAAAAGCCGTTGCCAACTCCGAAGGATATCTGCCGGAGGAGTCATCCACAGACGGAATACACTTCGGTGTTCCGGAATGTGAAGCATGGCTTGAATATCTCAAGACCCACACTGTGTCACCTTGAGAAAACATAAAGGACTGAAATAATATAAAGGAGAATGAATATGAAAAAAACAATCAAAAAGATTATCTGCCTTGCAATGTGCGCTCTTACACTTTTTGCTTTTGCAGGATGCTCAGGCAGTGAAAACAAGGAACTTGATATAGAAAAATTATCAGGCGATCTTCTGGCTCAGGTTCAGTTTAAAGATACACTGACAAAGATTGACGACGATATGATATCAAAGCTTTACGGCATAGATTATGCTGAAGAGCAGATAGTATACGTAAGCACAGGAGCTACAGCAGAGGAAATCGCTCTCTTCAAGCTTAAAGACAGTGCAGACGCTCAGAAAGCTTACGACGCAGTAAACAAAAGACTTGACTATCAGAAAAACAGCTATGAGCTTTATATTCCTGAGGAAATGGTAAAGCTTGACGCCGCTGTTATAGAGCTTTACGGAAACTATGTTATCTTCTGTGTTTCCGACGGTGATACTGCAAAAACAATTATCGAAGAATACATAAAGTAATTTTACCAATACAAAACAACACCGCAGACTTTTGAATAGTCTGCGGTGTTTATTTTTAATCTCTGTAAAGGCTTCTTAAAAGCTTTATTTCCTCTGCATGACCTGCTTCATCAAGGGGAGTTTCCAGATAGAAAGGCAATTCTCTCAAAAGGGGATGATTTATTATTGCGGTTATAGCCTCGATGCCTATTCCGCCCTTTCCTATACACTGGTGTCTGTCCTTGTGACATCCCAGAGTATTCATGCTGTCGTTTAGGTGTATCGCCTTTAATCTTTTTATTCCTATAATTTTGTCAAATTCCTCAAGAACCTTATCTAGGGAATTTACAATATCATAGCCTGCGTCAAACACGTGGCAGGTGTCCAAGGTAACTCCCAGATATTTCTCAAGATTAGTTTTTGAAATTATCTCTGCAATTTCCTCAAAGCTTCTGCCAACCTCTGTTCCCTTGCCTGCCATTGTTTCCAAAAGCACTGTGGTTTTCATTCCCTCAAAAAGAACTCTGTTTAAAAGCTCTGAAATAAGCTCTATTCCCTTTTCTGCGCCCTGTCCCACATGGCTGCCCGGGTGAAAGTTGTAGTAGTTGTTAGGGAGCAGTTCCATTCTCTTTAAATCGTCGCTCATGGCTTCAAAGGCGAAACGCTTTGTTTCCTCCTTTTCCGCCGCAGGATTTAAAGTGTAGGGCGCATGTGCAAGGACGGGAGCAAAGGAGTTTTCCTCCATTATTTTTATAAGTCCCTCTATATCCTTTATGTCTATTTCCTTAGCCTTTCCCCCTCTGGGGTTTCTTGTAAAGAACTGGAAAGTATTTGCGTCCATTTTCAAAGCCTGTTTGCCCATGGCGGTAAAGCCCTTGGCAACAGACAGATGACTTCCTATTTTTAACATTTATTACCTCTTTGTTTTAAAATTATCAGTCGCCGTCAAAAAGCGGAGTTGAGAAATATCTCTCTGCTGTATCAGGAAGAACAGTTATAACTGTCTTTCCCTTTCCAAGCTTTTTGGCAAGCTTCAATGCGGCGGCAACATTTGTACCGCTGGAAATTCCGCACATTATACCCTCTTTTGAGGCAAGCTCTTTTGCTGTTCTTATTGCCTCTTCGTCGCTTACGATATATATGTGGTCGTAAATGCTCTTGTTGAGATTTTCAGGGATAAGTCCGTCGCCTATACCCATCTGGAGATGTGTTCCAACATTTCCGCCTGCGAGAATTGCGGCATTTTCAGGCTCTACCGCCCATATCTCGATGTCCGGATACTGAGCTTTCAGCACCTCGCCGATACCTGTAATAGTACCGCCTGTGCCTATTCCTGAACAGAAACCGTCGATTGGGTCTTCAACCTGCTCCATAATCTCAAGGGCTGTTCTTCTTCTGTGAACCATTGGGTTTGCAGGGTTTGAAAACTGCTCAGGCACGTAAACCTTTGGATTTTCCTCTGCCATTTTCTTTGCTGTTTCAACGCATTTTGCAATGCACTCGCCGATATTTCCGTCGTCGTGTATTAAAATAACCTCTGCGCCGTAATGATGAACAAGCTTTCTTCTCTCAACACTTACGGAGTCAGGCATAATTATAATTGTCTTATAGCCTTTAACAGCGCCAATAAGGGCAAGACCTATTCCCTGGTTGCCTGAGGTCGGCTCAACAATTATTGTGTCGGGCTTTATAATGCCGTCCTTTTCGCCCTGTCTTATCATATTGTAGGCTGTTCTTGTCTTTATTGAACCGCCTACGTTTAAGCCCTCGTATTTAACCAGCACTCTTGCGCTGTCCTCGTCTACCATTTTATTAAGCTGAATAACCGGGGTCTGTCCCATAGCCTCCAGCACATTATTATATACCATTTTATATTTACCTCTTTCTCTGTTTTTATTTTGCACTGTATCTATTATATCACAACAGGAATTTGTGACAAGAGCGAAATGCTGTTTGGCGTAACATTACAGGTGTAGGCGAATATTTCAATTCCCGCTTTCTGCACCTCTTTCAGCTTATCTGCAAATTCCGGATGTGTTTTTCTATTGGGTGTAAAATACTTTGCCTCTTTTAGCTGCACAACAAACACTACACAGCCGCCGTATCCGTTTTTCACTGCGTCTTCAAGCTCTGTAAGGTGCTTTACACCTCTTTCCGTTGGTGCGTCGGGAAACAGCACCACTCCCTCATCCTCAAGGGTAACGCCCTTAACTTCGGCAAAATACTCTTTTCCCTTTCTTTTAAAATAAAAATCGAACCTGCTGTTTTTGTACTTTCTTTCCCTTGCAATATATTCTATGCCGTCTTTAAAGCTTCCGTCATGGATAAATTCAGAAAAAGCCACATTGGGCGCCTGACTGTCCATATTTATAAGAAGCTTTCCCTTTTCCACCGCCACAAGGTCATAGGCGGTT
Source organism: Anaeromassilibacillus sp. An172 (assembly GCF_002160515.1). Classification (GTDB taxonomy): domain Bacteria; phylum Bacillota; class Clostridia; order Oscillospirales; family Acutalibacteraceae; genus Limousia; species Limousia pullorum. Next base: position 66,223 of record NZ_NFKS01000013.1, on the reverse strand, counting down.
TTTCTATTTGGATTGTCGGATTTTTCACAGTAAACCGTTGAACCCGGCAAAAGCAGTTCCCTGCATCTTCCCGTATTCTTTACATGAACCACCTGGACTTTACCGTCTATTTCCACATTGGCTATAAATCTGTTGGGACGGCTTATAAACTTTCCGGCGGCTATATTTTTGTAAAACATAAATCACTCTTCCTCAAGCTGTGCGGTCAAAACCACCGGATTGTGGTCTGAATTTTCAAATCCGCAGTCCAGGGTTTCCACACTTACGGACTTTACATTTGGTGAAAGTATAAATCCGTCCAGCACATAATACTGTGTGTTTTCGCTTTCCGGATTGTAAGGCTCGTTTAAAAGTCTTGCGCTTGGTACATCGTCGTCGGAAACTATCTGCCATCCCTCAGGGAAAAGACTTGTGTCAACCACTCCGGGAACAAAATACTCGTCGTTTACAACTTCGTACTGTTCGCCCTGAACATCCGGAAATGTCTGGTTAAAATCTCCGCCGGCTATTACATAATTGCCCTTTTCATATTCATTTTTCAAGAAGTCGGAAAGTATCTGGGTTTGAAGCTTTTTGCCCTCTCCGTCGTCATAGGCGTCAAGGTGAAGATTTACAAGCACCAGCATTTTATCGCTGTTTTCTATTGGCACATACTCAACCAGCAGACATCTTTTAAGCTGGCAAAGGCTTACAGGCCAGGAAAAAGCTGTTGGGAAACCAACTCTCAATGCGCTTTCGTTTGCTGTAAATTTATTGAATATAGCAACGCCCGATTCAACCTCGCCGATTGTCGGCAAAGGATAAGGCACATATTTTACACGGTAATTTGTGGCATATGCGGCGCTGTAATCTTCAAGGCTTTCCGATATTGAGGAATACTCGTTGACATGGTAAGAGCGTTTTGAGGACTTGTCAACCTCCTGAATAAAGTTTACGTCCGCATCGGCTTCCTTTATTGTATTGATAATTCCGGAAAGATTTTTCTCGATATTTTCACGGCTTTCTGTGTTTACGGTTTTTCCCCCGTCCATAAAGAAGTCGTGGTCCTTATCGTTGGCGCAGTAGCCTATATTGTAGGACAGCACGGTGAGAGTGTCACCTGCCGCAACTGTTTTTTCTGCGTTTTCTGCTTTTTCTACAGCTACACCTTCATACTCTGAGGGCTTAAACTCAGTGGCTGTGAGATATCCCGCCAAAGCAAAAAATCCTATTACAAACACAAGAACCAAGGCAAGAATACCTTTAAGAATCTTTACAGGCAAAGAGGTCTTTTTATCTTTTTTCTTTTTCGCCATAACTTCCTCCAATATCATAAAGCAATACATTTTAACAGTCGTTAATCTAAAAATTTATTATACAATTATTTTTAAAATTTAGCAATATTCAAACCTTAAATGGACATGCATTTTCTAATTTCACTGTTAAAAAGTTAAATTATCGCTTGTTGATAGTTGAAAAACGTAGAAACTTATTATATAATTAAGAAAGTTACTGTATACATTTAATAAAAACAATAAATTTTGATTATAGGTGATACTTATGGATATATTTGTATGCATCGGCAGTTCCTGCCATCTCAAAGGCTCTTACGATATTGTAAACCTTATGACAAAAAGCCTTGAGGAAAACGGTCTTACCGACAAGGTAAATTTAAGCGGCGCTTTCTGCTTCGGTAAATGCTCCGGCGACGGTGTTACAGTTAAAATCGACGACGAAATAATAAGCGGCGTAAACAAAGAAAATTTCAAAGAGATTTTCAACAGCTATGTACTTAGAAAATTCAAATAAAAAATCCACCTGTGATTTTTAAATATATCGACGGAACTTAAAAAATAAAAGGAGAAAAAAGCGATGAATTCTTGTATTCAGTTTAAACCCTCTAACTGCCGCAACTGTTACAAATGTATAAGACATTGCCCTGTAAAATCCATACGTTTTGAAAATAACCAGGCGCATATTGTCCATGACGAATGTATCCTCTGCGGTGAATGTTTTGTAGTCTGTCCCCAGAATGCAAAGGAAATCAGAAACGATGTTGACAAGGTAAAGGAAGTTATCAAATCCGGAAGACCAGTTTACGCCAGCGTTGCTCCTTCCTTTGTGGGAAACTATGACGGCGCAAACATCACCATGTTTGCAAACGCTTTGAAAAAGCTGGGCTTTACAGATGCCGAGGAAACTGCTCTCGGCGCTAATATCGTTAAAAACGAGTACGAAAGAATGATTGAAAGAAATGACAGCAACGTTATTATCTCTTCCTGCTGTCATTCCATAAATACACTTATTCAAAAATACTATCCTGCGGCTCTGCCTTTCCTTGCCCACGTTATGTCACCTATGCAGGCACACTGCAAGGAGATTAAAAAGGCACATCCGGACGCATTTACAGTATTTATCGGCCCATGCATTTCCAAAAAGGACGAGGCTGACAAGTATCCGGAATTTGTAGACGCAGTTTTGACCTTTGAAGAGCTTACCGGCTGGTTCAACGAAAAGGAAGTTAAAATAGAATACTGCGAAGACCAGTCACCTAAGGGCAGGTCAAGACTTTTCCCCACCACCGGAGGAATTCTCCGCTCTATGAAGAGAAACCACGACATCTGCACATATATCTCCGTTGACGGCGTTGAAAACTGCAAAAACGCCATCCAGGACATTATAGACGGAAAGGTAAACAGATGCTTTATCGAGATGTCAGCCTGTGTGGGAAGCTGTATCGGCGGCCCAGCTATGGATAAGAGAAAATCCCCAATCGGCGACTTTATGCGTGTTGACGAATACGCAGGCAACGACGATTTTGTTATGGATATTCCTGCATCCGAAGAGCTTACCAAGGAAATGAAGTACATAGGCATCAACAGACAGAAGCCGGGCAGCAAGGCTATTGAGGAAATCCTCAGGAAGATGGGCAAAAACAGTCCTGCCGACGAGCTCAACTGCGGAAGCTGCGGATATGAAACCTGCCGTGACAAGGCTATGGCTGTTTATTTCGGCAAGTCCGACATCAACATGTGTATGCCTTATCTTATAGAAAAAGCGGAGTCCTTCTCCGACACAATTATTAAAAACACTCCTAACGCTATTTTTGTTTTGAACGAGTCTTTGGAAATCCAGCAGATGAACAAAACAGCAAGAGAGATGTTCAATATTAAAAATATTCACGATGTACTCAACGAGCCTGTAGTGAGAATTTTAGACCCGCTCCCATTTGTAAACGTATTAAACGACGGCGTAAACATAAGGGACAAAAAGGTTTACCTTGCAGAGTACAACAAGTACGTAGAACAGACAATAATACTTGACAGAAGCTACCACATTATGATTTGCTTTATGAGAGATGTTACCGAAGAGGAACTCCAGAAAAACAAAAAGGAAACCATGAGCAAAAACACTGTTGACATAGCCGACAAGGTTATTGAAAAGCAGATGAGAGTAGTTCAGGAGATAGCTTCCTTGCTGGGAGAAACCACTGCGGAAACAAAAATTGCCCTTACCAAACTTAAGGAGTCGTTGAACGATGAATAATCTTTGTACCGATATAGGTTTTAAAAGCGTCAACAAAAAAGGTGAGCAGCTTTGCGGCGACCACATGGAGATAGTGGAACAGGGGGAAAATTCCTTTGTTATGGTTTTGGCTGACGGTCTTGGAAGCGGCGTAAAGGCGTGTATCCTTTCAACCCTCACATCAAAAATCATCTCCACTATGATGGCCAACAACCTTACAATCGAGGACTGCGTTTCCACAATAGCAAGCACCCTTCCTGTGTGCGAGGTAAGAAAGGTTGCCTACTCCACCTTCACCATTATACGTGTTGTAAACAACGAGTATGCGGAGATTATCCAGTATGACAACCCTATGGTTATACTTCTCCGTGACGGAAAAAATTACGACTACCCCACCACCACCATGGAAATCGGCGGTAAAACAATATATAAATCAAAGCTCGACCTTCATGAGGACGATGTTTTCCTTGCCATGAGCGACGGCGCAATTTATGCCGGAGTCGGTAAGTACATGAACTTCGGATGGCAGAGGGACAACATAATCACCTTTATGGAGGGCATATACGAAAAGGAATACACTGCAAAAACTCTTGCCACAATTCTTTTGGACGAATGCGAGCGTCTTTACGGCTTTGAGCCGGGCGACGACACAACAATCGGAGCTATTAAAATCCGTGCGAGAAAACAGGTTAATCTGATGATAGGTCCTCCGAAAGACCCGGCGGACGTAAACAAAATGGAAGCTCTGTTCTTCTCAAAAACCGGAAAGCACATTGTCTGCGGAGGAACCACCTCCACTCTTGCTGCCCAGTATCTTGGAAAGCCGGTTATTCCTGTGCTTGATTACCTTGACCCTGAGGTTCCGCCAATCGCTAAAATCGAGGGCGTTGACCTTGTTACAGAGGGTGTTATAACCATGAGCAAGGTTTTGGAATACGCCAACGACTATTTAAGCGACAATGCACTTTATTACGACTGGAGCAACAAAAGCGACGGCGCTTCACAGATTGCCCGTATGCTTTTCGAGGACGCCACAGACATAAATTTCTTTGTTGGACGTGCGGTAAACCCTGCCCACCAAAACCCAAATCTTCCCATAAACTTCAACATTAAAATGCGCCTTGTGGAAGAAATTTCCGAATGTCTTAAAAAGATGGGCAAGCGCATAAAGGTAAGTTATTTCTGATATTTTGAAAATCGGAAAAAAACGGATTTTTTCCACAAAATTTTCTTTATATTAACAAAAATCCATTAAATTTTCTGTTTCAATATTTGCTTAAATATGTTATACTATGAATATACGACAATATTAAAAATTCGGCTTGCAATAGCGGCAATGTCAATGTATAATATAGTGCGTCGGTCATACATGTAAAATTGTATATGACTTGTAGAATAATTAAAATCCCTTTTTGAAATTTCCAAAACAAAAAGTGAGGAAACGAAAATCAACTGAGAAGGAAGGCGGTTTATTAAATGAGAAAATTTGATACTAAGGTTCAATATCTGAAGTATAAGGTACTCAGAGAGGTTGCAAGACACGCCTACAACGATACCCTTGTAGAGAGCTTTAACGATATTGCAAAGGTTATTGTTAAGGACAAGCCTACAATGCGCTGCTGTATCTACAAAGAGAGAGCAATCGTTGCAGAGAGAATTAAGCTTGCAACAGGCGGCGACAAGAGCAATCCTAACGTAATTGAGGTTATCTCCATTGCCTGCGACGAGTGTCCTATGGGCGGTTACGAGGTTACAAACGCCTGCCGTGGATGTCTTGCCCACAGATGTGAAGACGTATGTAAGAGAGGCGCTATCACATTTGACGACCAGAAGAGAGCTATTATAGATAAAACAAAGTGCGTAGAGTGCGGACAGTGCGCTAAGGTTTGCCCATACGGCGCTATCCTCAACTTTAAGCGTCCATGCGAGAGAGCATGTAAGGTTAAGGCTATTTCAATGGACGAGAACAAGGCAGCAGCAATCGATAATTCAAAGTGTATTTCCTGCGGCGCCTGCGTATATCAGTGCCCATTCGGTGCTATTATGGACAAGTCCTTCATCCTTGACGTTATCAAGATGATAAAAGAGTCCCAGGCAGACGGCAAAACAAAGGTTTACGCTGTTGTTGCTCCTTCAATCGCCAGCCAGTTCAGCTATGCAAAGCTTGGCCAGGTAATCACAGGTATTAAGGAACTCGGTTTCTATACAACAATCGAGGCTGCATTGGGCGCAGATATGGTAGCATATGCAGAGGGCGCAGAGCTTGTAGAAAAGGGCTTCCTCACCAGCAGCTGCTGTCCTGCTTTTGTTGACTACATCCACAAGAGCTTCCCGGGCCTCAACGACAAGATTTCACACAACCTTTCACCTGCTGCTACAATCTCCAAGTACATCAAGAACATTGATGAGAACGCAAAGATTGTATTTATCGGACCGTGCACAGCAAAGAAAATGGAATTCCAGCTTGAGCATGTAAGACCATACATAGACTCCGTTATCACTTTCGAGGAGCTTCAGGCATTGTTCGACAGCAGAGATATCGATATCACAACACTTCAGGAAACTCCGCTTGACAACGCTTCCTACTTCGGAAGAATCTTTGCAAGAAGCGGCGGTCTTGCAGACGCAGTTAAGCAGTCCCTCAAGGAGCAGGGTCTTGACGAAAACTTCCAGCTTAAGGCTGTTTCCTGCGACGGTATCGAAGAGTGCAAAACTGCACTTCTCAGAGCTAACAAGGGTGTTTCACCTTACAACTTTATCGAGGGTATGGCTTGCGTTAACGGCTGTATCGGCGGCGCAGGATGCCTCACCCACGGCGAAAAGAACAAGAAGCTTGCAGACGATTACGGCAGAGAGGCTTATGAGAAGAGCATTTCTGACGCTATCAGCGTGCTTGACAGATCAAAGTTCTAATTAACCAGAATTTATAATCTTGAATAAAATAACAGCGGCACAGTCTAAGGCTTTGCCGCTGTTATAATTCTGTTGTTTTATGTGATATTACAAAGGGTATTTACAGTTTGTTTTAAATTATATTATAGCATCACATAAACCAGCAAATATTAAAATTTATGTCCGAAATTTCTGCGGATAAAAAACGGAGGGAGTCCCATGAAAATTAAAGCTGTTTTTTCAGACCTTGACGGAACACTGCTCATTGACAATTTTAAAACTTCACAGGAAAACATCGACGCCATAACTGCGGCTTTAAACAGCGGTATTGATTTTATACCCACAACCGGCCGTGCAATATCCGATGTTCCCCAACAGTTAAAATCCGTGGAAAAAATCAGAAATTTCATTCTCACCAACGGCGCCACCGTATTTGACAGACAGAAAAACATTATTCTTTATAAGAATTATATTTCCTGTAAAGACGCACTTGAGCTTATGTCCACCGAAGGGGCTTCTAAATGCTGTGTAATGGCTTTTCTTGACGGTCAGGTACATTATCAAAAGGACTGGGAAAAACGTCTTGCAGGCTCTCCTGTTTGCCCTGATGTGGCAGAGTTTTTAATGTACGGATGTAAAGAGGTTGAAAACCTTTACGAGTACGTAAAAAACAGAAATAAAAGCGTTGAGAAAATAACCTTCTTCTTCACCGATTTGGATAACAGAATAGATGTAATAAACAATACACTGCTTTTAGAGGAGTTTGAGCTTTCCTACACCCTGGAGCTTAACCTTGAGATAACAAACAAAGGCGTAAACAAAGCAAACGGTGTAAAGGAATTCTGCAAAATAAAAGGTTACTCAATGGACGAAATAGCTGTTATCGGCGACAGCGGAAACGATATCGAGATGCTTTCACTGACAAAAAATTCCTACGCTGTGGAAAACGCCGTAGAAAAAGCAAAGCTTGCGGCAAATTATTCTGCGCCAAGAAATACAGAAAGCGGCGTGGCATGGGTTATAAACAAAATATTAAAGGAAAACGCACTTGATTAAACAAGTGCGTTTTTAGCATAAAAAAACCGCTGAAAAATCAGCGGTTTTATGGCGGAGAGAAGGGGATTTGAACCCCTGGTACGGTAACCCGTACACATGATTTCCAATCATGCTCCTTCGGCCTCTCGGACATCTCTCCATCAGTGGCTTACTCGCCTATTATACACTAATAAACCACTATATGTCAAGCATATTTTTATTTTTTTATTAAATATCTTATAATCCGAATTTTTTACAGGATATTTACAGCTCAATCGGAAAAGCTGTGCTATAATTATAAAAAAGGGCGTGATAAATATGACCGAATATATTTTCAATACAAACAAGGGAACACTCTCCGGATTTCCTCAGGAAGAGGATTTTCCAGCTCACAGAGCAAACAAAAGAGTTTCTGTGATGAGCTCAAAGGAATTTAAAATTATAAGCGAAAACTACCCTCACTGTGATTACCTGCTGTCGGACGTGGAAAATATAAAGCATTGCAGGTCGGACGCCTTTTCCGACTGTATTTTGGGAACAATCAAAACTCCCACTTTCCCCTATGATGAAAACCCTCAGCAGACCTTCGGCTTTTATTTGGGCAAGGATGAGATTATTTTCATCTCGGACAATCAGGAAATAAACAGCATATTTTTACGACTGGAAAAACACACCTTTGGAAAAAGCTCACTTGTAAAATTTTTCTTGGGAGTTTTGGAGTACCTGATAAGAAACGATTCCATCTATCTTCAAAATATAGAGGACGAGCTTTCAAAGCTTGAAGAAAGTCTTTTAAGCACTATCCCCCAGAATTTTTACGAGGACATTCTCAGATACAGAAAAATTCTTTCAAAACTTCATGCCTATTACGACCAGCTCACCGACTTGGGACAGGACATGGAGGAAAACTTCTCCGGCATACTTTCACCGGAGGAATGTGCCTTGTGGCAGGTGTACACAAACAGAACCGAAAGACTTCATAATCACACGGAAAGACTTATTGAATACCTTTTGCAAATACGTGAGCTTTATCAGTCCCAGCTTGCCGCACAGCAAAACAAGGTTATAACCTTTCTCACCGTTGTCACAACCATCTTTCTCCCCCTCACCCTTATTGCAGGATGGTACGGTATGAACTTTTCCAACATGCTTGCCTTTAAATGGAATTACGGCTATTTGGCAGTGATTATTCTAAGCGTCATTATAATTGTGGCAGAGATAATCTACTTTAAGAAAAAGAAAATGCTTTAAAAAAAGGGAAACAAGGCTCTGCGTCTTGTTTCCCTTTTAGTTATTATCTTTCTATATTTCCTCTGTAGCTCATGATACCGCCCGCATTGATACAGTCATAGCCATGTTTTTTCAGATATCCGCAGGCGACTGTACTTCTTGCTCCGCTGTGGCAGTAAACATAATATTTTTTAGATTTATCAAGTGAAGCATTTTCCAGGCTGTCAAGCGGAACATTTACTGCTCCGGGAACTCTGCCGTCGAAAAACTCCTCAGGTGTTCTCACATCGAGAATTACACCGCTGCTGTCTTTTCTTGCCTCGTCCATAATCAAATCAAAATTATTGTTTCCACCGAATATATTAAAAAATCCCATATTTACACTTCCTTTTGCTTTTATGGATAAATTATACACAAAATCCGACGGATTATCCGTAACCGGGTTACAAAAAAAGAGCTGCGTTTTTGCGCAGCTCAAATTTTTTATTATTTAATTTTAATCTACCCTTACAGAAGCAATCTTTCTTGATCTTCTCTGTTCCTGGCTTTGCTTTGCAGCTTTATACTGTTTTTTATTTACAGATCTGCTGTTTTCATTTCCGGTATGGTCTATCTGCTTCCAGGTTGTTGTGCGCTTTATTGCACAGAAAATCTGAATAGGAATCCATGTAGCCATAAATATCCAGAAGCTCAATACCCCTTTGGTTATTCCTATAGCCATTCTCGGTTTTATAAAGGAAAGAATTACGCATCCAAAAGAAAGTCCCGCATAGGAAAACGCCAAAGGAATTCCTACAAACTCAAGAATTTTCTGGAAGCCGTCGGGCTTTGTAAAACTATCTATAATAACAGGCAATGCGGTTACCACTGCAAGGAACATTGAAAGCAGCTGCACATAGGGCAGACAAAGCACCAAAAGTGCGTCCAAGAAAGCAAACTTCTTTTGTTTTCTAAAAGCCTTGAAAAACTTTGGTATGTAGAGGGCTGACACATGTAAAGTTCCGCTGGTCCAGCGTTTTCTCTGGGTAACTGACTGACCGAATTTAACAGGATGTTCATCATAAGTTAAAGCGGCAGGAACCCAGTGTACCTTTTCCCCTGCAAGAATACAATGAACAGAAAACTCAAGGTCTTCTACCAATGTCTTTGTATTCCATCCACCGATTTGATTGATAAGGTCACAGCTTACGGCAAAACCTGTACCGTTTATAAGTGCTGAAAGCTTAGCATTTGACCTTGCTCTGTTTTGAATAAAGTTTATCATTTTATAATATAACGTGTAAGAACCGGACAACCAGTTTGTGTATGGGTTTTTACTGTCTCTGTAACCCTGTGCGCATTTTGCGCCTGCACAAAAAGCGTTGTTCATTTCCGCAAGAAAGTTTTCGTCAACAATATTGTCGGCGTCAAAAACACAAATTGCGTCAAAACCGTTCATTATCTTTGGCAGCGCATGGTGAAGCACCTCTCCCTTTGTTTTTACAGGAACAGTGCAGTGAACAATCTCGGCACCATGTCTTCTTGCCACCTCTTCCGTATTATCAGTACAATTATTAGGAACTACAAAAATTTTGTAAAGTTCTTTGGGATATTTTTGCGAACACAAACTGTCAACCAACTTGCCGATTACAGCGGCCTCATTTCTGGCTGCAATTACAACGGCAAATTTCTTTTCAGGCGCTGAAGCTTTATACCTTACTTCTTTTTTCAAGGAAAATAGAGCTACGATTAAAAAGTAAAAGCCCATAACAGTAAGAGGTATCCCTATAACCATCGCAGCGTCCACAAAAAAATCGACCCAATTCATCACCTTGTCCTCCTTTTCTACAGTATATTATTCCATAACCACCATTATAATAATAATTTCATAAGAAATCAACCTCAATGTACTTAATTTATCAAATATCTAAAAAAAAGTCATCTGTTTTTCAAAAATTTAATAAATTCTTAATAATTGCAACCTTTAAACATACACCTGTTAAGTGGTATAATATAATCAAACAAAGCAAAGGAGCATTCTTTTATGTACAATATTTTGATTTGTGACGACGATAAATATATTGTAAAGGCGTTAAAAATATACCTTGACAATCCAGAATATAACATTTTTGAGGCTTTTAATGGAAAAGAAGCTCTTGAAATTATAGGAAGCAATGAAATCCATCTTGTGCTTATGGATATAATGATGCCGGTTGCAGACGGACTTCAAACCGCCGAAAAAATAAGAGAAAAGTATAACATGCCAATTATTTTCTTAACTGCCAAAAGCGAGGACAACGACAAGATAACAGGCCTTGAAGTCGGCGGAGACGATTACATAACAAAGCCTTTTCAGCCTGCGGAGGTCTGCGCAAGAGTTCGTTCCCAGCTTAGAAGATATCTGCGGCTGGGCGGAATTGAGAAAAAGCCACACACCATAACAATAGGAGGAATTACCCTTGACCCGGATTCAAAGAAAGTGACAGTTGACGGAGAACCGGTACAGCTAACCTCCACACAATATACTATATTAAAACTCTTTATGGAAAATCCCGGAAAAACATTTTCCTCAAAAGAAATTTATCATCATATCTGGAACGAGGACACATCCTCTCCCGGTCAGACAATAGCAGTTCACATAAGACATTTGAGAAAAAAGATAGAAATAAATCCGGAAGAGCCCATGTACATAAAGGTTTTATGGGGACATGGGTATGTATTCGGATTTGACGAAAGGGGAAATAAAATATGAAGAACTTTGTTTCCAACTCCGCTGTAAAAATAATATGCGTAATTCTCACTCCTGTTATCTCCTATATGGCTATATTCTCCATAATCGCCACAATGACAAACATAAATCAGGATTTTTACAATGATGATGAAACCGCCGAACAACCAAATTACATTACAAAAGAGGATTACCAAATGCATTCTTTTTTGGAAAGCGACCAGTGCATGGAGCTTTTAACAGACGATGCTTACAACATATGCTCTTTGTTTTCAGCATATCAAATGGTGGATTCCTCTTATCTTGCAAGCTATTCAGCGGATAGATCCAATTTGCAGGTACTTGTATATTCAGCTAAGGATAATACCAACACATCCCTTTATTTTAACAATCGTCTTCAAATTTCAGAAGGTCTGTCCACCGTGGTTGAAATGACAGCTTCCTACGACCCGGAAACAACCATTATCACAAAGCTTGTTCTTGACAGAGAGCTTAAAAATGACGACAAATACAAAGCGGCGTTTGAGTCCTATGCCTATATGAAGGATTACCACAATGTTTTTGTTGCTGCTTCTATTATCTTTTCACTTTTGTTTATTGTTCTTTTGATTTTCCTGTGTGCAGGAGTAGGCCACAAAAAGAACAGCGATACCATATTTCTCAATTTTTACAACAGAATACCAATCGAAATAATTTTAGCAGTATACATAGCTGCGCTGTTTTTCACAGCAAGGGGAATCGCCGAAATTTACATGATGCCATACCGTTACGACGGATTAAAGCCACTGCTTCCGCAGACTGCGCTGCTATCGGTTCCGCCTTTTCTTATTGTAAATATTATACTTGTGCCATTTATAGTGTCCATGGCGGCAAGAATAAAGGCGTCCACAAACAAGGTTCTGCCATTCTGGAAAAATTTCCTTATCCCCAGACTTATTCATTTTATATGTGTACAGGCAAAGAAAGCGGCGATTTTTATTGTAAAAAATTCTTCCGCCGTGTTTGTGGGAATACTCAGTTTTCTTATCTACATAATTGTAAATATGTTTTTAATATTTTCGTTGGCAAGCCTAAAAGGAGTTTCCGTATTTCTCACCATTGCCTTTAACATAGGCGTTTTGATATTTATCTGTCTTTTCCTTTCAAACCTGGACAGACTGAGAAAGGAAACCCAAGCCCTTGAAAAAGGAGAATACGCACTTACAGACAGCAATTCCTATATGCTGTTTTTCAGAAAATTCGCCGAGTCCCTTAACCACACAAAGGAGGGAATGTCCGTCGCTCTTGAGAAAAGCATAAAAAGCGAGCGTTTTAAAACTGAGCTTATAACCAATGTTTCCCACGACCTGAAAACCCCGCTGACCTCTATAATAAATTATGTTGACCTTATGAAAAATGAAGACCCAAACAGTCCCAAGTCAAAGGAATACCTTGACATTCTGGACAAACAATCAAAAAGGCTCAAGCATCTTATTGAAGACCTTATAGAGGTTTCAAAAGCTTCTACAGGCAACGTAAAGGCAGAGCTTTCGGAAATAGACATAGAGGAATTTTTATCTCAGGTAAACGGAGAATTTTTCGACAGATTTGAAAATTCCCAGCTAACCGCAGTTACAGAACACAACGTTAGAAATCTCAAAATAACCGCAGACGGAACCTTGCTTTGGAGAGTTTTCAACAATCTTTATTCAAACATCTGCAAATACTCTTTGCCGGGAACAAGAGTTTATATATCCACAAGACTGAACGGAACAAATGCGGAAATAACAGTAAAAAATATCTCCGCACAGCCTTTAAACATAACCGCCGAAGAGCTTACGGAAAGATTTGTGCGAGGCGACAGCTCAAGAAATACCGAGGGAAGCGGCTTGGGACTTTCAATAGCCAAAAGCCTTACGGAAACCCAAAACGGAACCTTTGAAATAAAAATCGACGGCGACCTTTTCAAAGTTGTACTTAACTTCCCTGTCTTTGCCGTAAAAAACGAGCCGGCACTTACAGAGGATTACGAGCTGTTGGGAGAAGAAATCAAAATATCAAACTCCAAATCCCATGAAAAGAATATGGATTTCATAGAAATAAACAACGATGATATATGGACTAAAGACGGCTTTTAAGCCGATGTTCTGAAAGGATGATAAAAAATGAAATTTGCTTTTATAATAATGGGAGATTTTGAATATCCAAAGGATAAGCAGTCAATTCATAATGGAACCGCCCAGATAATCGGCGTTAAAAATCTTCAGGAAGCCTGTGAGGAGAGCAAAAAGCTTTTACAAAAGGGCATAGACTGCATAGAGCTGTGCGGAGCCTTTGGAGAAGAGGGCGCAAAAGCGGTGATAAAAGCCACCGAAAACCTTATTCCCGTTGGATATGTAACCCACCTGCCCATGCAGGACGATCTTTACAAAAAGACTTTTTCCTAAACCAAACATACATGAAACCAAAGCGCCGCAGGTCACTGATCTGCGGCGCTTTGGTTTTTATGAGGTTATTCAAATATATTTTATCAATTACTTAATAGGTATAATCTTTGTTTCAAAGGCTTCAAGCTTCATTCCGTCCACATCAACCTCAAAATCGTTGTGGTTGATTATCATTTTAATTTTTCCGCTGTCGTCGCCTCTTACAGCTATTTCTATATTTTCAGGTGATACAATGTATTCTATATTTTCATCACGGATAATATTTTTCATTATTTTTTTAATTGTTTCTCTGTCAGGAGTGCATCCGAAATAGTATACGGTTCCCTTGCCATAGCTGTTTTTGGTTATTGCGGAATATTCGTCATAGAACTTATCGCCGTACTTGTAAAGAGATTCTGCACCTTTGCAAACCAGCATATCTCTGAAAACTCCGCCTGTTCCCTTTTCGCCAAGGTATTCACCATTTCCGCAGATTGGGAAAGCGTCATAGCTTTGTAAACTCTCTGTTTCCTCTACATACACGCCTGCAAAGTCATCAAAGTTCACCGGTAAAATTTTGTTAAGCACAAGGTTGTTGTCCTTATCCTTTACAGCGGTTCTGTATGTCATAACCACTGTACCGCCGTTTTGGGCAAACTCTCTCAGCTTCTTTTCAAACTCTTCCTTATACACTATCATCTGAGGAACTATAACCACCTTGTAATCGCTTATATCCTCTCGTGCATTTATAACATCAACATTTATATTAAGCTCATAGAAAGGTCTGAAAAGCTTTTTCATCTCTTCCATATTGTTCAGTGTCTGGCTTTGACGCTGTATTCTAAAGGCTGCCAAGGAATCGTAATCGTAAAGAATTGCCACATCGCTTTTTATAGGTGTAGTAAGTTCTTTTTCGTAATTCTTTACATCCTTAAAAAGACTCTGAACTTCATAGAACTTTCTTTTCTTTAAATTGTCTGCGTCTATTATTCCGTAGCAGAACTGCTCTGCGCCCTTTGTAGCGCCTCTGTATCTGAAATAGAGCAATGACTCACAGCCTCTTGCCAATCCCTGATATGACCACATTTTAGCCTGGTTAGGTCTTGGCAAAAATCCTGTTATGTCGTGACCCTGTGCGCCCATAATCGCTTCTGTAATCCAGAAATTCTGTCTTTTTAAACCTCTTATATAGTCCAGCGCAAAAGCTATCTCGAAAGGAGCAAGAGGTTCTTTCTGTCCGCCCCACACCGGATAATTATTGTAGGCGACAACATCAAGATTTTTTGCAACTTCTGAATAATCCATATGCTTTTCAAGACCGCCGCCGGGGAAATCGTGAATAACAGTTACATCGCCGCAGATTTCTTTAAGGAGCTTAACCTGAAATTCAGCATAATTTACTATGCTTTTGTTTCTGAATCTCTCCCAATCCATTCTCAAAGATGGGTTGTGTGTAGTGATTGTTGCCATAGGTGTTGGAATTTCTGAAAAATCGTTGTATTCCTGTGACCAAAAAGCTGTTCCGTAGGTTTCGTTGAGCTTGTCTATATCGCCGTTAAATTTATCTGAAAGAAACTTTCTGAAAGCTTCCTGACAGTTTTTGCAGTAGCACACGTCGCTGCCCTCATGGCCAAGCTCGTTATCTATCTGCCATGCAACAATGGCTTCTTCTCCCTTATAATGGCTTACCATTTCACGGATAATTTTTTCCGAATACTCGTAAAGCACCGGACTGTTAAAGCAGTAAACATGTCTGCCGCCGAAAACTCTCTTCTGACCGTTTTCAAACTCGGAAAGAATATCAGGGTGTTTCTTTGCAAGCCATGCGGGGATTGTAGCGGTAGGTGTTCCCATAATCACCTTTATTCCCCTGGCTTTCGCCTTTTCAATAACCATATCGAAGAAAGAAAAGTCGTATTGTCCCTCTGTTTTCTCCATAAGATGCCAAGCAAATTCAGCAATTCTTATGACGTTTCCGCCCATTTCCACGATATTGTCCAAATCGCTGTCAATCATAGATTTGTCCCACTGTTCAGGATAATAATCAACACCTAACCACATAATAAAGTCCTCCTTTTCTGCTTTTAGAGCTGTCATTGTTTATCACCTATATATTACAAAACAAATCACTGAAAGTAAAGTAAAACGTAAATCATTATAATTACAAAAATAATTTTTCATCGCTTTGTTTAGTAAATATTTTACCATATTCAACCGCCTATTTACAGGTTGAAATCAGTATATATCCTTTGTTTTAATATACAGTAAGCAGCACACGCTGTAATTTACATAAGAATAATACCACAAAGCTTTTTATTAGTCAATGGTTTTAAACTAAATTATTTACTAAATTTAGTAAATTTTTTTCAAAAGAAAAACCGCAGTTCAAAAAACGAACCACGGTTGCTTTGTATTTTATCCCTGAACATCAGAAATAAAACGCACGCTGTTTCTGTCTATAAGCTCGCAGGGAATTACGATTTTCTGGACATGATTGTCGCCGTTCCACAGCTTTTTCATGCATGAAATAGCGGACTTCACGTTATCTCTTATATGAACCTCGATTGAGGTAAGGGGCGGGTCTGCAAACTCGGAAAGACTTGTATTGTTAAATGTTATTATACTTAAATCCTCCGGAATTCTCAGTCCCTCTTCCTTGATAGCCTTTATTGCACCTGTAGCTATTGCGTCGCTGGCAATAAACAAAGCTGTTGGCAGATTATCCCTATTGCGAACGATAAATTCTTTCATTTTTTCATATCCGCTTTTTGAATTCATCGCCGAATCTATTATCATATTTTCATCATAATATCCGCTGTCTATCATTGAAAAACGATAATAATAAAGACGGGAGTCAAGTGTCGGTTCCTTAGTATCTCCGTAAGTATAGTTTTCTCCAATAAAAGCTATTTTCTTATGGCCGTGCTCACGAAAATGGCGCATAGCCAGTCTTAACGCCAAATGGTAGTTAGGAACTATACTGTAATACTTCTGCTCGTCGTGGGAGGAATCCAGAAACACGATTTTATCTGTGTATTCGTAAAATCCCTCAACCTCGTCCGGCGTAAATTTGCCTATTGCGATAATTCCGTCGATTTTATAATCATCGGTTTTTACAAATCTTCTGGTGAGGTCACGGAACATTGTAACCGTATTTATTTTTTCAGAAAAACATTCCTCTTCAAGGGCGTTTTTCATAATAAGATAATAGACATCCTCCATCTGCTCGGAAATCTCAAACATCTGGGCAATGCCTATACGTCTTGCCCCAACCTCAGCTTCCACAGAATATCTTTGTCCCACCGTTTTATAGCCAAGCTGTGCGGCGGCGGCAAAAATCTTTTGCTTTGTATCATCAGATACGCTGAGTGTATTGTCCTTATTTAATACCCTTGAAACAGTGGAAACGGACACCTCTGCTATTTTCGCTATATCTTTTAATGTTGCCATAACAATCACCTTACTTCTTAAAAAGCAGTCTCTTTAAGTTCTATGAAAATTATACTACATTTAAAAACAACACTCAATATTTTACTAAATAAATTTATTTTATTTTTCGTCCTCGCCTATTTTTGACTTCGGCTCAACATAAAGAGTTTTGTTGTTGACATAAATAACCATTCCCGGCTTTGCTCCTGCCGGTTTCTTTACATATCTTACCCTTGTATAATCTACAGGAACCTTTGAGCTTTCCCTTGCTTTGCTGTGATATGCAGCAAGGCTTGCCGCTTCAACAAGCGTTCTGTCTGGGATTTCCTCTCCGTCGGACTCAATTATAACATGGGAACCGTGTATATCCTTGGTGTGAAGCCACATATCATTATTGTTTGCCTGCTTCAAGGTAAGCTGGTCGTTTTGCTTATTGTTTCTGCCCACAAGGATTTTATAGCCGTCTGATGATTTATATTCCAAAGGTGGCAAAGCTGCCGGCGGTTTTCTCTTGCCCTTAGGCTCTTTTATATATCCCTGTTCTGAAAGCTCCAAACGAATCTGAGAAAGCTCCCTTTCGCTTTCCGCTCTTTCAAGCTCGTCGGAAACTGCGTCGATATACTCAAGCTCTTCCATTGCCTTTTCAATATATTCTTTCAGATATTTTTCCGCTGTTTTCGCCTTTCTATAATCACGGTAATATCTCTGAGCATTTACCGACGGTGACAAAGCCGGGTCAAGCTCTATTGTAATAGGCTTCATTTCCGGGTCGTAGAAATTTTCCACTGTAACGGAATTTGCGCCCCTTTCAATTCTATAGAGATTAGCCTGGAGCAAATCGCCTTTTATTCTCAGCTCTTCTCTATTTTCGCACTGCTGAAGCTGAGCTTTTTGCAGATTGATTTTCTTTGAAAGTCTTTCCGTAATATTCACAAGCAGTCGATGCAAGTCCTTGGACTTCACCTTCATGCGTTCTGCGCTGTCACGTGTGCTGTAATATGTGTCCAGAAGCTCACCGAAGGACTGACACTTCTTTATTTCCACTGCGTCCCCATACTGCTTTGGGCACATAAAAGAAAAATCAAAAGCGTTATTTCCCTCTTTTATCAAAATATAAGGTTCGCCGCTGACATTTTCTGCGGTATTTTTCAAATCCTCAACGGCATTTACAAGGCTTTGAAAATTCTTTTCCTCATAAAGACTTCCGGAAAAGAAGTCGCCGAAAGCTCTATACTCAACCTCTCGGCTTACAACAGGTGAAATACCCTGAATTGAAGCGATAACCGCCTTTGAAACAGAACCGCCTGAATAATTTTCCTTTATTCTCTCGCAAATCTTTTCCGCTTCACTGCTCAAAATATTGAGCTTATCCTGAGGCGGCGGAAGCTCGTATCTCAAGCCCGGCAACACAAGTCTCTGAGAAGAAACGGTCATATCAACCCTTTTTAAAGAGTCAATAATAATTCCATCTTCATCTATTATTATGACGTTACTGTACTTACCCATAATTTCAGCCGCCACGGTGATTTTCACCTTATCGCCCAGCTCATTTACCGCCTCGAAATCAAGGAACAGTATTCTTTCCAGTTCCGGTTGGCGCACGTCTACAAGCTTACCGCTTCCCAATTTCTTTCTAAGAAGCATACAAAGCATAGGCGGAACCGGAGGATTTTCCGGCGCAAAGCGTGTAAAACTCACTCTCGGCGAATTTGCCCTTGCGGAAAGGAGAATTTTTCTCGTTCCCTCCATCGTTCTTATTGCCATAATTATTTCATCTCTATTGGGCTGGTGAATCTGTGTAATTCTTCCGCCCAAAGCCTGGTCTTTTATCTCTTTAGCTATATGCCTTAAAAATATACCATCCAGTGCCACACTTTCCCCTCCTATTTCTTTTATATCCGACGGGGATAGGTTCAGCTTAAAATAGGCTCCCGTTTTCCGTCGGGCGAGACCTTTTCCTCTATCTTTGGAATGTTTCGCACTTATTTAACTATTTATTTTTCTTTTATGTAATTATCTATAACGGTTGGGTTTATTTTTTATTTAACATCATAACATATCAACTCTTTGAATTTATATCAAAATCAAACGTAAATGAAAGAATATCAATCCACCTAACAAAACAAACCTCTATCCGCCGCACGAACGACCGGTGACTGTTCAAGAGAAGCCCTCCAAGGCGGAGCTAAAAATCATTTGTGGTATTTGGTGTGGGAAGAGATTTGGAAGGAGCGGTAGATTTGTTCCGTGAGCATTACACGGGCGAGCTGGTGAGGGAAAGTCATTCTT
Source organism: Anaeromassilibacillus sp. An172 (assembly GCF_002160515.1). Classification (GTDB taxonomy): domain Bacteria; phylum Bacillota; class Clostridia; order Oscillospirales; family Acutalibacteraceae; genus Limousia; species Limousia pullorum. The sequence continues at coordinate 46,732 of NZ_NFKS01000013.1, read as the reverse complement.
CCCATGGAAATTTTAGCGTTGCTGAGACCTTTCAGCTTTTGGCTTATTCCCCATGAACCGCCTATGATGAAATCTATTGAGCTGAAACCCTCCACCGAGGCTTTTTCAATCATCTGAGAAAGTTCCTCTGATGATATTATTTTCCCCTCAATACACATTGAAACCACAAAGGAATTTTTCTTGAGCTTGCTTTCTATTCTTTCACCCTCGTGGACGATTGTGTTTTGAATTTGGCTGTCAGATGGGTTGTCCGAGATTTTCTCTTCGTTTACCTCTATGATATTAAACTTACAAAAAGCTGAAAGCCTTTTTTCATATTCGGCAATGGCCTGCGTCCAGTATTTTTCCTTGAGTTTTCCTACACAAATTATGTTAACGGTGAGCATAAAACACCTCTTATCAGTATATGAACTTCTTTCCCATTGTAACTTCCGGAGCAACGTCAAGGGTAAAGTCCTTGTCCGGTTTCATTCCCATCTGTAAAAATTCGCACATTGCGGTTTGATAGGCAAGCTCGGGAGTATTGTTTTCACGGCTTAAATGAGCAAGCAAAAATCTCACTGTTCCCTTTTGGGCTAGGTTTGCTATTTCCTGAGCGCAGGAAATATTTGAAAGATGTCCCACGTCGGAAAGTATTCTTCTTTTCAGCACATAGGGATAAGGACCGCATCTCAGCATATTTATATCGTGGTTGGACTCAACAACGCAGAAATCGCTTTCGCCCAGCTTTTTTCTCACATCATCTGTCATATATCCCATATCTGTAGCGACGGTGCAAACTCTGCCGTCGGGAGCTGTCACTGTATAACAGCAGCTTTCTGCGGCATCGTGAGGGGTGTTTGTTCTCTCTACAAAAAATCCGCCGGCTGCTTCTCCTGTTTCAATCACCTGAGTTTTAACTCTGCCGGTAATCTTTCCGGAATTTCTCAAGGCTCTTATTGTTCCGGCGCTTCCGTAAACAGTAAGCCCCAGTTTTCTTGCAAGCACGTCAAGTCCGGAACAGTGGTCGCTGTGCTCGTGGGTAATAAAAACGCTGTGTATTCTTTTTACATCAATCTCGTTGTCCTCAAGGGCAGTAACTATCTGTTTACAGCTTCGTCCTGCGTCAATGAGTATTCCCTCGCCGGAACACTCTATACAATAACTGTTACCCTTACTTCCACTGAAAAGCGGCACAATCTTAGCCACTCATTTTCCTCCTTTTTTAGTTCCGCCTTACAAGGGTTCATATATCATATTACTTCCTCCATGCGGCGGATTTATGTTTGGTATATCAATTATATTTCTCTATTTTAACCCTATCGCTTTGTCGTGTTTGTTTTATCATAAAAGGTTTATGTAAGCAATATGGGATTCCAAAGGGACCACCGTCCCTTTGGCAGGAAGTTTGAAGGACGGAGTCCTTCATGGAAATCTTTATAAAATTAAAAATAGGGATACAAACGTATCCCCGGAAATCACATAAATATAAATTTAATTATGCGGTCACAACAACCGTTTCAGGGTCGAACTTTTTCCTGATATCAGCTCCAAGGCTTCTGAATTTTTCCACTACCTCTTCGTAACCACGTTCAATGTATTCGATATTGCTTATTTCAGTGTCGCCGTCAGCGCAGAGAGCGGCAATAATCAAAGCGGCTCCTGCACGCAGGTCGGTGGCTTTTACAGGTGCAGAGTTAAGCAGTTCTCCGCCCTCAATTATAGCAATTCTTCCCTCAACAGTTATATTGGCGCCCATTCTCACAAGCTCGCCCACATACTGGTATCTGTTATCCCATACGCTTTCCTTAATTGTGCTTGTTCCGTCAACAGTTGCAAGCAAAGCTGCAAACTGAGGCTGACAGTCTGTAGGAAATCCCGGGTGAGGCATTGTCTTTATATTACAGACACGAAGATTTCCTTGGGTTGCATCCACAAGAACAGCTTCGTCATACTCTGTAATTTCAACGCCCATTTCGGAAAGCTTTGCGGTGATAGAATCAAGGTGTTTGGGAATAACATTTTTAACGAGGACCTTTCCTCTTGTTGCAGCAGCTGCTGCCATGTATGTACCGGCCTCAATCTGGTCGGGAATAATGGAGTATGTAACACCTTTAAGATAGTTTACACCTCTTACCTTAATAACGTCTGTACCGGCTCCACGGATATTTGCGCCCATGGAGTTCAAGAAGTTGGCAAGGTCAACAATATGAGGTTCCTTAGCCGCATTTTCAATTACGGTAAGACCCTCTGCCTTTACTGCCGCCAGCATAATATTCATTGTAGCACCTACTGAAACCACGTCCAGATAAATATGTGCTCCGTGAAGTTTTCTGTCTGAAGAGACCTCAACAATAGCTCCGTTCAATGTCTGAGATTTTCCGCCCATAGCGGCAAAGCCCTTGAGATGCTGGTCAATTGGTCTTACACCGAAATTGCAGCCTCCCGGCATAGCAACAGAAGCTTTATGAAATTTTCCCAGTAATGCGCCCAAAAGATAATAAGAAGCTCTCATACCTCTTACTGAATTTGAAACCGCAACCGGATATTTAATATTTCTTGCATCTATATCTAAAACATTCTTACTGACACGGGTAACATTTGCGCCCATCTCACAAAGAATTTTACCTATAAGTCTTACATCACTAATGTTTGGAACATTTTCAATTCTGCAAGGCTCGTCACAAAGAATTACTGCAGGGATTATTGCGAGAGCCGCATTTTTCGCTCCGCTGATTGAAACCTCCCCGTTAAGGTGGCATCCGCCTTTAACTATAAACTTATCCAATTGTGCACACTCCAATACTCATTAACATGGATAATGCTGTATTTTAAATTACCGCATTGCGGAAATTAAAACTTTTTCGCTGGCAGATAACAGCAATATATATACCTATAAATACCAAATTAACATCTATATAATAAAAATAACGACAGCTTATATATTCACAACACTTATTACGCATAGATAAATACATAAACCTGTCCTCGATACATAATAATATAATTATATGCTTTTGTCAATATGAAAAAGTCCGTTCGAACCTAAATTTAGCAACTTGCACTTAATTGAGGTTTTCAATTTCCGTTTTTTATTTAATCGACAATCGAAAAACGGTACTTTCTGTCTAAATTCCTGTACTGAACCGCTTCCGCAATGTGCTTTGCCTTTATACATTCGCTGTTGTCCAAATCAGCAATAGTTCTGGCAACTTTCACTATTCTGTCATAGGCTCTTGCGGAAAGCCCCATTGTTTCAAAAGCTTTTCTCAACAGGTCGTTTCCCTTTTCATCTATAATACAGAATTTCCTAAAGCTTTCTGCATCCATTTTTGCGTTGCAGGTTACTTTTGTATTTTTGAATCTTTCGTTTTGAATTTTCCTGGCGTCATTGACTCTCATCCTGATTTCTGCCGAGCTTTCACACAAAACAGAGGAAGTCAGGTCATCGTAGTCCACCGGAGGGACTTCAATATGTATATCGAACCTGTCCATAATAGGGCCTGAAACCTTGGCGGCATATCTCTGTATAGCTTTTTCGGAACAAATACATTTTTTAGTTGGATGTCCGTAATAACCGCAGGGACAGGGATTCATAGCCGCAACCACCATAATTGAACATGGATATTTCACAGTTCCCATAACCCTCGATATTGAAACATATCCGTCCTCAATAGGCTGACGAAGCACCTCAAGCGCTGAACGGGAAAACTCTGGAAATTCGTCCAAAAACAGAACTCCGTTATGGGCAAGAGAAATTTCTCCCGGATGAGGTATTGACCCTCCTCCGCTGAGTCCCACCGCCGATACGGTGTGATGAGGGGACCTGAAAGGACGTGTGGTTATAAGGGGAACATTTTCAGGCATTGTTCCGGCTATGGAATGGATTTTTGTAACCTCTATCATCTCGTCAAAGGTCATATCGGGAAGTATGGAAGGTATCCTTTTTGCCAGCATGCTTTTTCCTGAACCGGGAGGGCCAATCATTAAAACATTATGCCCACCTGCGGCGGCGATTTCCAATGCACGTTTCGCCTCAAACTGCCCCATAACATGGGAAAAATCCGGAAGATTTATCCCTATAAATTCTCTTTTTCTTTTGTACTTTACGGGGACTATCTCTTCTTTTCCTATTAGATGTCTGAAAAGAGAATAGAAATCCTTTACGGGATACACGCTTATTCCCTCAACCACGGAACCCTCCATGGCGTTTCCAACAGGGACAAAAACTCTCTTTATTCCCTTTTCTTTTGCTTTCATCACCATAGGCAGAACGCCGTTTACACGCCTTACCTCTCCACGCAGGGAAAGCTCACCCACAAATGCACAGTCGTCAATGGGAGCTTTTATGGCTCCGGTAACTTTAAGAAGCGCCACAAGTATAGGCAAATCGTAAAGCGGACCTTCCTTTCTTATATCAGCAGGGGCAAGGTTTACTGTTATTCTTGTTGTAGGAAATTCAAAACCACAGTTTTCGGCGGCGGCACGAACACGGTTGCGGCTCTCCTTTACCGCAGTATCCGGCAAGCCAACAATATCGAAAGCAGGAACTCCGTCGGAAACATCTGCTTCAACCTCGACCATAAAACTGTCCATTCCGAAAAATCCCATGCTGTTGCAGGAATACATCATAACTACCACTCCACAAACTGAATAGCTGTACAAAAATTTATAAGTCTGAACTAATTTTATCATATTTTTCATTATAAAACAATAGATTTGATTATTAAATATTTTTTAAAAGAAAAATTTTTCTTAAAGTTGACTCAGTTTATCTTTTATGGTAGAATAAAATGTAAAATTGTATTCGGAGGAAATCATGTCAGAAAATCAGCATGAAAAAAATTTAAGGGAACTGAGCGACGCCCAGCTTGCAAAGCTTATCCAAGATGGCGACGAATCAGCCTTTAACGAAATTTTCAAAAGATATATAAGACTTATATTCTCTATAGCCTCAAAATATTCGGCGGAAAGCTTTGAAAAGTCAGATTTTGTTCAGGAAGGACTTATCGGTCTGCTTTCAGCTTGCAGAACATTCGATGAAAACGCAGGGGCTTCATTTAAAAACTACGCCTCTCTTTGTGTTGAAAGAAGATTTATTTCAATAATAAAAAAGGCTTCACAACGCAAAGATACCGCACAAAACGGAGTTGTTTCTATTTACGATTTGGAGTTAACCGCAGACAGCTCATCCGACCCGGAGGAAATCGTGCTTTCAAAGGAATTTTTGCAGTCATCCTATAAAAAATTCCGTGAAAAGCTTTCTAAGCTTGAATATGAGGTTTTTTTGCAGTATATGAGCGGTGCAAAATATGCGGAAATATCAGAAAATTTAAACATAACTGAAAAAGCCGTTGACAACGCCTTGCAGAGAATTAAAAAGAAAATGTCTGAAAACTAAACTGTCGGTTACTGAATCTGTTTCAAACCGGCAGTTTTTCTCTGTTTACAGAAAATTTACTTCTTTTTGATAGCCTTTAAAACAGAGTTTTCGTTATAATAAAGACGAAACAGGACAAAGCACACATAAATATAACGCTTCCCCCTGTATATCTAAAGCTTATAACTTATATTTTGAATAGCCAGAATGTTTCAACATCGAAAACCAGCCGTCCTTTGCCGGCTGGTTTTCTTTTATAAAAATATCCGTGGTTCAGCAAAACTGACATCCACGGATATTTTATAAATTAATTAATATAAATTCATTTGCGAGATGTATATATCTGAATATATGTAGCGTCTATAATGCTGACTTTGCCGTCCTGGTTATAGTCGGCAAGAGATTTATCAAATTCATCGGACGCAGATACCAGATTTACCAGGAATTTCTGAATTAAGCTTACGTCCAAAATATTTATCTCTTCGTCCATATTTACGTCGCCCAGTTCATAATCATCGGGATTTTTTGTGGTGACCTCTACAACATAAACTTCAGACATAAAGGAATGATATGTTGCCTGAAGAGCAACTCCGAAACGATATTTTGTACCCGGAGCTAAATCTGTGAAAACAGGTGATGGCTGCCATTCAGAATCCGGAGAGGATGAGTACATTGCGCCGTCAATGCTTTGCAAGGTTACAGAGGTGGAAGAAATCTTTTCCACATTTACTTCCGGTATTGTTGGTCGCTGAGGAACCTCAAGATGATAAATCTGGCTTTTAAAATCATTATATGTGGCATTTCTTTGGATATACAAATCAACTCCAGGTGTCACCACAAAATCTGGCTGTTCTATAATATAAACAGCGTCAGACATATCCGGGTTTGTGCTTACCATGTAGTTTCCGTCAAATACTTTATAGATTATATTGTACATGTAGGCTATACGCAAAGGCTCAATTTCAAAACGGCTGGGGATAAAATTAACAAACTCCTCCCCGCCGTCAGCAGGAGTTACTGTCAGCAAGGTCGCTTCATCGTTTTTTATCATATCGGAAACAGATGAATCGGAAGCGAGTATATTTCCATTTTCATCCTTAACAGTATAGGCGTCCTGGTCATAAATAATCGTCTCATTTTCATAGTCAAAGGATATTTCATTTTTGTATATGTTAAAAACATATTCTGTAGGATTTTTACCCTCTGCCTCAGATACAATTTTCACGGTTGTTTTTCCCGGTGAGGTAAAGACCTTTTCATTCCAGTCGGCAGAATTAACTTCCTCTCCGTCCAAGAAAATTTTATCTGTACCCTGAGCCATAAAACTCACTTTGTCATCAAATTTAGAAAGATAAATATTCTTTTCGGTGAAGTCCTCTGTTTTATAATATTCTTTTTTGTCGCCGTACTGCACAGCTAAATCAGTAAGCTCTGAGGAAGCCTTTGTGTATTCTTTTTCCACTGTATTTCCTCGGTTTCCCTGGTGGTCAACGCCGTATGCGTACAGTGTCACATTTTCGCCGGCGGTGAAATCTATTGTTATTGGAGAAGTGTATTTTTCATAAGAAGAATTATCAAATGAGTAATAGATTTCTTCTGTTCCGTTGGCGGAAAGGGAAATTTCAGTTCCGTCCGGAATAGGTCCCTCCATTTCTGAAAATCTTACGGTTGATACAGCCGAGTCGGAATCAGGCAATGGGTTTGTAAAGCCTTTTATGCATACGTTTGTCACATAAGCGTCATCTGCCATAGAACCGCATATGTCAAACCATTCACCATTTACAAATGCATAGCTCTCTCCGCCGTTTCCAAGATATTGCGGCACATAGTCAGGTGTTGGTGTTATACACATTTCAATGGCTACAGGAGATGTATAGTTTGGATTTTCAAGCTCTATGACAATGCTAAAGCGTTCGCCTTTGTTAAGCTTTACAGGATGGTCAAGCTCTATTGTGTGATATCCTGAATATACCTCTGTTCCGGTTTGGTTTTCCAGCTTTAATGTGCCGGACTGAGGCTGACCCTCTTCCACTCCTGTATATACGGAAATAGAATAGGAAGTTCCTACGTCTGTTGTGTAGAAAGACACGGCTTCAAGCTGCTCGTCTTTTTCAGCGGTGAAAATATTGGCTACCGTGGCTGATTTTGGATTTTCTGCATTCGTCGGCATGGAATATGACCATCCCATAGTGTCGTACTGGTAGTTATTTGAATAGTTGTCCGCTTCTTCCAATATGTATGTATTGCCGGCTACAGTGGTCTTATCCTCGTATGAAAGCCAGAAATAGCCCTCATCTCCCCAATCTGTTCCCCAGCTGTTGCGAACAAGCCATGCGCCGTCGTTTTCCGGCTGTTTGTCACTGTTAAAATTCTCTTTAGGATAATTATCATCCCAGCCAACAATAGTTACAACGTGGTTTGTGTTTTCATACTCATCGTTATACCATGCGTAAGTTAACGGATTGTAGTTTTCGTTGTTTGCACTGTAGAGAATTGCAACAGAACCGTAATTGAGGATTACATCTTTAGTTATATCAAGAGGAATACCGCTGTCTGATGAACCGTAAATACCTGTCGGCATGTAATATGCATCCTGCAAATGATAATCCGCTGTGTAGCGCAGTTCTTCATCAGGGTTTTGGGGATTTACACCGTCAAAAGGAGCTTTTTCACTGAAAACCGGACCTTTCCACGCAGCCATTGTGCCCACTGCAAATCCGTTTGAACCTCCCTGCATATACGGGTCGTTGGTTTTGTAAAACTCTTCTTCCTCATCTCCTCTGTATGAAAACCATGCTGTATGGAGAGATGAAAAACTTGTGTGAGGAAATTGGTCTAACAATGAGCTTTCAGCTACTGAATTTGCAGACACAGCCCAGCAAACTCCCAGCAATTCCTGATTGTATACCGGAGAAACCTTTCCGGTATCTCTTAAATCATATTTTTCCGGCAGTTCCTGGAGAGCAGAATAATTCTGTCTTGAAAAATATTTTGTGTAGCTTTCAGAAAGATAGGAAAAGTCCTGCATACTTGGGGCAACTCCCTGACTTCCGTTTTCCAGCCACTCTATGTACTCCGGATTTATATCTGACTCGTCAAACAAATCAGAAATAGGGCTTGTCCTGTTTTCAGGATTTGTTTTATTTTTATCTTCGCTTTCCGCCGCATAAGCAGATATTGTGCCTAATGCAAGAACAGCCGATAAAATAATACTTACAGCGCCTTTTAACATTCGTTTTTTCAAATAACATCTCTCCTTTTTAATATAACTTACCTTAAACAAGACTAATTTTACAATAAAAAAACAGGTAAAGCAAGAAAAAGAAAATCACATTTACTATATAATTATAAAAAATATAACCTTTATGTAAGCAAGCCATTCCAAAAATCAAAACAAAGGTTTCGCCCGCCTTGAAACAAACTTAATTTTTAAATAAAAGCCCTGCAAGGCGGATAAAAAATAAACGTGGCTTGCAAAATACAAACTATGTTCATTGTTTTATTTAGTAAAAACACAACCTGTATGTAAGCGAGCCATTCCAAAAATCAAACCGAAGGTCTCGCCCGCCTTGAAATGAACTTAGTTTTTAAATACAAGTTTTGCAAGGCGGAAATAAAAACAAAACGTGGCTTGCAAATTACAAACCACGTTCATTGTTTTATATAGTAAAAATACAACCTGTATGTAAGCGAGCCATTCTTAAGATTAAACCGAAGGTCTCGCCCGCCTTGAAACGAACTTAATTTTTAAATACAAGTTTTGCAAGGCGGAACTAAAATTATTCTTCGTTCCAGGAGTACATTTTGCGGAGTTCCTTGCCCACTGCTTCGAGCTGGTGCTCTGCTTCAATTCTTCTGCAGGAGTTGAAGTGTGAACGGCCAACCTTGTTTTCGTTAATCCACTTGGAAGCAAATGTACCGTCCTGAATCTCTGTGAGAATCTTCTTCATTTCCTTCTTTGTCTCGTCTGTGATAAGACGCTTGCCTGTTTCGTAGTCACCGAACTCAGCTGTGTCGGAGATTGAATATCTCATCATGCTGAAGCCGCCCTTGTAGATAAGGTCAACGATGAGCTTCATCTCGTGGATGCACTCGAAATATGCATTTTCTGGAGCGTAACCAGCCTCAACAAGTGTTTCAAAACCAGCCTTCATCAAAGCTGTAACACCGCCGCAGAGAACTGCCTGCTCACCGAAAAGGTCTGTTTCTGTTTCTGCCTTGAAAGTTGTTTCAAGAACACCGGCACGGCTGCCGCCGATACCTGCTGCATATGCAAGACCGATGTCACGAGCCTTGCCTGTAGCGTCCTGATAAACTGCGATAAGGCATGGAACACCTTTGCCCTCTACATACTCTGAACGTACTGTGTGACCCGGGCCCTTAGGAGCAATCATGAATACGTCAACGTCTGCCGGAGGTACAATCTGCTGATAGTGAATATTGAAACCGTGAGCAAAAGCAAGAGCTTTACCCTCTGTGAGGTTTGGCTCGATGTCTTTCTTGTAGAGGTCAGCCTGCTTCTCATCGTTGATAAGAATCATAATAACGTCTGCATTCTTTGCAGCGTCTGCTGCTGTCATAACTTTAAGACCTGCTGCCTCTGCCTTTGCCCAGGACTTTGAACCGTTGTAAAGACCAACAATTACATTTACGCCGCTGTCGTGAAGGTTAAGTGCGTGTGCATGACCCTGGCTGCCGTAGCCAATGATTGCAACTGTCTTATCCTTGAGAAGGCTGAGATTACAATCTGCCTGATAATAAATTTTCGCCATTTTAAATTCCTCCTTGCCGTATACGGCATATAAAAAAATTCTATATGTTGATTCGTGAAATTATTTTGAAGACTCTGATGCGCCCTTTTCAATAGCGATTGTGCCGGTTCTTACAACTTCACGGATACCATATGGTTTAAGTAATTCCAGCAGAGTAGAAATTTTCTCCACTGTTTCGCAGTACTCAAGGGTAACTGTGGTGTTTGCCACGTCAACAACCTTTGCCTGCATAATCTCTGCGATTTTGATTATCTCAAAACGCTTTACAGCCGAGCTGTGAACCTTTATAAGACACAGTTCACGGCTTACAAACTCACCCTCCACAAGTCTTTTTACTTTTATTACAGGGATAAGCTTGTTGAGCTGTTTTTCAATCTGTTCAACGACATATTCGTCGCCGTTAGCAACAACTGTAATTCTTGAAACTCTCGGGTCGTTGGTAACACCAACAGCCAGTGAGTCTATGTTGTAGCCTCGTCTTGAAAACAAACCGGAAATCTTTGAAAGCACACCGGCTTGGTTTTCTACAAGTATGTATAATGTATATTGCTGCATATCTTCACCTCATTATATTGACGGTGTATCGGGATACACATTACAAACAAGAATAAATGGGCCGTCTGTTTTAAGCATTTCCTGAGCGTATTTCTCAGCCTCTTCATTGGATGAAGCCATTGCGCAGGGGATATCGTAAGCCTCTGCAATTTTCAGGAAATCCGGCTTTGTGTCAAGGATTGTAGCTGAATGTCTGTGGTCGTAGAGCTTGTCCTGAAGCTCTCTAACCATACCCAGGCGTGTGTTTCTCATAATAATGATTTTAACGCTTATGTTGTTTTGAACGATAGTTCCCAGCTCGTTCATGTTCATCTGGAAGCTTCCGTCGCCGCATACAGCCATAACCTCTCTTGTAGGTCTTGCGATTTTTGCGCCCACCGCAGCAGGAACGGAATAACCCATTGTTCCCATACCGCCTGTGGTCAAAAATCTTCCTTCTTTTATCTTAAAGTTGTTGGCGCACCAGATTTGGTTTTGTCCAACGTCGGCAACGAGAATTGCCTTTGATGGAAGCATTGAACTGAGCTTTGAAACAAAGGCTCTCGGCTCTACAAAGCCTTCAAATGTTGGGGGAACTCTGTAAAGCTCCTGTTTCCAGCGGCTGAGTGTTTCGCTCCATGCGTTGGAAACGTGGTAATCTCCGATTTCCTCCAAAAGCTTGTTTACAACATTTTTCATATCGCCTACAATCGGAATAGTTGTTTTAACATTCTTTCCGATTTCGGCCGGGTCTATGTCGATATGTATAATCTTTGACTTTGTGGACATCTGGTCGGGAGCGGCAACGGCTCTGTCGCCCAGTCTTGCTCCGCAAACCATTACAAGGTCAGCCTCGTGCAAAGCTCTGTTTGCTGTGGCTTTTCCGTGAGTTCCCAACATTCCCAGATAAAGCTCATGGTCGGATGGCATAACGCCTATTCCCATCATGGTGGAAACTACCGGAATACCGGTTTTCTTTGCAAACTCCACCAGCTTTAACTTTGAACCTGAGGAAAGCACGCCGCCGCCTGCAACGATAACAGGTCTTGAACTGCTTTTCAAAAGGTCTATTGCTCTTTTTATCTGAACCTGATGACCCTTTGTGTTTGGCTTGTAGCCTATAATATCAACAGTTTCCGGGTACACGAATTCTTTTATCTCGTTTTGCTGTATATCAATAGGAATATCAATAAGCACCGGGCCGGGTCTGCCTGTTGAGGCAATGTGAAAAGCCTCTTTAAAAACTCTTGGCAAATCCTCAGTTTTGCTTACAAGGTAGCTGTGTTTTACAAAAGGCTCGCAGGCGCCTGTTATATCTGCTTCCTGAAAAACATCTCTTCCCAGTAAATCGCTTCTTACCTGTCCGGTGATTGCAACCATAGGAATTGAATCTGTATAAGCTGTGGCAATACCTGTAATTAGGTTTGTAGCGCCCGGCCCTGAAGTTGCAACACAAACGCCGGGTTTTCCGCTGGCACGGGCATAGCCGTTAGCAGCGTGTGCAGCATTCTGCTCCTGTCTTACAAGAATATGCCTTATTGATGAATCATATAAGGAATCGTAAAAGGGACAGATTGCCGCTCCGGGATATCCGAACACTACCGAAACGCCCTCAGCTTCAAGGCATTTTACCATAATGTCTGCACCGTTTATCATTTTTTTCTCTCCCGTTATTAGTAATCTGCTTTTCCAAAGCGGAAAGTTTTTTCCTTTAAAAAACGTTTCCACATCGGTATTTCAATGCAATTTAACTTATTATAATATAAATTCAAAAAAAAGTAAAGTAATATGGGCTATTTTACCTCAAAAAAAATTTAAAAAGTTAAAGCGGTAAAACAGTAACGCAAGAAAATATCCTATTGTTTTTCTCTTTATCTCACAATTATTTTTGTATAACTGTTCAGTAACCCAATAAAATATTGAAAAACCTTTTCCTTTATAATATCATATTATTGTAATATTTTAAGTATACAGAAGTGATGTTTATGAACAAAAGAAAACTTTTTGCACCATGTGATTTTTTGATAATAGTTGTAGTCGCACTGATAGCTTTGTGCTTTACTTTGTTTTTATTTTTTCAAAATGACACATCAAGCTCCGTCGCCTGCATAAAAATCAACGGGGAAGTCTACAGAGAAATATCTTTAAATCAAACCCAGAACATAGACCTTGAAAACAACGGTCATCACGCCTCTATACATATAGATAATGGCGAGGTTTATTTCTCCTTTTCAGACTGCCCCGACAAGCTCTGTGTAAATCAGGGTGCAATCTCAAGAAACGGTGAAAGCATTGTGTGCCTGCCGGGAAGATTTTCCGTATCAATAATATCATCGGACAAGGAAAACGATTTAGATGCAGTAATAAACTGAGGTACATAAATATGAAAAAGAAAAATCTTACACTAAACCTTACACAAAACGCCCTTATGTGCGCCTGCGCCATTGTGCTTTCAATATTCGAGAGCTTTATTCCCGACCTTCCCTTTATTATACCGGGCATGAAGCCGGGACTTGCAAATATTGTTACTATGACGGCAATTGAGGGTTTCGGTTTCTCATCTGCTTTATATGTAACAGTGGCAAAGTCCGCCTTTGTGTTGATAACAAGGGGCTTTACCGCATTTTTGATGAGCTTTTCCGGAGGTCTTGCCAGTATGCTGGTTATGTACCTGATTTTAAAAAGCAAAGCCTTTAGTTTTGGCTGTATCGGAACAGGAATTGCCGGAGCCTTTACCCATAACATAGCGCAGCTTGCAATGGCTTCATTGCTTACGGATACGCTTATATTCTTTTATCTTCCGATAATTTCCCTTATCTCCTTTATCACCGGGACAATCACCGGAACGGCAGTTTACTTTATTTTGCCGCCGGTTTTAAATGCCTTGAAAAAGGACAAAAATTCAGCAAAATACACATAAAAAAATTCATTTTCTTTTCACACAGTTATGAACAAACAGGGTATCCTTATACATTGCCATATGAATATTGGAAATGTATAATATTATAAAACTTTGCAGACAGCAAAGCTATACAACAGGAGGCGTTTATGAAACAAGTATTGAATCATCTTAAAAAGTACACACTTCCCATTCTCGCCTGCCTTGCTTTGCTCTGTGTTCAGGCATACTGTGACCTGTCACTGCCGGAATACATGAGCAACATTGTAAATGTAGGTATTCAGCAAGGCGGTATCGATTCCATTGTCCCTGAAAGATTAAGGGCAGAGGATATGGAAGCTTTAGAGCTGTTTATGACCGCTGACGAAAAGGAAACTATTCTCAGCTATTACAACCAGGAAGAAATCAACGGCGACCAGATGTATGTGCTGGGCAACGTAAAAACAGAGGAGCTTGAAGAGCTTGAAAACACTTTAAGAAATCCGATGGCTGCTCTTTATCTTATGCAGAACTACAACTCTCAAGCTTCCGAAAGCGGAAATCTCACCGACAGTGTTCTGGGAAATGAAACAGAATTTACAATTCCCGAAGGCATGGACATAATAGATGTTATATCCGCAATGCCGGAAGAATCGAGAATGGCAATCAGAGATAAAATCGACGAAGCCATAGAACAGCTTGAAACTCTGGGCGGCGACACGGTTGACCAAATGCTCACCGTTTACGTTCAGGACCTTTACAAGCACGCAGGCGTTGACACGGATTCCATAAGAAACATCTATCTGATAAAATCCGGTCTTATTATGATACTGTACACCCTGTTTATGGCGGCGGCAAATATTTCCACCGTATTTTTCGCATCAAGGGTGGGCGCCGCTTTCTCAAGGGATTTGCGCAGAAGCGTATACACGAAGGTTATACGTTTTTCAGGAAAAGAGTCATCAAAATTCTCTACAGCGTCACTTATCACCCGCTGTACAAACGATATCCAGCAGATACAGATGGTTATTATAATGTTTATTAGAATAGCCTTGTACGCTCCGATATTGGGAATCGGCGCACTGGTTAAGGTTCTTTCCTCAGACGCCGATATGTCATGGGTAATTCTTGTAGCTGTTTTGGCGGTATTCCTTGTGGTTCTCATGCTTATGATATTCGCAATGCCCAAGTTTACCAGCCTGCAAAAGCTCATCGACAAGCTCAACCTTGTTTCCAGAGAAATCCTCACAGGCTTGCCTGTAATCAGAGCATTTTCAAGGGAAAGATTTGAGGAAAATCGTTTTGACAAAGCCAACAAACAGCTTATGAAAACAAACCTCTTTGTAAACAGAATGATGGCTGTAATGATGCCGGCAATGATGTTTATAATGAACGGTACCAGCGTACTTATTATCTGGGTGGGCTCAGGATATGTTGACAGCGGCGCAATGCAGGTCGGCGACATGATGGCGTTTATTCAGTATACAGTTCAGATTATTTTAAGCTTCCTTATGCTTTCTATGATGAGCATTATGCTGCCGAGAGCTTTTGTTTCCGCAAAACGTGTTGGAGAGGTTTTGGAAACAGAAATCTCCATTGCAGACCCCAAAGCTAAAGACCTTCACGCTTTCGACGAAACAAAGAAAGGCGTTGTTGAATTTAACCATGTAAGCTTTAAATATCCGGGCGCAGACGAATGTGTTCTCAAAGACATAAACTTTACGGCTTATCCTGCACAGACCACAGCCATTATCGGAAGCACCGGCTCGGGAAAATCCACTTTGATAAATCTTATTCCAAGATTTTACGATGTAACAGAAGGTTCAATAAAGGTTTCCGGCGCAGATGTCAGAAATGTAAAAATCCATGACCTCCGTGACAAAATCGGCTATGTACCTCAAAAGGGATTTTTGTTCAGCGGAACAATAGCCTCCAACATTGCCTACAGCGACGAGGAAATGGAGGATTCAAGAATTGAAAAGGCAGCAGAAATCGCTCAGGCTAAGGAATTTATAGACAGCAAGCCTCACGGCTATGAGTCAGTAGTTTCTCAGGGAGGTACAAACGTATCAGGCGGACAGCGTCAAAGACTTTCCATAGCCCGTGCAGTTGCAAAAGACCCGGATATCTATATCTTTGACGACAGCTTCTCAGCCCTTGACTTTAAGACCGACAAGGAGCTTAGATCCGCTTTGAACAAAGCCACCAAAAACAGCACAATACTCATTGTTGCCCAGCGTATCTCCACCATACTCCACGCCGACAACATCATTGTTCTTGACGAAGGAAAAATTGCCGGAATGGGCACTCATGGGGAGCTTTTGAAAAACTGCGAAGTCTACAGACAAATCGCATCGTCACAGCTTTCAAAGGAGGAATTGAACAATGGCTAACAATCACAGAAGAGGCAGAGGCCCTATGGGAGGCGGTATGCACGGCGGAATGAACCCCGCTGAGAAAGCCAAGGATTTCAAGGGCACAATGAAAAAACTTTTCCATTATCTTGGAAGCTATAAAATCGGTCTTGCGGCTGTTTTGATATTCGCCGCCGCCAGCACCATATTCACCATTGTAGGCCCTAAAATTTTAGGTAATGCCACAACGGAAATCTTTAACGGCGTCATGAGTAAATTCTCCGGCGGAAGCGGAATTAACTTCGGTGCAATAGGTCAGATTCTTATTTTCCTTATATGCATTTACATTCTTTCCGCTGTTTTAAGCTTCATTCAAGGTCTTATAATGTCAACCATAACCCAAAAGGTCGGCTATAAAATGAGAGATGAGATAAGCAAAAAAATCCATCGCCTGCCTATGAATTTCTTTGACAAAAGACAGACCGGCGATGTGCTTTCCGTTATAACCAACGACGTTGACACATTTACCACAGGTCTTAACCAGTGCTCGACACAGCTTATAACATCCGTCACCACAATCATAGGTATACTCATTATGATGTTCTCAATGGATGTTATTCTTACACTTATCGCCCTTATAACACTCCCTATTTCATTCTTTATAATTTCAAAGGTTATCAAGAAATCTCAAAAGCACTTTACAAATCAGCAGAATTATCTGGGCGAGGTCAACGGACAGATAGAGGAAACATTCAGCGGTTCAATAGTTGTTCAGGCTTTTAACCACGAGGAGGACAATATAAAGGAATTTGAAAATTCCAACAGCAAGCTTTACAGCTCCGCATGGAAATCTCAGTTCCTTTCAGGTCTTATGATGCCTATAATGCAGTTTATAGGAAACCTCAGCTATGTTGTAATAGCAGTTTTGGGCGGCTATTTCGCAATAAGCGGAAGAATTACCGTAGGTAACATTCAGTCATTTATTCAGTACGTAAGACAGTTCACACAGCCTATACAGCAGATTGCTCAGATTTCCAACATGATGCAGTCAATGGCTGCGGCGGCAGAAAGAGTTTTCATTTTCCTTGAGGAAGAGGAAGAACAGCAGACCGCCGAAAATCACGCAGAAATATACGAAAACGGAAGTCACAGAAAAGTAACTCCCGATGATATCATAGGCAACGTAACCTTTAAAAACGTATGCTTCGGTTATAACCCTGATAAGATAATCATCAAGAATTTCTCATCACAGGTTAAACAGGGACAGAAAATCGCCATTGTAGGCCCAACCGGTGCCGGCAAAACCACAATCGTTAAACTTCTTATGCGTTTCTACGATTTAAACAGCGGTTCAATCTACATCGACAACTACAATGTAACCGATTTTGACCGCAGTGAGCTCCGTGAAGTTTTCGGAATGGTTTTGCAGGACACATGGCTTTTCAACGGCACAATTATGGAAAACATCCGTTACGGAAATCTCAACGCATCCGACGAAGAGGTTATAAAAGCGGCAAAGGCAGCCCACGTACACAGCTTTGTTCAGACCTTGCCTGACGGATACAATATGGTTTTAAATGAGGAAGCCTCCAACGTATCCCAGGGACAGAAACAGCTTTTGACAATAGCACGTACAATCCTTGCCGACCCGAAAATCCTTATTCTGGACGAAGCAACTTCATCTGTTGACACAAGAACCGAAATACAAATCCAGAAAGCCATGGATAACCTTATGCAGGGCAGAACAAGCTTCATAATCGCCCACAGACTTTCCACCATTAAAAATGCCGACCTTATCCTTGTTATGAAGGACGGCGACATTGTGGAACAGGGCACACACGATGAGCTTATTGCAAAGGGCGGTTTCTACGCCAACCTTTACAATTCACAGTTTGAAGCAGCTTGATTTTTATATCCGCCTTGGAGAGGTTCTCCTGAACAGTCACCGGTCGTTCGTGCGGCGGATAAGAGTTTGTTTTATTTGTGAGATGGCTATTCTTTCATTTATGTTTTATAAATAAAAATAATCCCGCCTCATATGCAGGATTATTAAAAATACGTTATTCATTATCTGTTTTTTAAAAAACTGACGGCGGTATCAAAAAGATACCGCCGTTTATTATTTTATAAATTTTTTATTATACATTTTTTGCAAGCTCAAGCTGAATGCATGTTGCGTCAGAAATATCAATTTTTTCGTCCCCATTAAAGTCTGCAAGCTCAAGGTTGAAAGTTCCTTCTATTGGCTTGCCAACCAAATAGTACTGAATGGCTGTTGAGTCATCTACATTGATTTTTCCGTCCATATTTACATCGCCCAATGCAAATGTCTTTTCCTTTACGTTAAGTGTAAAGTTAACAGAAAGGTTTCTGCCTGCGTCATAGTTATATGTAACCTTTTCAGCGCCTTCATCTACTGTAAGGATATTTCCGCTTACTGTTCCGCCTGTCCAGCCGCTTGCCTTATTAACATCAAACTTTCCGGGAAGTGTTGAAAGGTCAAATGTACGGGTTTCGTCAACCTCAATGTCGTATTGGTTGCCTGTAGTCTGAATATTTGCACTTTCAAGACAGCCGCTTACATCCAAGCTTGTAAGAGCGTTATCTCTTAAATTGATATAACCTGTATTTGTAACGCCGCTCAAATCAACCTCAACAATTGCATTGGTATCAAGAGACAGGTTTTTCAAATTAGGATAGCTGTTGCCCAGATAAACATTTACAAGTCCGCCGTAGCTTGCGCTTACATTCTCAAGAGCTGAATTATTTCTCAAATCAAGCTCTTTCATAGCTTCAGTATATCTTGTATCAATTTTGGTAAGCTTTGTGCACTTTGTAATATCAAGGCTTTTCAAGGTACGGTTGTTGTTTACATACAGCTCCTTAAGCTCTGTATTATTTGTAAGGTCAAGATTTACAAGCATGATGATAGCATAAGATTTTAGGTTTGTCAATTATTTTTGCAGTGGTTTTTAGCTATTCATTAAAGCATATAAAAAGAAATCCAGCCGAAAAAAATGCTTTTCACGGCTGGATTTTTGTTTTATAATATGTATTGAAACTTTAGAGGAAAAATCAGAGGATAATCTCTCCGTCAACTGTTCCTACGATGCCTGCTGCATTGGACTCGTCTGTATCAATGTGCATTGCAGGAGCGAACTTCTCGCTTACTCTTACAACTACATCGCCGAATACAAGGCTTCTGCCGTTTGTATCAATTTTAACAGAAACAATCTGCTTATCCTCAACACCGCACTCCTTAGCGTTTTCAGGTGTGAAGTGAATATGTCTCTTTGCTGCGATTACGCCCTTGTCGATGTCATATTCTCCGCATGGGCCAACAAGCTTGCATCCGGGAGTTCCTTCGATATCGCCTGACTCACGAACAGGAGCGGCAACACCAAGCTTTCTTGCGTCTGTGAGAGCAATCTCAACCTGACAAGCATTGCGGAACGGTCCCAAAATTGACATTGTCATATCTCCCTTAGGGCCTACAACCTTTACTTTCTCTGCGCAGGCAAACTGTCCAGGCTGGGAAAGGTCTTTCTTGTTTGTAAGAGTTGCATTCTCGCCGAAAAGAACAGCGAAAGCCTCTTTAGTTACATGAATATGTCTTGCTGATGTTTCTACCATAATTTTCATAATCATAACCACCTTACCTTTTCAATCGGCAACGCCGAATTTCTATCTTTATTATATTTTACACCCCATGGGAAAAAATTTCAACCGTTAAGAGCGATATAAATAAATAAAGTAAAAATACACAAATTTCATATAAATCAACGGAAAAATTAAAATAAATACACAGACAGAAAGGAAATCGAAAAATGTACGATAATTGGGAAACACTTGAAAGAGAATGTATGAACTGTAATAAATGCCAGCTGTGTCAAACCCGTACCCACGTGGTTTTCGGCACAGGAAACAGAAACGCCGAGGTAATGTTTATCGGTGAAGGCCCTGGAGAAAACGAGGACTTACAGGGCGAACCCTTTGTAGGAAGAGGCGGACAGCTTCTTGACAAAATGCTTACAGCGGTAGATTTAGACCGAAAGAAAAACATCTACATAGGAAATATGGTAAAATGCCGTCCTCCAAAAAACCGTGACCCACGTCCCGAGGAACAGGAAATGTGCATTGACTGGCTGAGAAACCAGGTAAAGCTTATACGTCCGAAAATTATTGTATGTCTTGGCAGAATTGCCGCAGCCAAAATCATTAAGTCGGATATAAAAATCACAAAGGAACACGGAATATTTTTTGAGAAAAACGGTGTTCTGATGATGGCGATGCTCCACCCTGCCGCAGTTCTCCGTGACCCGAGAAAGAAGCCCGAGGCTTTTGAGGATTTTCTCAAGCTTCAGGAAAAAATCAAAGAAGTATGTGACCATACATACGAGGATATTGAAGAATAAAAATTTCACAAACACAAAAACAGCGCCGGAAAACCGACGCTGTTCTTTTATGCGCTTATTTACGCTTTATTATTTTTTCTTCTTTGTAGCAAAGAGAAGGATGATTGCAACTACAACTACAACTGCTGCAATGATAACGATAATCAATACTACGTTAACGCCACCCTGAGACTGTTCTGTTTCAGTGTTTTCATCAGCGGATGTGATTGGCTGTCCATTCTCATCTGTAGGCTGAGTAACTGTCTGTCCGTTCTCGTCTGTTACTTCTTCTCCTGTAGATGTTGGAGTTGTTGAACCCTCTCCAGAGCTTGTTGCACTCTCATCAACTGAAGGAACGTAAGTTGTCTGGCCGTCGCTCTTTCCTTCCTCGTTATTTACGAAGTTAGAAATCTGGTCGCTTGTAAACTTATCATCATTTGTTTCAAGCTTAGGAGTTTCATTTTCTGAAACAGATGTACCATTTACGGTGATATCCTGATGGAATGCATAACCTGTAAGAGGAACTATTTCTGATGACTCATTAAGTGTATACATCTCAGTTACATAGTAAGTAATGTCGCTTGAGCCGCCCTTGAGAACTGTGAAGTCAACGCTTACAACAGTTTTCTTTGAGCTATAGTCCATACCGTTGATATCTGAAGCTGTAACAATTACCTGTCCGTTGCCCTTTTCATCAACATATGTTGGATTGATAACAGAGCCGGTCATATCTGTTTCATATTCTTCGCTTGCCTGGAGATATTCAGGATTGTAATAGATATACATCTGGATACCTACAAGTGGTTCCGGACAATCGCTGAGACTGAAGGTATATGTAATTGTGTCCCCAACGTTTGCTGTCTTTCCATCGTTGAAAGTGAGTGTGTTCTCATCGGCTGAAACAACCGCAGTGAGACATGATACAGTCAGTATAAGAACCGCTGCTACTACTGACAAAATTCTTTTCGTGATTTTCATTGCCGTTCTCCTTTGAATTTTTAATATTGTTTTTTAATTATATCAGATACTCGTGTATTTTTCAACACTTTTCACAAACTAATCCGATATAAAATCTGCCAAAATAGAAAAAATAGTCAAAATATCAGTGGTTACCGCAGGAATGGTTTCCGTGATTTCCACAGGTATGTCCTTCCCCGTGACTGTGATGACTGCACATAACGTCCGGGTTAAAACTGAGAATACCGTCCAAAAGATTTTGAACCGCAGTGTCAGCGTCTCCTGAAGCTCCGCCGTAAAGGGTAATTCCAGCCTGAGCTAAAGCCATTTTTGCGCCTCCGCCGATTCCTCCGCAGATAAGGGTATCAACTCCCATCATCTGCAAAAATCCTGCCAAAGCTCCATGTCCGCTTCCATTGGTGGAAACAACCTGACTGCTTACAATTTTGCCGTTCTCGATATCATAAATCTTAAAATATTCTGTATGGCCGAAATGCTGAAAAATTTGACCGTCAGCATATGTCACCGCAATTTTGTTCATAGACTAACAACCCTTTCCTTTAAACAACATATATAATCAAATTTTTGTGTATGTTTATTGTATATTATTTTTGAGAACATTTCAATAAATTTTACCGTATTTCCCAATAAAAAACACACCATATTCACAAAAGCTATATTTTTTATTGGGAAAACAGCGTAAAAAAGACGGGCCGCAAAGCGACCCGTCCCAATTAGCGAGCATTTAAAAATTTATGTAGTTTAAGAAATCTTATTTGCAAAGCTTCTTGAACTCATCAGCTACGAACTGAACCTGTGTTCCGATGATAACCTGAACGCTGGTCTTGCCCGGTCTGATAACGCCTGCAACACCTGCAGACTTAATCTTCTTCTCGTCAACCTTTGTGTAGTCCTTAACCTCAAGACGGAGTCTTGTGATGCAGTTGTCGATAGAAGCAACGTTGCCCTTGCCGCCTACGCCTTCGAGAACGATCTTAGCAACTTCTGTGTAGTTGTTGTTTGAAAGTGTAACCTTTGTCTCATCTGTGTCGTCATCTTCACGGCCAGGTGTCTTGAAGTTGAACTTAGCGATCATGAATCTGAATACTACATAGTAGATTACAGCAACGATAACGCCAACGATGAGGAGCATCCATGGTGACTGTGCACCAGGAGCGTTGAAGCTGAGAATCCAGTCAACGAAACCTGCTGAGAAGTTGAAGCCTGCTCTTGTTGGAAGCATAGCTGTAACAGCAACAGAAATACCTGTGAGAACAGCATGAACAGCATAAAGAGCTGGAGCAAGGAACATAAATGAGAACTCGAGAGGCTCTGTAACACCAGTGAAGAATGATGCAAGAGCAGCAGCTGAAAGAAGACCGAAAGCAACGCTCTTCTTGTCTTTCTTAGCCATGTGATACATAGCAAGAGCAGCAGCTGGAAGACCGAACATCATAACAGGGAAGAAACCGGACATATAAATACCGGTAATCTGTGTGCCATCGCCCATCATGAGAGCATTGATTGTTGAAGAACGGATAACCTCTGTCTTGTCTGCGCTGAGGATATCGAATGTCTGACCATTGATGATAAGACCACCGTTTGTATCTGGTGTCCAGAATCTTGCGATATCATTGATACCTGCAACGTCGAACCAGAAAACGGAGTTGAGAGCATGGTGGAGACCAAATGGAATGAGAAGTCTGTTGAAGAATGCGTAGATACCTGCGCCGATTGGTCCCAATGTGATGATAGCCTCACCGAAGCTAACGAGAGCACCATAGATGAATGGCCATACGAAGTAAAGGATAACAGCAGCTACGATTGATACGCCAGCTGTTACAATAGCAACGCTTCTCTTGCCGCTGAAGAATCCAAGGAAGTCAGGAAGCTTAACCTTGTGGAACTTGTTGTAGCAAGCTGCGCCGATGATACCGCAAAGGATACCGATAAACTGAGTCTGGATTTTGGAGAAAGCAACGTCTGCTGTTGCATCTGAACCAAGAGCTCCAAGATACATCTGTACGTTTCCCTGGTTAAGCAATGTTGTGATTGTAAGCCAGGAAACGAGACCTGCAAGACCACCTGTACCGTCGTTGTCAACTGTCATACCAACACCAACACCGATAGCAAAGAGGATAGCCATGTTGTCAACAAGTGCGCCGCCGGCTTTCAAAAGGAAAGCGGCAACGATGTTATTTGCGCCCCAACCTGATGGGTCAATCCAGTAACCGATACCCATGAGGATAGCAGCAACAGGCAAACATGCTACTGGGAGCATCAAAGATTTGCCCAATCTCTGAAGATACTTCATCATAAAAAATTTACTCCTTTCATATTTAGATGTATTGTATCTTTTATATCAAAGCACTAAACACAAAATCCACTCTCGCCCAATGAATACGGTTACTGTGCTTTTAATATACCTGATTAAAATAACCACTCAATATTTATTTTTCAAGGTTCATGTTTATACCGTAAAAAAATTTTGTTTTACTTTAATTCTTTCGTTTGCTTATATGTAAAAAGTTAAGATAAAACATAATATTTACGACAATATTTATTAAATACCCTATATACTCAGATACAAAGAAAGGTATTATCCTTCCCTTGTATCAATATAAGCCAATAAACTTAAATAAAGTTTAAATTACAAATTAAAGATTTGCCTCAAGGAACTTCTGGATTTCAGCAGCTGCTGCATCCTCATCCTCACCGCTTATAGTAACTGTGAGAACTTCGCCCTGCTTTGCAGCCATCTTCATAACGCCGATAATTCTCTTTGCGTCGCCTGATCTATCGCCTACTGCAAGCTTAATATCGCTCTTAAAGCCATTTGCAAGCTTTACAATAAGACCGGCTGGTCTTGCGTGAATTCCCAACTCATCTTTAATTGTATAAGTAATAGTTTTCATTGGAATAACCTCCGTATTTTTATTTTAAAACTATCAAACTTCTTTATTATTCAACAACTGCTTCCTTTTTGGAAAGGTCTGTATCTCTTACTGCCTTTCTAACACTGAGAACAAATGTAGGAGATACTGAAAGCTCGTCAAATCCCATTTTAAGGAATGTTTCTGTAAGTGTTGTATCAGAACCGAGCTCGCCGCAGATACCTGCCCAAGCGCCTGCTTTGTGTGCATTGTCAACAATCATCTTGAGCATTCTGAGGATCGCAGGATGATGAGCATCATAAATCTTGTCAAGCTTTGCATTCTGCCTGTCAATAGCCAATGTGTACTGGGTAAGGTCGTTTGTACCTACGCTGAAGAACTCAACTTCCTTAGCAAGCTCCTCTGAAACCATAACGGCAGCAGGTGTTTCAATCATAATACCAAGCTCAACATGAGGTGCTATCTCGTATCCCTCTTTGATAAGCTCTTCCTTAACCTCTTCGCAGATTTCTTTAATTCTTCTTACCTCTGAAACTGAGATAATCATCGGGAACATAATTGAAATCTGACCAAAAGCGGAAGCTCTATAGATTGCTCTGAGCTGTGTTTTAAAGAGGTCAACCTGGTCAAGACAAATTCTTATAGCTCTGTATCCCAAAGCAGGGTTTTCCTCCTGTTCAAATCCGAAGTAATCGGCTTTCTTGTCTGCGCCGATGTCCAGAGTTCTGATTATAACCTTTTTGCCGTTCATCTTCTCTGCAACATACTTATAGCTTGCAAACTGCTCTTCTTCGGTTGGGGCACTGTCTCTTCCCAGATAGAGGAACTCACTTCTGAAAAGACCGATTCCGCCTGCATCGTTGTTTATAACAAGCTCGACATCCTTAGGATTACCGATATTTGCATATATGTTAATCTTTCTTCCGTCGATTGTTACATTTTCTTTGCCCTTAAGCTGATTCAAAAGCTCTTTCTGCTGGAGCTGAGCCTTACGGCGTCTTTCCTTTTCATCAAGAGTAATATCATCAGGGTCTATATAATATTTTCCGCTGTTGCCGTCAACAATCATGAGTTTTCCGTTAAGCTCCGGAGTAATCTCAATGTCAGCGCCTACAAGGGAAGGAATATTCATTGTTCTTGCAAGAATAGCGGTGTGTGAATTTGAAGAACCTTTTTGTGTTACAAAAGCCAAAATCATGTTTTTGTCAAGCTGGAGAGTTTCACTTGGTGTCAAATCCTCAGCAACAATAATCATTGGTTCTTCCATCTTTATACCGTCAGGGTTAATTCCCTGAATATTCATTGCTATACGCTTTGAAACGTCGCCAACATCCACAGCTCTCGCCTTCATATATGGGTCGTCCATAGATGCAAAGAAATCTGCAAATTCTTCACCTGTTGCAGTAACAGCATAGGCGGCATTTTCATTTTCTTCGGTAATCTTTCTCATTACCTCTTCTTCGTAGTCAAGGTCGTCAAGCATGAGAAGCTGAACATCTATAATCATAGCCTCTTCCTGACCAACCTCGGCGGCTGTTTTGTCAAACAAAGCTTTTAATTGTTTAGCCGAAAGCTCTTTTGCTGCCTTATATCTTGCAACCTCTTCTTCAACAGTATTAGCAGTACCTCTAACGATTACCAGCTCCTGTTTTTTGAAGACGAATACCTTTCCGATAGCAATTCCGGCAAAAACTCCTTTTCCGTTTCCGGTTTGCATTACTTTTCACCTGCCAGATTTTAAAAATTTATAAGCCGTACAAAATTTTTTAAATTAAAGATTTAAAATCAACCTTTAACCAACTGGATAACTTCCTCAAGAGGCTTCATTTCGCCGGTCTTGGTAATAACGTCTTTGTAATCGTAGGTGTTGCATACGATCATCGGAGATGTAAGGTCATAGCCCTCTGCCTTAATAGCGTCGATATCAAACTCGATAAGGAGATCGCCGGCTTTAACCTTCTGCTCTGCTGTAACATGACCCTTAAAGTGTTTACCTTTAAGCTTAACTGTATCAAAACCAACATGAATAAGAACGTCTACACCGTCGTCGGTGAGAATGCTTACTGCATGAAGTGTATCAAATATCTGCTGAATTGTTCCGTTAGCAGGTGAGAAAACCTTGCCTACTGATGGTCTGACAGCAATACCTTTTCCCAGAATTTCCTGACTGAAAACTTCGTCCTTAACCTCGGAAAGAGGAATAACCTCACCCTCGATTGGATTGAAAAGTTTTATTTCATTTGATGCCGGAGCCTTTGAAGCGCTGTTATCTCCAAATAATTTTTTAAAAAAGCCTGCCATTATAAATATCTCCTTCCTGCCTGAATGTTTATCTCAGTCTAAATGATGTATTAAAATGAAAAAATAAAAAAGGAAAAAGAGGAAAAATAACCATTTCATTTTCCTTTTAAATACAAAATATAAACACGATCCAGTCACGGGAACGCAACCGCAAATTTTGCCTATTTATTGAAATATACTAAGCGAGTGATTTATGTCAAAACAGATAAAAATGAATAAAAACATATATAATATTCATTTTTACGAACTTTAGTATTGCGTTCGCCATCATTTATAGATATATTAACAGTTTTTTTGTAAAATGTCAACCCTAAACAAGTGTTCCCGCATATATTTTTAGATAATACACACAATTTATATTATGGAAATATGTATGCGAAAAATTACTTCCACATTCCGAAACGTTTAAAAATTGTATTTTTCAAATTATAAATAAAATTTTCGCAAATAAATCATAACTATCGTGTATACAAGCTTCATTCACCGTAAATATGTAAAATTCTAAAATATTATAGGAGAAAGAATCGCTTTTTATAAATGCTTTTGCCGCCGTAGTATTATAAAGTCTGTAACCACCCGCTATTGACTTTTTCCAAAAATTGATATAGAATATAAAAATGCAGTAAAGCTTTTTATAAAGCTTCATAACGAGATTTCAGAAATTTGATACATGTGATTTACCGACAGTAAAAAAGCCTCAAAATATAATACGCCCCTTTAGTTAAATGGATATAATAAACCCCTCCTAAGGGTTAGTTGTGGGTTCGATTCCCGCAGGGGGTGCCACAAACAACGCCTGAAAGCCTTGATTTTACTGGGTTTTCAGGCTTTTTTGATTTTTACCCATTTTCAATTTCTGCTAAAATCCTGTTAGCAAATGTTAGCAAGCCGGTTTTTTATTAACTTTGGAACACTCACCTTTCAGGTGTACGGCTTGCTAATAAAAATTAGCAGGATTTTTGCCATTTTGCTAATGAAAATGCCCTCTCTGCTAATTGGAGAAAAAAACGAGCAAAATCCTTGCTAATGGACAAGGCGGTTGTTATCCTGTTAATTTGTTCATTTAGGGGTGGTCAAGAGACAATCGCACACTGTCTCTATGTCCTTTATTATTATATAATTACGGTAACAGGAGGTGGTTGTTTTGAAAGAACAGAAATATCATTTATACCTTTCCAATGACGAATACAGCATATTGATACAATCACTTATCCGTTTGAAGAACAGCTTGATAGCACAAGGCAGATACACCGATGGGGCCCCTGATGTTCTCTGTAAGGTGCTTTCAGCCAAGAAAAGAAAGTTCAAAATCAAATATATCTAAACACGAAAAGAGACCGCCTACACGATGTAAGCGGTCTTTGATTATTTAAAGTGAGTACGACAAACTTGAATTTGACTTGCCTATTTTCTTAAAATCTCATGTGGAGCTTCTATTTCATTTGCCAAGGTATGCTCTGTTAATTCTGACATCAATTTCAATTTTTTATTAATCAATGGTCGCATACAATTAGGAACATGTTCCTGATGCGCTCTGTGGATTGCTACACATTCCTTACAGTTTCCGTGATAACGACAGGCTTTCAGGCAAGGACAGTGATCTTTGTCTTTATACTCCTTACGAAATTCCGCTGCAAATTCTTCTTGCAGTCTCAGCCCCTCGACACGGTTTCCCTTATGAAATTCTACCATTGCATCCAGTTCTTTCTGGTTCCCTTCAATCTTCATGTTATTATAGCGCCTCCATTTCAACTATTCCTCATTTTCTGATAAATTCAAATTTGTCTTTTTCTATTATACACCAAAACTATGAATATTTCTACCCGCCGTCTATTGACCTCAATTAAGAGGTAAATAGGCGGCTTTTTTGTTTGCAAAAAATTTATTCAAGAAATTTTGAAAAAATACCTCCCAAAAACGCTCTCCCATTTCAAACAAGTGAATGGGTTAATTCCGAACTGCGAAAACGGAAGCCTTTCACTTGTACTTTGACAACTGAATAAGTCATTCACTAAGAGTTTGATTCTGATGATTTTAGCCACCTTATCGGGTACGCCGTGACTTCTGCATTTCAGAACAGCGAGAACTCCCGGTATAAGTAACAGGTTGCCCCTGTTACGGCGATGACAGTCAGAAGGATAATGATACTTCTCTACGGAGCTGGCGGAGTACCCGGCAGAGGTGAAATTCCTATGATACAGATTAGCAAAAACAATTTAGTCATACAAAAAAGGCAATCCGTCAGGGTTGCCTTTTGTAATACCTGAAAAACCTTGAAATCAAGACGAAAAAACATTATAATATTTGAACGCAGATTATTTATTTGCATAAAAGAATGCTTAAACTTGAAATGCGTTTCCTGTGATTTATGGGTTACAGATTAACTCAATGATGTTTCCCATATTTCTTTGCATTTGCTAATACCCTGCTAAAAGGAAGGCAAAAAACCACGAAAAATTATCAGGTTTTGGACGGGAATTTACTAACAACGAAACCCCGGAAACGCCAGTAAAATCAAGGATTTTCGTGGATTTGCAGGGAGTCAAAAATGCCCCTCGGGGGCTTCTCCTAAGGGTTAGTTGTGGGTTCGATTCCCGCAGGGGGTGCCAAAATAAAAGACAGCAGTTTTTTCAACTGCTGTCTTTTGTTTTTTTATTATCAATTCTCTTTGACAAGCTCAAAGAAAGGCTTTTCTTTGATGTATCTAACGCTTTCGTTTCCTATTTTTACTGCGCTGTTAAATCTGTCAAGGCCTTTGATGTTTTGATAGATTGCGTTTGTCTCTTCGCTGTTGGCTTTTGTCTTAAATACAAACTCCACATCGTTTTTCTTTAAGTCGGCAACATTGTGCACAATCCATGTCAAAATATATTTTGAGTAGTTGTCCTCACCGGCTACAAAATGGTCAAGGAACTGGGTGGAAAGAATTGTTCCGACACCGAATTCTCTTCCCTCTTTCATTATCTTCTTCAAAGACGGGAACTCCTCTTTCATAAAGTTGTCAGCCTCGTCTACAAGTATGAATTTTGTGAGCTGGCGCAAAGTACCGTCGGTAGCACTTGAACCTGCGGCGTGCATCTGTGAATAGAACTGGTCAAGGGTTATTGCAACAATAAGGCTCTGCAAGTCAGGGTCATATCCTGAAAGGTCAATAACCACAACACCGTCCAATATATCAAAAAGTGAAGCTGTGCTGTATGGCTTAGGCTCGAAAAGCTGGAAAGCGTTGATTTTCTGCATTACAGCAGCAAGGGAATCGTTTTTAACTACGCTTTCGTTCTTATCGTATATGTCGTAAACCATTTCAAATGTAGGAGCGCTTCTCTGCCATGTTTCAGGCTCGTTGGGGAATATACCCATTTTCTCATATGCCTGCATCATACATGTGTAGAGGACAGTCTGCTGTTTAGGACCAAGTCTGAAAGCTCTTGCAAGTGTGTCTTTAAATGTATTTGCTGTGTGTACCGGAAGCAACGGCTTGTATTCCTTTGTTTCAAAAATTGACAAAGGATTAAAAGGCAGTCTGTGAAGCTTCAAAACCTTTGCATTTGTGGCTTCTACAAAGTCTTTTTTTGTGTTGTTGTAATCGCCCTTGTAGTCGAAAATCAAAATTCCCAAAGGATTACCGTTAAAATTATTTTTCTGCTGACGGTAAAGCTGAGTTATAAGTGATTTTGTAAACTGGGTTTTACCGGTTCCCATTGTTCCGATTATTCCTGTATTTGTATGGAAAACCTTTGTTGTGTCGTTTGGATACCACACAAGAGGCTTGCTCTCTTCCTCTTCGTCATCGGAAGCCTTTACCTTTTCATTTCCAAAGACAATCTCCATACCTCTCGGAGGCAATTTTTCCTCTTCCGGCTTATTTTCCTCTTCGGAAACAGTTTCATTTGTTACACCGGCTGCTGCGTTAACCTCACCCGAATGAACATCCCCTGGGAAATTAACATAAATATCAGCAGGATTATCAGTCAGTTCGCCTGAAGCTTTAACACCGTCTTGTATCAAAGCTGTTCCGGCTGGCGCATTATCAGCATAATTGTTTGCTGTGCCGCTGATATTTTCAACATTTTTAATATTCTCTACATATCTGTTTTCAATATTTCTTGTGTTATACAGGTTTTCACCGCCGGCGGTTGCTCCGGCAGACACACCAGGTATTTCCACATGTATATCCTGATGCATTTGAGGGTTAATTTCAGGGCGTATATCCGAATTAACATTCTGATTTACATTATTGTTTATTACATTTGAAACGGAGTTTTTATTCTCCCTTGGCTTAAGCTTAAAGTCAAAGTTCTCGTCGGAGTCCTCAGCCAAAGCCAAAGCCAGCGCCATGCAGTGTCTGCACGGGCCTTTTATTGTCTCTATTTCATAGCAGTTACAGTCGTATCCCTCAATAATATTTCTGTAGTTTGGGTTTAAGGTAAGCTTTGATGTATGGTAAAATCCGAAATTTCCCTTTACAAGACCTGTTACCTTTACGCCGTATTCGCCCATATCATTTATCTGAACCTTGATTATGTTGTCCTGTTTACACAGCTTCAAACTGTTATCAAAGGTGTCTATAGAACAAATTGCTTTTATATTTTCTTTTTTAAGCATTTTTCAATCCTTTCCCGGATTTTCCGTAATTAAATTTCAAACAGCTGGTCAGGAGTCATTTCTTCGGGATGCTTATGGAATTCCGCCTCTTTAATAATCTGCGCCTGAATGGATTCCTGAGAGTCGGAGTCATTGCTGTTTTTTGCTTTAGATGTTTCAGTGCTGGCGTTTACTGCCTGAATCTGACCGGCTACTCCGGCGATAACGGGAACAGCCTTTTGAGAAATAACACTGTTAATAATCTGCTGTCCTTCATCGTTGGTTAGAACTGCTTTTCCTGTACTTACAGCCTCACCCAGCAGCTTTAGATTTCCGTTGTAGCTTCTGAACATCTTAAAGTATTTCCAGGTCAAAACCTCTCTCATTGAATCCAGCATATCGTTAAGCTGTTTCCATGACAAGCCCTCTGTTTTTTCCGCAAGCTCCATATGGGTCATTTCCTCTATGGCGACAAAAGGAGTTTCCATATTCTTTTTTATCCAGTCTTCCCTTTGCTTCTTTGTCGGGGGAACACAACGGCAGATTTTAAAATCATGTGTAAGCTCCCTGCACAGATACTCGCTTTCCGTGGTCACCACTATCACAAAAACCGTGGTTTCCAGCTCTCTTAATTTTTCAGCAAGGACGTACTGAACCTGCTTTCCGAACTTGCTTTCCTCGGGACTGTCTATAAAAAGGCAGAAATACTCGTATTCTTTCGCAGCTTCTGCGGCATATTCGGCAATTCGGCAGGATTCCTCTGCTGTTTCACAGTCGAAGTCCCATCCGGTTATCCTTAGATAGTGATGATACTCCTTTGCTTCGGGATTGCATTTAGAACCTGCAAGAGCTTCCGCCGCAGTGTGTCTTCCGTTTCCCGGCTCTCCCAAAAACACAGCGCCGTCTGGCGGTTCAACGCCGAAATCGCTTAGAAGCTTTTTGGGAGATTTAAGCATTGTGGCTCTGAACATATGTGACCAAAGAGAAAAGGCGTCCAAGTCCTTGAGCTTAATCTGAGGCACCTGTTTATCCACTCTGTTTTTAATCTTTTCAAGATCCAAGGTTATTCACCTCATTCTTCACTGCGTCTTTCTCTGTCCTTGTCCCACTCATCCAGGGTTCTGATTATATCGTCCTTTCTTGACGGTACATATAAATTTAAAGCCTTTTCAAAAATCTCTTTGCTCAGTGTGTAGCTTCCGGATTTAAGAGCTTCAACGCTTTCATGCTCGTCCGGATATATGCTCTGCACATCCTTTTTAACAAGGTCTCTGATCTGTATGCAAAGTCTTTTTATATCTCTCTGATTATAGTTATAGGTTTCTTCCGCCATGTTCTCGTAGGTAAATCCAGGCTCGTTTTGCATAATCTGGTTAAAGAACATTTCAAATGTCTTTGCTCTAACCTTTACATCCGGAAGAGGAAGCTTTATAAGCTCAACACGGTCAAGCATAGCGTTGTCCACAAGGTTCGGATAGTTTGTAGCTCCTATAAATATTACAGGCTTCTTTGAGTCGCCCAAAGAGTTATAGCCTGTCAAAAACGCAGTGGTTGTGGACATTGCGTGAGACGGGATATTTGGCATGGAACGGTTTCTGCACACACTGTCTATCTCATCTATAAAAAGAATACATGGAGCTTTTGCCTTTGCCTCTGCAAATGCTCTTTCAACGTATTTTTCAGACTCTCCAACAAGAGAATTGTGGATATCTCCGCCGGACAGTGACATATAGTTGTAGCCCTCTTTCATAAGCTCGCAGATAAAGGCTCTTGAAATAAAGGTTTTACCGCATCCGGGAGGGCCGTAAAAGAAGAAAGAACTTACCATATCTATACCAAGGTACTGATTGAGCTCTGTTGAAGCCACGTTGCGTATACAGCCACGAAGCTTTTCAATAAGCTCTTCCATTCCTGCAACCTCTTCAAAGCCTTTCTGAGGCGGGTCTGCTGACCATTTGTCAATAACCTCCTGAGGAATTTCATAGCCGCCTCTTTTTTGTGGCTTCTGTGCTTTTGCACCGGTGCCTTCCGCCTGCTTGCCCTGAGGTGATGAAGCGGATGAACCGCCGCTTTCGTTCATCTGTCTTGCACGTCTGAGGGCATATTCGGAAATCTCGTTAAATCTTCTGGAAACCTCCTGCTGACGTTCTATCCAGTATTCGTATTCCTTGCCAACGCTGAGGTTTGCAAGGTTTTCAGTAAGCTCTGCCGCACGCTTGTAGCACTCTGCTTCTCTTCTTATGGATGCATTGTCACCTTTTTCGTGCAGCATATTTGCCTGAACTATCAGTGACCTGTACTCGTTGGCCATGCGGCTCATATCTGACATATAGCTAACGCCCATTATGTTTTCACTCCTTTAAAACGGATTGCTGTACTTGTTTTTCATTGCTTCATCCAAATCTGAGGAATCATCATCGGCGAAAGCCTGATTTATCATATCCATTTTCATATCGTAATCGTTTTTAATTTTGCTTTCCTTTTTCTTTCCAACGGATCTTTTAAGACACTCGTCAAAGCTTACGCCGTCAATAAGTGCGCTGATAAATTCGTCGTCTATACGGTCACGTATATCACTTGGAACTGCAAGCTTTTCATTGAGTTCCTTGTCCGCCTCGTTTTCCTCCAAAGGATAAGGATACCACTTATTAAGAATTTTTCTTGTGGAATAGCTTATAGCGTTGGTGGAATCGTCAAGACGCTGAATCTGTCTTAAAGCCATTCCCATCTGGTTAATTGTGCTGTTAAGCTCTCCGTCTGTGTTTATACGCTCAAGCTTGATAATAGCCTGTTTTGAGATAAGCATACCGATAGCGGCTTCTCTGACTCTGTCCCTGTGGTCGTTGTCAAAAAGACCTGAGCTTTCAAGATCTGCTGTGCGGGCATTTTCAATTATTATTGTATTCTGGAAAAAGTTATAGCACTCCTCCAAAACAGCACGGCAGTCCATAATTTTTTCCTGACGGGCTATTCTGGGCTTGCTTCTTTTCTCAAGCTTTTTATGCTCTTCCTTTATTTCTCTTGCAATCTTCTGTTCTACTGTTTCCTCTTTTTTAAACATTTTTTTAATATTTTCAAGCATGTTATTCACCTGTCCCTTTATGGCGTCAATTTAAAATAAATTATTCCGGCTCGTACTCGTACTCTATGTTTTCGTTGTACTCCTCTTCATCTTCGTAATCTGTTTCGTAATCATCTTCCTGCAATGTATTTTCCTGATAGAGTTTCTCATTCTCCAGATGAAGATTATTTATCTCCTCTTTCAAGCCTGCCAATTCCTTCTGCTTCTCGGCATTTCTCTGAAGCTTTGCTTTTATCAGCTGAGCGTTTCTTATGGACCTGTCTAATCTTTCTCTTTCCTCGTTCTCGATTTTCTGCATTGTAGCAATAACCTTTGCAGCCTCATCCTGGAATACCTTGTGGTTGGAAATCTGTGTCAGTTTTGAAAGATACTGGTCGTAAGTTCTTCTGGAAATCTCAATATCATCCAATGTCTTCTGCAGGTTTTTCAGATACATGTTGTTTGCACGTTCAATTCTTGCGTTGAGCATTGGGTCGTTAACTGTAGGAAGTTCAACAAGATGATTTCTTATAGTTTCAATTTTTCTGTCGCAGTCATTTAAAACGCTGGTTTTTGTCATAATCTCCAGGTAAATTTCCTGCATACTTCCGAAAAGCTTGTGATACTCCTCATACTTTTGTCTGAGGTCCCTTGCTTCCTTTGAAAGAGAACCGGGCTTATGAGCGTTCTGTCTGATTTCCTCTTCAAGCTGTGCTCCCTCAATGGTGTTTCTGAAATCGTTAAGCTCTTCTTTAAGCTTCTGAACCTGATTATTTTTATTCTGATATCTCTCCTGCTGTTTTTTCAAAGCAATTTCAGCAGTGTCGTAATCCTGGCTTGCCTTTACGATGTTTTCCATCTCAATGGCGAAGTTAAGTCTTTTTTCGTACAAAGCGTCCGCATTTGGCACGTCTATTCCGCTTATTTCCTGTCTGAGGTTTGACAATCCCTGATTCAAAGCTGTTGCCGCCCATCTTGCGGTTGTAACCCAGCCCTCTCTTATTGCCTTACTGAAAGCGTCTATGGCAAACTCAATTTTTTCATCAAGGCTGCTGATATCCCTTGTAAATACAGTAGGCTCGCTGAGCTCCTTTATTGCCCAGTTTATTACTTTCTGGAATTCCTCCTCGGCTATAACCTCCTGGGGAATCTGATTTTTCTTATCATACAGGTTAATACATTTAAGCTTTGAAATCATATTCGCCGCACTTTTTCTGTTGTTAGCAACAACAACCTGTTCCTTTCTCATTTCTGTCTGCGGGCTTTCAGATTTTCCGCCAAAAATTTTATTTGTAAATTTTTGAAAACCTTTAGTTGCCATACTAAAACTTCCTCTCTGATAAATAAAAAATATTTATTTAAACCCCTCCGCAGGGATTAGTTTAATTTTGACTGCCAAAGCCCTGCATATTTTGCCATAAGCTTTTGCAGTTCTGAAATACACATCCGGGCATTTTTTACCCTGTCGTTTACATATGAGTCCACGGAAAAAGCCATGGCTCCCTCTGCGTTTGAAAAGCTCTGTTCCATGCTTCTTCGTATCTGACTCATTATCTGAATTTGATTTCTGCATCTTTCCAGACTTTGTTTGTTTTCCTCTGAAAGCAAAGCGTCCAGCTCTCTTTTAAGGGTTTCAAAATTAAGATTGAGGGTTTTATTTTCCTCTTTCTTTCTCTCCCTCTCCGAAACAGCCGCAGAAATAGAAGATTTCATAGTTTCTATTTTCTTTTCGTATTCGGCTATCTCCTCTCTTATTTTCTGAGTTTCCTTCTCGTTTTCTTTCAGATTTTCAATGGTTTCCTGAAGTCTGTTTTTCTCGTCGTTAAGCTCCTTTTCAATCTGTTCCTTGTTCATTCCGCTTAACTGTTTCTTTCGCTCGTCTATAAGCTCGATAACCTTTTTCAGCTCGTTGTTCATTCCCATAAGCTGGGCTTCAAGCTTGTCAAGCTCTGTTTTCTTTTCCGTATGCTCCTCTGTCTTGCTTTCGATAAGTCTTTTGCTTACCTCCAGGTTCTGCTCAATAGCGTTGCACTCGGTTGTTATATAGGATTTTTCCTCCTTGCTTTTTTCAAGCTTTTCCTGCAGCGAGGTTTTTGCATCCCTTTCCTTTTGAAGATTTTCTTCTTCTTTTTCCAGAGCTTCCTCAAGAAGCTTATTTTCGTTTTTCACTTCCTCAAGCTCAAACTTCACATTTCCTATTTTTGTGTTTATTATACCGGATAATGGTTTTTCCTGTTCAAGCTGCTTTTTAAGCTCTTTTAATTCTTCCTCAAGACTTTCTCCGCTTGTTTTAAGGGATAAAAGCTTTTCTTTTAATTCTTCTTTTTCCCTTATTTTTGTTTCAACAGCACTTGACGCCTCTTTTACCTGATTTTCCTTTTCTGCGTTTTGGACTTTTATATCCTCAACAAATTTTTTAAGGTTTTCAAGATTTTCGCTGTTGTTATAGAGGCTTTCCTCAAGGGTTTTCTTTTTCTCTTTTGTTTTCTCAAGCTGTAGCTTTATCTGCTCTATTTTTGTATTTGTTTCTCCCAGCAGAGGTTTTTCATCCTCAATCTGTTTTTCAAGGGCTTTTAATTCTTCTTCAAGATTTCCGCCGCTTGTTTCAAGGGATGAAAGCTTGTTTTCAAGTTCTTCTTTTTCTTTGGTTTTTTCTTTAAGAACTTCCTCTGTGTTTTTTATCTTAATTTCCGTTTCAGAATTTTGAGCTTTGATTTCCTCAATATTCTTACTGAGATTTTCGAGGTTTTCTTTTTGACTGCGCAAATCCTCTTCCAGCAGAGTTTTTTCATCCTCCAAGGATTTTAGCTGGTTTTTGACTTCCTCTAAATCGCCCTGCTTCAAGCTTTGGATTTTTTTCTTTGTTTCCTCAATCTGCTGTTGATAAAGACTTTTTTCCTTTTGCAGCTCCTGCTGTTTTTGAAGTTCATTTTCTTCATTTTCCCGGGCTGTTTTAAGCTTTTCCTTTATCTCCTTTAGCTGTCGGTTTTTCTCTTTCAATTCACCGCATCGCTTTTCGGCAGCTTCCAAATCATTCCAAAGCTCTTCATCACCTCCGCCCATTTCTGCTTCGGCAATTTTTTTGCTGTTTCCTTGGTAGATGTAGTTCACTGTGTAGCATATGGTATATAGCCTGTCAATAAGCAAATCCAAATCGCCCACCTGGCAGTTTTCCACCAAAGCGCCGGTATCAAACCTTATATCATCGCATAGCATGGTCATCATACCCAGTGCGTCCTCAAGGGATATTTCTTTTTTGTCCGAAAAATCCTTTAGTCTTCTGGTCAAGTTTGAGAATTTCACAATCTCACCCCGTTTTCTTATTCATCACTTTTTACATGTCCTTGTATATTGTCTTTTTCAAAAGCTTATCCGGGAAATCGTCCCCGTCATCCTCTTCAATATATTCTGTATCCTCTTCCACATACTCTTCCGAATATTCTTCGGTTTCTTTCTCAGGTTCCGGTTCTTCCAAAATCTGAGAATATTTCCCCTCTAATTTCTCCGCAGTTTCTATTTCCGCATTTAGCTCCTGCTCTATAGTTCTGCGGACTTTTTCCATTTCTTCATCGGAGATTTTATGGAGTCTTATCTCACTTTTCAGTCTGCCCACATGAAATCTCAATGTTATGCGGTTCTGTCTGTATCTGTCCAAATTGGCTTTATCAATTCCCAAGTCGATTTTTTTCTCAGAGGAAAGACTGTCCTTTGGAAGCTGATACATATTCAAATATATTCTGTCAAATTCGTAAACCTCTTCGGCTCCATATTTTTTAAGTATGTTAAAAACATTTTCTGAAAGCTCAACTATGCTCTTTCCGTAGTCAAGAATTACCGCTAAATTCTCGCACTTGTCAACGCCTGCGCAAAGCTGTTCCGAGCAGAAAGCAAGCATTTCCAAAGCGTCGCTGAATGTTTCCCTGTCGCCGTTTTCACAGGCTTTTCTCACATAGTTGCAGAAAAATTCCGCCTTGCTGTAGGAAAGACAATTAAGGGGTTTATTCCAAAATGTTGAGAAATTCTTTTTTATTCTCTCAAGCTGTTCGCACCATTTTTCGTACTCATAGCATTTTTCAAACTTCTCACTGATGGAAAGGGTTTTTATATTTCTTACAATAGGGTCATCGTTTTCCAAAACCGACGGATAACACAGTTCTTTTTTAGGAAGAAGCTTTTCTTCCCTCATTGCGTCGCCCACTGTAAAGCCCTGGTATTTTGACTCAAGGTTTTTTATCTCGTTTCTCACAAGCTGTTTGATGTCAGAAGTTTTAAGCTGTTCGTAAAGCTCCCTGTGCTTTATAAACATTGACGATGAACTGCCACGCCTTTGTTCTAAAACAAGCTTTCCGCAGATGTTGTAGGAAAGCTGTAAATATTCCGCCTGCTTTCTCATATCCTCCAAAGAGTCTGTCCAGTCGCCTTTTTCTGCGGCAATTTTCAAAAGCATATTAAAGGCGTCGTCAATTCTGTAACCATACACAATCTGCTCTTTCATCTGTCTGCGCAGAGCGTCTGTAAGGGGCTCCTGAGCTCCTTTTAAAACAGCCACTGTTTTGCGGCTTATCATTGGAAGCACAGAATTTTCTCCCAGAAACGCCTCCCTTATTTTTGAAGTCATGGGAGGTATTTTAATAACCATTATGCTTTTGCCGTCGGGAGTTTCGATTTTCCTTTTAATCTTTTCAACAGCACAGTCATCGCTGTTGTTATAAAGATAATCGAGAGCCGACATAGAAAGCACAAAGGCAATCTTTTTGTTTTTAAGTTCTTTTCTTTCGGAGATTTTTAATATATCCTCAAATGTAAATTCTTTTTTTGCCGGCTGGATGCAGCTGTTTATTTCCCAGTCGCTTTCTGACTTTTTAAGAACCGAATCCAAAAATCCCTTTTTCTCGGCAAGCTGTTTTGAAAATCCGTCAAAGGTCTGAATTTTTAACTCGCCGAATTCATAATTCAAAAACAAAGCGGCGTCAAACCCGTTGTTTAATCTCAGCTTGTACCACAGATAAGCTTCAGACTCCAGTGCAAGCATGGTATCGGTGTAATGTATGTCGTGGTCATAGTCAAAAAACAAATGTATAAAATAATTTGTGGATAACATGCCGCACTCTCCTTTCAGAATAATCAATCCTCTTTTTTATAAAATGCGTTTCTCTCTTCGTAAATTACGTTAGGCCCGAAAATATCGCTGAAATTTCCCAGTGACATCTTTGTTGCCTTGTCCTCTAACTTTTCGTTTGTTTCCATATCCAGAGGCACAACATGGAATGTATATACATCCGACTCGTCCACAGAAAAACCAAAGGTATATGAACCTGTGGCAATTTTTTCAAGGAGAGCCTGTTTTTCCTTTAAAGGTACCATTCGGTAAGCCTTGTTGAAATTCTTTCCCTGTCCTATAGCGAAAACCCAAGGTGATTTTGACGGGTCGCTGCTGCTTCTTCCGCTGTAGAAAATTGATTTGTTGAGATAGGAAACCTTGCCGTATTCCAGCTCGCTTCTGTATTTTATAGCAAAATCGAAGGTTTCCTCTCCGTTGCGTGTTGTAAACAGTCCCACGGAAAGCTTTGCGGTCTTTCTCATTGTTATAACACCGCTGGAAATCAAAGCCGCTCCGTAGGAAATTGCGTCCTCTTTTCCGCTGTCCAAAGCCTGACCGTTCTGACCCGGAGCATAGGAAAGGTTTTGCAGTCTGTAATCACCTACAGTATCGCTTATATGGAAGTAGTCCCATACCTGCTTCTGCACCAGGAAAAACTGTCCGAAGCCTCCCACCAGCGCAATTTTAAAGCCGTCGGACGCTGTGTATTTATCTATATTTTCAAGCTTTAAATACTCCTCGTTTACACGGTCAAGCTGTTCTGCCAAAACCGGTTTTATTATTTTATCGTATGCTTCATAAAGTGTTGAATATGTAACCTTTATAGGCTTTCCTTTATATGAAAGTGTTGTAAAGGGATTTTCGTCTTTAGCCATTCTTTCCGCCACATTACCGTATTTTCTTCTCAGTCTGTCGGAAAGTGCTCTTGAATTTCTGATAAGGGCAGACTCTAAAAAGTTCAATGCCTTTAAAAAGTATCCGTCATACTCAGGAGCAGGAATATCATTTTTTTCGATTGCAAGCTTTACAACACCCTCCATATAGGCTATGCCAGCATCGCCCAGATTATCCCCGTGGTTTTCTCCGGCTCCTGTCTGACCCAAAACGTCTATTTCCATGGACTGTACGCCGTCTTCACGCTCGACAGTATTTACCTTTGTAAGAGTTATATCCAGTGTTCCTCCGCCGTAGTCCACAATGAGGATAAGTCCGTCATACAGCTTCTTTGTGTTCTTATTGTAGTTATAGGCAAAGTATGCGCTTGCCGCCGCAGGCTCTGTGACAACTGTTACCTTGTCAGCCATGTCAAGCTCACGGCATATATCACGGAGTATGGCTTTTCCGCTCATGGTGTAAAGCTCTGTGTTCCAGACTGCCGGTATGCATATTATAAGATTTTCAAAACGCTCGGTACTGCAATAATCCTTTGCAAGCTCCATCTGCTGTTTTATAAATTCCTTTGCAACATACTGGGGACTGCATTCCTCTGTATAGCCTCTCTTTCTCAGCTTTTTTAAATCACATTCAGGCAAAAGCATTTTAAAAGCTCTAAAAGCCTGTCTTTCCGGTTCAGAGGCAAGCAAATCCTTTGCCGACTGACCGGTTATAATATTGTTGTCGTAGTCAAAACAGGCAATAGAGGGAATATACTTGCTTCCCTCAAGAGACTGTACAGCTTTAACCGCATCATCCACCGGATCGTAATAGGACAGCATTGAATATGTACTGCCAAAATCAAAACCCAAATTCATCTGCCAAATACTCCTTTTTTCTTCCTCTATAATAAATTACAAAATACTAACCGGGTTAGACTTTGTCTGTGAAGTATCATTTTTCAAAACAAGGCTTACGGTAAGGTCGTCGTTCATTTCCGCTCCAAGCTTTTGAAGCTCAGCTTCTTTCAGCGCAGGAATTTTAACCTCGATGATTTTTTCAGGCTCTCCGCTTTTTATAACGGAAAGCTCCACAGACTGCTCCGAAATATCCGGAATTCGGGCAAACTGACTTTCAAGCCAAACTGTGTTTTTCTGCATAGTATCGCAGGTTCCAAAAGAAATACGCTTTTTCTCATTCAAAACAATGGTTCCGTCCTTGTCTTTCCAGGTAAAAATATTGACTCCCAAGTCATATTTTTTTAAAAACACATTTCTGTGCTTATCTGCCATAGTCCCTAAAATAGCCAAAGCTTCTTTGGTATCTCCTATAACATCATACTGGGTAAAACCACAGCAGGGACAAACGTCCACGCCGTTTGGAACCTCGTTAAAACAAACCATGCAGCGCATAAAATAACCTCCTGTCACTTTATTAACAAAAACCTATCTTTTTGTATGTAGAAATAGACAAATCAAACCTTAATAAATCCATTCAATTTAACTTATATGTCATTATACCATATCAAAATCCATAATACCACTAAAAAAATATTCAAAATGAATTATTTTTATCCTCAAGACTCTCCACATCGCACTGACCATAACTGTTTCCGCCCACAGCCACAACTGTTCCGTCCTTTTTAAGCCCTACCGTGTGGAAGCCGCCTACCGAAATATCTATTATATTTTTCCAGTTTCCGACATCGCACTGACCCTCGTCATTAGAGCCACGGACAATCACCGTGCCGTCATTTTTCAAGCCTGCAATATTGAAACTTCCTATTTCCATTAAAGCAATATTTTTCCATTCCTTTTCTTTTCCGTCTGTAGTCAAAACTTTTCCGTCCCTTGTAATTGCAGCCGAGTCCATTCCGCCGGCATATACGGAAGTGACGTTTTTCCAGTCTTTAACATCACAGGAACCGTTAAATTCATTTCCCACAGCAACCACAGTTCCGTCTCTTCTAAGGCCTACTGTGTGGGAATCACCTGCGGCTATGTCAACTATTCCACGCCAGCCCTCAACACCGCACTGTCCAAAGGCATTCCAGCCTACTGCAACCACTGTCCCGTCTCTTTTAAGACCTACCGTGTGAAAGCTTCCAGCGCACACTGAAACAATATCCTTCCAGTTCCCCACATTGCACTGTCCGTGGGAATTATCACCTGCCGCAACCACTGTCCCGTCGCTTTTAAGTCCGACAGTATGGGAATTTCCCGCAGAAACAGAGATTATATCTTTCCAGCTGTCCACGTTGCACTGTCCGTCCTCGTTGTCGCCCACAGCCGCAGCACGCCTGTTTCTCAGAACCACCACAGTGTGGTTAAGTCCTGCGGAAATACGGCGGTACTCTTTTTTATTGCTAATTAAAACATTATTGTTTTTTATAAAATTATCTTTAAAAAGTCCGTTTACAAAGTAAGTGTCTTTCAGAGGAGTATTACAGTTTGCGCAAACGCAGGTAAAATCTTTTTTATTAAGATAAAAGGTATATCCGCCGCAGTTTGGGCAAAGGCTGTACGTTTCCAGCATTTTCTGTCTTTCGTATTTTAAACTTGAAACCGCTTTAAGATTTTCGGGAACCATGCTGAGAGTGGCATAATTTTCAAAATCACAACTGCCGTCAAATCCACAGTTTTTACATAAAAGTGTTTCATTTTCGGTTTTGCACACGGGACATATGAACATAGACATCTCACCTCAGTCACAGCTGTTAAAATTAAATCTCAAATTCTGTCTTTTTGCATCAATATTTGTTTCATACTAAACAAATCAACTATTGCGTCTAAATAATAAACAAACTTGTATATTTGCATATATATGTCATTATATCACAAGATTATATTTAATTCCACTAAAAATCAAGTTTTAACTACCAATAATACGCCCTGCAATTTGTGACAATACTACAAAAAATAAAAATCAGCCCTTTATTGAGCCTGCATTATAAAATCAATATATTATAAATTTTTCAATATCATGTTATTTGTCATTTATAATTTATACCCTATAAAATCAAGAACAGGGAACAAGTTTCCACTTGTTCCCTGCCCATCAAAAACATAAAAGGAGATGAAGAAAAAGCTAAATTAAATTTATATCTCTAATTTACCCGCAGCATTAAAGCAAATTACAGCTGCGAACACTTTGACATTATTTAATCGCCTAAAAATTTTATTTAAAATAACAACTATATTGTTTTCTACAAATAAGATTGTAGCAAAATATTAAAATCTATTGTAAATCTCTATACAATATCACGTACAAATCAAATTTTTAAGCATTGTATATTGTACAAAAACACAACCGCTTACAAGATGATTATATCACTTGGGCGGTTGTGTTCATAACAAATTTCAATTTTTTATTGTAATTATCGATTTATCTCGAAACTATTTCTGTATTCTGCGGGAGTTGTTCCGCAGACTTTCTTAAATACATTCGTAAAATAGCTTTGGGATGAAAAGGAAAGGTATTCGGAAATTTCTATAATACTGTAGTCAGAGTACCTCAGCAGTGTTTTTGCCTCGCTGACTTTTTGTTTAGCTATGTAAAAAATTATATTCTCACCAACATCCTCTTTGAATTTTTTTCTCAGATTTGACTCGCTTACAGAGCAGTAACAGCTTATTTCCGAAACAGTTATATTTTCATGGAGATGATTGTTTATATAGTCCAAGGCATTTTTTACGATTGGACGGAAATGTATATTTTGGTGTTTCTCCATATTTATATCCGCTATTCTTTGGGTATAGTCAATAATAATTCTATCAAACAAAGATTTTATCTGACTGTAACTGTTACAATCGTCCAGCTCATCGCAAAAGCTTTTAAAAATCATTGCAGAAATACTTTCAACCATTCCAGCTTCAACAGATGTTCGGTAAACCAAAACCATAGCGGAAGTGTATATAAGCTTATAATTTAAAATATCGTCACGTGACCATTTAAAAACATTATGCCTTTGATAGTCGGAAAGAAGTTGCTTCACACCGTGAAGATTTCCTCTCCTTACGCAGTCCAAAACCATGTCCTGTCTTGCAAGAGGATAAAAATTATCTATTCCCTCTTCCCTCATTTCAAACATGCTTTGTTCTATTGTTCTTCCTATATCCTTAAATCTTTCGTCAGCTTCCTCTTTGTATTCCAATTCTTTCAAAACTTTTCCTGTAGTCATAAAGTAGCAAAGGCCGGTATTGTCCACAAATTTACTTTTATCAACAATACTGGCATGATACAAAAAGCTTTTTACTTTTTCTGTATCGCCGTTTGCAGCCATATAAAGAGTTTTTCCGTAAAGACGCTTATCTTTAAAAGGGTCTGCGGTAAAAGCAGGGCCTAAAACCACGGCATATTCCCTGCCTTCCTCTTCCACCACAAAGCCGGAATACATTTCAAATCCGTTCACAAAAACAAAGCTGGGTTCCTTTGAAAAATGGGAACAAATTCTGCTGTAAGAAGCACAGAAAATTTCCGAAAACTCTTCCTCACAGGACATTATAATTTCGGAAGATTTAAAATCATATAAAGACGCATAACACTCTGTACACTTGTAATATATCCGCAAAGCTTTTATAAGATCATCTGTCTTGCACATTCTTACTCCTCCCCAAACAGACTCTCTATTATCATAATTATGCATTAAAATAGACAAAAGTACAAGTGCAAGTTACTAATATTTAATACAAATTTAACTACTGTTAAGCATTTATATTTTAAATTTATATTTAAGATAAATTCAATTTATAAAATTTAAAATAACAGCAAATTTGCAGCCGCATATCTTAAAATAATAAAAAAAGGCAGACAAAAACGTCTGCCTAAGTTTAATAATTATTCTTTTCCGTTCCAGCAATATGTGCAAAGGTCACATGGT
This sequence comes from Anaeromassilibacillus sp. An172, assembly GCF_002160515.1. Taxonomy (GTDB): domain Bacteria; phylum Bacillota; class Clostridia; order Oscillospirales; family Acutalibacteraceae; genus Limousia; species Limousia pullorum. The sequence goes on along the minus strand of NZ_NFKS01000013.1, from coordinate 1,791 downwards.
TTGATGTCGGAGTTCTCTGTAATTGCGTCTATCATATCGTCAAGACGGAGATATTTAAGGCTTGTGAATTTCAGCTGCTTTCTGATTTCATCAAGCATTTCCTTGTAGTTCTGGCTGTCCGGATTTGCGTAATCCTCCAAAACCTCAGGGAGATATGCTCTTTCCTCTCCCTCTCTTTCAAGGATTATTCTTCTTGTTATAAGGTCAAGCTCTGACTTAGAACGTGAGAAGTTAAGGTACTTACATCCGAAAAGAAGAGGAGGACATGCAGGTCTTATATGAACTTCCTTAGCTCCGCTTTCGTACAAAAATCCTGTGGTTTCGCCAAGCTGAGTTCCTCTTACTATTGAGTCGTCTATAAGAAGAAGCTTTTTATCTCTTATGAGTGCGTCAACAGGTATAAGCTTCATCTTAGCTATTCTGTTTCTCTGGTCCTGACTTGACGGCATAAAGGAACGTGGCCAGGTTGGTGTATATTTAATAAACGGACGTGCAAAAGGAATTCTGGAAGAGTTTGCATATCCAACAGCATCGGCAATACCGCTGTCCGGAACTCCGGCAACAATATCAGGCTCGATTGTGTGGTCTTCCTTATCTCTCATTGCAAGCTTTTCGCCGCACTTATATCTCATTTCCTCAACATTGAGTCCCTCATAGCAGGATGTTGGATATCCGTAATAAACCCAAAGGAAAGTACAGATTTTCATTTTCTTCTGAGGCTCGCTGAGGGTTTTATAGCCGTTTTGGTCTATGTAAACAATTTCACCCGGACCAAGCTCTTTTTCGTACTTATATCCAAGATTTATAAAAGCAAAGCTTTCAAAGGAAACGCAGTAATCTCCGTTGTCCTTTTTACCGATAATGAGAGGTGTTCTTCCCAAACGGTCACGAACAGCATAAATTCCTTCTTTTGTAAGGATAAGGAAAGTCATGGAACCGTCTACCTTTTCCAAAACATTCTTTATTCCTTCAACCATTGTATCTTTTTGATTTATAAGAGCTGCAACAACCTCTGATGGGTTTATAACGCCGCCGCTGGTTTCAAGAAAATGTGAAAAACCGTTGTCAAAAGACTCTTTTACAAGCTCCTCTGAATTGTTAATTTTTCCAACAGTTGTTATTGCATAGCTTCCGAGCTTTGAATGAACAAGCAAGGGCTGAGGAGAAGAGTCTGAAATACAACCTATTCCCAAATGGCCGCCATGCTGGGTAAGTTCGTCAACGTCCTTTTCAAACTTAGTTCTGAAAGGTGAATTTTCAATATTGTGAATGGCTCTTTCAAAGCCCTTTTCACCATAAACTGCCATACCTCCACGTTTTGTACCCAAATGAGAATGGTAATCCGTTCCGAAAAACAAATCATAAGCACAAGGTTCTTTCGATACAACTCCAAATACTCCGCCCATAATTACACTCCGTTCATTATTAAATTCGGTAAGAATTTCTTTAACCTGCAAAAAGAGATTACGAAATTCTAAATAAAAAAATCATTTTCCCTGTATTGTGTTCCAACCTTAAATTAAAACACAACGTAAATATTATACACTAAAAAACACCGTTTGCATAGTTTTTTTCTGTCGGCGGAATATATTTTTCAAAATCAACATAATTTCATCACAGAAAAAAACCTGTTTTTTGGAAAATAACATGAAAAAGGGCGTGTATTTTTCACACACGCCCTGCAGCCTGTCGAAAAAGCTCAGCTTTCGCTGGGCTTTTTTCGATAAAAGTGGTAAAATAGAAGCAGGTGATAAAAATGATAGAGAAAAACAGAAAAAACAGAGAGCAAAT
>NZ_NFKS01000012.1 GCF_002160515.1 Anaeromassilibacillus sp. An172 | reverse complement strand
AACTTACCAAAATCCACCCGAAGGCTTCATTTAATAAGTTCCGTTCGACTTGCATGTGTTAGGCACGCCGCCAGCGTTCGTCCTGAGCCAGGATCAAACTCTCTAAAATTTGTATCTCAACATCTTTCGATGTTCAAATCAATTTCAGAGCTTGATGCTCATTTTCGATACACTAACGTATCCGTGATTTTTAGTGTTTTCTCACTTTGTAATTGTTTGAGTATTTACTCAAAGTCATTACGGGTTCTTACTATATTTCGTTGTTTAATTTTCAAGGTCCTGTTTCGCTCGTTTTTCCCATTCCTATCAGCTTTTTTGCCTCTCAGCGTTTCGCTGTTTTCGTGTCGTCCCGAGCGGAACAGTTGCTATTATATAGCATTACACCCCTTTTGTCAACACTTTTTTTGAATTTTTTTTGATTTTTTTTCATTTTTATTTTTTGCCCTATATATTGTGGTTTATCAATGTTACAAACACAAGATATTTCCACCTCTCACTGCTTTTCGACGCCTTCCGTCAAAAAAATCTTTCCCTTCTTCAAAAAAATTTTAAAATTTTTTAAAAAATATTTTTTGTTTTTTGAAAAAATCCTCTTTTTATTTCATTATAGAATGTTTTTTAATCCTTTAAAATCTCATCTTACGTCTTTCACCATATTCAATTACACTTTAAATATACATATTTGAAATCAGAAAAATTCAATTTATTCAGGAAATCTTTGTATCATATATTTTGTATATAATACATTTAATTATACATGAAAAGAAAAATCAAAGAAAAAAATTATTAGTTTGCATTATAACCTCCTATTTATAAAAGCTTAAAGGTCTTTTTATCCTTTTCCAGCCTAAATATACTCCTTTTCTTGGAATTTTCTCTATATATACAAAAAATTTACAAAAAAAATTTCAAAAAAGTAGTGATTTTTTAAATCAGATGTGTTATAATGTACTAAAATCCAAACGAAGGGAAGGTTTTTCTATGAAAACAAACTATATTATTACTATTGCACGCCAATTTGCCAGCGGCGGACACGACATCGGTCAGATGCTTGCTGAGCAGCTTGAAATTCCTTTCTATGACAAAGAACTCATCTCATTAGCTGCAAAAGAAAGCGGAATGGATCCCGACGTATTCAGCAAGGTTGACGAAAGAGCTGCAAACAGCTTGCTTTATTCTTTGTCTATGGGTTTATACAGCTTTGGAAATGGCTTTTCCGCCATGGGTGACTTGCCTGTAAACGACAAACTCTACCTTCTTCAGCATAAAATTATAAAACAAAAAGCTGATCAAGGTCCATTTGTTGTGGTTGGCCGCTGTGGTGACTATATTTTAAGAGACAGAAAAAATGTGCTTAACGTATATATCCACGGTTCAATGGACTTCCGCAAAGAAAGAGCTATAAGAATACATAAGCTTGACCCTGACCGTGCTGTTCAGATTATCAACAGAACCGATAAAGTAAGAGCTAATTATTACAGCTTCTACTCCGGCAATAAGTGGGGCGTTGCTTCCAATTATGACCTTTGTATCGATGCTAGTAAGATAAGTCAGCAGCAGGCAGTTGATCTGATTAAGCAAATGCTTTCTTACAGAGAAAATTCCTGATAAAGGCAATCATAAAATCACCCGTGGATAAATATAATATATATTATTATTCACAGAAGGTGGTGACTTTAATGGTTATCTACAGCACAAGTGAAGTTGTACAGGGTGACTTGGACGATTTCATCTTTGCCAACGATGAAGATTGGCATGAAAGTGACAGATAATATCTGTCACTCTTTAGTGAGATAATACAGCAGAATCTTTCTGCATTAGATAATAATTTTCCTCTAAAAGTAAAACGGCGGTCACATATGTGGCTGCCGTTTTGCTTTTAACTTTCGTTTTCAATCACTGATAATGGGTCTATATGACGGTTTCTGACTCTTATCTCCACATGGATATGTGTACCGTCGGCGGATTCGCAGGGAACTCCCAGGGCTGTTCCTATTTCCTGGCCTTTTGTTATTGTATCTCCGCTGTTTACGGAAATATCTTCATTCAGTCCGCAGTACAAAATACTAAACTCGCCGCTGGTTACCTTTACAACATTTCCCATCATTTCGCTGTAATAGGTTTCCTCCACCGTTGCATCGCACATGGCTATAACACTTTCCCCGTCCTCGCAGGTGAAATCTATTCCCATGTGGGCTCGGTAATCCTTCATTGTGTTGTCGTAAACCATATCTTCGGAATATTCTTTGCCGATTATCTTGGTTTCTGTGGGATATCCTAAATTTTTATTTACCCTGAGGATTGTCTGAACAATATCCTCTTCAAGAACCTCTTCTGTTTCGGTTTCCTTTGTTTCTTCAGGTTCTGTGACGTATTCCGCCGCATCTTCCGAGGGTTCTTCTGTCTGAGGCTCAGTTTCTTCGGCTGTTGTTTCTTCCGTGGTTTCCTCTGAAGCCGTTGTGTCCTCTTCGGTGATATCGGTTAAGTTTTTATCCACATTTTCAGTGCTGTCCTGTTGATGTATTGAGGATGAAGTATCTCCGTTATCCTTAAAGTAGTTTGTAACTCCCGAATATGCAGACCAAACCGACATTCCCACCGCCGCAAGACACAGGGAGAAAGCTATATAAAATCCTGCTTTTTCTCTTTTTGACGACGGTTTTTCTTTTCTGTTTCTTTTATTGTTCATAAAAAAGCACCTCCGCCATTATTATTGACGGAGGTGTCATTGTTATTCAATTAAAAAAAGTTTATGAACTTACAACTGAGAAAAAGTATGTAGAATCAAAGGCTCAGTCAAGAAAATCCTTGAGCTTTTTGCTTCTTGATGGATGTCTGAGCTTTCTGAGAGCCTTTGCCTCAATCTGTCTTATTCTTTCTCTTGTAACCTTAAACTCCTTGCCTACCTCTTCAAGTGTACGGCTTCTGCCGTCAACAAGTCCGAATCTGAGACAAAGAACCTTTTCCTCCCTTGGTGTGAGAGTTGAGAGCACTTCTGAAAGCTGCTCTCTAAGCAATGTATGTGACGCCGCATCAACAGGTGCAGGAGCATCGTCGTCAGGTATAAAGTCACCAAGATGGCTGTCTTCCTCTTCACCTATAGGTGTTTCAAGGGAAACAGGCTCCTGTGCAACACGCATGATTTCTCTTACCTTATCAACAGGCATATCAATAACAGCCGCAATTTCATCGGCGGAAGGCTCGTGACCGTTCTGGTGAAGAAGCTGGCTTGAAACTTTCTTAACCTTGTTTATGGTTTCAACCATATGAACAGGAATTCTTATTGTTCTTGCCTGGTCTGCAATAGCTCTTGTTATAGCCTGTCTTATCCACCATGTGGCATAAGTGGAGAACTTAAAGCCCTTTGTGTAATCAAACTTTTCAACAGCCTTGATAAGACCCAGGTTTCCTTCCTGAATAAGGTCCAAAAACTGCATTCCTCTGCCCAGATATCTCTTTGCAATACTTACAACAAGTCTGAGGTTTGCTTCTGACAATCTTTTCTTTGCAGCAGGGTCGCCGTCTTTAATTCTGATTGCCAGGTCGATTTCCTCTTCCGGAGTCAGCAGCGGGACACGTCCGATTTCTTTCAGATACACTTTTACAGGGTCGTCAAGAGAAACTGCCTCCATGCCCTCGTAAGTTTCAGTATCAGAATCATCAGGTGAAAGTCTTATTGTTATATCGTCCAGTTTGATAACATCGTCCATCTCTTCGACGATTTCAACGCCAAGGCTTTCCAATCCGTCATAAAGCTTTTCAATTTGCTCAGGATCAATGTCGATTTCTCCTATCGCATCGAGAATCTCCTGATTGGTAAGCTGTCCTTTGCTTTTTCCTAACTCCATCAATTCTCTGACAACTGCTTTTTTATCCCGAATTTGCTCTGTCATATTTTTTGTTCCTTTCAATTGCCCATTGCCCTGTTAAAGGCGATTTTTTTCTTCCTTGTTTTGGATTATTTCAGTTTTTCTTTTCCCTGAGATTTTTCAGATAGTCCATAATATCGGTATCCTCCGCTGTGGACAAATCATTCATCTTAGTTTTAAGCTTCTCCTCAATAATCGCATTTATATACTCAGCCGCAGCTTCCGTAGTCGCCGCCATGCTGTTGTATTTTGATATTATTCCAAAAATCTTTCCGCTTTCCTCCGGTGTAAAATCTGCGGAAATTCCGGTAAGTATTCCGTAACCGCCCTTGATTTTATCCCTGAAATATTCAAAAAGCTTTTTGTTGAATGTTGTTACAAAATCATCCGGAGTTATTCTTTTCAGAACAAAGTCCAGTTTATCCGGACTATGTACAAGATATGCAATCAGAGATTCCTCAGCTTTTACCCCTCGTGGATATTTTGCGTGTTCCGGGTTTATTTTATCGCCCATACCGCTCATTTCACTTCGGAGTTTTTTCATTTCCTCCCTGCGTATCTCTCCGGCTTTTGACCTTGACACCCTTTTTATCTGTTCCAAAAGAGCATTTTTCTCAACGCCCATTTCTTCGCTGAGTCCCGAAAGATAGATATCCTTTTCAACGGGATTATCAAGGGCGGCAATCATTTTTATTGCGCCGTTTAAGTATGACACTCTTCCCTGAGTTGTTTCAAGGTTAAAGGAGGATTTCAGCTTTGCAAGTCTGTAATCCATATCGTTTTTGCTTTTTTCCAAAAGGTTTTTAAAAGCCGCTGAGCCGTTCTCCCCGTGTTTTTTTATAAACTCGTCCGGGTCTTTTCCGTCCGGAACTGTAAGAACTCTAACCTGAATACCTGCATTTCGCAGAATTTCAATAGCTCTTGCCGTCGCCTTTTGACCGGCTTCATCGGCGTCGTAGCATATTACAACCTCATCAGCGTATCTTTTCATAAGTATCGCCTGTTCCGAGGTGAGCGCAGTTCCCAATGTTGCCACTGCGTTTTGAAATCCCGCCTGATTTACGGCTATAACATCCATATAGCCCTCACAGAGTATCAATGTTCTTTCTCCGCTGTTTTTCGCATTATTGAGAGAAAACAGGTTATTGCTCTTTTTAAACACCGGCGTATCGGAGGTGTTTAGATATTTCGGTTTGCCGTCGCCCATAAGGCGTCCGCCGAAGGCTATGACGTTTCCCCTTAAATCTATTATTGGAAACATAACCCTGTCGGAAAAACGGTCGTAAATACCTTTTCCGCTTTTACTTTGAAAAGCCAAGTTTGCCGCAACAATCTCGCTTTCTTTAAAACCTTTTGATTTCAGATGGTTGCACAGGCTGTATCTTGATTTAGGTGAATAGCCCAAACCGAAACGCACTATTGTTTTCGGTGAAAGCTGTCTGCCTGCAAGATAATTTCTCGCCTCTGCTCCCTCCGGTGAATTGAGGCAGCCATAAAAAAAACGTGCCGCCTCTCTGTTTGCTTCATAAATTCTTGTTCTAAGACGGTTCATGCTGTCGTCGTAACCGGTATCCGGCATTGTCATTCCTGCTCTTTGAGCCAGAAATCTTACGGCTTCCATGTAATCAAGATTTTCTATCTTCATCACAAATGTTATAACGTCGCCGCCGGCTCCGCAGCCGAAGCAATAAAACGAACCGTTTTCAGAGTAAATATTAAAAGACGGGGTTTTTTCGCTGTGAAAAGGACAAAGCCCCACCATATTGCGTCCACGCCTTTTGAGATTGACGTAAGATGACACCACCTCGGTAATGTCGTTTCTGTACTTCAATTCCTGCAAAAACTCCTCAGGCAAAGACACGAAACCACCCTCTTTACTTTATCTCTTTTTATATATACATGAATTTTTTAAAAAACCCTTTATTTTTTTCTTTTATTTTTTAAAAAAGTCTTTTTGCATAAGTATTGACAAAAAACCGATAAAAAATCAAGAATTTTAGCCAAATACAAGGCAAATTAACATTCGTTCATAAAAAATTTACTGTCTGTAACTTCCACTTCAACCTGTCCGCAGGTGGCGTCAGCAATCTTTTTATTGAGTCCTCCCAGCATTTCTTCCCTTATATGGAACTTTATCTCAACGCAGTCTGTAAACTGGGTGTCGTCTATTATTCCTCCGCACTCGGGTATAAGGGACTGGAGTTTTCCGTACCTTGTATAATCGCACACTACGGAACAAATAAGGCTTTCCTCCATAGTGACAACCTTTGCGGCTTCCATGCCGATTTTTGCTCCGTGGGAATAGGCTCTTACAAGTCCTCCGCCGCCCAGCAGTATTCCTCCGAAATACCTCGTTACGACCACTACAGCGTCCGTTACGCCGCTTTTTTGAAGTACGTCGAGTGTTGGTATGCCTGCTGTTCCCTGAGGCTCTCCGTCGTCGCTGTAGCGTTTTATGTTGCCCTCTCTTATACAGTAGGCATATACGTTATGGGTTGCGTCCCAGTGCTTTGACTTTTTTTCGTTTATAAAGGCTATGGCCTCTTCCTCAGTTTTTACAGGCTTACAATAACCGATAAAACGAGATCGCTTCTCCACAAACTCAGCCTCTCCATACTCCTTTACCGTCTTATAACTACTGCTCATATCTCCCCCACCTTTTATTTTACATCCGACCTGCATGGGTTTGGCTTGTAAATTAGGTTCAGCACAGGTCGGGCGAAACCTTTCCTTTATCTTTGGAATGGCTCGCTTTCTTTTGGCGTTTTTTCATTTTTGTTTGATAATATGGATTTGATTTATCTGGCAATTAAATTCATATTATCAAACAAATTTATTTTTTACTTACATCTCATATCAAATTTTTTAAACATCTTTTTATCTGAATGTGGATAGCTGCATATTTTATTTTTTAATAATGCGCTCCCGTTTGGTTTTAATTATACAAATAAACCTAAATGAGAGAGAACCATTTTCCGTCGCTTAACAGAAGGTCTCGCCCGACCTGAAACGTATCTTATTTCTAAGAATAACCCATGCAGGTCGGATATAAAAAATAAGGCGGCACTTGCGTACCGCCTCAACAATTACGTTCTGTTTAATTATTTATCCATACCGAAACGCTTCTTAAATCTATCAACACGTCCGCCGGTATCAACGAGCTTTTGCTTTCCTGTAAAGAATGGGTGGCACTTTGAGCAAATTTCAACACGGATATTCTTCTTTGTTGAACCTGTCTCAATAACATTACCGCAAGCACAAGTAATTGTTGTCTGCTCATACTTTGGATGGATATTCTCTTTCATCTTCATTCACCTCTTTCGCTGAAACCGTAAATAACAGACTTAGTATAGCATAGACATTCAGAAAAAGCAAGAACTTTTTTATTTTTTCTTCAATTTTTTCAAAAGTCTATTTTTCATCTGTTATTGATATATTTTAAAATTATCTGATAACCTTGCTTTCGATTTCTTCAACTGCTTTTGCAATGAAATCTTCAAGGCTCATTGCACCGATATCGCCCTCTCTTCTGTCTCTTACGGAAACAGTGTTGTTTTCGATATCCTTGTCGCCTACCAAAATCATGTAAGGAACTTTCTCGAGCTGTGCCTCTCTGATCTTGTAACCGATTTTCTCGGATCTGTCATCAATCTCAACTCTCATGCCCTTAGCTTCCAAAGCTTTCTTAACTTCATAAACGTAGTCAAGGTGTCTGTCAGCGATTGGAAGAAGCTTAACCTGAACAGGTGCAAGCCACATTGGGAATGCTCCGGCGTACTTTTCAATAAGGAGAGCCAATGTTCTCTCATAGCATCCGATTGATGTTCTGTGGATGATGTAAGGATTTTTCTTTACGCCGTCCTTGTCAACATATTCCATGCCGAATTTCTCAGCAAGAAGCTGGTCAATCTGAATTGTTATAAGTGTGTCTTCCTTGCCGTGTACGTTTTTAATCTGGATGTCAAGCTTTGGACCGTAGAAAGCAGCTTCGCCAACGCCCACTGCATATGGAATCTCAAGGTGATTGAGGATTTTCTCCATAATTCCCTGAGCCTCTTCCCACTGCTCGGTTGTTCCGATATATTTTTCCTTGTCGTTAGGATCCCACTGTGAGAATCTGTAGGAAACATCCTCGTAAAGACCGAGAGTTTTCAGCATATAGATTGCAAGCTCAAGACAGCCCTTGAACTCCTGCTCAAGCTGTTCAGGAGTACACATAAGGTGACCCTCGGAAATTGTAAACTGTCTAACTCTGATAAGTCCGTGCATCTCGCCGCTGGCTTCATTTCTGAAAAGTGTGGATGTTTCGTTGTATCTCAAAGGCAGGTCACGGTATGAACGGCCACGGTTGAGGTATGCCTGATACTGGAACGGACATGTCATAGGACGAAGTGCGAAAACTTCCTTGTCCTTTTCCTCGTCGCCCAAAACAAACATGCCGTCCTTGTAGTGATCCCAGTGACCGCTTATTTTGTAAAGGTCGCTTTTTGCCATGTAAGGTGTTTTTGTAAGGAGCCATCCTCTCTTCTGCTCCTCGTCCTCAACAAATCTCTGGAGAAGCTGAATAATTCTTGCACCCTTAGGAAGAAGAATTGGAAGTCCCTGTCCGATAACGTCGGAGGTTGTGAAAAGCTCAAGCTCTCTGCCCAGTTTGTTGTGGTCACGGCTCTTTGCCTCTTCAACCTGCTTCAAATACTCTTCGAGCATGCTTGCTTTAGGGAATGCAGTTCCGTAAACTCTGCAAAGCTGTGCATTGTTTGCGTCGCCTCTCCAGTATGCACCTGTGCAGTTTGTAAGCTCAATAGCTTTAAGAGGTGCAACGCTGAGAAGGTGAGGGCCTGCGCAAAGGTCTGTGAAATCTCCCTGCTTGTAGAAGCTGATGTTTTCGCCCTTGCCTGCATGTTCCTTTACAAGCTCAACCTTGTATGTTTCTCCCATGTCTGAAAGAAGCTTTTCTGCCTCCTCAGGTGGAAGTTCAAATCTTTCAATAACTTCGCCGGATTTAACAATAGCTTTCATTTCTGCCTTGATTTTCTGAAGGTCTTCCGGTGAGAAAGGCTTCTCAACATCAAAGTCATAGTAAAAACCGTTGTCAACAGCAGGGCCTATTGCGCATTTTGCCTCAGGGTAAAGTCTTTTTACAGCCTGTGCCAAAACGTGTGATGCGCTGTGCCAGAATGCTTTTTTACCGTCAGGATCGTCGAATGTCAAAAGCTCAAGCTTGCAGTCCTCTGTAAGCTCGGTTCTTAAATCCATCACCTGTCCGTTTATTTTACAGGCGCATACAGCCTTATAAAGGCCGCCGCCCAATGATTTTGCAACTTCTGCGGCTGTTGTGTTGTTTTCAAACTCCTTTACAACTCCGCCTTTTAACTCTACGTTAATCATTGTTATCTCTCCTTTTTAATTTTTTTAGAAAACAAAAAACCCGATGACCTGCACAAAGCAAGTCACCGGGACGAATATTCTCCGTGGTTCCACCCGTATTCGACAGATAAAATCTGTCCTCGAAAGCGATAACGGTGCTTACCGTGACGCCATTTCCTGCGCCAACTCAAAGGTGGTAACACTTTTCTTCACGCCGCCGTAATCTCACCAAACATACGGCTCTCTTTTGCGGATACAAAAAGCATCGTGTCCTTTTCTGCGTTCAAGTATTTATTTTGTACAGGAACTATATTATCACTAAACCTTTTTCTTGTCAACCCCGATATTTAAAACTTTACTGTTCTCCGGCTATTATCATCTGCAATTTTGAAACGTCTGTTATAGATATACTTCCGTCGCCGTTTACATCCGCAATGGACATGTCCGGTTTCTCACTTTTAATTCCTGCAATATAGCCCTGAAGATATGTTGCATCGGAAATAGTTAATACTCCGTCGCCGTCTAAATCTCCAAGGATACCACCTCCGTTAAAGGGGATATCGTTTGCATTTGCAAAGCTTTCCGCCACGCTTCCCTTTTCTCCGTAAATGGTAATGTTGCCCTTTACAAATGCCTTGTCATTTATCACCTGTACGGAAGAGGCTATTTCTGCTTTTTCCAAAGACGGACAATTATAAAATGCCTGTGTATCAACAAGTAAAATTCCGTCGTTTATATTCACTGATTTGAGGTTTTCACATCCCATAAAGCTTCTCATGCCGATAACCTTTGTATTTTCAGAAAAAGTCACCGACTCCAATCCGCTCATATAAAATGCGCCCGTTCCAACTGTAACCACATCATCGGGAATCGTAATATTTTTATCCTCCGATTTGCAGTCAATCAGAATGTTTCTGCCCTCAATGAGAAACTCTCTTTGGTCATTTTTAAGCCACGGCGTATCATAAAAGGCATATCCGCCGATAACCGCTGTGTTTTCAGAAATATCCACATTTGAAAGATTGCCGCACATGTAAAATGCGCCCTCGCCTATTTCTTCCACATTGCTTCCCGCAATTACGGAATTTATATTTCTGTTATATGCAAAGGTATAAGGGGATATAACTCTGACATTTGACGGTATTGCAACAGTTTGTGAACCGCCGTTGTACTTGATAAGTATATCGTTAAGGGTTACAAACTCGCCTTTTTGATTGTTTAAATACGGCGTATTATAAAAAGCATATGCGCCTATTGCTCCGACGCTTTCGGTCTGCTCTACGGAAGACAAGGAAGTACAGCCGTAAAAAGCGCAGTTTCCTATACCCATAACCGATTGACCCAGCACAACTTTTTCCACAGAAGTATTATTTCTGAATGCATTGTCTCCTATATACACAACCTCTGACGGGATTGTTATTTCCTTTTGGGAGCCTGTATAGGAAAGCAATATGCCGTTATCAATAACAAAGCCACTTTCCGCCGAAACAGTCACAAAAGGAACAGTCAGCGCAAACAGCAAAGCAAAAATCAGCAGGGCAGCTTTTGTCTTTTTAATCATGGAAATCATCTCCTACAAAAATGCGGAAAAAGGCTAATGTCTTTTTCCGCAATAAAGTTTATAAATAATCTTTTTAATACTCAGACATTACTGTCATCTGTTTCAAGCTGGAAAATCAGCTGGTCGATTCTCCTCATTTTATCCTCTGTTGATTCGTCTGTATCAACTTCTGTTTCATCAGAAACGACTTCACCGTTTTCGTCATTTTCCTTTTCAATTTCAGAAATAACAGCCTCTGTAAGTCTGAGCTTATCCTCATCACTTACTTCATCGGAAGTTTCAGCAGGAACAGCTTCACTTGTCTGAGGAGCTTCTGACTCGGTTGACTCTGTACTGAATGATATAATATCATCCTCTGAGTATATGTCATCATAATCTGATGGAACAACCTGTTCTCTCACTGTATCTGCACTTGAAAGTCCATCACCGTAAGATCCGATAGGCTTGTTATCCTCAAAATCCTGAAGTTCTTCTTCGTTTTTGTTTTTCTTCTTATTTCTCTTTTCTTCTTTCTTTGCACGCTTTTCTTCTTTTCTCTGCTGCTTATCGTCATAATCATAGTCGTAAGCTTCACCGCCTGCGATTACAACTTTCATTTCGTCTTTTCTCAATGCCTGGCTTGACAGCTCTGCAACAAAAGAGAAAATATAGAAGAACAAAGCTATGTTCTGAATAGTAGGAATAAGTGAGAATATCTCAGGAATTACACCTGATACAACTATATCATATACAGGCACTGCACAGCTTGCAATAAGAAGTGAAACGGAAATAAGTCCCATTACTATTGTATTCTTTAATGTACCTTTGCTTCTGATTGCTGAAATAAGCTGAGCGTAAAAGAAAAAGTAAAGAGTAACGGCAATAAGTGTCAAAAGCTGAAGAACGTCTGTATTTGCAAGAGAAATCTCCGCATTGTTTACAAAAACATTTACAAGCTTAATTGCGCTCCAAATTGCCGGCATAAGCAGATAAACTGAAAGTCCCTTTGAACTTGTAGTCTTTGTCAGGTGCATAAGCGACATTATAACTATTGCCAAAGCCGAAAGCAAAGTAAAAACTACATAGACAACAGCGTAAGCAGATATATCTCCGGATGACTTGGCTTCCAAAAGCGATATTCCGCCCTCTGCCGCAATTGTGGCAGCTGTTATAAGTCCGAAAAGACCGGCAGGAATGTTTCGTTTAATCACATAGTAATCAGCCGTTTTTCTGTCAATCGCCTTGAACAAAAGACAGAACAAGAACATTACAAGTGTTACCCCCGCAATAGCGTATGGAAGTATGGACACTCCAAAGCCCATGAAAAGCTGCTCTGCATCAGGGAAAATCGATGTATAAAGCGCCAATCCCACAAGCACAGGAGTGAAGAGAATAAAAGGTATCCAGGACAATTTTACTTTCATAATCGACTCCTTTTCTAAAATCATCGGAAAAGATAACCTTGTCCGATATTTTTCATCATTTAAAAATTTGCATCTTTCAATTAAATAGGAAAGATGCACATAATGATTGTTCTATACTATTTTATGTCAAATCATCCTGTCTGTCAAGGATATAAAAAACATAAATATTACATTTTATACTCCGTCACATATAATTGTCAGAAATTCCCATATATTACTGTTTATGAGAGTTACAATCTGACAATTAGCCCTTTTTGCGTTCATAAATGCCTTATACTTGCTTTTAAGTAATTTATTTGATATAATATTCTGCGGATTTTAAAAGGTTTTTAAGGGGAGGATTCATATGAAACATCGTCATGTAATTGATCTTGAAGATTTAACTTTCGCACAGCTCCAGCAGGTTATTGATCTTGCCGGAAAAATCAAGGCAGATCCCGCCAAATACAGTCACGTATGCGACGGAAAAATCCTTGCAACGCTTTTTTATGAACCGTCAACCAGAACTCAGATGTCTTTCCAAACAGCTATGCTTCGACTGGGCGGAAAAACAATAGGTTTTGACAATCCAATGAACTCTTCCGTTGCAAAAGGCGAAAGCCTGAAGGACACAATCACTGTTGTAAGCGGTTATGCGGACATAATCGCCATGAGAAATCCCGTTGAGGGCGCAGCAAAAGCCGCTTCTCTATACAGCAGCGTTCCTGTTATAAATGCCGGCGACGGCGGACATCTCCACCCCACCCAGACACTCACCGATATTGTGACACTGCACAATGAAAAAGGCAGACTTAATCATCTTAAAATCGGTCTGTGCGGCGACCTGAAAAACGGAAGAACCGTACACTCCCTTATTAAAACCATGTCCCACTTTGAGGGCAACAGTTTTGTTCTTATATCCACTCCGGAACTTACTGTTCCTGATTATATCAAGGAAATTATGATTAACTCCGGCTGCGAATTTACAGAAAGCCAGAATCTGAAAGAGTCTATCTCCGATTTGGACGTGCTTTACATGACAAGAATTCAGCAGGAAAGATTCAGCTCTAAAGAAGAATACGAAGCTCAAAAGGGCGTTTATATTCTTGATGCTGAAAAAATGGCTTTGGCTAAGGAGGATATGATAGTTTTGCATCCTCTTCCAAGAGTTGATGAAATCACCGTAGAGGTTGACGACGACCCTCGTGCCTGCTACTTTAAGCAAGCAGTTTACGGAATGTACGGAAGAATGGCTCTCATTATACTTCTTCTTGAGGACAGCGACTATTTCTTCCATGACAACAAAAAGAAAGTTATCGCAGACGATGTAACATGTCCAAATGAGAGATGTGTAACACACCGTGAAGCTTATCTCCCAAAAAGCTTTATAAAACAAGGCTCACACCTTTTCTGCGACTACTGCGACCATGCTGTTGAAATGTACAGTAAGGATTAAAAAATAAATATAAGAATATTAAAACCGTGGTTCTGAAAATTTTCAGAAACCACGGTTTATTTTTTGTAATGATTTTATTATAACCTGATAAAAAGATTATAAATATAAAAAGCTAAATGCGAGCGAACCACTCTAAGCCGCTTAACAAAACGTCTCGCCCGACCTGTGCAGGTGTAAATTTCCAAAGCTAAGCCCGGCAGGTCGGATATAAAAATCATTCGATGGCTTTTAGGGATTCTACCATGTCGATTTTTTTCAGGGAGAAGTGGACAACTATTGTTACTATCAGTGCGAAAATGGCTGTTATGAGAGCTGAAACAACGTAACACCACCACGCCATGTCGGAAATAAACATAACTGCGTCAACCTCCGCAACAGATACAACAAATTTTTCAAGAAAAATTCCCAGTATTAAACCTAAGATAATTCCGAATAAAACCGCCACGTTGTTTTCACGGTAAATGTAGGAGGAAACCTCTCTGTCGTAAAAACCAAGAACTTTGATTGTGGCAAGCTCTCTCTTTCTCTCGTTTACATTGATGTTTACAAGATTGTACATAACTATGAATGCCAAAAGTCCCGCTGAAACTATGAGTACGATAACTATGCTCTTGAGGCTTCCTATTGTGTCAACAAATCTGCTCATTGTGTCGCTTGAATAGGCAATTCCCAGTATATCGCTGTCATCAAGAAGTTCTGTTGACAGGTCGCTGGTTTCAACTCCGTCAGGAATGTTGGCGTAAATCATGTTGTATGATGGTTCTTCACCGTAAACATTTCTGTACAGAGTCGGTGTCATATAGATGTAGTTCATTGCATAGTTCTCTGTAACTCCAGTTACTTTAAGTTCTGTTTTGCTTCCGTCAGAATTTACCACGGAGAAGCTGTCTCCGGCTTTTGCTTTAAGAACATTGCTCATCTTCTGGCTTATTATAACTCCGTCGTCGGTAAGCTCAAGAGGTGTATGGTCATCCATTGTTCTCAGTGTTATATAATCGTCAACCACTTCCGGATTTTGAAAAACAGACATTGAAACGGAAGCTGTTGTTTCCCCGTTTTTCTCTGCGTCAACAGTTTTAACCATAAGGGTTTCCGAGCTGTTTATATATTGGTTGGAGTTTATATAGTCCTGAAGCTCCTCAAGACTTTCTGAATTTTCACTGATAGCTATTGTAACATCGTATTTGAATATATCGCCAAACTGTCGGTCAACTATCGAGCTTATGGCGTAGTTTAGTCCAAAGCCTGTAAGAATAAGAGCACAGCATCCCGCAATGCCGATGGTAGTCATAAGGCTTCTGGCTTTGTAGCGGAAAATATTTCTTGCGGTAACCTTGTGAAGGAATGAAAGTCTGTTCCATACAAAGCCCACACGCTCCAGCATAATCTTTTTGCCAACCTTCGGTGATTTAGGACGCATAAGCTGTGCAGGTACTGTTTTCAGCTCTTTTCTGCATACAAAATATGCTAAAAGTCCTGTACAGAGTATTCCCACCAAAGTACACCAGCCTGCATAATCCCATCTGAACGGCATCATAGGATCAGGCATACTGTACATTATCTTGTAGGCGTTTATAATTACCCACGGGAACAGCTTAAATCCTATGCAAAGTCCGATTATGCTTCCCACTATGCTGGCAGAAATTGCATAAATCAAATATTTTGAAACTATGCTGCGGTTTTTGTAGCCGAGAGCCTTTAATGTTCCCATCTGAGTTCTCTGCTCTTCAACCATTCTTGTCATTGTGGTGGAACATACAAGAGCCGCAACAAGTACAAAGAAGAACGGGAATACTGCGGCGATTGCGTCAACCTTTTCCGCATCCTCCTCATAGGTGGAATATCCCGGGTTGTCGTTTCTGTCAAATACGTACCACTCCGGTGTTTCAAGGTCTTTTAATTCCTTTTCGGCGTTGGCAATCTTATCTCTGCCCTCCTGAAGCTCTTCCTCTACGTCTATTTTTGACTGTTCGTATTCTTCAACTCCGTCCTGATATTCAGCAAGTCCGTCCTCGTATTCGACAACACCTGCATCATAATCAGCCTCGCCGGAATACAGCTTAGCAAGTGCGTTTTCAAGCTCCTGTCTGCCCTCGGCTTCTTTTTGATTTAAAAGACTTTCATTGTAATAAATTTCGTTGTAACCGTCATCAATCTGCTGTTTTGCACTGTCCAGCTGATTTTTAGAGTTTTGAAGCTCCTGTCTTCCTGCTTCAAGCTGGCTGTAACCTGCTTCGATTCCGGCTTTAAGCTGTGCAACCGCTTCTTCTCCCTCAATTACCTGAGGTTCTTTCTCATCTATCTGCTTTTGACCCTCTGAGGACACTATGGAAAGAATTGCGCTGTACTGCTGTTTTTCCTCAGCGGGCGCTGTAGCATAGGAAACAAAGAAATTTTTAATGCTTATAGGAACTCCCGGCATCATTTCAGCTATAAATGCGTCTATCTGGTCCATAACTGCGATTTCGTCCGGAAGTATCTCCTCTTCTGTAACTGTAATTGCAGAATACTTTTCTATAATTGAATTGTAGTTTGCCAAAAGACTTTTAAATGAGTCAAGCTCCTGTCTTCCGGCGGTTACTACAGGCTCAAGCTCTGCCAGCTGGGCTTCATATCCGGAAAGCTCTTCCAGTGCCGCAGCCTCTTTTTCCTGGAACTCTGCAAGTCCCTGATTATACTGCTCAAGACCGCTGTTGTATTCAGCTTCCGCAGAGTAAAGCTGAGCTTTTGCGTCTTCAATCTGCTGTCTGCCGTTTGCAATCTCGGTATTCAGTGTTTCAATTCCGCTGTAATACTCACTCCAGCCGTCGTCAAGCTCCTGTCTTGCATCGTCAATCTGGGTTTTCGCATCTTCAAGCTGAATTCTTGCATCTTCAAGCTCCTGCCAGCCATCATTGAGCTTTTCCTCTGCCTCGGCTTCACCGTCTGCAAGCTCCTGTTTTGCATCATCAAGCTCTTGCTGAGCTTCTGCTACAATGTCGTTATATCTATTGTAGGTAAGCTTATCATTGTTTTCAAGGAGAGCTGTGTTTTCTTCAATAATCTGACCGTACTCATCCTCAAATGGGTCAAGACCCTCTGTTTCCTGCAAAGTGAAATACACATCTGTGTATACATCAAAGGCAAAATCCTCTTCAGGAATAAGGATGTAGGTGTCTATTTCACCGTCTCCCACTGTGGTGGTTCCGTACTGAAAACCCACATAGCTTGGTGTGTTTATTGTTCCCACAATTTCATATTCAGTTACTTTAAGGCTTTCTGATATATCATCCTTTTCCAGATAAAGCTGGATTTTACTGCCTATGGCAAGCTTTCCATTTGCAAGCTTGCTCTGCTCAACTACACATTCTCCGGATTTTTCCGGCAGTCTGCCTTCTATTGACAAAGGTCTGTTCATGTTGTCGGCAGTATCCGGATTTTCAAGGTCATAGGAAATAGCCTTTAAAACAAGATTGTTTTTATCGTCGCTTTTAACCATAACATCGGCGGAATATCCTCCGCTGATTCCTCGGACGTTTACGGTTTCTTTTATCGCCTCAATATCAGTGTCGTCCAGACCGTAATTGGACATAATATGGAAATCTGCCAGATTATATTCTTCGTAATATGTCGCCGCCGTCAGCTTCATATCAGGACAGCTTGACTTAACTCCGGCAAAAAATCCGCAGCCTATTGCGACAATGGCAAGTATTGCAAGGAACCTGCTTTTGGTCCGCCAGATTTCACGGAACAAGTCCTTGACCAAAGCCTTTTTCATATATATCACACCCTTTCAAAGAAAAAATCACCATTCGATATTTTCTACAGGCATGGGATTTTCATTGAGTGTAATGCTTTCCACCTTGCTGTTTTTCATTTTTATTATTCTGTCAGCCATAGGAGTTATAGCCTGGTTGTGGGTTATAAGTATAACCGTCATATTGTTGTTGCGGCAGGTATCGTGGAGAAGCTTCAAAATATTTTTACCGGTATTGTAGTCCAAAGCTCCGGTAGGTTCATCACAAAGCAAAAGCTTAGGCTTTTTTGCAAGAGCTCTTGCTATTGAAACTCTCTGCTGTTCGCCGCCTGATAGCTGTGACGGGAAATTGTTTATTCTATCCTCAAGGCCTACTTCCTTTAAAACCTCTATAGGGTCGTAGGCGTCCTTTGTTATCTGTGTGGCAAGCTCGATGTTCTCCTTGGCGGTAAGATTCTGCACAAGGTTATAAAACTGAAAGACAAAGCCTATATCGTATCTGCGGTACTCAATAAGCTCTTTAGGGCTGAGCTTTGCAACGTCCTTTCCGTCAACAATAACCTCTCCCTCATCGCAGCTGTCCATTCCACCTAAAATATTAAGTATTGTGGTTTTTCCTGCGCCGCTGCTTCCCACAATAACCGCAAATTCTCCCTTCTCTATTGTAAACGACACTCCGTTTGACGCCGTTATTGTAACCTCTCCCATTTTGTATCTTTTATAAACATTTTTAAGTTCTACAAAACTGGACATTGTTGTCCTCCTGTTCTTATAAATCTATAGTAAGTTCAACCGGACAATGGTCGGAACCCATAACCTGAGTGTGAATTTTTGCGTCTTTTAAATTCGGTTCCAGAGATTTTGATACACAGAAATAGTCTATTCTCCAACCTGCGTTTTTAGCCCTTGCGCTGAATCTGTAAGACCACCAGGAATAAACTCCCTCCAAATCGGGATAAAAATATCTGAATGTGTCTATAAATCCGCTGTCAAGAAGCTTTGAAAACTTTTCTCTTTCTTCATCTGTAAATCCTGCGTTTTTTCTGTTGGTTTTCGGGTTTTTCAAGTCTATTTCCTTGTGAGCCACATTTAAATCTCCGCAGAAAATAACAGGCTTCTTACTTTCAAGCTTTTTAAGATAATCAAGGAAAGCGTCCTCCCACTCCATTCGGTAAGGAAGCCTTAAAAGCTCGTTTTGTGAATTAGGAGTATAAACGGTCACTATATAAAATTTCGGATATTCCAAGGTGATAACTCTTCCCTCGCTGTCATGTTCGGGAATATTTATGCCGTAGCTTTGGGACAGCGGCTGTTCCTTTGTAAATATTGCAGTTCCAGAATAGCCTTTTTTCTCCGCATAATTCCAAAACTGATAGTAGCCCTCTGTCTTTAAATCAATCTGTCCCGCCTGAAGCTTGGTTTCCTGTACACAGAAAATATCTGCGTCGGCCTCTTTGAAAAAATCCATAAAGCCTTTTCCCACACAGGCTCTCAGACCGTTTACGTTCCATGATATAAGTTTCATATTTTTTCTTATCCGGCATTACTCCGCCAGACTTTCCTCCCATGTTATTTCTTTAAATCCTACAAGCACCTTATCGCCCTTTACAAAAATCGGACGTTTAACAAGCATACCGTCCGTGGCCAAAAGGCTGTACATTTCCTCCTCTGTCATTTCGGGAAGCTTTTCTTTAAGATTCATGGACTTATAGAGCTGTCCGCTTGTGTTGAAAAACTTTTTCAAAGGCAGATTTGATTTTTTGTGCCATTCTTTTATTTCATCTTCACTGGGATTTTGTGTTTTAATATCCCTTTTTTCAAACTCAATTCCCTTATCCAAAAGCCATTTTTCCGCCTTTTTGCAGGTACTGCATTTTGGATAGCATAAAAATAAATTCTGCAAGGTATTCGCCTCTTTTCCGCAAAATATTTGTTATATTTTAACATTCTTTAAGTTAATTATATCAGTTTTTTGTATTGTATTCAATAGACAATTAGGTAATATCTGTCGTATTTCTCATTGCCAAAATTTTTTACATCAGCATTTTCACCTCAAAACAAAAAAACGAAAAGACAAAGCTTATTCTGCGCTGTCTTTTCGTTTTCTAAACACTCATATGCAACACAATCGCCAATAACGGGATTTATGTATATGAAATTTTTTTAATCATCAAGGCTTGCGTTGTACTCATCACGGAGCTTTTCCCAATACTTTATATCATCCTCGGTAATCTCTCTGATTACTTTGCATGGATTTCCGGCGGCTACTACGTTTGCCGGGATATCCTTTGTAACAACTGAGCCGGAACCTATTACGGAATTATCACCTATGGTAACTCCCGGATTTATGGTTGTGTCTCCTCCTATCCATACGTTGTTTCCCACGTTGATTGGCTTTCCGAACTCGAGACCGTCGGTTCTTATAACCGGGTCAATGGGGTGTCCTGCGGCGTACAAACTTACTCTCGGGCCTATAAGCACGTTATCGCCTATTGTAACCTTGCACACATCCAGCACGATGCACTCATAATTGCAGTAAAAGTTCTCGCCAACATAAATATTACAGCCGTAATCGCAGAAAAACGGCGGTTCAATGTGGAAATTCTCTCCTGTTCCTCCCAGAAGTTCTTTGAGGATTTTATTTCTTTTTTCTTTTTCGTCCTCTGTTGTCACATTGTATTCAGCAATAAGCCTTTTAGCTTTCTTAAAGTCCCCTCTAAGCTCCTCACCAAAGGCTCTGTAAAGCTTTCCGCCGAGCATTCTTTCCTTCTCAGTCATTTTATCGCCTCCTATTACAATTTTTATTCTCTTTTTAATCTCATAAGTGAACCTGCCGGAACAGGCTTGTCTGTAACCATTTCCAGCTGTTCCATTGCGTGGTTTGCGGCTTCCACATCTTCACCGTTTTTATTTATAAGCTTAATAACCTTTGTGTTAAAGGAAAAACCGTCAGGTGGCAAAATATCAAGTGTATCGCCTACAAAAAATCTGTTTCTCTGGGTAATATGAGCCACATTTTCAATGGAATCGTTGCATACCCCAACAAAGTCGTATTTTCTTATATATCCGCCGTTGTTTGTTACCTGTCCCGGCTCATTTCCGAAATAAAAACCTGTGCTGTATTCTCTGTGGCTGATTTTTTCCAGTTCCTCTTTAATCCATGGCTGTAAATGATAATTTTCGCCCATTGCCATGAAATCGTCCACCGCATGACGGTAGGCGTTTGTTGTAACTGCGGCATAATAAGCGGATTTTGCTCTTCCCTCGATTTTAAGGCTGGAAACTCCGGCTTTTACCAATTCCGGAATATGCTCAATCATACACATATCTCTGGAATTATAAAGATAAGTTCCGCCGTCCTCCTGCTCTACCGGGAAAAACTGACCTTCTCTGTTTTCCTCATAGAGATGATATTTCCAGCGGCAAGGCTGTGCGCAGTCGCCACGGTTTGCATCTCTTCCTGTAAGATAGGCAGAAATAAGACATCTTCCGGAAAAAGAAACGCACATTGCTCCGTGTACAAAACACTCTATTTCCAAATCATTTGGAATTTTGGCTCTAATCTGGGCAATCTCATCCAAAGGAAGCTCTCTTGCCAAAACTACTCTGGAAGCTCCAAGCTGGTGGAAGGCTCTGGCTGTTTCGTAATTGACAATTCCTGCCTGTGTGGAGATATGGCGGTGAACCTTTGGCGCATACTTTGCAGCCATATTAAGAACGCCTATATCAGCTATTATAAAAGCGTCAACACCTATTTCTCCGCAGTAGGTGAGAAAATGGGGAAGCTCTTCTATTTCATTGTTTCTTGGAAGAGTATTGCAGGTAACATAAATCTTTGCGCCCTTTTCATGGGCAAGTTTCACCGCTTTTTGAAGCTCTTCCTCTGTAAAATTTTTGGAAGCAGTTCTCATTCCAAACATATTTCCTGCAAGAAAAACCGCATCCGCTCCGAATTTCAGAGCGGATTCAAGGCATTCCATATCCCCTGCAGGTGAAAGTACCTCGGGTCTAATCATAGTTTATCTTAACCTTTCTTTATTATAGGGTTACTCTTCTACCAAACCTGCCTCAACAAGGTTTCTATTGTGGTCGTATGCATTAGTAGCATAGTAAGCCACAGATGGGCTGTCCTCAGTAGGAGCTGAATGGCAGAAATAATAATAGTTTGTATCATTAGGATAAAGAGCCGCCATAATTGCATCAAGACTTGGGTTACAGATTGCGCCTGCCGGCAAACCATAAATTTCATAGGTATTATAGTTGCTCATATAGTCGCCCATATCCTCAGGTACTGCGCTTTTTGAACGGTAAGGATAATAAACAGTAGAGTCGCAGTCAAGTCTTGAAAGACCCTCGTCAATGTGGGATTCAAGGCGGTTATGAAGAACAGAGGAAACATTGTACATATCCTCAACATCAGCCGCCTCAGCCTGAATGATAGAAGCTATTATCATTATTTCATCCATAGAATACTGACTGTCATTTATCATATCTTCTATGGTTACGTCTTTTTCGTAATTTTCATTTTCGTATTTTGTGTAACAAATTCGCTTTTCATAGTTGCTCAAAAAGCGTTCTATAGTTGTTTCCGGGTCCTCATTTTTGTAGAAATCGTAGGTATCCGGGAACAGATATCCCTCAAGGCGATAATATTTACCCTCGGAAGAAACATTTTGTAAGAAAGGATAGTCCTCGTCATATATATCGCTGTTTAAAAGCTCGAAGAACTTTTCTCTGTCTGTTAAAACTCCCTCTTCCTCAAGTTTGTCCGCTATTTCAAGGGCATTCATGCCCTCGTAAAGCTGAACTGTAACAATATCTGTTCTGTTCAGGTTGCTCTGCATGTAGTTTACTATCTGCTCGTAATCCATGTTTTGGCTCATATCAAAAGAGCCCTGTCTGAATCCGTCGGCAGAACCTGTAACGCTGACATAGAGCTTGAAAAACAGTTCGCTGTCAATTACATGATTTTCCTGCAATATTGAAGCCACTTCATCCAATGTTGGATTAGCTCCGATTTCAACATGAACTGTTGTGTCGTCCTGTCTGTTAACCGCCAGCATATCGTTGAATCCAAGAACCAAAAACTGACCTAAAATTATACCCATAACCAAAGTTGAAAGCAACCAAATATATTTAAAGGTCTTTTTATTCTTTTTCATTCGTTTCTTTTCCAGCTTTTGCATACGCTTCTGCTGTTTTTTTGTATAGCCTTCCTCATAAGAAACAGGGTCGTTGCTGAAATTCATATAATCGTTTTCGTTACGAATATCAGACACAACATCTACAGGTCTTTCTCCGGAATTAGATAATTGCTCACCGTATCCTGCACTGTAGCTGCTGTTATTGTATGAGTCATAATTCTGACCATAGTTTTCTACATATTCGCCATGATTTCCGCTGTTGCTGTAAAGATAATCTCCGCTGTCATATCTTTCATTATTAGGTTTTTCTGAAAAACTATTAAGGTCGTAACTATTCGAGTTAACACCGTTATCTGAAAAGTGTTCTCCTCTTTCCGGGAAATGACTGTTCTCTTCAACCAAATCCAAGGAAGATGAAGGGTTTATTTTCATTTTAAAATTTTCAACTTTTTTCCTTCTGTTCTCCATGAACATCTCTTCGGAATTGTTGTTTAAGTTTTTGTCCTCTGACATTTCTACACAGCCTTTCCTATTGTCTCCTGTTTGCTTTTCTTTTTCTTATGTTGCGGACAAACCTTTCTGTGATTATTAAATCCACAGGTCTGTCAAAAAAACCGTGGGGGAGCTTCCATTTTACGCAGCTGCTGTAGCAAAGTCCGATTTTATCACCCTGAAACAGGGATAAAAAACGGTCATAATAGCCCATTCCAAATCCAAGCCTGAATCCCTCAGAATCAAAGGCAAGTCCTGGAACAATGCAAACTCCCTTGGAAAAATCAGTGACCTTTTCGCATTTATCCGGTATAGGCTCCATAAGTCCGTAGGTGCTTTTCTCCAGCTGGTCAAAAGATTCGATAAAAAAGAAATCCATCTCCCTTTTATCTGTGACACATCTGGGAACAGCAACCCTTTTGCCGTCTTTCAAAACGGCTTCAATAATAGATATTGTGTCTATCTCAATGGGTTTTGATACAAAAGCAAAAACTATGTCGTTGTTTTTGTACTCCCTTGAAGCCAAAAATCCTTTTTTCAGAAGTTCGTCATATCTGCTTTTCTTCTGAGGACTCATATTTTCACGTATTTCTCTGTATTTTTTTCTAAGCTCCCGTTTTACAATTCTGATATCGTTTACGGGCATTGCATAGCACCTTTGAGCTTTTCGGCTCTGTCCTCTCCCAAAAGAAGAGAAACTATCTCAAGACCGAAATCTACAGCACAGCCCGCTCCTCTTGATGTTATTATTTTTCCGTCCCTTGTTACAGGCTCGCCTGTATGCTGGGCGCAGTCAAGTTCACTTTCAAAGCCCGGGAAACATGTGGCTTTTTTGCCCTTTAACACTCCAAGATGTCCCAGAACAGAAGGAGCGGCGCAGATTGCAGCAACCGGCAGGTCGTTCTGCACGCAGTAATTTACACTTGCCGCAACAATAGGAGAATTGTCCAGATTAAGTGTGCCGGGCATACCTCCCGGAAGAATCACCATGTCCATATTGTCTGTGATAACTTCACTTTCCTCAATATCAGCAATGACCTTTATTCCGTGAGAACCTCTGATTTCTTTTCCGCCTACACCTACGGTTACAACTTCAAGTTCAGCTCTTCTCAATATATCAACCGGAGCTAAAGCCTCGATTTCCTCAAATCCGTTTGCCAAGAAACAATAAATCATTGTCGTTTCCTCCTTTATTTTAATCTTTTGTAAGTCCTATATAAATCGTATGGGAAAACTCCACAGACTTATCAAGGACATTTATCATTCCAAATTTATTTTCAGAACAGCAGGGAACCCTTACTGTGATTTTCTTTATATCATCAAATTCAGAAAATACGCTGTTCAGCACTTCTTCCACAGGTTTTTCCGATATAAATTCGGTTGCTACAGTCTCTTTTGAACTGCTCTGAACCGTCATGTAAAAATCTTCACCGGAAACGGAAAAACCATTGTAAATGCTGTTGTATCCCAAAGCATTTTTAACTGTTTTATCGGGAAACTGCATAACCTGAACAGGCTGTTTTGCAGTTTTCCTCAGTTTAATTATATTATCTGTTTTTTCTTTTTCATCATAAATTAAAGGGATTTTTTCCGATTTATGATTTTTTAAAAGCTCATAATCTCTAATCTCAGTTCCGTATAAAGGAACATATCCCAGCTTGCCGTAATAGGAATAAAGACCCTCGTTTGCCGGAAGCAAAACTGAAGCCTTGTGGCCCTCTTTAAAGCTATCCATAAGAGCGTATTCTATAAGGGAAGACATTATTCCTCCTTTTCGGTATTCGGGCAATGTTGCCGCTCCGAAAAGATAATGAACCCTTTGAGAAATTCCATTTTTATCCTCTATTTCACCGTCAATAAGATAAAGAGAGGCACAGCAGATATCGTCTATAAAACAGCAGTAGCATCTGCTGTCAGGATAAATATTTTCAAAAACAAATTTTGTGCCCTCATCTGTATCGAAAAAACACTTTTTCCAGATATTTTCAAGCTGAGGTCTTAAAGCTTGTTTTTCACAGTCAGGTACTTTTCTGTACTGCCTTTCCATAACAATCATTCCTTTGGAATTGCGGCATATCTTGTCAAAACTCTTTCAGGGTAATAGGAAAGCTTTGCTTTTCTAAGTCCCTCAATTCCCATATCCTCTTCACGGTTCAAAAGTTCATAATCCGTATAGGTCTGGGCAAAGCAGTTGTTAATCATTGCATAAGCTCCGTCAAAATTGAGAGCTTTTTCAAAGTTTACGTCGCAAACCTTGTCGTTTATTCTGGACGCCGCAGTCATGGCAACAGGCTCGTCGTTTACATAAAGAACCCCGCCGAACATTCCCAGGGTATCAAAATTATAAAAAGCTCTGTTGATTGCGCAGTATTCAGCGCCGAGGCTTTCTCCGCCTGAACCGGTACAGCCGTTTACCGCACACCACTTAGCCGCAACTGTCAGTGCGTCATCAAAGGTTTCCTTGCCGAGCTTTTCAAAGCGATATTCCGGATAAAGTCTTTTAAACTTTGAGATATGGTTTCTCTTTGCGTGGTACTTCTTTCCGGGCAGGTCAGCCAAATTAGTTCTCAAATAGATATAATCGGCGGAACCGTCCATCTCTTCATAGGTAAATTCACCCGGGTAAAGCTGCTCAAGCTCCTCTTTATTCTCATCTGTGAGCATAGCAAGTCCGATAAATTTTCCGTATCTCTCAATGCTGTCCTGTTTTATGGTTTCGATTACGGATTTTATATCGCCTTTTCCGCAGGGGTAGCTGTATTTCTTGTCGTTTTCTTCTCCGAAAATCTTAATAACGAAACCGTCCTTTACAGCGGCTTTTATTCCGTATCTTTTACCCCACAAATACATTGTGGCAAATGAAGCGTCGGAACCCATATGGCCAGAGCTTTCAAAAATTTTTGTAAAGGCTTCTACATCTTCCAGTTCTATCTCTTTAAACTCAAGCAAACCTTTTTTTAATTCTGTCATAAATTTAAAAATCCTCTCTTGAACGATAATCGTTCGCTCTTTAGATGAAAATATATATCTGCTTTCATCAATCTCTTTTTATTATTAACATTTTCAGGAAAAATAATTGATTATTTTATCAATCATAAAACCGAGTCTTTTATAATTTTCATTATATCTTCGTTTATTTCTGAAATTCCTCTGATTTCACCGTCTGCACAGCAGTTAACTATTCTCCAGTCAAGCTTTTCTGCTGAATACATGGCGGATTTTCTACAGTTTAAAAGATAATTCATATTCTTTTCGTGAATATCTTTTTTAGATTCGTCACCTTTATATCTTTCACTGAGAAGCTTCTGAGAAACCTCAGGCAGTACATCCAGATATATAACGGCGTCAGGAGCCGGAAGCTTCAGCTTATTATATTCAAAATCCTCAAGCCAATAAAGATACTCGTCTTTTTCTTCGTCGGAAAGCTTTGAAAGCTGGTAAATCGCATTTGAAGTGGCATATCTGTCAGCAACAAACACCGTACCGTTTTCATAATCCTCTTTCCAAAATTTCAAAAAGCTTGCCGCACGGTCTACAGCGTAAAAGGATGACGCAGTATAGGCGTTTACATCAGTGGGTTTATCTCCGAACTCTCCCTTTAAATACATTTGAACAAGCACAGAGCTTGGCTGTTCATAGTCGGGAAAGGAAATTTTTCTGACATTTATTCCTGATTTTAAAAGATTATCATAAACCAGCTGTGCCTGAGTAGCTTTTCCGCTTCCGTCCAAGCCCTCTATAACAATAAGCTTACCTGCCATATTTTTTTCTCACTTCCTGCATTTTTCCGCAGCTCATTTTGCCCTCCGGACATTTGCCGAAAAGACATGGCGGTCCGCAGTGTTTAAACAGCTCGGGAGCAACCTCAAGGCACTGCATAAGCATCTGCTCAGCAAGACTTCTTATCTCCCACTGAGCTCTGTTGCAGCATCTGTGGGCAAAGAAGTTTTTGAGACTGCGTGCATTAAATGTGCAAATCATCTTTGTGCAGCAGGCGTTTGGAAGCACAAATCTTGCGTCCTCTATAGCCTTCTTTTCCGCCGCCTTAGCCGCAGCTTTTTCGTCCATACCGGAAGCAATAAACTCATCGTAAGCCTGCTTTTTAAGGATTTCTGCAAGCTTATCGTATTGTTCTTGGTCTCTTTTCATTGCATCAAGAAAGATTTCCTTTGCCTCAGGATTTTTCTCTATCTCAGGAGGCAGAACATATTCAAACTGCTTTTCTGCCACATACCTCTGGCTCTGAACGCTGTAGGAAGCTATTCTGTGTCTTGTTATCTGTGCCAGTAAAGCACGGGAAACTCCCTCTATTCCAAAGGTAAAGGATGCGTGTTCTATAGGGCTTTCGTGTCCTATTTCAGAAAGCATGTCAACAAAAGATGAAACCTTTTCATCGGTCAGTCCCTCTCCGATATCGGAAATCTTTGAGGGTGAGTAACAAAGTTTTGCCGCCATTGCAACCGTTTTTTGAGGGTCGGGAGTATATGCCAGCAATGTTACCTTTAATGCCATTTTTTAACCTCTTTTCTTAAATTTCGTCTGATTTTTCAGTCATACAAATACATATTAAATTTTAGCATATACGCCATTAAAAATCAAGACGACTGATATCCAAAAACAAATGGACACTATTATTAAGATTATATAACAAGCATTGAGTGACTCCATTCTTCAAGCCTCCTGCCAAAGGGACAGCAGTGCCTTGGTAATCCCATGTCTGCTAACATACAGGTTTTTCTTGAAAAATAAATTCATTGTGCATTGACGTTTTATATATTATTTTATATCAATGCCAAACGCATCATAACCAATCTCATTTATAAATCAAAACGTCTATCCCAACCTATAATAAAAGTTCATCTCCTTATGCTGCCCAATGCACGACAGATAAAAAAACAAAACCTAAATGAGAGCGAGCCATTCCAATTTACTCAACCAAAGGTCTCGCCCGACCTGAAACGACGTTTATTTCCAAAATAAACCCATGCAGGTCGGATATAAAAAAATCGGATATAAAAAAGAAACGGCGGTGAGATTAGTCACCGCCGTCGAAATTTATTTTATACAGTTAATTAAAGTCTTGTGATAACTTCATTTTTGAAGAAATCTTCTACAGTATCAGGGGATACTGAAAAAATCTCGTCGTCAATTTTAACGCTGACACCGTTCTGGCAGTTTCCAAGGCAGAAAGCTCCTGCCAATTCAACTTTATCAACCAGGTCGTTGTCATTGATGAGACGCTTAAGACCTTCTACAACTGCTCTGGAACCCTTTACGTGGCATGAACTGCCAATACAAGCCGTAATTTTCACAATGTTTTCCTCCGATTATTCGTAATCGCAAACATTTACCCAGCTGAGAAGGAATTCTCTCTCCTTCTCATTACCCTTTACGGACTGAGAAGCTGCTACGATTGGAAGCCACTGCTGTACATACTGCTTAGCTGTATCGCTCTTCTTGCAGAAGAGATCAAGATACATATCGCCCTCGGCAAATTTGCCCTCGAGATAGAACAGGAGATATGTTCTGGCTGCGTCTGCGGAAGCGTTACCCTGAGTAGCATGTGACCAGTCAAGGATGTACATTGTTCCGTCGTCTTTTACAATAATGTTGCTTGGGTTGAAGTCACCGTGGCAAACCTTATTGTGCTTAGGCATGGACTCAAGACGTGTATGAAGTTCATATCTTGTTGTTGCATCAAAGTCTGTCTCGGAGATCTTTCTCTGCATCTTATCCTTAAGCTTGTTGAGCAAAGGACATCTCTTTGAATGCATCTCAAGCTGAAGGTCAACGAACATGTTCATGTATTCCTCGAGCTTATCAGGATTCTTCTCCATAAGAGTTGCAAGAGTTTTGCCCTCGATAAAGTCGGAAGTGATTGCCCACTTGCCGTCGATTTTGCTAACTTCCTGAACCTTAGGAATGTTAAGTCCTGTTTCCTCTACACGAGCCTGGTTAAGAGCCTCGTTGAGGATGTTTGCCTTAGAAAAGTTCTCGTCGAAAACCTTTATAGCTTTGTCTCCATCCTTATAGACAGTTTTGTTGGTGCGAACGCCAATAACTTTCTCGAATTCCATTATAAATCCTCCCTTAAATAAACTTTTTATAGGGCTTATTTTATCGGGCTTAAGTCGATTGATTACTCGCCGTAATAAGCCTTAAGGTACATCTCCTTGATTTCGCTCATGAGCGGATATCTTGGGTTAGCACCTGTGCACTGATCATCAAATGCCTGCTCAACCATATTATCAAGAGTATCAAGGAAGTACTTCTCGTCAACGCCGTACTCCTTAATTGTCTTCTTAATACCAACCTTCTCCTTGAGTTCGTCGATTGCCTTGATAAGGTTATCAAGCTTCTCAGCATCGTTCTTACCCTTAATTCCGAGATAATCTGCAACCTCAGCATAACGAGCAAGTGTATGCGGATGATCGTACTGTGGGAATGTACCCATCTTTCTGGGAGTCTCGGCAGCATTGAATCTAAGAACGTGGTCGATCATCAATGCGTTTGCAATACCGTGTGGCAAGTGATGGAAAGCACCGAGCTTATGAGCCATGGAGTGGCAAACACCAAGGAATGCGTTAGCAAATGCCATACCAGCCATAGTAGCTGCGTTAGCCATCTTCTCTCTTGCAACAGGATCGTTTGGACCGTTGTCATAGCATCTTGGGAGATAATCAAAGATCATCTTCATAGATCTGAGAGCAAGACCGTCTGTGTAATCTGTAGCCATCATTGATGCATATGCCTCAAGGTCATGTGTCAATGCGTCGATACCGGAAGCAGATGTAAGTCCCTTAGGAGCATTCATCATAACGTCAGCATCGATAATAGCCATCTTTGGAAGAAGCTCGTAGTCAGCAAGCGGATACTTAACGCCTGTCTTCTCGTCTGTGATAACAGCGAAAGGTGTAACCTCGGAACCTGTACCAGCAGATGTTGGAACTGCGATGAAGTATGCCTTCTCACCCATCTTCGGGAATGTATATACTCTCTTACGGATATCCATGAATCTCATAGCCATATCCATAAAGTCAACTTCCGGATGCTCATACATTACCCACATGATCTTACCAGCATCCATTGCGGAACCGCCGCCCAATGCGATAATTACGTCAGGCTGGAATGCTGTCATAGCAGCAGCACCCTCTTTTGCACTTGCAAGTGATGGGTCTGGAGCTACGTTAAAGAATGTTGTATGTGTAATGCCCATTTCATCGAGCTTGTCTGTGATTGGTTTTGTATAACCGTTGTTGTAAAGGAATGAGTCTGTAACGATAAATGCCTTCTTCTTGCCCATTACTGCCTTGAGCTCGTCAAGTGCAACAGGGAGGCAGCCCTTCTTGATATAAACCTTCTCAGGTGCTCTGAACCAAAGCATATTTTCTCTCCTCTCGGCAACAGTCTTAATATTGATAAGATGCTTAACTCCAACGTTCTCTGAAACAGAGTTTCCGCCCCAAGAGCCGCAGCCCAATGTAAGGGATGGAGCAAGTTTGAAGTTGTAAAGATCGCCGATACCACCCTGTGAAGAAGGTGTGTTAACAAGGATACGGCAGGTCTTCATTCTTGCAGCAAACTTCTCGATCTTAGCAACCTCTGTTACCTTATCAAGGTATACAGAAGAAGTATGGCCGTAACCGCCGTCTGCAACAAGTCTTTCTGCCTTGTCAAGTGCTTCGTCAAAGTTAGCTGCCTTGTACATAGCAAGTACAGGAGAAAGCTTCTCGTGAGCAAACTCTTCGCTGAGGTCAACGCTTGTTACCTCACCGATAAGGATCTTTGTATCCTCAGGAACCTCAACGTTTGCCAAAGCTGCGATTGTGTGTGCCTTCTGGCCAACAATCTTAGCGTTAAGAGCGCCGTTGATGATGATTGTCTTTCTAACTTTTTCTGTCTCGTCTGCTGTGAGGAAATAGCAGCCTCTCTTAGCAAACTCTCTCTTAACCTGATCATAAATGCTATCCAAAACGATAACTGACTGCTCAGATGCGCAGATCATACCGTTATCAAATGTCTTGGAGTGAATGATTGAGTTAACAGCAAGAAGTATATCTGCTGTATCATCAATGATAGCAGGAGTGTTACCTGCACCAACGCCCAATGCCGGCTTACCTGAAGAATAAGCAGCCTTAACCATTCCAGGACCACCTGTTGCGAGGATGATGTCAGCCTCTTTCATTACCATGTTTGTAAGCTCGAGGGATGGAACATCGATCCAGCTGATGATGCCTTCCGGTGCACCTGCAGCAACTGCAGCCTCAAGAACAACCTTTGCAGCTTCGATTGTGCACTTCTTTGCTCTTGGGTGTGGGCTGATGATGATACCGTTTCTTGTTTTAAGAGAAATAAGTGTTTTAAAAATTGCTGTTGATGTTGGGTTAGTTGTAGGGATAACAGCAGCAACAACACCGATAGGCTCTGCAACTCTTCTGATGCCGAATGCCTTGTCTTCCTCTATAATACCGCAAGTCTTTGTGTTCTTGTATGCATTATAGATATACTCAGCAGCATAGTGGTTCTTGATAACCTTATCTTCTACAATTCCCATGCCTGTTTCTGCAACAGCCATCTTTGCAAGAGGAATTCTCTGCTGGTTAGCTGCAAGAGCAGCAGCCTTAAAGATCTCGTCTACCTGCTCCTGAGTGTAGGTAGCAAATTTCTTCTGGGCTTCTCTAACTCTGGCAAGAGCCTCTTCAAGTGTTTCAATGCTGTCAACCGTAAGATACTGATTATTAGCCATCAAATCGCCTTCCTTTTTATTAGTCATATGATGTTACCCGATTATATTTACACGGGAGTAGTCTTTGAGAAACTCATGAAAATCAGACACAATAAATCTCTCTTTAACCTTGTTAATATTTTAACAAAGTTACAAGTTGATTTAAAATGTAAAAAATGCATACCTCCATGTAAACACAAACATAAAGCCTAATAACAGATAACGTTCATACGCTGAACGTTGTAATAATTTTACATTTTATTTAGCTAAATGTCAATAGTTTTTATTGCTTTCATATTGAAATCATCGAAATTTTACGTTATTTTTTCAAAAGATGAAAATTCTACAAGAAACTATGAACTATTTTCCTGTTTTTTATTATGTTCATAAAAAATAAAAAAATCCGGCAAAGGCCGGATTTTTGTAGTCTGTTATTTTCAGATGAAAAATCAAACAGGACGAACGTGTGCTGCTCTGAGTCTGCCTGGATTTTTTGTATCTGATTCTGTTTCAAAAGTAACCTTCTGACCCTCTTTGAGTGTTTTGAAACCCTCAACCTCGATAGCTGAGAAATGTACGAATACATCGTCGCCGCCGTCGTCGTTAGAAATAAATCCGTAGCCCTTTGCTTCGTTGAACCACTTAACTGTTCCGTTGTTCATGAGTAGATCCTCCAATATGTAATAAAAATAATTATACTCTACTTTCCCTTCTGATAAAAAATCGCATACTCTTGTAAATCATGTGCCGCAAATGACTTACAAAAGCATGCGAGTTCAGTAAGCACTTTAGAATACAGGTGAATTATACCATGTTTTTCCTTGTATTGCAAGTTTTTTTAAAAATTTTTTAAAAATTTATCTCAAAATCAAAGCAACAGTCATTTTCGCTCACCAAATTAAACGAAAAATCAACAAGGTTTATCTAAATATCCCATTTAGGAACAAATTTTTTATCCGCCGATTTAAGCTCCTGGGCGAAACCATCTATTTCCAAATCATATAAAACATCCAAAACCTTGTTATACTCTCTCGGTGTTATCTTTCTGTTGAGCTTTTCAAAATCTTCGGCTTTTCCCATGGGGATGT
The DNA here is from genome assembly GCF_002160515.1 of Anaeromassilibacillus sp. An172. Taxonomy (GTDB): domain Bacteria; phylum Bacillota; class Clostridia; order Oscillospirales; family Acutalibacteraceae; genus Limousia; species Limousia pullorum. Next base: position 44,210 of record NZ_NFKS01000012.1, on the reverse strand, counting down.
ACTGTCCCATAAGGCTGACAAGCACATTATCGCCGAATTTTTCCTTGATAATTTCAAGAACCTTTATACTGCTTTTTGTATGGTTTGGAAGTATCAAATGTCTTACGATTACACCGCTTGTTATCATGCCGTTTTCATCAAACTGCACTTTTCCCCTTTGACGAACCATTTCCCCTATGGCGTTTTCGGCTGTTTCAACATAATTGACGGCTTTTGAATATTTCTCTCCCAGCTCGTTAAATCCGTATTTAAAATCAGGAAGATAAACAGATACTATTCCCTCAAGCCTTTTAAGGGTTTCTACCTTTTCATAGCCTCCGCAGTTGTAAACTATGGGAATCTTAGGCATGTATATTTCAAAGCTTTTTATAATCTCATCTATAAAATGGGTTGCCGTCACAAGGTTTATATTGTGAACCCCTTTATCCTCAAGACTGCGGTAAATCTCCGAAAGCTCATAGGCGGTCACATATTTGCCCTGACCCATTGAAGAAATCTCGTAGTTCTGGCAAAATACGCATTTCATGGTGCAGCCGCTGAAAAACACTGTACCGCTGCCGTTTTTGCCGCTGATACAGGGCTCCTCCCAATAGTGAGGTGCCGCCAAAGCTATTTTCGGGATGGTTCCCATTTTGCAGAAGCCTTTTCCGCTGTATTCTTCCCTTTGGGCATTACAATTTCTCGGACATAAATTACATATCATAAAAATCACCAAGAGGATTATAGCATAAATACAATCAAATATAAACCGTATCGCAGTTTAATTTTTATATTGACATAAATTTTATACTACTGTATAATCAGACATATGGTATAGTGTGATATATTTTTATATTTTAACAACGCATTTATATGAATATATTATATTTTTATATCATCATTATTTTTAAAGGGGACATATAAAAATGAAAAGGGTATTGACATTATTTCTTGTGCTTGCAATGGCATTCTCTGCAACAGCTTGTTCGTTTTCTGATTTACAGAAAGAATTAGAAAATGCAATGAAGGAACCTGAGCAAGTATCAACCGACGGCGATTCTGAAGACAACACAAAAGACAATGCAGAAGAGCAGGAAACAGAAAAAGACAACAGCAATGCTTCATCTGATTTCTCAATAGATGAAACTGTTTTGCTGGATCAGGACAATGTTAAAATTACAGCTAAGAGCCTCGAATACGATTATTACGGCGATTTAATTCTCGATGTTCTTATTGAAAACAACACAGATCAAACTTTAAATTTCAGCATAGATCAGTTTGCCATAAACGGATATATGACTGAATACGCTTTCTTGTACGCTACTGTTTCAGCAGGTAAAAAATCCAACGAAACAATAGATATTCCTAAAGATGAATTGGATTTCCTGGATATTAAAACCGCAGCAGATATGACTATGACATTTTCTGTCAGCACAGAAGAATACGATGAATATCTTAGATCAGCTCCGGTTCAGTTAAAGACTTCTGCCGCTGAAACCTATGATTATAAATACGATGACAACGGTGAAGTTATCTACGACGGAAGCAACATAAAGATTGTTGCAAAGGGTCTTTTTGAAAACGCAAAATATGACACTCAGTCCATTTTACTTTACATTGAAAACAATAATGACTTTAACATCACAATGTCTACAGACGATGTTTCTGTAAACGGATTTATGATTGACCCATTCTTCTACTATGATATGCTTCCAAATTCTCACGCTTTGGCAACAGTTGATTTTGACAAAGAAGAACTTGCCAGCAACGACATTTCATCTATCAAGGATGTGACATTGTCATTCCACATAATCGACGATAACTGGGATACAGTCACCGAGTCAGGCGAAATAAACATTACATTCTAATGAAAAAATAGTTTTTCTATCAAACTAAAACTCCGGTAAAAATCATTTGCCGGAGTTTTATATTTTTGCAGTTAAAAAACAAAAATTTATTATTGACAAAAGCTTTATATGGGTGTATTATCAAACTAACATATGAACAGTTATTCATATGTTCAGATACAATTCATTTACGAAAAGGAGGCTGTATTGTGGCTAACCATGAAGAACACAAAAACAAGGTTATGGAAACCATAAAAAATATGCCGGACACCGACACTCTTTTCGAGCTTGCGGATTTATTTAAAATATTCGGAGATACCACAAGAATCAGAATTATGTGCGTTTTATTCCAAGGCGAACAGTCCGTCTGCTGTATTTCCGAAATTTTAGGTCTTGAGCAGTCAACTATTTCCCACCAGCTTAGAATACTCAGACACAACAAGCTTGTTAAGGTGAGAAAGGACGGAAAGCAGAGCTTCTACAGCCTTGCAGACGACCATATACACAAAATATTCAGTTTAGGTCTTGAACACATTAAGGAGTGACAATTATGAGCGGAACAAACCACAATCATCATCACCACAGCTGCGGCTGCAAAGCATGTTCAGCATCACAGGGTTCGGTTTTTACAAGCCATGAGGAACCCTGCTGTTCTCACAGCCACGAACACGAAAGCGATTCGGAAGAAAAACATCATCACAGTCACAGCCATGACCACAGCCATGGAGAAGAAAAACAGAATTATAAATGGCTGATTTTATCTCTTCTGCTTTTTGCGGCAGGAATTGTTTCAAGTATTTTTAATGCCCCTATATATGTTTTGATACCGATTTACGCATTAAGTGCATTGGCGGCAGGACACGAAATTTTTCTTGAGGGCGTAAAAACAATAGTAAAATTAAAAATTGACGAAACCACACTTTTAACCATCGCTGTTATCGCCGCTTTCTGTATAGGTGAATACCCCGAAGCGGCTATTGTAACAATTCTTTTTGAAATAGGCGAGATACTTGAAGCCAAAGCTGTTGCACGTTCAAGAAAAAATATTGCCAAGCTTTCAAATATCAGACCTGACACGGCTGTTGTAATTAAAAACGGAAAGGAAACAACTGTAGCCGCAGAGGAAGTTCTCACTGGAACTGAAATAATTGTAAAGCCACACAACAGAATACCTCTTGACGGAATAATCACCGAGGGCTTTACAACACTTGATTCCTCTGCAATTACCGGAGAAAGCATACCTGTTTCCGGAGAAAAAGGAACTGAGGTTCTCAGCGGTATGTTAAACGGTGACGGCCTTATAAAGGTTAAAACCACAAAGGAGCTTTCACAAAGCACCGCTTCAAGAATTTTAAAGCTTGTTGAGGATGCGGAAAAATCAAAAAGCAATGAGGAAAAGTTCATAACACGCTTTGCCGCTGTCTACACACCTATTGTTCTTGTTGTTTCACTTTTGATAGCTGTTATCCCAATTATTTTAGGCGGCGAACCTTCAGTATGGATATACCGTTCTCTCACCTGTCTTGTGGCTTCCTGCCCATGTGCTATTGTTATTTCGGTTCCCTTGGCTTTCTATGCCGGAATAGGAAGAGCCACTAAGGAAGGCGTTTTAATCAAAGGCGGAAAATATGTTGAAGCTATTTCAAAAGCAGACTGCTTTGCTTTTGACAAAACAGGAACAATAACCACAGGCAAACTGTCTGTATCAAAGGTTATCTCCCATGTACCGGAAGTTACGGAAGATGATATTCTTGCTTTGTGCGCCGCATGTGAGGTCAACTCCTCTCACCCAATGGCAAAGGCTATTTTAGAGTCCGCAAAAAACAAAGGTCTTGTTCTGCCTGACCTGGAAAATTACAAGGAAAAACCGGGATTCGGCGTATACGCAGAAAAAGACGGAAATGTCCTCATCTGCGGAGGAAAACGTATACTTGGAAATCACAATACACCTGCCGATAAAAATTCAAAAGTCTTTCTCATTGAAAACGGAAAGCTGCTGGGTGAAATCAGTTTGTCCGATGAAATAAGAGAGGAAGCAAAATCCGTTATCGGCGAGCTTAAAAGCTTAGGAATAAAAACCGCCGCAATGCTCACAGGAGATTTTCAGAGTTCGGCAAAGCCTATTGCAGAGGCGGTTGGAATAAATCTTCTGAAAAGCGACCTGCTCCCCCAGGAAAAGGTCGAGGAATTTTCTAAAATCAAAAATAATCGTGTCTGCTGTTATGTAGGCGACGGAATAAACGACGCTCCTGTTATGGCGGCTGCCGACTGCTCCTTTGCAATGGGTCTTGGAAGTGAAGCCGCAATCGAAACAGCCGACGCAGTTCTTTCAGGCGGCAACCTCTCACCTCTTCCAAAGACAATAAGGCTTTGCCGAAAGGTTATGAACACAGCAAAAGCAAATATTATCTTCGCTATAGCTGTTAAAGTTATAGTTGTTTCCTTGGGCGTTGCGGGATTTGCTCCAATATGGCTTGCGGTTCTTGCAGACACAGGAGTAAGCATACTTTGCATATTTAATTCAATCAGGCTTTTAAGGACTTAAAAGTCATCCATCCAAAAGCTTTTTACTGTACTTTTCTTTGATTTTCAAAACATTCCTGCAAAAGAAATCAATAGGCAGGCACAAAAGTCCCCAAAGGGTGCTGTACATCACGCACACCTGACCCAAAAGGTTAAAGGGCAGGTTTGAGTAGTTCCAAACCTCCATTCCCAGCCAAATGTTAACTATACAGCCCGCCGCAAACTCAATGGCTGTAATAATTGCGCTTCCTATTACGCATTTTTCAGGAATTGTCAAATCCTTATTTTTGCCGGTGTAAAGTTCAAAGAGAATTACAAAACATATACCGCTTACAAAAAACATTGACCAGTGGGAATAATGGCGCCAAAGCAGTTCTATGCCCACATAGGCACTTCCCCCCGATGTCATAAGCAAAATTCTTTTCAGTGTTTTTTTAACAATAACCATAGGAAATCACCCCGCCATGTTATTATTGCCACTGTCAGATTATTTATTTCATTTATTTTCTTAAAATCTTTCAAAACCCACAGCGATTTATCATTGCCGCTGTGGGTTTATTTTTTGCACAGAAAAATTTTTAAAACCTATTGACAACAGAAAACAATCTGATTATACTATAGGCAAGATAGTTAGTTACTAAAGTAACTAACTAACAAGGAGTGATGTGGTTGAAGATAAATACAAATATAGATAAACCCATATTCATACAGATTGCAGAACAGCTGGAGGACTCAATATTTACAGGTATTTTTCCTGAGGAAACAAAAATCCCCTCCACCAACGAAATCTCCGCTCTGCTGAACATAAATCCCCACACGGTTTTAAAGGGAATGAATATGCTGGTTGACGAAGAAATCATTTACAAAAAGCGAGGACTGGGTATGTACGTAAAGGACGGGGCAGTTAAAAAAATCAGACAGAAAAGACAAAGTCAATTTTACAATCAGTACGTCGCCGCCCTCATCGAAGAGGCTTCAAAGCTTCAGATGACAAAGGAGGACGTAATAAAGCTTATAGAAAGGGGTTACGAGGATGGACTCAATTCAGATTAAAAACATTACGAAAAGATACAAGGACGTCACAGCTCTTGATAATATCTCTTTTTCCTTTGAATACGGAAAAATATACGGCTTGCTTGGAAGAAACGGCGCCGGCAAGTCCACCTTGATAAATATAATCGCCAACAGAATTTTTCCTGACAGCGGCGAAGTCCTCATCGACGGTATTCCCACAAGGGAAAATATGGCGGTACACGAGAAAATCCACTGCATGAGCGAACAGGATTTATACAACACAAGTCTTAAAGTAAAAGAGCATTTTATGTGGATGAACCGTTTTTACTCATGCTTTGATATTGAAAAGGCTTACGCAATAGCTGAAAAATTTAATTTAAACACAAACAAAAAATTCAAACAGCTTTCAAAGGGATATCAGTCCATATTTAAACTCACTGTGGCTATTGCCTTAAACGTCCCCTATCTCATCTTTGACGAGCCTGTACTGGGACTTGATGCCAACCACAGAGAATTGTTCTACAACATTCTTTTAAACGATTACGAGGAAAATCCAAGGACAATAATTTTTGCCACACATCTTATCGAAGAGGTTGCAAACATCATTGAGGACGTTGTTATAATCGACAAGGGAAAAGTTCTTTTACAGGATTCAGCCGAAAATCTTTTGGAAACCGGCTACTGTGTTTCCGGCGTTACAGCAGAGGTTGACAAATTCTGCGCAGATAAAAAGGTTATCGGTGAGGATATACTGGGCGGTATGAAGCTTGCCTATATTTTAGGCGAACGAGAAGAGCTGCCGCAGAACAGCAATCTCCAGATTACAAATATGAATTTACAAAAGCTCTTTGTAAAGCTTACTGAGAAAGGTGGTATCTGACATGAAAAAACTTCAAACCGCTATACGCTATGAATGTTTAACCTCAGTGAAATACATATGGATTTTTTACACAATAATGCTTTCCATTGTAGCGGCTGTTTTTATTACTCTGAAGCTGTGCCTTGGAAACAATGAAAATATAAGTATGAGTGCACTGGAAAACAGCAGTATTATATATATAGGCATACTGGGAGTTATGGGGTTTACAGAAGACTTTAAAATGCTTATACAAAACGGATTTACCAGAAAATATATTTTTATTTCAACAATTTCCATGTTCATGTTTATAGCTGCGGTGCTGGCTTTTTTTGATACAATCATCGGTTCGGTAGCCCCTCTTGTGATGACTGAATATAAAAATTTTTTCGGTTTAATTTACGGCATTAAAAATCAGTATCTTTTGAACTGGCTTCTGCTGTTTTTAACCTACACCTTTGTTTCAAGCGTAACCTACTTTTTCGTAGTGCTCTTTAACAAAATAGGAAAGTATTTCTTTATCGCTTTTATGGTTGCACTTGGTATAATTCTTGGTTTTATAGTTCCTTTGCTTTTTGTCTATGTTATTCCGGAAAATGTAATCCAAAATATTTTTACTTTTCTTTCAAGAATAGCAGGATTTACCTCCGACGGAACAATAAACTATCTCTACCCAATAGCTTCATTGATAATAGGAGCTGGAATATTCGGAGGAATTACATATCTTATTTTAAGACGCACAGAGCTTAAAACCTGATGAAATCTCTGTATCTTCTACAAAAACTCACATAAGAAAAACGACCGTTTCCCTTTTGGGGATAACAGTCGTTTTCTGTTTTGTATTAAAATACGCAGTCAGGTCAAATCAATAGTTGGTAGCCTTAATTCTGAAATATGCCTTTGGATGGAAACATACTGGGCATACCTCCGGAGCTTCTTCGCCAACGTGGATGTGACCGCAGTTGCCGCATTCCCAAATAACGATGCTGCCTTTCTTGAATACTTCGCCCTTCTTTACATTGCTGAGCAATGCTCTGTAACGCTCTTCGTGCTCTTTCTCAATCTTAGCAACGCCTTCGAACTGCTCTGCAATCTCGATGAAGCCTTCTTCTCTTGCCTCTTTAGCGAATGTTGCATACATGTCTGTCCACTCGTAGTTCTCGCCGGCTGCTGCATCCTCAAGGTTCTCTGCTGTTGTGCCGATTCCGTGGAGAAGCTTAAACCAAAGCTTTGCATGTTCTTTCTCGTTGTCTGCTGTTGCAAGGAAAAGCTCTGCGATCTGGTTGTAGCCCTCTTTCTTAGCCTTTGATGCATAGTATGTGTACTTGTTTCTTGCCTGTGACTCGCCTGCGAATGCAGCCATCAAGTTAGCTTCTGTTTTTGTTCCCTTTAAGTTCATGTGAAATTCCTCCTTAACATTGGTTGTAATCTTTAAATATCTGATAAATTGGTTCCTAAAAGTCTGACAAAAACGGTTATCCGTAAGAAAAATGATAATCATTCTTGTTTCTGTTAATATAATACTATATTTCCCTTAAAATGTCAAGCAAATCTTTTTTGGAATAGAAACAATTTAACACTGCAAGAAAAGCGTTTGCGGAAAGATAAGTGGGCATACCAAGCTTCTTTAAAAGCTTTTCTCTGAGCTTTGCGGAGTTCTCTTTTCCGCTGAGTCCCAGCTCGTAAAAATCCGCCTTGGTAATCTCTTCAAATTCAGTTTCGGCAGATTTTGAACAAATATTCACTCCGCTTCTCTCCAAAGCTTCAATAATTGTTTTTTCGTCCAGACCCTCAACGCCCAGATATCCCTCTTTTGACACTTCAGCCTTTCGTTTTTCCTTGCCTCTTATCTGCGGGATATAGCAGTGCTTTATTTTTCCGGCAGGCACAATTCCCCTTAAAAAGTTTCTTATTACAAAACCTGCGGAATCGCTGTCTGTCATTATTATTATACCACGGGTTTCTGAAAGCTTTCTGATAAGCTTCTGTTTTTCTTTGTCTTTAAAGACACGAAAACCGCCTGTTTCGATTATTGGCGCATCTATAAAACCACGGAGAAGAATTTTATCGTATCTCCCCTCAACAATAACCGCTTCATTAAGCTTTATCATCTTTCAGCCCCCTTATTCGTACTTTGCAGAAGCTATGGAAAGCAGCTTGACCACAAGCTTTTCCGTAAGGATTTTTTCGTCTATTGTAACTGTTCTCATAGCCGAGGAGGTTTTCATTATCTCTTCCAAACTGTCACGCAGTGCGTCTGTTGAAAGCTTTGAGGTTTTTGTCTGAGCCTTTCCCAGCACAAAAGCTCTGTTTCTGTAGTTAAATATTTCTGCGGCTGTGGTTGTTGGCTCTCCGCTTTCGGCGCATACCCTTGCCCTGTAAAAATCCGTATAGGCTGTGGCAAGGGTTGCCACAACAGAGCTTGCCTCAACTCTCTGATAAAAAAGTCCGTTTAAAAGCTTTAAAGCCTTGTCGCTGTTTCTCTGAACAATACTGTCAGCCAAATTGTAAATGTTTGTTTCAATGCTTGGAGCCACTAAAAGCTCCACCATTTCCAATGTTATTTCTTTACCGTCCGCATAAGCTGTAAGCTTTAAAAGCTCGTTGTTAAGTCTGTTTAAATCAGTTCCGCAGATGTCCACTATTTTCCCTGCCAAAGCTACAGAAAGATTGCAGCCAAGCTTTCCTGCACGGGCGGCAAGCTGCTTTGAAAGCACCGCAGGTGACCTGTAATCAAATTCCGTAACAACCCCGTCGGCAGATTTAGAAATAAAATCATGCACCTTTTTAAATTTCTGGGATTTTTTCAGATTTATATCAACCGAGGACATTTCAAAGAGCAAAACCGATGTATCGGGAACTGACTTTAATATCTCCATCATCTTCGAGGTATAGTCGGCTTTCAAACTGTCAAAGTCCATATTTTTTACCACAACCATATTCAGGTCGCTTAAAAAAGGAACCATGCCCAAGGCGGCGTATATATCGTCTGGAGAAGCTTCTCCGTCGAAAACATGCATATTAAATTCCGGCGGTTCTTTTCCCATTATTTTTTCCACCGCCATTTGTGAGTATTTTTTTACAAGAGCCTTTTCCTCGCCGTACAAAAAATAAATTCTCTTAAAATCTCCGGAAGTAAGCTGCTTTTTTAATTCTGTTTCATTGGCTATCAAAAAATCACCGCCTGTATATAATAGTCTTTATCCGTTCAATTAACAAAGGGCAGACAGCAAACCGCCGCCTGCCCGATTTATTATTTTTATTTATAGAAAAGAGGAAGCTTCTCAAGGAAGATAATATCGTCTCTGTCAGCAGCTTCGCCCTCTGCCAAAACAGCCGCCTTGCCCACTACATTGGCTCCGGCTTTTTCTGCCAGCTCCTCAAGGGCTTTCAGGCTTTCTCCTGTTGAGATAACGTCATCAATAATCAAAACTCTTTTTCCTCTTAATTTTTCCACTCTGTCACCGCTGAGATAGAGTCTCTGTACCTGGGCTGTTGTTATGGATTTAACCTCAACCCCTATATAATCCTTCATATATGTTTTAATGCCCTTACGTGCCACAACATAGTCACGGCAGCCTATTCTTGCCATCTCATAAACAAGAGGAATTCCTTTTGCCTCTGCTGAAAGCAAAATGTCATGCTCAGGGCATTTTTTCATAAGCTCCTGTGCAACCTTCTCTGTAAGCTCTACATCTCCGAACATGATAAATGCGGCAACGTCAATATGGTCGCTGACTTCACAAAGGGGCAGCTCTCTTACACAGCCGGCAACATTAAGTGTATAGATATTATTCATAAAATCATAAATCCTTTCAACAATTACTTTAATCCATTCCTCTTGGTCTTATGCCATATTTACATTGAGTTTCTTTCCGCCGAGAATATGGAAATGGAGATGGAAAACAGTCTGTCCGCCGTCCTCTTTACAGTTGTTAACTATTCTGTAGCCGTTTGTAAGTCCCAGCTTAGCTGTGATTTCAGGAATTTTTGAGAAAATATAGCCAACAACAGCGGAATTCTCGCTGTTAAGAGCATCTGCACAGCAGATATGTTCCTTTGGAATTACCAGAACATGTACAGGAGCCTGAGGCTCAAGGTCATAAAAAGCAAGAATTTTATCGTCTTCGTAGACTTTATTTGAGGGAATTTCACCGTTTGCAATTTTACAGAAAATACAATCCATTTTCATTATCTCCTTTGTTAAAATTCTTTATTCTGCTCTGTTTAAAACATCAAAAAATAAATACCACAGAGCACCTCTGTGGTATATTTTATAGCTTTTGAATTATTTAGTCAATATGCAAGTTAAGAGCTTTGTTTCTTTTTACTTGTAATTTTCTTTTCTTCGCCTCTGATAAGACGTCCTATGTTCTTTCTGTGCATTATAATTACCAGCAATCCGATAAGTACTGCAAAGCCTGTTGTTATCATAACATAGTCCATGCTGATTGGATATTCAGTATTCAAGCTTCCCAGGTAGTCGAACATGTAAGCAAAATAGTATGTATATACAGGGAAAAGAACTGCACAGACAAGTGAAGCTAAAGAGATTATTTTCTTTATAAGGAAAACAATCAAAAATGTCAAAAGCACAAGGGCAAAAACTCTTATATCAACAACAGCCATCAAAGCTGCTGAAGTTACAACGCCTTTTCCTCCCTTAAAACCGAAGTATACAGGGAACATGTGACCGAGGATACAGAAAAGTCCGCCGATATAAGCACCGTATCTTGCGTACTCTGCCAAAAGCTGGGGATTTGCGGCAGTTACGAAAGAGTAAACCAAAACGCTTCCTGCCACTGCTGACAAAACGCCCTTGATAAAGTCAAAGGTGATTGTAAAAATAGCAGGACCCTTACCAACAGAACGCAGAACATTTGTAAATCCTGCGTTTCCGCTTCCCATTGTTCTTATGTCGGCATTTTTCATAACCGCTCTTGTAATAAGAACCGCAGAGTTAACGCTTCCCAAAAGATAACCAATAACAGCAATGATAATAAGCAGTACAATGTTTGATGTAAAAAAGTCCAACATTACTTATCGCCTCTTTCTCTGATAACGAATCTTATAGGTGTGCCCTCAAGACCGAATGTTTCTCTTATTCTGTTTTCAAGATAACGCTGATAGGAAAAATGGAACAGCTCCGCATCGTTGCAGAAGCATACGAATGTAGGCGGCTTTGTGCTTGCCTGAGTCATGTAGAATATTTTCAGTCTTCTTCCCTTGTCTGTAGGAGGCTGAACCCTTGTGGTAGCCTGAGCCAAAAGCTCGTTGAGCATACCTGTCTTTATTCTCATGGAGTTCTGGTTTGCAACGTGCTTGATAAGCTCGAAGAGTCTGTCAAGTCTTTGACCTGTCTTTGCTGAAATGAAAACCATAGGAGCATATGACATAAAAGCAAACTCTATGCCAAGACGCTTTCTGAACTCGTTCATTGTCTTGTCGTTTTTCTCAACTGCGTCCCATTTATTTACAGCTATAATACAGCCCTTTCCGGCTTCATGGGCAAGACCTGCGATTTTGCTGTCCTGGTCGGTATAGCCAACCTCGCCGTCTATCATAATAACGCAGACGTCGCATCTCTCTATAGCCATTTTAGCTCTGATTATGCTGTATTTTTCAATATCGTCGTCAACCTTGCTTTTTCTTCTAAGTCCGGCTGTATCTATAAAGTTAAACTCGCCGAATTTATTAACAACTCTTGTGTCGATACTGTCTCTGGTTGTTCCAGCGATATTTGAAACAATGCAGCGTTCCTCACCGGTGATTTTATTTATAAGGGAGGATTTTCCCGCATTAGGCTTTCCGATTACCGCAACGCTTATAACTTCGCTTTCCTCTTCCTCGTCTGTTTCAGGAGGGAGAAGGTCGTACACAGCGTCCAGCAAATCGCCTGTTCCGTGACCGTGAACAGATGAAACCTGTATTGGGTCGCCTATACCCAAATTGTAAAACTCGTAAAATTCAGGCTCAGGCTCGCCTATTTTGTCGCACTTATTTACACAGAGTACAACAGGCTTGCCGCTTTTCAAAAGCATGGAGGCAACCTCCATGTCGGTGGCAACCATTCCTGTGCGTATGTCGGTAACAAGCACTGTAACATCTGCGGTATCTATGGCAAGCTCTGCCTGTCTTCTCATCTGAGAAAGTATAATATCATCAGAATGAGGCTCAATTCCGCCTGTATCGATTACGGTGAACTTTCTGTCACGCCATTCGCACTCGCCGAAAATACGGTCTCTTGTAACGCCGGGCTTATCGTCAACAATGGAAAGTCTTTGTCCCACAAGCTTATTAAAAAGAGTGGATTTTCCCACGTTAGGTCTGCCCACAATAGCAACTATGGCTTTTGCCATTTAATCACTCCTTCCTGAAGAAATAACAGCGTCCAGCAAATCTTGTCCGCCGTTATTGACCGGAAAAACAGGAACGCAAAGCTCCCGTTCAACATCCTCCAATGTGGTGTCGTCAAGGAACACCTCGCCGTCAAAGCGAAGCATTACCGATGGAATTAAAAGTCTGTCGCCGATATCCACATTTTTAAGTGTATCTATCAAATCTCTTCCAACCACAAGTCCGGAAACATTTACTCCGCCTCCGAAAAACTTATTTTTAACAGCCACCACGTTTATCTGTATATTTTCAAAAACATCTCTCACAACATTTAACATATCGTCAAGAAATGGTCTAACGCTTTCTCCGCAGGCAATGGTAACTTTTCCCTTTACCTTTGCCGCTTCTTCCTTATAGTTTTCTGCGGTTTCTGTGTATTCCTCCACCGCATAGGAAAGCTCGTCCTTTAACAGGGCTATAAGTCCAACACCGTTGTCGAGAGCCGGAAAATCCTCGTAATACTCCGCAGGCGGAATTTCTCTTCCCGCCTTTATATAAAGCTCATCGGCGGCATAAAAAATTCTTCTGCCGTATTTTTCCACACACCTGTCCCCGAAGCTCTCTATTATATCAAGAGTTTCCCCGGCGGTTTTGGGATTATACGGAGTAAGCTCAAAAAGTCCCTCTCTGTAGTCTGTAAGACCAACGGGAACAACTGCCGTCATGTTTACATTGAGCTTTTCCAAATCTGTGAGGGTTCTCACAAGCTCTTCCCCGTCGTTTATTCCCGGGCAAGCCACTATCTGACAATTAAGCTGTATTCCCGCATCGGCAAGACGCTTTAAAATTGAAAGGGACTCCCCTGCAAAGCGGTTTCCCATCATCTTTACCCTAAGCTCCGGATTAGTTGTATGGACGGAAACATTTATAGGGCTTATATGCATCTTGATAATACGGCTTATCTCATGCTCGGTAAGGTTTGTAAGGGTAACATAGTTTCCGAAAAGAAAGGAAAGTCTGCTGTCATCATCCTTAAAATAAAGGCTCTCCCTCATTCCCTTTGGAAGCTGGTCTATAAAGCAGAAAATACACTTATTTCTACAGCTTCTCTGCTTGTCCATAAGATAGGTTTCAAACTCAAATCCTATTTCATCGTATTCAGGCTTTTTTATTGTTACATTTCTTGTTTCGCCGCTTTGGCTTCTTATTTCCAGATTAAGCTCACGGTTTATCTGATAGAACCTGTAATCCAGAACATCCATAATTTCGTTTCCGTTTATGGAAACAAGGTACTCGCCTGAAAGTATCCCGTGTTTTTCGCCGTGACTGTTTTTTGTCACAGCTTTAATTAGTACAGCCACCGCAATTCCTCCCGAGATTTTATCTGTAAATTTATTATAACCAAAAATAATAAACTTTTCAAGACAAACAAAAGGGCGGCAGCGTGTTTTTTGTCGCACGCCTCCGCCGCCTTAATTCTTTTGTAAAGCCTGAATTAAGCCTCTTTTACGATAACCTGTCTGCCTCTATACATACCGCAGTTTCCGCAAACCTTATGCGGAGCCTTGAACTCGCCGCAGTTTGGGCATACACAGAGTGCCGGAGCCTGAAGCTTCCATACGTTAGAACGTCTTTTATCTCTTCTTGCTTTTGAAAGTTTTCTCTTAGGTACTGCCATCTCAAAGACCTCCTTCTTTTTATATCAATCAATTAACTGCTTTAGAATCTCGAGCCTCGGATCCACAGAACCCTTATCACAGCCGCAGTCACCCTCATTGAGGTTTTTTCCGCACTTCATGCACAATCCCTTACAGTCCTCACTGCAAAGAAATTTTGCCGGCAATTCCAAGATAATATCTGTTTTTACTACCTCATCAAGCTCAAGTTTATAGTCCGGTGTTTCGATATAGTCTTCATCGCTTTCTGACATAAGGCTTACCGCCAGTTTATGGTCAAACTCATAATGCATGGGTTTTTGTAGCAATTTAAGACATCTGTCACATTGTCTTGTATAGATAAAGTCCACAATTATCTTTAAATCAACAAGACTTGCTCTGTTTTTCGCCTCGGCATGAACCTTTACAGGAGTTTTGAATGGACAAACCCCGTAAAATTCAACGTCGTTCATTGGCAAATCATAGTCAACAGAGATGCTCTCCCCGTCATTTTGAAAGACCTTCTTCAGTTCCAGAAGCATAACAACACCTCAAGACAGGCAAATTTTTTTAAACGCCTTGAATTATTATAACCAAACAGGGACACTTTGTCAATAAAATATTTAAATTTTCTCGGTCTTTTTCAGAATATAAGAGCATATTTAAAAGGCTTCATCATTTTAACCTGTTTTTTTGATTTTTACCCCGAAAAAAAGCGAAAACCTCATGTTTTTGCACAAAAAGAAACTAAATCCAATCCCTTAAAGAGAAAAATTTTGGGACCGCTTTGCGATCCCAAAACTTTAATTTATTCCATTATGTCTGATTATTTATCAAAGAACCTCGCAGGTTGCCTTAACATCGTCCGGAATATCGTTTGCATCAGCAGAAATAAGAACTGTGAATTTAACGTCGGATGCCTTTGCAAGTGCGTCAATCTTGTCGATGAAAGCTGTAAGACCGCTCAAGCCTTCCGGGCAAATCTTGAATGTTGAATCGATAAGGATATCTGTAACATCATAGTTGCCTGCGCAGATACCGCTCAAGAAACCGAAAAGTACATCGTATCCTGCAATATTGTATTGATCTGTATCTATAAGTCTTGCCTTATGTGTAACGTCGTATGTAAGCTTTGCGCCCTTCTCGATAACAACTACGTTTCCTGAAGATGCCGCAACAGCCTCGTTAGCAAGTGAAATCAATTTTTTTGTTTTACCGGAACCTTTTTTTCCAATCAATAAAGTAACCATTTTGATAGTCCTCCTTAGGTATTTATAAATTCTGAAATCTAAATTTTATTTTATTTGAGACGAGCTTCAAGCTCTGCTTTCTGAGCTTCATATCCCGGCTTTCCGAGAAGTGCGAACATGTTCTTCTTGTAGCTTTCAACGCCAGGCTGGTCAAATGGGTTAACGCCCAGGAGATAGCCGGAAATTGCACATGCCTTCTCAAAGAAGTAAATAAGATATCCAAGCTCTGTTTCTGTCATTTCCTCAACATTGAGTACGATATTAGGAACTCCGCCGTCTGTATGAGCAAGCACTGTTCCCTCAAATGCTTTCTTGTTTACAAAATCCATTGTTTTGCCGGAAAGGAAGTTAAGTCCGTCAACATTTTCAGGATCTGTGCCAAGTGTTATCTCTCTCTTGCACTTATCGAAAAGTACAACTGTTTCAAAGAGATTTCTTCTGCCGTCCTGGATGTACTGTCCCATTGAGTGAAGGTCTGTTGAAAAGATTACGCTTGCCGGGAAAAGACCCTTGTTATCCTTGCCTTCGCTCTCTCCGTAAAGCTGCTTGAACCACTCGTTCATAAGTGCAAAAGCAGGCTCATAGGAAACGAGGATTTCAGTTGACTTACCCTTTCTGTAAAGGATATTTCTCAAAGCTGCATATTTATAGCAATCGTTTGTCATCAGGTCGCTGTTGTCAAAATCACTTTCAGCCTTTGCAGCACCTGCCATAAGAGCGTCAATATCTGCGCCTGCAACTGCTATCGGAAGCAAACCTACAGCTGTAAGAACTGAAAATCTTCCGCCTACATCGTCCGGAACTACAAATGTTTCATAGCCCTCTTTTGTTGCAAGCTCTTTGAGTGTGCCTCTTGCCTTATCTGTTGTGCAGAAAATTCTCTCTCTTGCGCCCTCTTTGCCGTATTTCTTTTCCAAAAGCTCACGGAATACTCTGAAAGCTATAGCAGGCTCTGTTGTTGTGCCTGATTTTGAAATCATATTTATAGAAACATCTTTGCCCTCGCAAATCTCTATAAGCTCTGAGAGAGCATTTGAGCTGATGCTGTTTCCTGTGAAATAAACCTGTGGAACATCCTTTGCAAGCGCATTGTAGTTAGGTGATTTGATAAACTCGATAGCTGCTCTTGCGCCAAGGTAAGAACCTCCGATTCCGATTACCACAAAAACATCGGTATTCTTCTTGATTTTTTCAGCGGCAGCCTTAATGCGTGCAAACTCTTCCTTGTCGTAATCAGTGGGAAGGTGAAGCCATCCTATAAAATCATTTCCCAGACCTGTTCCTGCGTGCAGCATTTCATGAGCTGTTTTCACGTAAGGAGCCATAGCCTCATACTCTTTGTCGGAAATAAAACCTTTTACATATTTGTCAGTAAGCTTTGTCGCCATTGTAACTTCCTCCCTTATTTTTACCGGATACATATTGTCCGATACTTCTTATTGAAAACATTATACAATATTTCGGGCGGCAATGCAAGAAATTTTTGTTGTTTTCATTTATATTATATCAGATATTTAAGCTGTCATCATATTCTGTCACATTATATTCATTGTAAGTGTTTTATGTAGTAAACAGATTTTTTATCATAAATGCGAATATGTCTTGAAAATTCACCTCTTTTGATGACCCACCGGACAAAATGGGATATTCTGCTATTTTTTCTTCACCGGAATAAAAGCTCACAGTTCCTAATGACTGATTTTCTGTAACCGGCGCTTCAATCTCTTCCGGAAGCTCTACCTTTGCTTCAAGCTGTGACTTTGCGCTTTCGGTGATTATATCTTTTGGAATTTCATATTTAAGCTGTACGCTGTTTTCCATTCCGTTTTTCACTTTGATTTCCATTGGCGCATCCTCAGGCAAGGTCAATTTTGTCTTTTTATAGTTTGCAAATCCGTAATCCAAAAGAGTTGCCGCCGCCTTAAATCTGTCAGTACCTGTTTCGCTTCCCAGCACCACCGCCACCAAAGACAGTCCGTCCCTTTCCGCTGTTGCGCTGATACAGCTTCCCGCCTGGGAGGTTGTTCCGGTTTTCAGTCCGGTTATGCCGTTGTAGGATTTTAAAAGCTTGTTGGTGTTCACTATCTGGGTTTTTCCGTCACGGAGTTCGTCCATCCAAATTGATGTAAACTCAAAGATTTCCTCGTGCTTTATAAGTTCGCAGGACATAAGGGCAACATCGTAAGCGGTTGTAAGGTGTCCCTCTTCGTCAAGTCCGTTGCAGTTTTTGAAAACCGTGTTTTCCATTCCCAAAGCCTTTGCCTTTTCATTCATCTGTCTTACAAATTCATCCTCTGTACCGCTTACCGCCTCCGCCAAAGCTACAGCGGCATCATTAGCAGAAGCCACAACCGTAGCTTTTACCATGTCCCTTACCGACATCTGTTCCCCCTCTTCCAGCCATATATCAGAACCTCCCATTGAGGCGGCGTGGGCAGAAGCGGTTATCATTTGGTCCCAGCTGAGCTTTCCCGAGTCTATGGCCTCCATTACCAAAATAAGGGTCATAACCTTTGTGACCGAGGCACAGGCTCGCTGTTCGTGAGCGTTTTTCTCATAAAGCACCTTCATAGTTTCAGGTTCAATTAAAACTGCGCTGGGCGCTGTCACCTCGTCGTCTGACAAAGCTGAAACCGAAACTATATTAAGTGGCAGTAAAAAAACAAAAGCCAACACCAGAGAAAGGATTTTTTTCATAGATTTTCACTCCCATACAAAATATATCAATAATTGATATTCAGGGAACTATATGTTTATTACCTTATAAAAAGCAAGACTGCGGCAAAAATACCGCAGTCTATTTTCTTTAATTATTGAGTTTTGCTCAATGGGTATCAGTTTTTGGAAGAAGCAATCATTATTTGAACTGCTGTGGCATCTGCAATGGAAATTATATTGTTTCCGTCTACATCGGCAAGCTTTTCATCAAAGATTTCGCCTGTAAAATCCATCTTGGTGATATACTTCTGTATCATTGTAACATCCTGTACGTTCAAAAGTCCGTCGTGGTTTACATCTCCCATTTCAAATGCTTCTTCTGAGGAAGCGTCCTCGTAGAATTCCAGCATAGCCGCAGACATAAAGCCTCCAACGCCTTCTGTTGCCACAAATTTCACATACTGAGCTTCAACCGGAGTTTCAAACTCTATTGTTTTCTTTTCAGCGTTATTTTCCCAGCCATAGCCGGAAGCAGAAAGTTTCCAGTCTTTTCCGTCAAGGCTTGTATATACTTCATATGACAAAACTCTTCCGTTTCCTGAGTCCTGTCTTGGTGTGTACTCAAAGGCTGAAAGCTTTACAGCCTCGTCAAATTTAATTGTTATATATCTGTCTGTGTCGGAACCGTCCCAGAGGGTATGCCATATAGTATTTATATCGCCGTTAATAGCATTTTGCGCCATATTCTCATGTGATGCTTCCTCGCTTGAAACATCTTCAACTGTAATTCTGTCAATGGTTATATATTTTCTGTCTGTGCTTGTATTGTCAGAAAAACTAAAGGTTTTTTCAGCACTTTGAGTGGTTGTTTCATGAGCTTTTATTCTGATGGTTACATTTATATCCCCGTCAAATCTTATATCCTCTGTCAAGTCTTTCCAGATACCGTCGCCTGTGTGATACTCCAAAGGCTCGTCAATACCGTAAAACTTGTTTTCGTTATCGTTGAGATATGCTGTATTTGGCAATTCTCCCTGTGTGATATCTATTGTGTAATAATTTGTTGTACCCTGCAATCTCACAAGTATATTGTCATTATCATTTACCTGTGCAAGCTGTTCTTCTGTAAGCTGTATTTCTGTTACAGTTCCTGCGTTTATCCAGCTTTCCTCGCCGTCGCCGCTTATGCTGTAAAGGAGCTGGTTTTCGCCGCTGTACATATCGTTCAAAACTATTTTTCCGGCATTTTCACCGTCAAAGGAGAATGTAGCCATAGGCTCTGTATTTCCAAGCAAGTAATTTGCCATTGTTTTGGCATCGTTAGGCTGTAAAACATCCTCTGATGTGGCGTTTGCAGCATCGTTTAAGGAAGCCTGAATGTAGTTGTCAATCTGTGAAAGTGCAATTTCATCTTCCACATACGATGAAAGCAGATTTGACAGGATATCGCTCATTGGCAGAGGATAGTATTTAAGATTTTCTGAAATTCTCTCTGCAAGCTTTAAAAATTCATCCTCGCTCTTGTCGGCGTTTCCATAGGCCTTTATAAGTCCTTCCCAGGAATCCAGATTTTTATTTTCTATTGCAAGAGCTTCTTCATAAATCTCAATCTGGGTTTCAGGGTCATCTGAATAAACCTTGGCAAGCTTGTTGAGCTTATTGGATTTATAATATGTTTCCTCGTTGTTGAGAACATCCTGAGCTAAAAGCACATAGCTTGCATAGTAGTAGCTTGCCCATTCCTGATTTCCCCAGCCTATGAGCATTCTTCTGTCCTCTCTTGTTGGGTCCTCTTCTCTTCTTGACTGACTCCATCCGGAAACATCGTTTCCTATGCTCCATACATATTTGCCGTCTTCATTTCTTTCCATCTGGAGATATGCAGCATGTCCCGGCTGTCCAACAACAACTCCCGGAACTCCGAAAGCTGCCAAAAGGTTTGTTCCGGTCTTTGCAATTCCTCCGCAGACTGAGCCCTCTTCAAAAACTATCCAAAGCTTTGGATGTCCATCCTCATAAGCCACATTTATATCATAGACGCTGGCTTTTCCGTTTGTTTCTTCATCGGAAAGCTTATATTCGTTTGTAAGCTTCCATTTTTCCTGCCATGCCGCTTTATTCTCTTCTGAATAATATTCAGGCTTGAGGTAATCGTATCCGAACTGATATGTAATAAAATAATATGGACCCGGTGTAAAGTTATCAATTGTCAGTTCTCCCATATCTTTTCTGTCTGTATGGAATCTTACATAGTAATTGAGCCACTCTATCTGGTCGTCGCTGATGAGATTGTTCATTACCCAGCGCATTTCCTCTATGTTTAAATCCTCAAAAACATCATTTATAAGAAGCTCATTATCATAAAGCTTTTTATAAATTTCATATCTTTTAACAGGGTCTGAAATCTGATTTCCGTCCTCCCAGAAAGGAACATTTATAGAGTGTGTCAAAGACAATGTCACCATCATCTGTCTGTAAAGCTCGCCGTGTTCAATATCCTGCAAATCCTCTCCATGAGAGCTGAGAAGTGCCTTTAGAACATCAAGGGCTTTATCATAAGAAGCTATTGAATCTCCTCCCTGCATATAAAGCTCCAGCAATTCATTGTCTTCCATAACCTGCTTTAAAAACTCTGCATTTTCCTCTGTTTTGCAGTAATAATTCAAAACAGAATATCCTGCCATATCAACAAAATTTTTTTTAAGCAGAAGATTTTGAAGCTCCTGGTTTTCCTCAACAAGCTGTTCAAAGGATTTACCAGGATTTTGGTTAACTACATCCTTTATCATTGCGTCGTACTCATCAAGAGTTTTTATAACCTTTGAAGCCTCCGGAACATAGTCATCCTTTATAAGCTTTGCATCTGCAATAACTGAATGGTCTGCACCGTCGTTTTCGTTTTCAAATGATTCTATTTTCAAATATCTTTTTCCGGTCAAGTCAATATCCACAAATACAGACTCGGTGGTTCCTTTTAATGTTCCTGTTTCAACAACTGTTTCCCATACTGAATTGTCGGAGGATACGGAAACCTTAAAGGTCACACCGTCTCCGCTGTCCCATCTGGAAAAATCAACTCCGAGATATGCGGTAAATCTGGTCATATCCTGATTTTCTACATAATCACCCAAATCGTAAACAAGTATGGACGGTGCATGTGCTCCCAATCCCTTGTCAAAATAGAACCTTTTACCGTTTACCTTCAGGGAAATCTGATCTCCCTCTATGTTTTTATCAAACATCAGATTACCGTAACCAACGCTTGATTTTATAAGCGCAGTACCTGAAATATCCGACAAAAACACTTCCTCGTTGCTTACATTAAGCTCTGTTATGCTTGCTGTTTCTGTATCATGTGTATAACTCTGTGCCGAAACAGAGGTTACAACAGAAACCGTCATAAGAACAGAAAGTATAACAGACAAAATTTTTCTGTGCAGTTTTTTCATACCAATACTCCTATCTGTGATTTTTTTAATATTTGCTGTAATATATCTTCTTTAACAAGTATATCATACATAAATAGACTTAACAAGCATAAAAAAATTCATAAATTTCACTTAATTGTTCTAATAAAAAATCCTTGGCTTTTACACCAAGGATTTTTTCATTTATCTATACATCTTCATGAAGTATAGAAGTTTATTATTAAATTTAAACACTTAAGAATTTCTCAATAGCCTGTGAGCAAGGCGCAAACTTCACTACGTTTACTGTAACAATTTCAGACTGAATATCCTCTGAAACTCCGTCGTTTACAGAGGCTACACAGTAGAAGTAGCAAACGCCCTCGTTACAGTCACCGTAAATAAGCTTGTTAGGCTCGGAAGAGGTTGTATTGATTTCTCTCGGGTTTGTTCCCTGAGCATCATCGCATATATACCATGTATATGTAATGTTATCAGCTCCTGTTGCCTCAACTTCAAGCTCAAGCTGTGTTCCGGCAAAGATTGTCTTATTTATCGGAAGATTCTTTGACCAAGAAAGGTTCACAACATTACCGATTTTTACGTTATTGCCCTCAGCATAGGATGTATATCCTGATACTGTCAAAGTCTCAGCCGCCGCCTTAACAAATTCGGTATTGGAAACATTAGCAATAACTCTTCCGGCTGTCATGTTTGCACCTGTAACGGAAATCTTATCTGCACCTGCAAGGTTTGCCTGTACGGAAATAGCCTTTCCGCTTGGAAGGTAGATTGTATTATCAGACAATGATGGTTTGCCGGTAATCTTTACTGTACCGTTATTATTGTGAACAGCTGTTCCGCCGTTTGCAATATTTCCGGACATTGTAACATTGCCGATATTAACTGTACCTGAACCGTTCATATAAACATTTCCGGTTCCGTTTGTCTTATTATTCTTTACAGTTCCACCATTGAAAGTTGCGCTTCCGTTTGAAAGCCAAACAACGCCGCCGTTGCTCTGTCCGTTGTTATTGTTTATTGAACCGCCGTTCATAACGAATACTGAGCTATTATCAACACAAATTGCTCCACCAACATCACCTGACTGGTTTCCGGAAATTCTTCCGTCATTCATAGTCAAGTATGATATGTTATTCATATAAATAGCGCCGCCAAAACGTTTTTCATAGTTATTTATAATTGCGCCGCCGTCAATAATAACCTTTGTATTGTCGTTGCTTATTCTCATTGCACTGCCGAATGAATTGCTATAATTATCATTGCAGTTATTCTGAAGTACAGCATTGTCGGAAAGTGTAAGTGAACCACCGGTTACAAGAACCATTGTTTCCTGAGAGGATATTCCTCCGTTGTGTACATTTCTTTCCAAGACACCATCGTAATTTAAATCCCAAATAGCACCGCCGTCGATTGTAATATTTTCAAATACCACATTTCCTGCTGTAATTTGGAACAATGGTACATTTCTTGTATTTGATGTACGTTTTACCTGCATTCCTGAAAGTGTTATGCTCTTGTTGATTGTGATAGAAGAATCAAGGTTGATATTCTTGAGTATTTCAATTCTATCTCCGTCCTCAGCTGCGGTTACAGCCTCATGCAAGGTACTATAACCTACGCCGTCAATTTTTGCAGTGTAATTTCCAACGTCAACGCATACAATGTCACTTGTTACGGAAATCTCTGTATTTTCGTTTCCGTTGCTGTCATTGTTTGAAACAACTACATAGTAGAATGTTTTTACATCGTTTGTAGGCTTATATGTTGATGCAGTAGCTCCGTCAATCTTTTCAGCTCCCTCTGTTGATTCAGTAGTATTTGAGTACCACTGGTAGCTTATGTTACCACTATCGCCGATTGTTGCTTCTACTGTAAGAGCATCTTTTTCAGCGCCCGTTGCATAAACATTACCTACCGGCTGTTTTGTAATTTCAGGTGTTGCCGGAATTACTCTTACCGGGAATGTATATTCAATTACAGTATTATTAAGTGTAACTGTAATATTTTTATTTCCTGCTGTTGTGCTGTCTAAGTCTGAAACAGTGTACAGTGAATCTGCCAGCTCAATTTCCTGTCCATCTGCTGTTACACCGATAACCTTCATTCCTGTAAGGTCAAGGCTTTCACCAAGATGATAGTCAAGCTTATCAGGAAGTGTAACATTGATTGATTTAATATTATTTGTAACTGATTCTGCTGTAAAGTATTTGAGTCCCTCAACATTGCCGCCCGCTGCAATCAATCTGTTAAGCTCTGCTGCATAGGCGTCTGTAGCAACATAAATCTTTCCTCTGTTGTTTTCATCATTTGCAAAAGCTCCGTTTTCAACAACGAGGTTTGCAAAATCTGTATGCTCGTTGAGGTAGATTTCTTTAAGGTTTGTACAACCCTTAAATGCATCTGCCTTTATGTCTGTAACTGTAGCAGGAAGGTTTATTCCTATAATGTCAGTTTGATTTTCAAATGCGCCTGTTGCATTTGCACTGTCTTTGCTAATACCTATTACGGTAAATTCAAGGTCACCAACCTTTACAGTTGACGGAATTGTAACAACTGAATTAGGCTCTAATTCATCTGCTACGCCGCTTACATAACACTTATACTCATTATCAACAGACTCATAGCGCAGACCGTTGTATGTGATATAAGGATAAACAAGTACTGAGAATGTTGTGGAAATATCAGCAAGTCTCTGATATTCAACTGTAATCTTCTTTGTACCTGAGGTATTGCTAAATCCTGAAGACTTAACAATATAATCGTATGACTCAAGCTCTTCAACTGTGCCGTCGGTATATTCTACTGATACAGCTATACCTGTTGTATCCAGTGCGTCTCCGAGATAATATATAGCCTTTTCAGGCACCTGAGAAACTATTATGTTTTTAACATTTTTTGTAACCTCAACATTAAATGTTGCAGTCTTTGTTTCATCAGCTGTGTAGGTAACTGTTACCGGAATTTCACTGCCGTTTTCAGTAAATGTGTTCGGAGCAACAGTATACTGATTATCAAAGAGATATCCCTGTGAACCGTCTGTGTAGTTTGCTTTTACAACAAGTCCATCGGTTACGATATTATCTCCCACAAAGTAACGTGTCTTTTCAGGTAAATGGCTTACGAAAATATCGCTTACAACCTTTGTATTTTCTGAAACATTTACAGTAAACTCTGCTGTTGCAGCGCTATTCTGTGAAGATGTAACGGTTATTGTTTTCTCTCCTATTGAGTCGAAAATAGTAGGACTGAACTTGAGGAGTGAGTTGCTTATGATACTTTGTGTTCCGTCGTCAAAGGTAGCCATAACCTCAAGACCTGTTGTATCCAGCTCATCACCAACAACGTATTCTGTTCTGTCAGGCTTTGTTGTAATTGCAATGCTTTCTATTGCCTTATTCTCAACAGTAGTATCTTCGAAGAACTCAAGCATTGATGCTGAACCGAAGTTTCCTACTGCCTGAGCGCCTCTTACCTTTATATACTGAGTATATACCGGGTTATAAAGCTCAAGAGATTTTTTGTTTGCATTATTACCCCAGCCTGTAGCACGTCCGGACAATGTCCATGAGCCGTCCTCACCGGTAAGGCTTGTATAAATTTCGCATGTCTGGAATCGTCCGTTTCCGTTACCAGACTGAACAGGTGTGTAATCAAAACCTGTAAGGTAAACCGGCTCGTCAAGCTTTACAATAATATATCTATCATTGTCGCCGCCTGCCCACCAGGTATGCCAGTATGTGTTTATATTACCGTCAAGAGCATTTTTAGCGCTTCCGCTCTTGTCTACCTGTTCGGAAGAACATCCAATATATTCAACTCTGTTTAAAGGAATATATTTTCTGTTGTCAGAATCCTTGTCATAAGTAAATGTAAACTCTGTTTCACCACTCTGCAAGGATGTTCCTGCTGCTTTCTTTCTTACAGAAATTGTAACGTCACCGTTAAATCTAACGTCACTTGTCATATCATGCCATTCTGTTTCGCCTGATATTTTATATTCCAGATTAGCTGTATTGCCTGTAATTCTGTTTTCATTGTCGTTTCTATACAATCCGCTCGGCAGTGAACCTGCTGTGATATCTATTGTATAGTAACTTGTTGTACCCTGAAGTCTTACGTGAATGTCGTTTTCAGGAGTTATCATTGCAAGCTGCTCGTCTGTGAGCTTAAACTCTTTACCTGTGCCGAGATTTATCCAGCTTGCTGATGATGAATCACTTGGGTTACCGTTGAGGCAAATCAAAACTTCATTTCCGCCTGAATACATCTCATTAAGTACAAGTGTATTTGCCTTGTCACCGTCAAATGAGAATGTAGCCATCTTAAAGTTATTGTTGCCCAAAAGGTGGTTAGCCATTGTACGGCATGCAGTATCCTGGAGTGTATTTGCGCTTGTAGCATTTTTAGCTCTTGTAAGAGCCATTGTCTGACAGCTTGAAACTTCACCACGATAAAGTTCGCTTGAGCCTACATTTGGCTTTATAAGTCTTTCAAGTACGTCCCACATTGGAAGCGGGAAGTAAGTAAGAGCATCAGAAATTTCAACTGCAAGCTGTGAGAACTCACTTGGACTCTTTCCAGCCTGCTTGTAAGCATCAATAAGAGCTATCCAAGCATCAAGGTTGATATCCTGAACCTCTAAAGCCTCTCTGTAAATTTCAATTCTCTTTTCAGGGTCGTCCTTATACATATCAGCTATCTTAATGAGCTTTTCAGCTTCATAATACTTGTCAGGCTGGTTCAAAGCTGCCTGTGCAAGAAGAACATAGCTTACCTGATATGCGCTGTCCCAGCTGTAGCTGCCCCAACCGTTGAGCATTCTTTCGCCCTTTTCTGAACCAGTCCAACCGGAAATATCGTTGTGAATTCCCCATGTACCGGTTGTATTGTCAGAGGTTGTGGCAAACTGCAAGTATGCTGCGTGTCCAGGCTGACCGATAACAACGCTTGGGATACCGAAAACAGTATTGAGGTTTGAACCTGTCTTTGAAATACCACCGCAAACTGCGCCGGCTTCAAATACAACCCAAAGCTTAACCTTTCCGTACTCAACGTCTATATCGTATACGTCTATCTTTCTCTTATCCTGAACATTGCTTGATGAAATGCCTGTTCCAAGATACTGATTATCAAGCTTCCACTTTTCTTCCCAGGAAACCTGGTTTTCAGCAGAGTAGAATCTCGGCTGATTATAGTTAAAGCCCATTGTATATGTTATGAAGTAATAAGGACCAGGTGTATAGTTGTTTTTATTTATCTGTTTATTACCTATATTGGTATGATATCTTACATAATAGTTAAGCCATTCAATCTGGTCATCACTGATTATGTTGTTCATAACCCAGCGCATCTCTTCTACTTCAAGGTTTTTAAATACGTCTGTTATAAGCAGCTCGTTATCATAGAGTTTCTTATAAATTTCGTATCTTCTTACTGGGTCTGATTTCTGTGAACTATCCTGCCAGAAATAAACGTCGGCAGAATGTGTCAAAGACAATGTAATCATCATCTTTTTATAGAGAGAACCGTTTACAGGGTCTGCCAAATCCGCCTTATGTTTTGTATACAAATTCTTCAAAACATTAAGTGATCTGGTATATGAACCGTCCGGCTTACCTCCGCCGATATAAAGGCGCAATGCCTCAATATCATTCATGAACCACTGAAGTGTTTCGATGTTTTCCTCATTATAAAGGAATGAGCTCAATACTGCGTATGTAGCATTGCTTACGAAAGTTCTCTGGAGAAGAAGAAGTTCATATTCTTCGTCCTTCAAAAGCTCTGTATAGGATGTTCCAGGATGCTCTGCTTCATAAGCCTTCAGCTTTTCATCGTAGTACTCTACTCTGTTTATAAACTCGCTTGTATCAATCGGCTCATAGTCAACTGTTGCAAGCATTGCATCAGCTACAACTGAATGGTCGGAAGCATTATTCCAGTTAGCTCCTATTTCAATTTTGATATAGTTTACTCCTGTCAAATCCAGGTCAACATATACAGCCTCAGATGTACCCTTGAGCACTCCTGTGGTCTTTACATTCTTCCAAACTGTATTATTGCCGTCATATGTTTCGGCTGTGTATATTTTGAAAATAACACCGTCGCCGTTAGAACCCTGTGAAAAGTCCAAACCAAGGTATGCGATAAATCTGTTGTAATGGTAATACTTTACATAATCAGATACATCATAAACCATATTGGCAGCTGCGTGTGCGCCAAGTCCCTTCATGAAGTACTTTCTCTCTCCGTCAACCTTAAGAGAAATAGTGCCACCAGATATATTTGTATCATATTTTACTGAACCGCCGTAGCCTACGCTTGAAGTTATCAAGTTAGCTTTCGGCATATCTGTAACATAGATATGATCACCACTTGCTTCAGGATAGGTTCCTGCTTCTGCTACCTGCCATGCAACTGAAACCAATTCTCTTGATGACTCTGTTACAGTGATAGCTACTCTTATATATTTATTGAGGTATTCTTCTGTTATTGTAAACTCTGAATAAGTAGCTCCGTCGATATCTGTGAATTCTCCATCTTCGGTATCGCCTACCTGCCACTGATAGTGTACAGACTCTTTATATCCGCTGAGGGATGCTGTCAGAACACTGCCTACCTGTGGAACACCTGTCATGATAGCCTGAACATCAACAAAAACAGGCTCTGAGAATACATAACCGCTTAAGTCAGTCACATCATTTTTTGCATTTGATGAATCATCATATTTAATACCAACTCTTATGTAGCTGTTGATATCAAATACACTTATATTGTATGTGGATGAGTAATCCTGGAATTCTATGTTGACATAATCGCCTTCTGCGCTTTTTCTCTGCCATACATACTTAAATGAAGCATTTTCCGCAGTATAGTTTGTCTTAGCTGTAAGGGTAGTGCCTATTACGCCCTGTCCGTCCAGGTGAGCTTCAAACAGTCCCTTATATGAGCTTGATATGATTGTTCCTGAATATGTTTTTGATTTATCTCTCAAAACAACTCTCAGGTAACCGTCTTTATCATTATCTTTTATTGTATAAGTACTTTCTGTTGCGCCTTCGATATTTGCAAATGTTGTACCGTCTTCGCTGTACTGCCACTGATATGTAAATTCTTCGGCATTTGAATCATACACATTCACACTGAGTTCCTGTCCCGGAACAGCATTACCTGAAATAGTAGCTCTTCCGTCGAGAACAGTGCTCTCATCTCTCAAAAGAATAAGTTCAGATGCACTTGCCCAGTTACCGAATGTAGATGATGTGAATTCAAATCTCATTTTGCCTTTGAATTCAATTGTTTCAGGTAATGTAAACATAACATAACCTGAATTTTCTGAGGATTTTGCAACACCTACTTCAACATAGTTCTGTTCGTCCTCAGCCATATAAATTGTAAGGGTTGTAGGATATCCTCTGCCCTTGTAGCCGTCCTGACGTGTTGCATAAAGTATTCTGTCTACTTTTACGGAATCAACAAAAGTAAATTCAAGGTAGTTGTTAACTCCGCCTCTGTTTGTTTCCCAGAAAGTATTCCAGTTTCCGTCAAAAGCTTTTTCAACTGTATTATTTCCATAGCTTCCATAGCAGCTTGCTACATTTCCGATATAACCGTCTGCGCTACTAGTTGTTTTATAACCAACTGCGTATTTATCCCAATATGCAGGTGTCATAACAACATCATTGGAACCAACTGTTGAAACAGTTATTCTATTATGGCAAACAAGCTTTGCAACATTACTTACTGCATTTGATGTAACTATCTCGCCCTTTGTATCGGTAATTGTATTTGTAGCAATTACATAATAATAGTATGTTCCTGCCTTTGAAGTATTTTCGCAGTAGCTCGCTTCTGTTGCTCCTGCAATAGCTTCATCGGTTTCAGGGTTTACAACATTATCTGTACTTCTGTACCACTGATAAGTAACTGTACCCAAGTCAACTGTTGTTGCATTTGCAGTAAATACTGCGTCATCACCTACAAAGCAGTCAACATTGTTTGGTTGTGTGTTAAATGTAGGTGTAGCGGCAACATCCTTAGAAATCAATTCAACTCTTGCAGTTTCTGATTTTACATCAGCTGCATTACCGCCGCTTACAATACAGAAGAAGTTGTAAATGCCAAGTTCTCTGTCATTTGTATTCAATGTGATTGATGATGAAGTTGCACCCTCAATCTTTTCAGCCTTATTTGTAGAGCTGTTTATTTCATACCACTGATAATTAAGAATTTCATCAATAATAATACCATCATTATCAGAAGCTATTTCAGCTGTTACTGAAAGAACATTTTCATCTTCTTTATACATTACTCCGCCTGTTGGCTGCTGTGTAATTGTAATTGTATCTGTTGCTGTTCTTTCCCAATGTGCATAAAGATTATGGTTTGACTTTGTTATAACACAGGAACCGTCCTCAACCTTATTTCCGCCTTCAGCAGCGTCAAACCAACCGAGGAACTTGTATCCGTTTCTTTGGAGTTCCGGTAAATCGTACTGTCCCATAAAACGAACGCTTTTGGCTATTGTTTCACCGTCAATTCCTGTATGCAAAGTTACAACAAATGTATGCTCAAAATAAATTGCGTTGTAAAATGCTTCATCATTTGTTGCATTAGCAATGATATTTCCCAGGTTGGTGCTTCTTGTAACATAAACATTACTTAAAGTTCCGCCATTTTCTCCTGTAACTACACTCTTATTGTTTTCAAAAGTTATCTTTGTAAAGTCTGCGTCTATTCTGCCTGTGCCGTTATCTGTGCTTCTGTAGATAGCACCGCCGTTTCCTACAGCACTGTTACCTGAAAATCTTCCGCCGTTTACAACAAGATTTCCGCCTGTAGCGGCAATACCACCGCCGTTTGTTCCGGCATAGTTGTTTGAAATAACGGCATTATCAGAAATTGTAACAGTTCCGACAAGTGAAGAAATACCGCCGCCAAATGATCCGGATGTATTACCGCTGATAGAACCGCCGGAAATTTTAGTTGTTCCTCCGTTTACAATCATACCGCCGCCGTTTGTTCCGGAATAGTTATTTCTGATTTCTCCTCCGGTCATATTGAATGTACCGTTTGTGAACATACCGCCGGCACGTCCTCCGGTGAAGTTTTTCTCAATAACACCGCCGCTGATATTAAGGATTGTTCCTGTATCTGCGCAGATACCGCCGGTTGATGAACCCCCCTGATTTCCGCTTACTACACTGTTTCCGGTGATATTGATTCTACTGTTTGAAGATGATGAATACAATGCACCGCCGTGGGAGCTTGCATAGTTATTAATAATCCGGCTGTTGTCATTCATATTAAATGTGCCGTTAGTCATTACAACAGCACCGCCGCTTATACCGTTTGCAACGTTATTCTGGAGAGATGCGCTTCCGTTTAATGTTACAGTACCGCCGCCGGTTATATTGATAAGAGGCTTACCTGAGCTTCTTCCGGTATTTCTTGAACCTCTTCCGAGATATGTTTCATAATACATACCGTTTTCAACCCAAACTGCACCGCCGTCGATAGCAACGCTGTCTATTGTAAGAGTACCGCCGTTTACAATAAACGCTTCATTTCCGAAATTATTTGCCAAAACAATTCTTGGAACAACGCCGTCAACCGGAGTTGCTGTAACAGTGAGATTAACACCGCTGTTAACATTTATTGTTTCTGTAAGTGTTACATCCTTGTAGATTTCCAGAGTTCCGTCATAACTTGCTGCCTTCAAAGCAGTTATCGCCTCTGAGAAGTTTGAATACTTAACACCGTCAAAAGCAGCAACAGCGTCTGTAACAACTATTTCTGCTCTGTCTGACTCAATTGAACGTGCTTCTTTATCGCCGTTTTTATTTGTAACAACGCAGTAGTAGTAATATGTACCTGAAACCTCATTGTCAACTGAGATTATCGCAGTATTCTTTCCTTCAAGCAATTTGCCTTCGGACTCACCGTCGTTAACAACATACCACTGATATGAAAGTGTTCCATTATCTGTAACCTTTGCTTCAACGGAAAGAGCAGCCTGCTGTCTGATATCATAGGTTCCGCCCTGTGGCTGTGAAACTATCATAGGAATTTCTGACAAGCTGTCGTCTACAACTCTAACAGCAACAATGTCAGAAATTGAATTCTGAGCCTTATCGGCAGAAACTTCGCAGTAATAATAGAAAGTACCCTCAACATTTGTATCAGGATTGTATTGTTTCTCTGTTGCGCCCTCAATCGCTGTTGGGTTACTTCCCTCTGCGTCGTCGCATCTATACCACTGATAATGAACCTCAGTTCCTGTCAAAGATTCAGCTTCAATTGACAAGGATGCCGGTTCATTCATGCTTACTTTCTCTATTGACTGGGGCTGAGTGTTGATTTTTACAGGTGCGTACTTTACAACAACCTTTGAATTTACAAACTCAGATACCATTCTTTCATCAACAGACTTTATCTTTTCTGCATCAGTTGCCTTAATTGTGTATCCTGAACCTGTGAACACGGTTGTTCCATCAGTTGCAGGCTCTCCGCCATAGCTAAAACCAACTGAACCTGTAATAGCTCCGTTTACTATGAGAGATTTTCCATTTGGAATATATATATCTCCTACTGTTATGTTACCTCTAAAGCTTACGTGGTTTGTGCTTGTGTATATATCGTTTCCGGAAGTTGTTGCAGTATTTCCGGTAATTGTACCGCCTGTTAATTCCAAAATTCTGGCAACAGTATTAGGACTATTTTCTCCATAAATACCACCACCGTTAGCTGCGCTGTTGCCGGTGATTGTACCACCGCTTATGGTGGTTTTACCGTCTGCCCAGAAAAATCCGCCGTTTCCTACAGCTGTATTTCCAGAGTGATTACCTCCGCTTATGGATGCGACACCGCCGCCGTAGTTATAGATACCGCCGCCATTTCTGCCTGCGCTATTGTCGGAAATTTCAGAGCTTGCATATACATAAGTAAAACCGTTGCTGCATATAGCACCGCCGTCCACATCGGTATGGTTTCCTTTTATGGTACCATAAATGTGTATCTGTGAGTTGCCTCCGGCACTTGTATAAACAGCAGCACCGCTATTTTTCGAGTTATTATTTCTGATAACACCATTGCTGTTCAGATAAAATCTACCGTTTTCTACTTTTACAGCACCGTATGCAGAAGCTATGTTTCCACCATCAATAATAACCTTACCGCTGGCTGTTCTGGAAACATTGAAATTTGCTCCGCTTTGAACCTTAAACATAAAGTCCCCGGTAAAGTTCTGGCTTCTTTTGAGAACAACTGTTGTTCCTGCTTCGGCTTCAATGGTAATATTTTTGCTAATAAGTATTGTTGATGAAATCTCCTGATCTCTCAAAACATATACAACACTGCCTACTGCAGCCGCTTTAATGGCAGAATCCAAGTCATCGTAAGCTGTACCGTTAACCATTGCAGCAGCTGTTCCGTGACCTGCCATAACTATATCACTTATAATGCTTATACCTGTTTTAGTGTTTGTAACCTTTACAAAATAGTACTTCTTCTGACCATGTTCAAGGTTAACAACATAACTGCTTGATGTTGCTTCGGCAATTTCAGTAGCTCCGAAAAGTGAATTTTCATTATTTTCGTACCACTGATAATTTAATTCAGCGCCGTCAGAAGTTGCCGTAACACTGAGAGTAATGTTACTGTCACTGTAACCACCCTTAGGCTGTGAAGTGATTTCAGGTCTTGTAGCTATATTCTCGTAAAACTCTATTTCAGAAGCTGATGCAAAGTTATTGTCCTTTACAGTTTTGTTGGCAACAAGCTTAACATATTTAGCTTCAACAGGAGTTATAAACTCAATAATCTGCTCTCTGTTCGGATTTGACCAGGTCCAAGAGCCTGTCGCTGAAGCTTTCCATTCCCCTTCTTCAGTGTTTTTAGTGTAAACTGTATAGTTAAGGAATGTTCCGTTGTCCTCATCATAGGCACGGCGGATATACTTAATTTTTGTAAGCTTAACAACGTCGTTAAACTCAAATGTAATATACTTTTCCTGGTCATTTATATTCCACGCAGTATGCCACATTGTGTTTAAATCGCCGTCAAGTACGTTTTCTTTTTCTCCGCCATAACCTATAGCCTGACCGGAGCTTCCGTTTGCTTCTGAAGAAGCTCCTGTAACTTGAATTCGGTTACTGTCGATTTTGCCGCTGATTATTTCTACAGCTTCTTCAACCTCAGTAGTTTCTTCAGCGGAGTATTCATCTATCTGAGACGATTCAAGAGAATTTTCCTCTTCGGAAGCCGCCTGAGTTGTCTCTTCTGCAGTCGTCTCCTGAGTCTGGGACTGTGTTGACTGCTCTTGAGATGTTTCGGTTGTCACAGTTTCAGAGGCTTCTTCTGCTGACACGGAAAATGCCGGAATTGATGTTGAAAGCATTGTTACCGCCAGAATTCCGGATAAAACTTTCTTTTTCCAGTTGCTCAATTTTTTACTCCATTTCCTTTTATTTACAGTGTTGCGGTACACCGCATAAAACCTGCCTGCCAAGCTTTTCCTATTTTCCTACAAGAATAATAGGTATTTATTCCCAATAAAAAGGAAACCACAATCACTGCGAGATTAAAATATACAACAACCCATTTACTCAGAAAAATCTCAAAGCAAAAGTAATTTCCGTATTCGAAATAAAACAGCCTTTCAGGTTAACAAATATACTAACAATAGCGTAAAAACCGCTGTTGAAAAGAATATCGTCATAAGGCAAATAAAATACCTTTTCGCTCTTTTCTGATAGAGTATATCATAACAGATTTTTTATTGCAAGTACAATTAAATGATAAATATATCCATTTTTTATATCTATTTACTTGTTTTTTACGTTATTGTAGAAACCTTTAAAAAAATCACCAAATTTGAATTTTATTGGTAAATCAGTCACAAAAATTACCGTTTTCTCTTTTTAAAATTTTCCCTTAATTTAACAGAATTATTTTGTGACATTGCACAAAGAAGAAACCGAGAGAAGATCTCCCGGTTCCTAATAAACTATAGATTTATATTAATAATCAAATACTTTTAAACTTTTCAATAGCCTTTGAGCATGGATAGAAGTCAGTAACCTTTACTTCGCAGGTTGTTGAAGTTTTAGGTCCAGCTGTACTCTCATCACCATTGTCAATTACACAGTAGTAATATAAAGAGCCTTTCTCAAGATTATCAAGAGTTAACATATTAGTTGTCTGTGCTTCTAATAACTGAGCATTGTTACCATCCGCATCACATGAATACCACTCATATGTGACATCCGTACCTGTTGTTTCAACTGTAAGTGTTGTGCTTGTGTTTCCGTTCGGATTTAGCATAACAGTCTTTGTTTCATCAAGTCCGCCGTCTGTAAATGCAGCTGCCTGTCCAACTTTAACATCATTTCCGAAACGATATGTAGTTTTACCATCCACTTTTATAGCCTTTACAATATTAGTAGTATCTACGCCCTCATCTATTGCTGCAACTTTTGTTCCGTCAGTGATACTATTACATATAATTGTAATGCTGCTATTTTCAGCTACATCGCCTACAATCTTTATCGGATTATTAACATTATTAAAATCAATATTTTCAATATTAAAGTTTCCGCTAAGGATCATTTGATTATTATTGGAAAAACTAATGTTGTCACTATTTCTTCCAGCTTTGTTGTTTTCTATAGTTCCACCATATATACTCAAATAACCATTACCATACAACTGAATTCCTCCGCCAACACCGGCATCAGTACCACCTAAAGCTGCAAAGTTTCCTTTAATAAGAGCACCTTCATATATGGAAAGCTTACCATTAGTTACAATGCCTCCGCCGTTGCAGTATGTATTATTGATAGTTTTATTATTTAAAATTTTACCATAAATATTTAAAATTCCTGATCCTGAATCTGCTATTATTGCACCGCCGCCACTGGAAACACTTTCATTATTTTGAAGTATAGCGTTTGAACCAATTGTAAGCTGTCCATCTCCATTTACACGCACTATTGAGCTACCATTTCGTTCGCTGCTATTTGTTGCCCCTTCTGCCGGAGTAGAATTTCCCCACTCAGCACCGCCATCAATTATTATGTTATCAAGTGTAAGATTACCGGTTGTTTCAACCGTGAACATTTCATTGTTATTACCAGCGGTTCTTTTTATGGTAAACGGCTGTGTTGCTCTAATCAAATTATCAACACTCTTTATGTTTATATCCTTATTTATATTAATATTAGATGTTAAATCAATATTACCAACAATCCAAACTGTACCGCCAGCCGGTACGGCATTTATAGCATTTGTCAACGTATTATAATATTTACCATTAACAAGCGCAATGTCATTATCACTATTGTTATGCATTGAAACAACGGCTATATCACTGTATACATTTGCACCTGTAGAATTATCGGTAACTTTTACATAGTAATATGTTGTTTGATCAGAAGTTAAAGTTGGTGTATACGTATCACTTGTAGCATTTCCAATTACAGTTCCGTTATAGTCGTCTGTATTACTTTCATACCATTGATATGATACATTATCACCACTTGCAGAAGAATTTGCAGAAACAGTTAATGCATTTACTGTCGCATCAGGCGCATAAACCGCAGATTTAGGTTGTTCTGTGATAGTAGGATACTTACTCATGTCCTTGTAAAGCTCAATTTCTTTAGCACAAGCATATGCATTAGTATTACTTGTACCCGCTCCATAAGTTTCGGATGCATATATTAAAATACTGTCTACAAAAACAGGTTCAAAACTTAAAGTTTTCCAATTTGCATCATTTGCCCATGTTTCAGATTTTGCATATGGTGTATCACTCCAAGTACCATCTAAATCTTTTATATATATTTCACAAATTTTAAACTTTCCGTTTTCTTCTCCCCCACTTGTTCCCGATTTAGGGAGATAGCTTAGCTTACTTATCCATTGAAAATCTTTAAATTTAACAACTACAGCTCTTTTTTTCTTCGTTCCTTCGATAAAACTATCATATCCATCACCAGTAGTATTCCATTTTGTATGCCAAAAAGTATCCTTATTTCCATCAAACGCACGTCCTATTTCATCAGGGTCATGTTCTGACGATGGGGTCAAATTTGCTATTTCATCACGGGTGATTTTTACTTCTTGAACAGGTTCTTCTGTTGTACCTTCCTCACCCACGGCAAAAGCGAAAGATGATGAGGTCAGCAATAAAGACAGGACAAGCACTGCCGATAATATTTTATTTCGCCATTTTTTCATGCTTTTTACTCCTTACTTTTATTTTTGCTTATGAAGCCTATTTTTCATACACAAAGCTCCATAAATATTTTACTAACTGTTTATTTGTTTTATTTTAAGCACAAGCACTTCATATCCAGTTATATATCTTAATATGTAACATTTATAATAACTGTTTCTTATTCCGACATTCGGACACAACAAAAAAACCTGTTTTAAGGATATTTTTTACAACAACCAACCTATAACCCCCGGAAATTATCCCTTAAAACCTGTTTAATTTTACCTTATCTCAGCTTAAAAACACATACATGCTGCATATTGCACTATTGTTATAAAAGAAGATGAAGTTCTTTAATATATATTTTATCACAGCGTTATGGAAAATTCAAGAATATTTTGATTTTTCTCCGACATTTTTCTTACTTTTAAAGCCAAAATATTCCAAAATAAAACAATTTGTACCTGTATGTCAGATAAAAAATATTTTAAACCACTGCAACAAAATAATCTGTTGTTTGCCATTATTTAACTTTTCTGAATATATTTGAAAAAAATAAAAAATCCCTTGATTTTTTTTGATAATACAGTATAATATAGGTATACAACAACCTTCTTAATACTCGGAAATTATTGCAATTTTTTTGACGAGAATTTAAGGAGGATTTTTTTATGAAGAAAAACGAGAAAAGAACGTATCTTTCCCCAGAAACCGAGGTTGTGAGATTTAACGCTGATATTATTACAACTTCTTCGGTTGATAATAACGGTTCTGTGGTTGAAGATGATGTAGTTACATACACCGAACCAGACCCATTCAACTAAAATAAATCAAGTATGTATAAAAAAGTAAAGGAGAAAAATTATGTTAAAAAGTAAAAATAAGCTTTTACATAAAGCTCTTGCCTTTGTGTTAACCTTTTCTCTGCTTGCCACACTTATTTCTTTTAATTTCACTGTAAGTGCGGCTGGTGGAAATTACGGAGGTGGTAATGGTACAGCAAATGATCCATATATTATTGATGATGTTACAGATTTAAATACATTTGCTTCTTTGGTAAATAGCGGCACCACTAATGCTTGTGCAAAACTCTCAGATAGTTTTAACGTAGGAGCAATATCTGATTGGACACCAATCGGAAATGCAGACCATAAATTTACCGGTGTATTTGACGGAAACAATAAGACAATTACTTTTAACGGAAGTATTACCGACGGAGATTATGTAGGTCTTTTTGGTATAAACGAAGGTACAATTAAAAATGTTAAGATTGTTGGTACTATAAGCACCAACACAGAGTTAGCCTTCGTAGGCGGTGTTGCAGGACTTAACAGAGGTACAATCACAAACTGCACAAACAGCGCAGAAATAAGTGCTACAGGTGCAAACTCATATGCCGGCGGTATTGCAGGCGTTATGCAGAACGGCACAATTGACAGCTGTAAGAACACTGGTGCAATTACTGTTACTGTACCCAATAATAGTTCTTCTGATGTTACAAATCACGAAGCATCTGCCGGCGGTATCGTTGCTTTTAACTACAACGGTACAGTTAAAAAATGTGAAAACACAGCTAATGCTACTATTACAAATAATGAAACATACGGCTACACAGGCGGTATTGTAGGCAATAATGACGGTACTATCAACAACTGTCTTAACGGCGGTATTGTTTCTAACACTAATGAAGATGCTGCAAATTATGCCGGCGGTATTGCAGGTAACCTCTTTACAAACAAAGATACAGGTTCTACAGCTACAATAAGCAACTGCCTTAATACAAATGCTTCCGGAGAGGTTGTTGGAACTAACGGTACAGACTCCAATGCTGGAACAGTTACAAACAGCTATTATTTATCTACAGTTGCTGGAGAGAATAATGGAGCTACTTCTGTTACAAATGATCAACTTAAAAGCGGAGAAGTAACATATAAGCTCAACGGCAATACAGCTGCAAACCCTGTTTGGGGACAGACAATTAGCGATAGCAATACTTTACCTACAATCGGTGCTACTGATGACACAACAGTATATCCAACCACAGAGGGCAACGGATATACAAATGAAAAACCTGAATCTTGCTCTGATGGACATACTTATAAAAACGGTATTTGCACTAAATGTTATGATGTAGCAGCTAAAGTTGCCGGATACAGTGTAACACTTGACGGAACTATTGGATTGAATTTCTACTTTGATATTAAAACAAATATAACAAATAAAGCTACTCAGATATCTTATCAGAAAGATAAGATAAGCGGAACTGCAAAATTAACAGAAGCGTCTAATCAAGATGGTGTTACAGATGGATATACACGTTATGTCGCTACTGTACCAGTTGATTCAGACCAAATGAATATTGATGTTGTTACTACACTAAAATATAGTGATACTATCGATGATACAGTGATTTCAAAAGCTTATAACGTTAATAAATACCTTAATACTATATATTCAGATCCTACATCTGTTTTAACAAACGATATAACTAAATCGAATGAATTAAAAGCTCTTTCTCAGACAATGTCTACATATGGATATTATGCAAATGAATATTTTGGAGATTACAACAAATACGAGCCAAGCATTAAAATGAATGATCTTTCTGTCACTGCCGAGAATCTGTCAACATATAAAATGTCTTATCAGGATACAGAAAATCCAAATTACACATTAAAGCATTATGCAACTTCATTCCAGCACTTACAAACAATAGCTGGTGTATTCTATGTAAAAGCTATCGACCCTCAAACAACAACTCTTGAAAATGTTTATATGGGATACAAAATACAATCCGAAGGTGAATATTTGGCAGGAGATGCAGATTCTTATTCCAGTACACCTGTT
Organism: Anaeromassilibacillus sp. An172; assembly: GCF_002160515.1. Taxonomy (GTDB): domain Bacteria; phylum Bacillota; class Clostridia; order Oscillospirales; family Acutalibacteraceae; genus Limousia; species Limousia pullorum. The sequence goes on along the minus strand of NZ_NFKS01000012.1, from coordinate 4,597 downwards.
AGTATTGATAAATCAAACAACTATGCATTTGCACTTACATCACAAATTCCAATATCCAAATTATCATCGGCTGAATTCCAAGTAACTTTTGGAAATATGACAGATAATACATATACCCCAGCTTCAAATATCAAAATTTATTCTCCATATTGCTACATCCGTCAGGTACTTGTAAAATATGGACAGGATACTACTGATTACAAGCTTGCACAGGCTCTCTATCACTACAGTGAGGCTGCTGCTGATTACTTTCCTTCTCAAAATTCATAATCTTAAAATCAACTAAGGAGTGACTTAATTGTTAAAAAAGAATAAGAACATAGTTTTAATATGTTCGGCTTTGGTTATTATAATTGCCGTAGTTGCTATTGTAATTTTCGCTATGCCTAAGGCCGGTAACGGTGACGCTGACCCTTCTTCTACATCTCAGAGCAGTGAAAACGGTTCTGAAAATCAGGAGGAAACAAGGGACGCTACCATGGAAATTCTCCTTGACGAAGACATAATGGAAAATCAGGGTGATAACGGTTCAAACTCAAATTCCGGCGACGGAAGCTCGTCTTCAAACAACGGCGGTTCCGGCTCGGGTTCTGGTTCCGACCAAGGCAACGGTTCTGACTCAAACAACGGCGGCTCCGACAATTCTCAAAATTCAGGAAGCAACGGTAATTCCGGAAACAACAATAATTCCGGCGGTTCAAACTCTTCCGATAATTCCGGTAACAACGGAAGCGGCGACAACGGTGATTCAAACGAAGACAACACCAGTGAGATTATTCCGGACAATCCGGACGGCGGCAACAACGGCGACGGTGATTCCGGAAATAACTCTCAGGGCGGCGACGGCGACTACGAACTTCCATTTATCCCTGCTGACTGATAACTGACAAAACTAAACACCATGCAGATTTTTTATAATACTGCATGGTGTTATTTTTTTACCTTTTTAATCTGTGAAAATTCCTGTGTTTTTATGGAGGGTATTTATTTGTTTGGCTTCTTCCTCGCTGACATTGGCTGTGTTTGAAAACACGTCAAGGTTCTTTCTTCTATGAACAAGGACTGCGCCGAATCTCATGGGGTAGGACACTGGCAGTAGCCAAGGATATTTTTTAAGCCATCTATACTGGGTTTTCATTATATAAAGGGGCGGAAAACATCTTTTCATTACATTTGAAACCTTACTCTTAGCAAGGCTTCCTTTATAGTCTTCCGAAACTCTATTGAGTATCTCCCCTGTTCTTGTTCCGTATGTTCCGCTTATCATTACATAAGCTCCCATTTCATCATAAAGGGGCGTTGACTCCATATCGCCGAACCAAACCTTTGAAAGGTTTGAAATGTGTTTGAAAAATTCATCCAGCTTTTGTTCTTTAAGGATATTCAAAAATCTTTCAGAGGAAACAAGCTCAGGCTTTTTCTCGCACAGAACATAAACGTCAAGGACCGAGCGTATTCCTGTGCCGCCGCCCCTATAGTGTTTTGAGGTGTGGGCTATAACATAGGCATATGCCTCCTCGTCGCTTATATGTCTTCGGCGGGTTTTGCTTTTTTCTGAAAAAAGCTTTTTTGCAAACTCCTTATAATAGTCAACGGAGTTCTTCATAGCTTCCATAAAAAGGTTATTGTGTATCTCCACATTCATAACAGGGGGCTTGAAATAAACGTCCTGCACTCCCCCGTCGTAATGCTCCACTGTGTAGCCTATTTTCACCATTGCGTCTCTGGCATTTTGGGCTTTGTCCGGCGGTATCAAAATATCAAGGTCGCTCATAGCTCGCATATCGCTTTTTGGGTACAGCTCCTTTAACACAAATCCTTTAACCGGCAGGTGGTCTATTCCCTCCTGCTCAAAGGTCTTGCTTATGAGATTAAGCTCTATCCTTTGTACCACGTCTTTAAGCTGTGCCTTGTCGTATTCCTCTTTCCACTTTTTCAAAAGCTCCGGAGAGAGGTTTTTCATATTTTTAACGGCATAATAAGCCATATTCGCCACACTGTGGAAATGAGCTATTCTGAAAACCGTTTCCATATTCACGTTTTCCGGCGTTTCTTCAACCGGCAAGCCGTGAAGCACAGACTTTAAAAGGGAAATCAAATATTTTTCGTTTTCATTAAGACTCTTTCTCATATATTTCTCCGTTCTCCATATTAAGATGACGGTTGCAGATTGCAAGAGCCGCCTTTCTGTGGGTTACTATAATAACGGTTTTATCACGAAGCTTTGAAAGATTTTCAAGCATTCTAACCTGGGTCATTTCATCCAGCGCCGAGGTGGCTTCATCAAAAAGCAAAACTCCTGTTCCGCTTAAAACCGCACGTGCAACCGCAATTCTTTGGGCCTGTCCCTGGGAAATTCCGAATCCGTTTTCTCCCAGCATTGTATCGTAACCCATTGGGAAATCCTTTATAAACTCGTGGGCGCAGGCGATTTTTGCGGCATTTTCAATCTCTTCCATTGTGGAATTTTCTTTCATAAAGCCTATGTTTTCAAAAACCGTACCGGAAAACAGGCTGTTTCCCTGGGGCACATAGCCGATAATTCCCCTCGCCTCTGTGGGAGTGTAGCTGTTTCCCTTTGTATCGTAAAATATTATTTCGTCTTTGTGGGTTTTGTATGCTCCCATAATCAGGTTAAACAGCGTAGTTTTTCCTCCACCTGAAATTCCTGTAAGAGAAAGAAAATCCTTTTTATTTAAGGTAAAGGAAACATTGTTTAGCACGTGGTTTTCACCATAGGAAAAGGACAGATTCTTTATTTCAAGTCTGTCAAAATCCTTGTATGAAAGCTTTTTCTCCGGCTCTTTTTCCTCGGGAAGATTTTCTATTTCAATTATTCTTTCTGCGCTGGCTATTGCGGAATACATCCTGGGGAGAAATCCCGAAAGGTTTGCAAAGGGCGCCTGAAGCTGTCCTACAAGCTGTAAAATTGCGCTTAAAGTTCCGTAGCTCATGGTTCTGTCCATTATTGCAAAGGCTCCCCTTATAAGGGCGTAAAGATAGCCTATTCTGAAAACCAGTCCTATTCCCGCATTGGCTCCTATTGTAAAGGAACGGCGTTTCATTCTGGCTTTGAAATGCTCCTGCTGTAATTCCGCTGTCCTTTTCTCCGACTTTTTTCTCACTCCGAAAAGCTTTATCAAAAGTATGTTTTCAACGGTTTCCTGCATATAGGAGCGCATTTTGCCCTCTTTCTGCTGGACTTCCTTGTGGAGGCTTTTGAGCTTTCCACGAAACATCCTTGTTACAATGAAAAGCAGTATTCCCGAAACAAGAAACACAAGGGCAAAGGTCACGTCAAGTATTATTAAAACTGCGGCGGCGCACACAAGGCGTGTAACCATATTTAAAAGTGAGGGAAGTATTCCCACCACTCCGTCGGTTACAACCGTCACATCTGAAAATATCCTGTTGAGCATCTCTCCGCTGTGATATTTTGAGGTCTGGCTGAAATCCTTTTTCATAAGATTTCCTATTATGTCCTGCCTTAAATCCATTGAAACTCTGGCGGAAACCACCTCGTACACACTGTCGATTAAGATTTTCAACGAATACTGCACAAGGGAAATCACACCTAATATTATTCCCGAATACACAAGTCCCTGAAAATTTCCTGCAACTGCACTGTCTATTACGCTTCTGCACTGCAAGGCAAACACGGTTGCAAGGGCGGCAATGACAATATTGGCAACAGCAAGGACTGCTATATACCACAGTCGTTTTTTTGTTTTTCCGTAAATCCACAAAAGGGTTTTCCGGTCGCTTTCTTTTCTAAGCTTCACACTCACCGACCCTTTCCTTTAATAAGTCTTTTCATTACGCTTTTCACACGTAAAAGAAAAATTCTGTAGGATTTTCTTCCGCCCCAAAGCATAACGTACAGCTTATATTTTTTATCGTTTACAGAAAGGAATTTTCCGTCACGGCTTACCCCTGTCATAACTCCGATTATGTGTCTGTCGGTTATTCCCTCTTCCATTCCTGTGCGGTTGTCGCCGCATATCACATAATCGTTTTCCCTGACCTTTAAAATTCTGTGAAGAACATATTGTCCGTTGTCACGCTTGTAAAGGGGAACATCGTATTTTTTCAATCTGCCCTCAACCTTAGATATGTGGATTATATCACGCCTTTGTCTGAGCAGGGGCATCATACTGTCGCCCACATTGGTGAAAATTCCGGTGCCGTGCTTCTCGATTTCCGCTTCTATGGTTGAATACTCGCTCATTCCAGAAATCCTTCTCTTTTAAATGTATCTAAAAGCTTTTTAACGTCTTTTCTTGCGGTCTTTTCGTCAACGTCGTATTCTTCAAGGATTTTATTTACAATTTCGTCCTCTGTAATTTCGTTTTTCAAAAGCTCGGCAATAAATGCGGCTGTTTCATTGTTTCTCACTATTCCGTTGAAGCTTTTTCCTGCTTCGCCTGTAGCTACCAGCAGATTTTCATCTCCTGTATTGTATGCTATAAATCCGTCTTTTAATTTCATTTTTATTCTCCTTGTATAATAAATTTAGGTTGATAAGGGAGCCTATCTCCCAAAATCAACTGTATAATTATTCAACATAATGTTGTATAATTGTAGTTATTAGATAGAG
>NZ_NFKS01000011.1 GCF_002160515.1 Anaeromassilibacillus sp. An172 | reverse complement strand
TATTCAGTTTTCAGGGTGTTAACTCTGAAAGATGCACCATTAGCTCAGTTGGTAGAGCACCTGACTCTTAATCAGGGTGTCCCGGGTTCGAGCCCCTGATGGTGCACCAGTATAAATAGGGGCTAATGAGCTAAAGAAAGACCGTTAGCCTCGAGAAATGGCTCGTTGGTCAAGCGGTTAAGACACCGGCCTCTCACGCCGGTAACGGGGGTTCGATTCCCCCACGAGTCACCAAAGTTGGTGTTGATGACGCTGAGGGTCCACCCGTTCCCATACCGAACACGGAAGTTAAGCTCAGTGGTGCCGAAGATACTTGGCTGGAGACGGCCTGGGAAAATAGGGAGATGCCAACACGAAGAGATTACATCCGAGAAATCGGGTGTAATTTATATATTCCTCCTTAGCTCAGTCGGTAGAGCATGCGGCTGTTAACCGCAGGGTCGTTGGTTCGAGCCCGACAGGGGGAGCCAAAAGAAGCAGTTTCAAACGAGACTGCTTTTTTTATTTCCGCCTTGCAAAGGTTTGACTGAGAAATCAACGTCGTTTCAAGGCGGGCGAAACCTTCTGTTTAGTCTTTAGAATGGCTCGCTCTCGGTTGGGCTTGCTCTTATTTTTAATTTTTGACATGTAAAGGTTTATATTAGAATTTAACACCCACACAAGTATTGAGATACATTTTTCTTAGTCTTTGGAATGGCTCATCCTCAGTTGACTTTGTTTTATTTATTTCTGAAACCTGATTTTTAAATTTTAATCTTACAGCCATGGTTAATTTTTTACCACGGCTGATTTTTTTATACAAATAAAAATATATTGTAAAAAATAGTTGAAATTATGAGTTTATGATGTTAAAGTATATATGTAAATATTTGTACATATTGTGTATAATAAAAAGGAGGTCGTAAAAATGTTGTCGGCAGTTGATTTGTATTTATTTGGTGCTATTGGTATTGTTTTTGGGGGTGTTATCGCTTTTCTCCTCAAGGCTATACCGCTTAAAATCCTCTTTTGGAGTGTATTTTATGTTTACATAATAGTTGTTTTGGGACTGACTCTTTTTCCGATTCCTTATCAGGGCGCAGAGCTTTTTGGTTCAGTTCCAAATAACTTTATCCCATTTAAAACGATTATATCCACGTTGCAGATGGGTTTGACAGTTACAGCTTTTATTCAGATTGCAGGAAACATTCTTATTGCTGCTCCTTATGGTGTTGTTCTCGATTTGACAATGAGAAAAAGCAATAAAATCTGGCTTTTCCTGTTTCTTTTGCTTTTCCCGTTGGTGATAGAGTCATTGCAGTTCATAATCGGCTTTGCAATCGGCTATAATTACCGCTCAGTTGATATTGACGACTTTATATTGAATGCTTTGGGCGGTTATCTCGGTATTCTTTTTAGCAAACTTTTCTTTAAAAATTACGGTGATAAAATTTATAACAGATTATTTTCCAGATGATAAACATAAAACCACAGGCTTTGGAGCTTGTGGTTTTTTCTGCTGTAAAGATTAAGATTGTTCTATAAGATAATTATTTATTGTATCAAGAAAAATTTCGCCGTATTGGGCAAGCTTGGTTTTTCCTACTCCGGACACTGTGAGGAATTCTTCTGATGTCATAGGAAGTTTTTTACACATATCTGTAAGTGTGGCGTCGGAAAATATAATATAAGCCGGAACATTTTTTTCCATAGCCAATTTTCTGCGAAGCTGTTTAAGTTCGTCCAGCAAATCATTGTCAATAACTGCATTGATATCTGCAGCTTTAACCGTCGGTTTTGGCTCTTTCTTTTGCTCCTTAGGGATTTTCATTGTCAATGGTGATTTACCCTTTAAGACGCCATAACTTGTGGCAGAGACCTTTAAAACCGGATATTCGCCGCCTTCTGAGAATATAAAGCCTATTTGCTCTAAATGCTCTATAATGTTTCTTATTCGTTTTTCAGAAGAGTCCTTCATTATGCCGTAGGTGGATTGATTGTCAAGCTTGAATCTCAGCAGTCTTTCGTTTTTACTGCCACGCAAAACATAGCATATCATCTTTTTACCGTAACGCTGTCCTGTTTTTATTATGCAGGACAGTATTTTTTGTGTATCAACTGTTATGTCAATGGTTTCAAATTGGGTAAGGCAGTTGGAGCATTTTCCGCAGTAGTTATCTGCTTTGTCACCGAAATATTTTAAGATGAACTTTCTTAAACAATCGTTTGTGGTGCAGTAGAAGGTCATTTGTTTTAATCTTTCAAAGTCCTTTTCACGAACCATGTATTTTTCTTCTTCGGTAAGCTCGGGGTTATCCTCGGATTTCTCTATTAAAAATCGGTTGGTGAATACATCTTGAGGACTGTACAATAAAATACAGTCGGCTTGAGAGCCGTCACGGCCAGCACGTCCGGCTTCCTGATAGTAGCTTTCAATATTTTTCGGCATGTTGTAGTGGATTACATAGGAAACATTTGATTTGTCAATGCCCATTCCAAAGGCGTTTGTGGCAACCATAATTTGTTTACGGTCAAAAACAAAATCCTCCTGATTTTCCTTTCTCTCATTTTCTGAAAGTCCGGCGTGATATCTTGTGGCGGAAAAACTGTTTTGATTTATCAGCTCACAAACCTCCTCAACAGCTTTTCTTGTTGAGCAATACACAATACCTGATTTTTCTGAGCGCTCTTTTATAAGGTCAATAAGTGTTGTGTCCTTATTTTTGGGCTTCATTACTGAGAAAAATAAATTGCTTCTGTTAAAACCTGTTGTAACAACAAGAGGCTTGTTTAGCTTTAGTATTTTTAAAATATCCTCTTTAACCTCTTTGGTAGCGGTTGCGGTAAAAGCACCGACAACAGGGCGGCAGGGAAGTGATTCTATAAATTCAACTATCTTTAGATAGCTTGGTCTGAAATCCTGTCCCCATTGAGAAACGCAGTGGGCTTCGTCCACAGCAACCATGGAAATTTTTATCTTATCGCACAGCTCTGTAAACTCCGGAACCACAAGTCTTTCCGGCGCAACATATATTATTTTATATTTTCCTAATGCGGCATTTTCCAAGACACGGAAATACTGCGCTTGATTTAAAGAGCTGTTTATGTATGCGGCAGAAATGCCGGATTGAACAAGTGATGTAACCTGGTCTTTCATCAGTGATATAAGAGGAGAAATAACCAAAGTGACGCCGTCAAAAACAAGAGCAGGTATCTGATAGCAGATTGACTTTCCCGCACCCGTGGGCATGATACACAAAGCGTCTTTGCCGGATAAAAGGCAATCAACAATTTTTTCTTGCCCCTGACGAAATTCGCTGTGTCCAAAATATTCCTTTAAAACTGCCAGTTTTTCATTCATATAATTCACCTTGTTTATTTCTTTATCTTTGTTTCATAATAACATGGAGGAAAATATATTTCAATCATTTTAATACTTCAAATGGTGGATAAGGATTGACAGGAAAATATGTTGTAGTATAATTAAATTAACAGAATTTATAAAGGAGGTGTTTTTATGGAAACAGTAATTGATTGTATTAAATCAAGAAGAAGTATCAGATGTTTCAAACCTGACATGATTTCAAAGGATATTATTGAAAAGATTGTTGTTGCCGGTAAATTTGCCGCCACAGGAATGAACAGACAATCACCTATAATCATTGCTGTTACAAACAAAGAGGTACGTGACAAACTTTCAAAGCTTAATGCAGAGATAATGGGCAGAGATATTGACCCGTTCTATGGCGCACCTGTTGTTCTTATAGTTTTGGCGGATAAAAATGCTCCCACACATATTTATGACGGAAGTCTTGTAATGGGAAATCTTATGCTTGCCGCTCATGAGCTGGGAGTTGGAAGCTGCTGGATTCACAGAGCAAAGGAAGAATTTGAAAGACCTGAGGGTTTGGAAATACTTAAATCTCTCGGAATAGAGGGAGAGTATGAGGGCATAGGTCATTGCGTGCTGGGATATGTAGACGGAGAATACCCAAAGGCTGCTCCAAGAAAAAGTAATTGGATTTATTTTATTGATTGATAAAAAGACACCGGATTTCTATTGAAGTCCGGTGTTGAATTTTGTATTATAGAGATTATTTCAAACGTGTCAAATACTGGCAGTATACATAAATGTTTTGGATTTTTTTAGCTTCTGCGCCCTCTTCGGTTTTTATAATAGGCTGGGTTTCCGATGGTGTTATGTAGAGCTTAAACACAATGGCGTCCTGACCCGGTCTTATGTTTCTTATGCGCTTTTTGGTGAAATCTCTTTTGGAAACTTTGAGATAGTCGAATATTACCGTTTCAATAGCTGCATCTGTAAAACACTGTAAAATATCTTTTTCATCGTGCATATCGATAATTGCACGAGCTGCGTCAAAGGTGAGGTTTTCACATTTGTATTCACCGTCGTTTAATGCTGTCATCATACTGCTGTTGTCCAAAAGCAGCAAAGGTTTGTCAAAAGTATTAGCCATTGTTTTGCCTCCTTAATGTTAATTTTTTATATTAAAAATATTTCCTGACTTTATAATATGAAATTATAATAACATAATAATTCAGAAAAAGCAACAATTGATAAAAAATTAACAGCTTTTTTAAATTTTGTGAATATTTTAACAGACTTACTTGCAAAAAAAGAAAAAGCGGGCTGCCAGTGGTGACAGCCCGCCATTTAGATTTCCGGATTATTTAACTAATCCGTTATTTTTTAGCAGCATCCGCAGGAATTACCGCAGCCGCCGTTGTCTTTGCCGGCGTTGCCGCCGCAGCAGCACACGAGGATGATGATGAGAAGAATTACCCATGAGCAGTTGTCGTTGCCAAAACAGTTACACATTGTTGTTTTCCTCCTTTCTGTTTACACTACATACTATTGCAGGAGAGGCATTTTGGTTACGGATTTTTTAAAAATTTTATTTTTTATTTTAAAGCTGAATTTATGCACGTGTTTTAAAGTAAGATATTATAATAAATTATTTGATTTATTTCGGTCAAAATGATATAATTGGAAATATTTTTAAGAGGTATATTGATTGAAAGGAACGGAGTTTATTTTTTGTATGCGTATAGAAATGCTTATGGGAGTTGCAACTTCTGCAACACAGATTGAGGGAGGAGACAAAAATAACACATGGTACAGATTTTCCAAAACGGGAAAATGTGTTGACGGAACAAACTGTCTGCGTGCGGCAGATCACTACAATCGTTATATGGAAGATATAGACCTTATGGCTTCATTGGGCGTTGAGATTTATAGAATGAGCCTTGAATGGAGCAGAATAGAACCTCAAAAAGGCGTTTTTAATAAAGAGGCAATAGACCACTACCGTGACGAGCTTGAATATTTTATAGAGAAGGGAATAAAGCCCCTTGTAACACTTCATCATTTTTCAGACCCCATATGGTTTGCGGACATGGGAGGATTTGAAAAGAAAAAGAATGTAAAATATTTTTTAGAGTATGTGGAAAAAGTGATTGAGTCCTTCGGAGATATAGTAAGCGAATTTGTCACTATAAACGAACCGAATGTCTATATTTTAAACGGATATATGTTAGCCTACTGGCCGCCGTTAAGGGGAAACTATATAGCGGGATTTCGTGTATGCAAGAATATGGCGAGATGCCATATAGGCGCTTATAAGCTTATTCATAAAATGAGAGAAGAAAAGGGATATAAGGATACAAAGGTTTCCTTTGCAAATCATATGGTTTACTTTGTGCCTAAAAATGAGAAAAATCCTATTCATAGATTTTGCACAGCCTTTTATGAATATCTTTTCCATACAATGATAAACAATAGCTTTTATGAGGGAAAAACACCTCTTTTTATGGGAAAAAGGCTGGAAAGCGGAAAGTATTACGATTTTATCGGTATAAATTATTACACAAGGCGAGCAATAGGATATTTTACATCCAATGAATACAAGGGAGAAAGCAAAAGCGATTTAAATTGGGATATTTATCCGGAGGGTATAAGACTTATAACAGAGGATTTGTATAAAAAGTTTAAGAAAGAGGTTTATATAACCGAAAACGGAGTTTGTGATAAGAACGATATTTTGAGAGAAAAATATATAAAAGACCATATAAGGGAGTTAGTGTACGAGGGTTCTCCTGTCACAAGATATTACCACTGGTCTTTTTTGGATAATTTTGAGTGGAGAGAGGGAGAACACGCAAGGTTCGGACTTGTTCATGTGAACTATGAAACTCAAAAGAGAACCGTTAGAAAAAGCGCAGAGTTTTACAAAAGGCTTATAAAAGAAAAATCAACAGAACTTTTAGAATAAACAAAAATCAGAGTGACTATGAACAGGTCACTCTGATTTTTTTGGAATCTATAGGGATACTAAATATTAGGTATTAACAAATTAAATTTTATAAAGAAGCTCTGAGTAGGATGGGAACGGCCAGTATTTCTTTGGCATGAAGTGTTCTGCCTTGTCTGCGCTTTCTCTGAGAGCTTCCATATGCTGAAGCACTGTGTTTGCAAAGAACTGTGAAAGCTTTTGGATGTCGCTTTCCTTTTTAGCAAGCTGTAAATCCTCTTCAAGCTGGTTTACAAGAGATGTCATGTTCTCAACACAGGCTGAAAGCTCCTTAACAGTTGAAATCTCTGTAGAAACAGGAATATCAGGGGAAAGGCTGCGCTTGTTTGCAGCGGTCTTTGAAAGGAAATCAACATATTCCAAAACAGCTGGAATAATTTCTTTTCTTGCCATTTCGTCCATTGTTAAAGCTTCGATGGTGATTTTCTTTTGATAGAGTTCGGAAAGAATCTCGTATCTGGAAATCATTTCGCCCTTGGTGAAAATCTTGTGCTTTGTGAAAAGGTCGATGTTCTTCTGAGAAATAAAGGTTGGGAGAGCATCGGCTGTGGTTCTCAGATTCAGCAGACCTCTGCGCTGTGCTTCTTCAACCCATTCCTGAGAATAGTTGTTGCCGTTGAAGATAATTCTCTTGTGGTCCTTCAAAACTTCCTTGATAATGTCGTGAAGAACTGCGTTAAAGTCCTCAGCACCTTCAAGTTTGTCTGCAAAGCCTGCAAGCTCTTCTGCAACGATTGTGTTAAGCACAATGTTTGGTCCGGCGATTGAGTCGCCTGAACCCAGCATACGGAACTCAAACTTGTTACCGGTAAATGCAAAAGGTGAGGTTCTGTTTCTGTCTGTTGTGTCTTTTGGGAAACGTGGGAGAATATGAACTCCTACTTTCATTTCAACCTTGTCTTTTCCGTTGTATTCGCAATCGTTTTCAATGGACTTGAGAACGTCGGAAAGCTCGTCACCCAAAAACATTGATACAATAGCAGGAGGAGCTTCGTTTGCACCCAAACGGTGGTCGTTTCCGGCGCTTGCAACAGAAACTCTCAGCAAATCCTGATACTCGTCAACTGCCTTGATAACAGCCGAGAGGAAAAGGAGGAACTGTGCGTTTTCAGCAGGTGAATCGCCTGGCTCCAAAAGGTTTACGCCGGTGTTTGTGGACAAGGACCAGTTGTTGTGCTTACCGCTTCCGTTGATGCCCTCAAATGGCTTTTCGTGGAGGAGACATACAAGATCATGCTTCTGTGCAACCTTTTTGATAATCTCCATGGTGAGCTGGTTTTGGTCGGTTGCCACGTTTGTATTGGTGAAGATTGGAGCAAGCTCGTGCTGTGCAGGTGCAACCTCATTGTGCTCGGTTTTTGCAAATACACCAAGCTTCCAAAGCTCAATGTCCAAATCCTTCATAAATGCTTTTATTCTCGGCTTGATTGTTCCGAAATAGTGGTCCTCAAGCTCCTGTCCCTTTGGAGGACGCTCGCCGAAAAGAGTTCTGCCGCAGAGCATAAGGTCTTCACGCTGTGCGTAATAATCCTTGTCGATGAGGAAATATTCCTGTTCAGGGCCGACAGTTGTAATAACACGTGTGGCCTCTGTGTTGCCGAAAAGTCTTAAAATTCTCAATGCCTGCTTATTGATAACTTCCATTGAACGGAGAAGAGGGGTCTTTTTGTCCAGAGCTTCGCCGCCGTAAGAACAGAATACAGTTGGGATACACAGTGTATTGTCTTTTATAAATGCATATGCAGATGGGTCCCATGCGGTGTAGCCTCTTGCTTCAAAGGTGGCACGGAGTCCGCCTGATGGGAAAGAGGAGGCGTCAGGTTCGCCTTTTACAAGCTCCTTGCCGCTGAACTCCATAATTACAGATGTGGGAGTTTCAGGTGTAATAAAGCTGTCGTGCTTTTCTGCGGTGTAGCCTGTCATCGGCTGGAACCAGTGGGTAAAATGAGTTGCGCCCTTTTCCACTGCCCAATCTTTCATTGCGTTGGCAACTACGTTTGCGATTGTTCTGTCAAGGCTCTTTCCAAGTTCCATAGTCTTTTTCAAAGCCTTGTATGTTTCTTTCGGAAGTCTTTCTTTCATCACTTTATCGTTGAAAACCATGCTTCCGAAAAGTTCCGGAATATAGTTGCTTTTATTTTCTGCGGGAACATTATTCATGGAAAATTCCTCCTGTTTGTATTGTTGTGGTTGGTGAGAATAAATTTATATTAAAGCAATACTGCGCCTGCTTTTTCTGCCGCAGCCTTGGTATCGTCGTCCCAGATTGAAACCTGAACTTCGCCGATGTGAGCTTTTTCCAACAGTAGCATACACAATCTTGACTGTCCTATACCTCCGCCGATGGTGAGAGGCAATGTTTTATCCAAAACCATTTTCTGGAAAGGGAGTTCTCTTCTGTCGTCACAGCCGGCTTTTGTAAGCTGTTCGTCCATTGACTTGCTGTCAACTCTGATACCCATGCTGGAAACCTCAAAGGCGCAGTCCAAAACCTCGTTGTAGAAGAAAATATCTCCGTTTAACTTCCAGTCGTCATAGTCAGGAGCTCTTCCGTCGTGCTTTTCTCCTGATTTGAGCTTGTCGCCGATTTCCATAATGAAAGCGGTCTTGTGCTCTTTTACATAGAGGTTTTCTCTTTCTCTCGGTGTTTTGTCAGGGTACATGTCTTCAAGCTCCTGAGTGGTTACAAAGCTTATGTCACGTGAGAAAGAAGCTGTAAGAACCGGGAACATTTTGTGAAGCTCATCGGCTGTGTCGCAGATAGCACCTACAATTTTTTCAACTGTTGATTTCAAATATTCTCTGTCACGTCTGCCGTCCGGGATAATTGCTTCCCAGTCCCACTGGTCAACGTAAACTGAATGGAGGTTATCCATTTCCTCGTCACGTCTTATGGCGTTCATATCTGTGTACAAACCGGAGCCCTGTGTAAATCCGTATTTATAAAGAGCGTATCTCTTCCATTTTGCCAGGGAATGAACAACTGCGGCGTCTTTTCCTGTTTCTTTAATATCGAATACTACAGGTCTTTCAACACCGTTTAAGTCATCGTTGAGTCCTGTTTCAGGCTCTACAAAAAGCGGAGCGGAAACTCTTGTAAGATTCAAAGCGTTTTTAAGTTTGGATGAAAATATATCTTTTACCGCCTCTATAGCCTTTTGTGTTTCAAAAACGCTAAGATGCTTTTTTGTGCTGTAGCTTGCTGGAAATGTTGTTTTACTCATAAAAATCAGCCTTTCGGATTTTTTAGTAAACGGCGCTGTAAGTGATTATTGACGTTGCCTTACGCTTTAAAGCTTTAAAAAAGAAAAAGACGCCACAGAAATCCTGTGGCGCCTTTGCCGATTACGTGAGCAATTATAATACATCTTTTTCTCTTTGTCAATAGGGGAAATGCAAGTTTTTTATTTTACGTTTCAGTTTGTTTCAAAAAAACAAAAAAATATCCGAAATATAACCTATATAGGGGAAAAATAATGAATTGAATGAAAGTTATTGACAAGCTTCCTGCATGGTGGTATAATTTGAAAAACGGACAAAGGCGTCTGCGATATTGTTAATTTTCTGAAACTACAGTTTTCAATTGTTTTCAGAGAATTGCATCGCAGACGCTTTTTTTACGGGTTTTTTTTAGGAAAAAGGAATATCTATGGCTTTATAAAGCAAATAATTACAGCAGAGCTTTTAATTTTTTATGCTAAGTAAAGCCGGAAATCTATGGGGGAATTAGAAATGAAAAAAGAAAAAATCTATCTGGTACTTGAAAACGGAGAATATTTTGCAGGCGACAGCTTCGGCGGCGATTTTGAAACCGTTTACGGCGAGGTTGTTTTCAACACTTCAATAACCGGTTATCTGGAGAGCATAACAGACCCAAGCTACTGCGGTCAGATTCTTGTTCAGACTTTTCCGCTTATAGGAAACTACGGTGTTATTCCGGAGGATTTTGAAAGCGAGAGACCTTGGCTTTCCGGCTATATAGTAAGAGATTGGTGTGAAACTCCGTCAAACTACAGAAGCACTCAGCGCCTTGATGAATACTTTAAAAAGGAAAACATCCCGGCAATGAGCGGAATAGATACAAGAAGACTTACAAGAATTATCAGAAACAACGGCGTTATGAACGGTATGCTCACAAAGAAAGCACCTCCTTACAGCAATGAAGAGCTTGAAAAAATCAAGGAATACACCTGCGCAGGAGTTGTAAACAGAGTTACACGCAAAGAGGCCAAGGTTTATGAAAGTGAAAATCCTAAATATAACGTGGTTCTCTGGGACTTCGGAACAAAGGAAAATATTATCAGATGTCTTACACAACGTGGCTGTAATGTGACTGTTGTTCCGGCTGATACAAAGGCTGAGGAAATCAAGAGCCTTAATCCGGACGGCATAATGCTTTCAAACGGTCCTGGAGACCCACAGGAAAATAAAGGCGTCATTGAAGAGCTTAAAAAGGTCTGCGAATATAAAATCCCGATTTTCGGAATTTGTCTCGGTCATCAGCTCTTGGCTCTTTCACAGGGAGCAGAAACCGAGAAGCTCAAATACGGCCACAGAGGAGCAAACCAGCCGGTTAAGGATTTAAGCTGCGGAAGAGTTTATATCTCCGCTCAGAACCACGGCTACGCTGTAGTTGACAGCAGTTTGCCGGAGCACGGAAAGCTCAGCTTTATAAATATGAACGACGGCTCCTGTGAGGGTGTAAAATATACAAAGTTCCCTGCATTTTCCGTGCAGTTCCATCCGGAAGCATGTGCAGGTCCGCTTGATACAATGTGGCTTTTCGATGATTTTATCAAGCTTATTGAAGAAAATAAATAATTAGCTTCATCATAACATAAGGTTATAAAGGGGAGAAAAGAATGTCCGGAAAAATTATTGAGTTTACAAAAATGCACGGATGCGGCAATGATTACATCTATATAGATTGTTTTAAACAGGAAATAAATAATCCCGAGGAATTGAGCATAAATCTGTCCCGCCAGCATTTTTCCATAGGCGGCGATGGGGTAATACTTATATGTCCCTCCGATAAAGCCGACGCAAAGATGAGAATTTTCAACCTTGACGGAAGCGAGGGAAAAATGTGCGGCAACGGTATCCGCTGTGTGGGAAAATATCTCTATGATAATTCAATGACAAAGGGAGATGCCGTGACGGTTGACACATTAAGCGGAGTAAAAACTCTGAAAATTTATCCGGATGATAAGGGTAAGGCTCAGTTTATCACAGTGGATATGGGAAAAGCCTCTTATCTCAATAAAGATATCCCCGTAAACCTTGAGGGTGAAACAACAATAAATAAACCTGTTGACATCTGCGGAAAAACCGAGAATATAACCTGCGTATCCATGGGAAATCCCCATTGTGTGGTTTTCTGTGACAATACGGATATTATAGATATTGAAAAAGAGGGAAAGAGATTTGAAAAAAATCCCATATTTCCGGAAGGCGTCAACACTGAGTTTATAACTGTTGAAGATGAAAAAACTCTGAGAATGAGAGTATGGGAGAGAGGAAGCGGCGAAACTCTCGCCTGCGGAACGGGAGCCTGCGCTTCTGTTGCGGCTGCGGTTGCCTGCGGCTATTGTCCGAAAAATGAGGACATCACCGTAAAGCTTAGGGGCGGAGAGCTTAAAATAAAATACACAGAGGACACAGTGTATATGACCGGTCCTGCTGTCACTGCATTCAAAGGAGAAGTTGAAATAGATGAGTAAGTATATTTTTGTAACCGGAGGAGTTGTATCCGGACTTGGAAAAGGAATAACAGCGGCGTCTTTAGGAAGACTCTTAAAGGCAAGAGGATTTAAGGTGGCGGCTCAGAAGCTTGACCCATATATAAACATAGACCCGGGCACAATGAGTCCTTACCAGCACGGAGAGGTTTATGTAACCGAGGACGGAGCGGAAACGGATTTGGACTTGGGACATTACGAAAGATTTATTGATGAAAACCTTAATAAATACTCAAACCTTACAACCGGCAAGGTATACTGGAATGTGCTTACAAAAGAGAGAAAAGGCGAGTATCTCGGCGAAACGGTACAGGTTATCCCCCATATAACCGATGAGATAAAAAGCTTTATCTATTCCGTAGGAGAAAAAACCGACGCAGATATTGTAATTACCGAAATAGGCGGTACAACCGGAGACATCGAATCCCAGCCATACCTTGAAGCCATAAGACAGGTAGCAAACGAGCAGGGGAGAAGAAACTGCCTTTTTATTCATGTTACCCTTATCCCTTATCTTGAATTTTCCGGAGAACATAAGTCAAAGCCCACACAGCACTCTGTAAAGGAGTTGCAGTCCTTTGGAATTATGCCGGATATTATAGTTGCAAGGTGCGACAGACCTTTGGAAAAATCTATTTTTGCAAAGATTGCCAAGTTCTGCAATGTTTCACCTGACTGCGTTATAGAGAACAGAACAGTCCCACTTCTTTATGAAGCACCTGTTATGCTCAAGGAACAGGGACTTGACAAAGTGGTATTGAGAGAGCTTTCTCTTGAGGATAAAAAGGATTTTGACTTTACCGAATGGGAAAACATGATTGCCTCAATCAAGCAGTGCGAAAAGTCTGTAAATATCGCTTTGGTTGGAAAATACGTAAAACTCCACGATTCCTACCTTTCAGTTTCCGAGGCTTTAAGCCACGCAGGCTGGGCAAACGGAACAAATGTCAATGTTATGTGGATTGACAGCGAAACTATAACAGATGAGAATGTGGGAAAGGTTCTTGAAGGATGCGACGGAATTATAATCCCAGGAGGCTTCGGAAGCCGTGGAATTGAGGGAATGATTTCGGCTGCAAAATATGCACTTAAAAATAATATTCCGTATTTTGGAATTTGCCTTGGTATGCAGATAGCATCTATCGCTTTTGCAAGGGATATTTTAAAGCTTGAGGATGCAAACTCAAAGGAATTTGACGTGGACAGCAAAAATAAGGTTATAGACCTTATGAACGACCAGAAATACCTTGAAGAAATGGGTGGCACAATGAGACTTGGAGCTTATCCATGCAAGGTTAAAAGAGAGTCAAAGCTCTATGAAATGTATCAGGAGCATAATGTTTCAGAGCGTCACCGTCACCGCTATGAGTTTAACAACGACTACAGAGAGGCTTTTGAGCATAACGGAATTGTTTTCTCGGGAGTTTCACCTGATAACAGACTGGTGGAAGCTGTGGAATATTCAAAGAATAATTTCTTTGTGGGAGTTCAGTATCATCCTGAATTTAAGAGCCGCCCCAATAAGCCTCACCCGGTATTTAAAGGCTTTATAAAGGCTGCAATGATATACAACTATGAGAACGGGAGGGAATGTAAGTGAGAATAAATGAAAACTACAAAAATCTGAAAGAAAGTTATCTCTTTTCTGAAATAGCCGCAAGGGTGGAAAAGTTTAAAAGTGAAAATCCAGATAAAAAAATAATCAGAATGGGTATAGGCGACGTTACATTGCCATTGCCTCAGGTTGTTGTGGAAGCAGGAAAGAAAGCCTTTGAAGAACAGGCGTTTTCAGAAACTTTCCACGGATACGGCCCGGAACAGGGTTACGACTTTTTAAGAGAAGCAATAAGAGATTATTATAAAACCTTCGGCGTTTCTCTTCACATGGACGAAATTTTTGTAAGTGACGGAGCTAAAAGCGATGTTGGAAATGTCCTTGACCTTTTTGATAAGGACAATACAGTGCTTATTCCAAATCCTGTTTATCCCGTTTATTTTGACACAAACGTAATGAACGGCAGAAAGATTATTTTTGCCGAGGGAAATAAAGAAAATAATTTCCTGCCAATGCCATCAGATGAGGTAAAGGCTGATATAATTTATCTTTGCTCACCCAATAACCCCACCGGCGCTGTATACACAAAGGAACAGCTTGAAGCTTGGGTAAAATATGCTCTTAAAAACGGAAGCATAATTCTTTTTGACAGCGCATACGAAGCATTTATTCAGGATGAAAAGCTTCCCAGAAGTATTTTCAGCATTGAGGGTGCTGAGAAATGTGCAATAGAGTTTTGCTCACTTTCAAAAACAGCGGGCTTTACCGGTGTAAGATGCGGATATACTGTTGTGCCGGAGGCATTGGAGTTTGAGGGTATGAGCCTTAGAAAAATGTGGCTGAGACGACAAACCACAAAGTTTAACGGTGTTTCCTATCCAGTACAGAGAGCCGCACAGGCGGTGTTTTCAAAAGAGGGAATAGAGCAGTGCAGAAAGAACATCGCTTACTATATGGAAAATGCAAAAATTATTACAGCCACAATGGATAAATTGAATATCTCATATGTAGGAGGAGAAAACTCTCCATATGTGTGGCTTAAATGTCCCGGCGGCATGACCTCGTGGGAATTTTTTGATAAGCTTTTAAGTGAAGCCGCAGTTGTGGGAACACCTGGAAGCGGTTTCGGAACAGCGGGAGAAGGTTATTTCAGGCTTACAGCTTTTTCCTCAAAAGAAGCCGCAAAAGAGGCAATGGAAAGGCTTGAAAAAATATTTTAACTTTGAAAAAAACGTTTTCATAATCTTACATTTAAAGGTCAGCTAAAGCAAAAGAGTTGTCGATTTATAAAAAATTATGAAAAGTAAATGTAAAAAGGGTCTAAGTTGATAAATAAATAGTGAAGTATGCGAAAATATCAGAAATAGATCAAAAGGTAATTGCGCTTAAATTGAATTTGTGATATGATAAAGTAGCATGAAAAGCTGTATTTGCTTTCTTGATTTGTGAACTGGAGGATTGTATTATGGGAACAGCTGAATTGCGTAATATTGCAAAGCAGATTCGTTATTATACTACTGACGAAATTGCAACTCTCGGCGTAGGTCATATCGGCGGAAGTCTTTCTATTGCTGATGTGCTTGCGGTACTCTATTTTAAAGAAATGAATGTTGATCCTAAAAATCCGAATATGGAAAACCGTGACAGACTTGTTGTATCCAAGGGACACGCAGGTCCTGCAGTTTATGCTACTTTGGCATTGAAGGGTTATTTCCCAATGGAAGAGCTCAAGACACTTAACGTTGAGGGCACAAATCTTCCAAGCCATTGCGACAGAACTTTGACTCCTGGAGTTGACATGACAGCAGGTTCTTTGGGACAGGGCATCTCCGCTGCAGTTGGCATGGCTAAAGCATGTAAGATTTTTGAAAACGGAGCAAGGGTATTCTGTATTATCGGTGACGGCGAAAGCCAGGAAGGTCAGGTATGGGAGGCATGTATGTCTGCCGTACAGCTGAAGCTTGACAATCTCGTTGTATTCATGGACTACAACAAGATGCAGATTGACGGAACTACAGATGAGATTATGTCTGTAGAGAATCCTGCCGAGCGTTTCAGAGCTTTCGGATTTAATGTATATGATATTGACGGACATGACATAGATGCTATTATCGCTTCTATCGACGGTGCAAAGCAGGTTAAGGACAAGCCTACAATGATTGTTCTTAACACAGTAAAGGGCAAGGGAGTTTCATTTGTTGAACAGGCTCTTGTTGACTGCCACAGCATGAACTTTACAGCAGAGCAAAAGGCAGCTGCTTTGGAAGAGTTGAAATAAGGAGGTAGTTAGTGATGGCAAGTAAAGAAATTCGTGGAATTTTCGCTGAAATTCTCGCAGAAGAGATGGCAAAAGATAAAAGAATTGCCGTTATAGACGCTGACCTTGCAAAGTGCAACGGCACAATGGGACTTCGTAAGTTGTATCCGGACAGAGCTTTTGATGTTGGTATTGCAGAGCAGAACATGGCAGGTATTGCAGCCGGTATGGCAACCTGCGGCATGATTCCTTTCATCAGCTCATTTACTCCTTTTGCAACCAGAAGAATTTGTGACCAGATTGCGGTTTCAATCGCTCTTGCAAAGTGCAATGTTAAAATTGTTGGTTCTGACCCGGGAATTACAGCACAGCTCAACGGTGCAACACACATGAGCGTTGAGGATGTGGGCGTTGTAAGAAGTATTCCAAGCTTGGTTATCTACGAGCCGGTGGATGCAGAACAGTTCAGACAGGCTATGCCTCAGATTATAAATTATGACGGTCCTGTATACATCAGAATGTTCAGAAAGGCAATCGACGATGTATTTACAGCTCCTGATTATAAATTCGACCTCTTTAAGGCTGATACAATCAAAGAGGGTAAGGACGTTACAATTTTCGCAACAGGTATAATGGTTCAGGAGACAATGAAGGCTTTGAAAACTCTTGAAGAGCTTGGCATTGATGCTGAAGTTATAAACATTCATACCATTAAGCCTATCGACAGAGAGGCTGTAATTGCTTCTGCAAAGAAAACAAGAGCTGTTGTTGTTGCTGAAAACCACAACATCATCGGCGGCCTTGGCTCAGCAGTAGCAGAGGTACTTGGCGAAGAGTGTCCTACAATCATGAAGAGAATCGGTATTAAGGACAGATTCGGTCAGGTTGGTAAGCTTCCATTCCTCCAGGAGGAATACGAGATGACAGATAAGCACATTGTTGAGGCTGTCAAGGAAGTTATTGCCAAGAAATAATTTAATGACTATCAAAATATAGACAAAAATAGTTTATGCGACTTGTGCTATTTCGACAAAATTTTATCAATTTGTGATTATTGCTTGAAGTTTACCTGTATATATGGTAACATAGTGTCGTTGTCGTGATTTAACAAGTTGAATTGCGTTGAAGTTTTCAGAAAAGTAGCCATGCGCTTGCCGAAGGAGTAATGCTCTCAGGAATTTCCTTTTAGGAAATAGGACTGAAAACCGAGTAAACTCTGGAGAAACTCTTTTAAAAGAGTGCCGAAGGTGCAAGGAATTTTCCGAATCTCTCAGGCAAAAGGACAGAGGATGACATTACGTCACTTTGCTATTTATTTTTGTTTTCCAGAGCTTAACTCTTTTGAGTTAGGCTCTTTTTATTTTCATATATATAAATTTATATGATTACATTTATTTTTAGGAGTGGTTTTTTTGGACGCAGTCATGAATTATGTGAATGATGTGGTTAAGGTAATCAACTCATATCTTTGGGATTACGCCCTTATCTACATCCTGTGCGGTGCAGGTATTTTCTTTACCTTCAGATTGAAATTTATCCAGGTAAGAAAATTCAAAACAGGTGTTAAGAAGCTTTTCGGAAGCTTTTCACTGAACGGTAAAAAAGCCGGCAAAGACGGAATGAGCTCTTTCCAGGCACTTACAACCGCTATTGCGGCTCAGGTTGGTACAGGTAATATCGCAGGTGCGGCAACAGCAATACATGCCGGCGGCCCTGGCGCAATCTTTTGGATGTGGCTCAGCGCATTTTTCGGAATGGCAACAATCTACAGCGAGGCAACACTTGCTCAGAAGTTTAAGACAACACATTCAGACGGAGAGGTAACAGGCGGCCCTGTTTATTACATAAGAGCTGCTTTCCGTGGAAAGTTCGGAAAGTTCCTTGCAGGCTTTTTCTCAGTAGCAATTATCCTTGCTTTGGGATTTATGGGTAACATGGTTCAGTCAAACTCTATCGGAGCTTCCTTCCAGAATGCTTTCAGTATTCCTCCGATAGCTGTAGGTATTGCAGTTGCAATTCTTGCCGCTTTGATCTTTATCGGCGGTGCAAAGAGAATTGCATGGATTACTGAAAAGCTTGTTCCTATTATGGCTCTTTTCTATGTTGTTGGATGCCTTATTATTTTGGGAATGAACTTCTCATACTTGGGAGAGGCTTTCAGACAGATTTTTGTAGGCGCATCCAGCCCTCAAGCTGTAGGCGGCGGTGCTCTCGGAATTACAATCCAGATGGCAATGAGCAAAGGTGTTGCAAGAGGTCTTTTCTCCAACGAAGCCGGTATGGGTTCTACTCCTCATGCTCACGCTCTTGCAAAGGTTGACCATCCTGGTGACCAGGGAATCATCGCTATGCTGGGCGTATTTATCGATACATTCATTATTCTCACAATGACAGCTTTGGTAATCATTTCAACAAGCGTTGCAAGCGGCGCATGGATGGAATTTGACGGTGCAGAGCTTGCGCAGGTTGCATTTAACAGCGCATTCGGCAGCTTTGGAAATATATTCATAGCTATATGTATGCTGTTCTTTGCATTCTCCACCATTATAGGATGGTATTTCTTCGGAGAGCAGAACGTAAAATATCTTTTCGGAAAGAAAGCTGTAAAGATTTACGGCGCAATAGTTGTTCTCTTTATCGTTCTTGGTTCAACACTTAAGGTTGACTTGGTTTGGAACATGTCCGATATGTTCAACGGACTTATGGTTCTTCCTAACATTATCGGTCTTCTTGCTCTCAGCGGCATTGTTGTTAAAATGGCTAAGGACTATGACGCAAAGCACAGACTTCCAAACAACGCCAAAAAGTGATAAAGGTGAAAAATTATGTACATAAACACCCTTAATGCTTATTTGAAAAACAGGTTCGGCAGAAAGATTTATAAGCTTACCTTAGACGGCGGAATGACTTGCCCAAACCGTGACGGAAAAGTAGGTTTCGGCGGATGTATATTCTGCGGGGGAAACGGTTCGGGAAGCTTTTGTCCAAGTGTTGATTTGAGCATAACAGCTCAGATAGAAGAGGGCAAAAAACTGCTGAAAAATAAGATTAAAGAGGGCGGATACATAGCATATTTTCAGTCGCATACGAATACGTATGCGGCTGTGCCTTATTTAAGGAAGATTTTTTACGAAGCGGTGAATCATCCGGATATTGTGGGAATTTCCATTGGTACAAGACCTGATTGTCTGGAAGACGATGTTTTAAAGCTTCTGGAAGAACTGGCAAAAATTAAGCCTTTGTGGGTTGAACTGGGACTTCAGACAATAAATGAAAACACTGCAAAGCTTATAAACAGATGCTATCCTTTAAAGGTTTACGACCAAGCAGTAAAAAATCTAAAAAGCATAGGCGCAGAAGTGGTCACTCATGTTATACTGGGACTTCCGGGAGAAAGCGAGGAACAAATGCTGGAAACAGTAGCCTATAGTTCCAAGGTAAGCGACGGAATAAAATTACAGCTTCTGCATGTTTTGAAAGATACAAAGCTTTATGAGATGTATCAAAAAGAGCCCTTTAAGATTTTTTCAATGGAAGAATATACGGAGCTTTTGTGCCGTTGTATTGAAATAATACCCAAAAACGTTGTTATACACAGAATGACCGGTGACGGCGACAAAAGGCTTTTGATAGAGCCAATGTGGAGCGGAAATAAAAAGGTGGTCTTAAATTATATTAACAAAGCTTTTTCTGAAAAAGACATTGTACAGGGATGCAAGGCTGAAGAAAATAATATGTGATTTATTGACAATAGTATAAGCTGTTGATATAATTATTTTAGATATAAATATCATTTAACTTAAAAGATATTAAAGGAGAATACCGATATGAAAAAGTTATTGAGCAAAACAGCGGCTCTTGTTTCATTTTTAACCGCCGTAGTTTTTTCCGGATGTTTTTCAGCTTTTGCAGACACAAATAACACTGTGGATTACCAAACAGGTCAAAATAATTCACTGGTGGTTGTTTGTTCAGTTGTAATAGTAGTTGCGCTGTTGGCTATAATCGTTACGCTTATTTTAAAGCGCAGAAAAAATAAATAATCAACATTGGAATTATTCTGATGTTAAAAAAGCAAGTGCCGCTTCATGAAGAAACGGCACTTTTCTTGATTTATAGGGTATTGCTTAGGATTCCTGGCTTTCTTCTTCACAGTCTTCAGTGAAGAAACCGGCGTCACTAAGAGAGTTTATAAGCTCGTTGAGCTTTGCAATTACTTCGCATACACCGGTACATTCTTTTTTCAGCGGCGCAACACATTTTGCCTGATTGCTTCCGGGAATTGTGAAATCAAAAACAGCGGCGTCAGGTGTTCCTGAGTTTGTCACGGTTGCAAAGGTTCTGGGCTGTGTTGTGGTTGTGGTTCCGGCAGAAAGTGTGGCACCCGGTGCACCCTGAGGAATAACAAAATTCAAAATTGCATTTTGCGGAGTTCCTACATTGGTAACGGAAGCCTGAGTTCCGGGAGCACCTGTAGTGGTGGTTCCAACTGTTATTGTAGCAGCTTTACCGGCAACGCCTTCCGGAATTGAGAAATTCAAAATAGCGTTTTGATCTGTTCCGGTGTTGACTACGGAAGCAAAAGAACCCGGTTCTGTAGTTATGGTTGCACCGATTTTAACAGTTGCCGGAGCACCGTCAGTTCCTGGTTCTCCCTGAGGTATAACAAAGTCCAGTACAGCATCGGAAGCTGTTCCGGAGTTTGTAACAGAGGCCTGAGTACCTGGTTCACCTGTTGTAGTTGTTCCAACAGTTACAGTTGCAGCCTTACCATCAGCACCGGCAGGACCTGTAGCACCAGTTGCGCCTGTAGCTCCTGTAGCACCAGTAGCACCTGCTTCACCCTGAGGTATAACAAAATTCAAAACGGCATTCTGAGCAGTGCCTGTATTAGTAACAGAAGCCTGAGTACCCGGCTCTCCTGTGGTGGTAGTGCCAACGGTTACAGTTGCGGCCTGACCGGCGGGACCCGCAGGACCCTGAGGGCCTGTTCCGCCCTGTGGTATTACGAAATTTAAAACGGCATTTTGTGCCGAACCTGTATTTGTAACGGAAGCCTGTGTTCCGGGAGCTCCTGTGGTAGTCGTTCCCACTGTAACAGTAGCGGCTTGACCTGTAGGACCCTGAGGACCGGGAGGTCCCTGAATTCCTTGAGGACCCTGAGGTCCCTGGGGACCTGTACAGCAGCAGTTACAGCAGCAATCGTGACATTTGCAGCAGCAGTCTTTCTCACAGCAATCATATTCGTGGGTGGCAAAAATTCCGCCCTGACAATTATCGTTGCAAGACAATATAACTCCTCCGTTTTCTGAAAATTAAAATTTATAAAAGACCTCGCCGCTCTTCTGCGGCGTCTGACCATGGTCTTATTACATATTATGCGGCTTTAATCATTTCGTGATTTAAACTAATTAACGAGCAAAAAAAGCTAAATTTGACAAATTTTTCCTGCAAAAGTCACAAAAGTGTAATACTTGTAACAGCCTAAAGCCTTGTATTGAAAAAAGCGTCATGTTATAATTAAAGTACTAAGGTGCGCAATGTAAAAAATGTGTAAAATTATAAGGAGGTAAATATGGCGTTATGCATGGGTTGTATGGCTGAAATAGGCAGAAACACTACTTGTCCATATTGTGGTTTTAAGACTACAGAGAAGCAGCGTTCGCCATTTTTGCCGTATTCTACAATTATAGGCGGCCGGTATTTGGTGGGAAGAGTAACCGAGATAAACGGTGAAAGTACGTCATATATCGGATATGACCGTGTACAAAATAAAACAATAATGATAAAGGAGTTTTTGCCGGCAGGCTTTTTTGTTCGCAAAAAGGGCGAAATCAGATTAGAGCCTGTTGCGGAAAAACAGGATAAATTTTTTAAACTTCTCAATGAGTTTAAAGAATACTTTATACAGTTGTCGGAATTTGCCGATTTAACCTGTATGCCAAGAATACATAATATATTTGAAGAAAACAATTCCTGCTACGTTATAGAAAATTATGAACCTCTTGTTCCTTTGGAGGATTATTTGGACGAATGCGGAGGATATTTGGAGTGGGACAGGGCAAGACTTCTGTTTATGCCGCTGGTTACTCTTTTGGAAGCCTTTCATAGAAGAGGAATAGGACACTACGGAGTAGCGCCAAAGAATATTTATGTTACAAAGCATAACAAGCTTAAAATATACGGATTTGCAACAGAAAACGAGAGAAAAAGAGGAACACCTCTGCGTTCTCAGCTGTACACGGGTTTTTCAGCTCCGGAGCAATACATAACCGGAGAAAACCTTACAATAGAAACAGATATTTACGGAATTACAGCTACTCTGTTTTATGTGCTTACGGGAACTGTGCCGGAAAGCGCAAGCAAAAGACTGGTGGACGGCAAGCTTTTGTTGGGTACAAGTATTGTTAAAAGGATTCCGCCTCATGTTGTGGTTGCTTTGGCAAACGGACTGCAAATCGGCAGAAGCAAAAGAACCTCAGATTTCGATACGCTTAGAAATCAGGTTTCCGCATCTTCCGCAGTCAAGGCTATACAGGAAGAAATTTCAAGGACAACCACTTTGAATAAAATTGAATACGGCATTTCGGAAGCAAAAAAGAAAAACGGCAACGGAGTTGCCACAGTGCTTATTTCTTCAATTCTCACCACAATAGCGCTGAGTGTAATTTTGTTTGTATTCTTTTTTGACGATATGATTTTGGGTACTCACAATAACGAGATATCCGTGTCCACAAAAAACACCGCTCTTATGGAGCAGCTTACTGTCACAGATTCTGCTGCGTCAACAGAGGCGGGAGAGGTCGCTTTGAGCAATTTTGTAGGACTTGATTATGAAAGTGCGTCGGACGAAGCGGAAAACACCGGAGTAATCCTGTATAAGTCCTCAGAGCCGGTATATAACGATGAAGTTCCTATGGGAAAAATAATTTCTCAATACCCTGTGCAGGGTACTTTGGTTGACAGTAAATCGGGAAATGTAGCGGTTTACGTAGAGGTTAGCAGCGGTTCTCTTATGAGGGAGCTTCCCGATATTGAAAACCTCACCTTAGAAGAAGCGGCGCAGAAAATTGCGGATGCAGGATTGCTGGCAACAGCCAAAAGAGTTGAAGACAGCGAATATGAGTCCGGTACGGTTTTAGGTTATGACGGATATAAGTCAAAAGATAAAATCGAGGTTGGCTCTACAGTTACCATAATTGTTGCCCAATGATATGTTTTTTTACATAAAAATTACTTTTTCGCAAAGTTGTAAGCTGATTTATTTACTTTAATTAAGATATGTGATATTATAAACATCAGAACGACTGTCTTTAAATTTTTTAGGGGTGATAAGAAATGAAATATTCACAGAAGCTTTTGTTTACTCCCGGTCCTTTGTCCACCACAATGTCTGTAAAAGAGGCAATGCTCGTGGATTTGGGAACAAGAGATATTGAATATCAGAATGTTACAAAGAGTGTAAGGGAAAAGCTCCTTAAAATAGCATTGGCAAGCAAAGAAGAATTTTCTGTTGTTTTGCTTCAGGGAAGCGGTACATATGCGGTTGAGTCTGTACTTAATTCATTTGTTTCAGCAAATGATAAGCTTCTTATTTTGGCAAACGGTGCTTACGGCGACAGAATGGCTCAGATTGCCACAATGTCCGGTCTTAATTTTGAGAAAAAAGATTACAGCATGATAAGAAGCCTTGACCTTGCAGAGGTTGAAAAGGCTGTTTCCGAAAGCGACGCTACAATAGTTTCTTTTGTGCACGATGAAACTACAGCGGGCGTTTTAAACGATATAAAGGGAATCTGCGATATTTGCAGAAGATACAATAAGAAGATAATCTGCGACGCAATGAGCAGCTTCGGCGGTATAGAGATAAATCTCGAAGAAGTAAAGCCTGATTTCCTTGTTACAAGCTCAAATAAGTGCATACAGGGTGTTCCTGGTTTCGGTATAATCTACGGAAGAAGAGAAGCTTTTGAAGCCTGCAAGGGCAACTCAAAGTCACTTGCTCTTGATTTGTACGACCAGTGGAAATACATGGAGGACACAGACGGCGGTTTCCGCTTTACATCTCCTACTCATGTGCTTTTGGCTTTTGACCAGGCTCTTGATGAGCTTGAAGCAGAGGGCGGAATACCTGCAAGAGCAAAGAGATACAGAGAAAATCAGAAGCTTATAGCTGAGAAGATGACAGAGCTTGGCTTTGAACTTCTTGTAGACCCAGATGAGCAGGCTCCTATGATTACAACACTGCTTGTTCCGGAGGGCTTGGACTTTGCAGATATGTATGAAAAACTCAAGGCAAAGGGATTTTTGCTTTACTCAGGAAAGCTTCCAAAATACAATGCTTTCAGAATAGGAAATATAGGTGACCTGCATGCTCAGGATTTCATCGATTTGGCTCAGGCTGTTAAGGAATATCTTGAGGAGGCAAAGAAATGAGAGCAAGCTATTTTTGTAAAAAGCTCAGCGAGCTTGGAATAGATACAGTTTCAGGCGTGCCTGATTCACTCTTGAAGAATTTTTGTGAATATCTTGATAAATCTCAGAACGGTGAAACCGACGACGGTATAAGGTTTAAGCATTTTACCGCTGAAAACGAGGGCGGAGCCGCCGGCATATGCGCAGGCGCTTACCTTGCCACAGGCAGACCTGCATGTCTTTATATGCAGAACAGCGGAATAGGAAATGTTGTAAACCCTATTTGCTCACTGTTTCACCGTGATGTTTATGATATACCTTTACTTATGCTGGTAGGCTGGAGAGGCGAGCCGGGTGTTAAGGACGAGCCTCAGCACGTTTTCCAGGGAAAAGCCACCATTAAGCTTTTGGAGGATATGGATATAGAAACCTTTGTTGTATCAAAGGATACCACAGACGAAGAGGTAAACGAACTTTTTGAAACACTGGGAAAACTCTTGAAGGACAACAGACAGTGTGCTGTAGTTGTAAAGAAAGGAACCTTTGTTGACGAGAAGTCAAGAGCAAAAACCAACGGCAGAGATTATGTGAGAGAAGAAGCAATAGGCGATATTTTGAAGCTTATCGGAGAAAACGACCCTGTATTCTCCACAACAGGAAAAATCTCCCGTGAGGTTTACGAGCAGAGCGACAAAATTTACGGAAACCACAGCAGATGCTTCCTGACAGTTGGCTCAATGGGTCACACATCAATGATTGCTTTCGGATACAAGGCAAATCATCCGGAAAAGAGAGTTTTCTGCATTGACGGAGACGGCGCAGTGCTTATGCATATGGGCTCAATGGCATTTATTGCAGAGCAGCAGCCGGAAAACTTTGTCCATATAGTTATCAATAACAACGCCCATGAATCCGTCGGCGGTATGGATACAGCCGCAAAGCACGCTGATTTTGCAGCTATTGCAAAGGACTGCGGATATAAAAACGTTTACATTGCAGAGAATAAGGAAGAGCTTGAAAAGGCTTTTGCAGCAATCGAAAATAATACAGAACTTACCTTGATAGAGGTTCGTGTGGCTTTGGGTGCAAGGGATGACCTTGGCAGACCAAAGGAGACACCGAGAGAGAATAAGGCTGTATTTATGGGAAAAGTAAACGGCTGATTTGAATATAAGAGATTTTATAATAAATATGTTGAAATAAATGGCTGATGTATGCAGAAAGGAGAGCGGTCATGAGCGAAAATAAAGTGGTTTATACATGCTTTTCCACCGATGTTATCCATAAAGGACACCTGAACATTGTCAACAAGGCAAAAGAGCTGGGAAAAGTTATTATAGGCGTAATGTCCGACGAAGCTGCTGTTAAGTATGACAGATTTCCAACTATAAGCTTTGAAGAAAGACTTAATATGATTAAAAATATAGATGGTGTCAGCGAGGCAGTTCCTCAGGAAACTGTAAGCTATAAGGACAACCTTCTTAAATATAAACCTGACTATGTGGTTCACGGAGACGAGTGGAAGTATAACTACATGGCTCCAATCCGCCAGGAGGTTATAGATGTTATATCCCAGTGGGGCGGCCGGCTTGTGGAAGTTCCATACACAAGGGATGACGAGGTTAGAAAAATAGACAGACAGACAATGGAGAAGCTCTCCATGTCCGAGTTCCGCAGAGGCAGACTGAGAAAGCTTTTAAAGCTCAGACCGGTTGTAAAGGCTATTGAGGTACACAGCGGTCTTACAGGACTTATTGCGGAAAAGACAGTTGTGGAGAACAACGGCGAGGTTGACCAGTTTGATGCAATGTGGATATCAAGCCTTTGCGACAGTACAGCAAAGGGTAAGCCGGATATCGAATTGGTTGATATGTCCTCAAGAATAAGAACCATTGAGGATGTTCTCGATGTTACCACAAAGCCAATTATCTTCGACGGAGATACAGGCGGAAAGACAGAGCACTTTGTTTATAATGTGAGAACCCTTGAAAGAATAGGTGTTTCCGCAGTTATTATCGAAGATAAAGTCGGACTTAAAAAGAATTCTCTTTTCGGAACAGAGGTTGAACAGACTCAGGACACAATAGAGAATTTCTGCAATAAAATCAAAGCAGGAAAGAATGCTCTTCTCACAGATGATTTCATGATTATCGCCAGAATTGAGAGCCTTATCCTTGAAAAGGGAATGGAAGACGCTTTGGAGCGTGCAAAGGCTTTTGTTGGAGCCGGCGCAGACGGTATTATGATTCATTCAAGAAGAAAAGAGCCTGACGAAATCTTTGAATTTGTTGATAAGTTCAGAGAGTTTGACAAGGAAACTCCGATTGTTGTAGTTCCAACATCCTTCAATACCGTAACAGAAGAGGAATTTGCAAAGCACGGTGTAAATATCGTTATTTATGCAAACCAGCTTACAAGAACAGCTTTCCCGGCAATGAAAAACGCCGCAGAGCTTATTTTGAAGAACCACAGAGCAAAGGAAGCGGACGATATCTGTATGCCGTTTAAGGATATAATCACACTTATCGACAGCATTTGATTTTTCTCACAGTAATTAGTAAAGCTATTAGACTGCCTCAGGTTGTCTAATAGCTTTTATTTTGGTTTTTCAAAATTTATATAGGCGGCAAAAAACTTGACTGTAGCAAAGTCTTTGTGGTATTATAAAATATATGTGTAGAAGGGAATTTTTACCCTATATATCTGAAAATATGTGTCACAGAATGAAAGTGGAGGCGCAGAGTATGTCTAATTCCGCAATCGGTATCTTTGATTCAGGCTTGGGCGGTCTTACTGCCGTAAAACAGCTCAAAAAAGTAATGCCCAAAGAGAACATAGTGTATTTTGGCGACACGGGAAGAGTTCCTTACGGAAACAGAAGCCGTGATACAATAATAAAATACGCCAGACAGGATGCATCTTTTCTTTTGACCCATAATGTAAAGATTGTAATAGCAGCCTGCGGAACAGTGAGTTCTGTGGCGGAGTGTTTGAAAGAGGAGCTTCCGGTGCTTTATACCGGCGTTGTAAGACCTACGGCATTTGCGGCGGTTGCAGCTACAAAATGTAAAAAAATAGGCGTAATAGGAACAACAGCCACAATAGGAAGTCACAGCTATAAAAAGGAGATTATGAGATTTAATCCTGATATTGAAGTTGTAGAACAGGATTGCCCGCTTTTTGTTTCTTTGGTGGAAAGCGGATTTATCTCAAAGGATGACCCCATTGTTTCCCTTACCGTTGAAAGATATTTAAAGCCGGTAAAGGAAGCGGGAGTAGATACCCTTATTTTGGGATGTACTCACTATCCTATTTTAAGCGAGGCTATTTCAGAATATATGGGCGACCATGTAGCTTTGATAGATTCCGGAAAGGAAACCGCCATATACGCCGCAAAGATTTTAAAGGAACATTCACTTTTAAATACAGATGACGACGGGCACACCTGTGAGTTTTATGTAAGCGATACGCCTGACGGATTTTCAAAGGTTGCGGGACTTTTCCTGGGAGAAGACGTTGGCGACTGCGTAAAGCAGATAGATATAGGCTGTTATTAATTTTTTATGAAGGGAAAAAATATGGAAAGCAATTACCTGATTTCTATAGTGGGAAAACAGAAAATAGACGGTGAAACCGATACGGTGGAGGTAGTCACAGAGGGGAGCTATGTTTTCCGCAACGGAAAATATTTTATCACCTATGAAGAATACGACAAGGAAAATCCCAGCGAACACTATACATCCGTTGTAAAGGCTGAGGGGGAGAAGATGGTAACCATTATGCGTGCCGGCGGAATTTCCTCAAGACTTACCCTTGAAAAAGACCGCAGACATTACTGTCATTACAGCGTTCCCGTAGGGGAAATGATGATAGGTATTTATACATCCCAGATAAATTCCACATTAAGTGAAGAGGGCGGGGAGCTTTTTGTAAAATATACAATAGACTTTAATGCGTCCCTTGCCAGTGAAAACGAGTTTCACATCACCGTTAAACATAAAAACGATAGTGCCGAATTGGTATTGTAATATAAAAGAAGAGAAAGAACAAAAGGGGAATAGATATGTCACAGACAGCAATAAACACAGAATTGCAGCTTAAAGAAATTATCGTAAAGGCAATAAAGCAGGCTCAGGAAAAAGGCGAACTTCCAGCGGCAGAGCTTTATGATTTTATAATAGAAACACCGGCAGACAGAACAAACGGCGACTTGGCAACAAACGCCGCAATGGCAGGCGCAAAGTCTTTCAGAATGCCGCCTTTCAAAATTGCAAAGGCAATTACAGATAACATCGACCTTACAGGTTCTGTTATAGAGAGATGCGAAACTGCCGGCCCCGGATTTATAAACTTTTTCTATTCTCCAATGTACTATGCAAATGTTTTGAAAGAGATAGAGGAAAAGGGCGCAGACTACGGTAAAAGCAATTACGGTCAGGGCAAAAAGTATATGGTTGAATTTGTTTCAGCCAACCCTACAGGCCCTATGCACATGGGAAACGCCAGAGGCGGAGCTTTAGGCGACTGCCTTGCTTCCGTGCTTGACGCCGCAGGCTTTGACGCATACAGAGAGTTCTATGTAAACGACGCAGGAAACCAGATTGAAAAGTTTGCCTGCTCTTTGGAGGCAAGATATCTCCAGATATATAAGGGCGACGAGATTATTTTCCCTGAGGACGGATATCAGGGCGCAGATATTATCGACCTTGCAAAGGAATATGCTGACCTTAACGGCGACTGCCTTGTAAATCTCGATTCAAGAGAGAGAAAGGATAAGCTTGTAGAATACGCTCTTCCAAAGAACATAAAGAAAATGCAGAGCGATATCGGCAAATACGGTATTGTTTACGACAACTGGTTCTTTGAAAGCACACTCCACGAAAGCGGAGCGGTAAAGGCAGTTGTAGACCTGCTCACTGAAAAAGGTCTTACCTATGAAAGCGATGGCGCACTGTGGTATAAAAACGCCCAGGTTGTAACAGAAAGACTTTTGAAAAAAGGCAAGAAGCAGGCTAATATTGATAAGCTTGAGCTTAAAGACGACGTTATCATCCGTAAAAACGGAACACCAACCTATTTTGCGGCTGATATCGCATATCACAAGAATAAATTTGACAGAGGCTTCGACACATGTATCGATATTTGGGGAGCCGACCACCACGGCCACGTTATGCGTATGCAGGGCGCAATGGACGCTATTGGCTATGACGGCGACAAGCTTGACGTTGTTTTGATGCAGCTTGTAAAGCTTGTTAGAAACGGTGTTCCTGTAAGAATGAGTAAGAGAACAGGTAAGGCTATACAGCTTGCCGACCTTTTGGATGAAGTACCTCTCGACAGCGCAAGATTCCTTTTTAACACAAGAGAGGCAAACACTCAGATGGACTTTGACCTTGACCTTGCAGTTGCTCACGACAATCAGAACCCTGTATATTATGTTCAGTATGCCCATGCAAGAATTTGCAGTATCCTCAAAACCCTTGAAAACGAGGGAATAAAGCTGAGAAGCTGCACAGATGAAGAGCTTTGTCTCCTTTCATCACCGGAGGAAAAAGAGCTTATAAATCATCTTGCCGAGTACACAAGGGAGATTATCGAGTCAGCAAAGAGCTACGACCCAACAAGAATTACAAAGTATGTAACCACATTGGCTACACTGTTCCATAAGTTCTACAACGCCTGCCGTGTTAAGGGCGACGACGAACACCTTACACAGGCAAGACTTAACCTTTGCATGGCTGTAAAGACCGTTATTGCAAATGTTTTGGGAATGTTTAAAATTTCATGCCCCGACCATATGTAATATTTTGTGAGTAAATTGTGAAAATAATTGACAAGGTATAACCTTTAATATATAATTAAGTGGTATAATTTTGACTTTATGAGTTTTGGCTTATCCTGCCAAAGAAAAATATAAAATCTGCACGGCAGATTTGAGAGGATGTTAATTTGATGGTAAAGTTGGAAACAGCGTTTGAGTCAATATCTAATAAACTTCAGAAAGTTCT
The DNA here is from genome assembly GCF_002160515.1 of Anaeromassilibacillus sp. An172. Lineage (GTDB taxonomy): Bacteria > Bacillota > Clostridia > Oscillospirales > Acutalibacteraceae > Limousia > Limousia pullorum. Next base: position 49,957 of record NZ_NFKS01000011.1, on the reverse strand, counting down.
GGAAGGACAGGGCTTTAAAAAGCAGAAGATTGCGGCTTCAACATCAGAAGAGATGGCTGCTCTTTTCACCGGCGAAGGTGTTGCATATTCCGTGGTTTACTTCACCGATAAAAAGCACATGGTTTTGAGAAGCTGTGCTATGACAGATGAAGGCCCGGACAACAAGTGGAGAGTTTTGGCTACATGGATGTTTGACCCTGAAACAGATACAATGAAAGAGGCGGACAGCATCGCAAACGACTTTGTTGAGATGGTTACAGCGGCAAAGGTTGTAAAGAGAGTTGCTCAGACAAAGAGAAAGAAAAGCGAGGACGAGGGCAACGCAGACCCAAAATTCTTTGCAAAAAGACTTGTGGGACTTTTCCCGGAGCTGAGAGAGGAAATTAAAGAGGAAGAGAACTCATACTATCCATTCAGAGGCGTTACATTTACAGAGGAAAAAATTCTTCCGAAAATCAACAGACTTTTGGAAACAGGTTCAAAGCCTGAAATCACAAAGCTTGTTTCAATTCTCGGCGCTCAGTACGGAAACGGAAATAAGGACACACGTTCAATAATTACAATCGTAATACTCAATGCTCTGGATGATAAATACAGAGAAATCCTTGAGGAGACAATGTCCGATAACCTTAAAAAGTCATGGGAGGGCGCAAGACACTACAAAGGTAAAAAAGTAAAGCCTGAAAAGATTAAGAAAAAGAAGAAAGGTTCAGACGAGGGATACACTCTCAACGACTGATAAAACTATTAAAATTCAAGTGCGGAGCGAAAAAAATCGCTTCGCATTTTAATTTTCCTGTCAATAAAAACAACAAAAAAGTGTTGACTTGAAAAGATTATTATGATATACTTGAAATACCTCAGAAAAAGGGGTTTATTTTTTTGTGCCCTTTAGAGGGAGGCTAAATTATTCCGAAAAATACCGGGAGGTGCCGTCAATGAGAGTAAAAATCACACTAGCCTGCACAGAGTGCAAACAGCGTAACTACAACACAATGAAGAACAAGAAGAATGACCCTGACAGGCTCGAAATGAACAAGTACTGCAGATTCTGCAAAAAGCATACTCTGCACAAGGAAACAAAGTAATTGGTGGAGGATTAGGCTATGGCTGACAAGAATATCGACAAAAAAGTCGAAGGCAAAAAAGAGAAGAAGGACTCAAAAGGCAAAGTTGGCTTCTTTTCCAAAACAGCTAAGTTCTTCCGCGAATGCAAAGGCGAGTTGAAAAAAATCACATGGCCTACACCAAAGGCAACAACAAAGAACTTCTTGGTTGTTATTGCAGTAATTGCAATTATGGGCGTATTTATTTTCGCACTCGACCGAGGACTCTATGCTTTGTTGAACTTGGTTATGGAAACAGCAGCCACATAATTAACTTTAGGGTTCAGCTTTTACTTTTTAAGAGAGGATGAAAGTTTAAATGCCCGATGAAGCAAAGTGGTATGTTATTCATACCTATTCAGGTTACGAAAACAAAGTAGCGTCCAATTTAAGAACCACAGTTGAGAACAGAAATCTTCAGGACCTTATCCTTGAGGTAAAAGTTCCCACAGAAACAGTTACAGAGGTTAAAGACGACAAGACCAAAGAGGTTGAAAGAAAGCTTTACCCCGGTTATGTTTTTGTAAAGATGGTTTATACCGATGAAACATGGTACGTTGTAAGAAATATCAGAGGATGTACCGGATTTGTCGGCCCATCGTCAAAGCCTGTGCCTCTTTCAGACGCAGAGGTTGTACGTATGGGAGTAGAAACCCGCAGCGTTGAGGTTTCATATTCGGAAGGCGACACAGTGCGCATTACAGAAGGACCACTTGAGGACTTTGTAGGCGTAGTTGAAGAGCTTATAACCGATAAAAATTATGTCCGAGTAACAGTATCAATGTTCGGACGAGAAACACCGGTTGAACTTGAATTGCATCAGGTTGAACCTATTGAAGAATAAGGAATAATTAGCAAAAGCTATTATTTGAGGGATTAAAATTTTTTCAGTAATCCCTTGTGGGAGGGAACCCAATAGTTGTTTCCCGCAACTGACCACGAATTTTGGAGGTGCAAACACAATGGCTCAAAAGGTAACAGGTTTTATTAAACTGCAGATACCTGCCGGAAAAGCTACTCCGGCACCACCAGTTGGACCGGCTCTCGGTCAGCATGGTGTTAACATTGTTGCGTTCACAAAGGAATTCAATGAGCGCACAAAGAACGATGTAGGACTTATCATTCCGGTAGTTATTACAGTATACGCAGACCGTTCATTTACATTTGTAACAAAGACTCCACCAGCAGCTGTTCTTATTAAGAAGGCTTGCGGAATCGAAAGCGGCTCAGGCGTACCAAACAAGACAAAGGTTGCCAAAATTACCCGTGAGCAGGTTAAGGCTATCGCAGAGCAGAAGATGCCAGACCTCAATGCTTCATCAGTAGAGACAGCAATGAGCATGATCGCCGGTACTGCAAGAAGCATGGGTATTGAAGTTGTTGATTAAAATGTAATCCGGGTGGGAGGAAGTTTTGATTTCCGTATGACCACCTAAAATGGAGGAAAAGCGATGAAACATGGTAAGAAGTATGTTGACAGCGTAAAGCTTGTTGACAACACCAAATATTACGATTCTAACGAAGCACTCGATCTTTGCGTAAAAACTGCAAAAGCTAAGTTTGATGAAACAGTAGAGCTTCATGTTAAGCTGGGCGTTGACAGCCGTCACGCTGATCAGCAGGTTAGAGGCGCTATTGTTCTTCCTAACGGTACAGGTAAAAACGTAAGAATTCTCGCAATCTGCAAAGGCGAAAACGAGAATATTGCTAAAGAAGCAGGCGCAGACTATGTTGGTGCAGAGGACATGACACAGAAGATTCAGTCTGAAGGCTGGATGGACTTCGACGTTCTCATCACAACACCAGACTGCATGGGTCTTGTTGGACGTCTCGGTAAGATTCTCGGACCGAGAGGCCTTATGCCAAACCCAAAGGCCGGTACTGTTACTCCTGATATTGCTAAGGCTATCAAGGAAGCTAAGGCTGGTAAGATTGAGTATCGTCTTGATAAAACAAATATCATTCACTGCCCAATCGGCAAGGTAAGCTTCGGCGTAGAGAAGCTTGGCGAGAACCTGGATGCTCTTATGGGAGCAATCGTTAAGGCAAAGCCAGCTGCTGCAAAGGGTCAGTACATCAAGTCCTGCACAGTAACATCTACTATGGGACCTGGCGTGAAGATTAACCCAAACAAGTTTGGCGCTTAATTTTCTGATTACTTTATATTTGTATTTAAAGCCCGACATTTCGTCGGGTTTTTTAATTTATTTTTAAAATATAATTAAAAAAGTCTTGACATAGATATTAGTGTATGGTAAAATATAAAAGCTCGATAAATCGAGCTGTTTTTCTGTATGAAAAACAAATCGCTGTTCTAAAGACAGCAGGCGTTTTACGTAAAGGCCTTGTGCCTGCCTGCCGAGGAAGAAGCATGATACAATTTCAGTAATTATTTTATGATTGTATAATACCGCCTCTTCCGATTGGGAGAGGCTGCTTTTTTTGAACTGCGTTATGAAAAATTAACGGAGGTGAATATCTTGCCAAGTGAGAAGATTTTAGAGCAAAAGAAGGCTGTTGTTGCTGAACTTTCTGACAGACTTAAAAATTCAGTAGCAGGTGTTATCGTAAACTATAAGGGTATCACAGTTGCCGAGGATACAAAGCTCAGAAAAGAGCTTAGAGAAGCTGGCGTTAAGTACACTGTAGTTAAGAACACACTCCTTAAGAGAGCTTGCGAAGAGGTTGGTCTTGAGGGACTTACTCCTGTTCTCGAGGATACAACAGCTATCGCTACAAGTGCAGAAGATTATGTAGCAGCTGCAAGAATTCTTTGCGGTTTTGCAGAGAAAAACAAGAAGTTCGAAGTTAAGAGCGGTTACCTTGACGGTGAAGTTATTGACATGGATAAGATTATTGGTCTTTCCAAGCTCCCATCAAGAGAAGTTCTTCTTGCAAACGTATTGGGCGCATTCCAGGCACCTATCGCAAGTTTTGCAAGAGCTGTACAGGCTATCGTGGACAAGCAGGAGGCTCCTGCAGAGGCAGCAGCAGAATAATTTTAATTTCTGTATGTGCGTTTAGTGTCATAGGACACACTTTAAAAGGTCAAGAGAAAATTAAGACCGAAGTTAAAATCTAAATTCAACAAAATATTGGAGGTTATTAAAATGGCATCTGAGAAGATTACTGCTATTATTGAAGAATTGAAGACTCTCACAGTTCTCGAGCTTTCTGAGCTTGTACACGCTGTTGAGGATGAGTTTGGTGTATCCGCAGCTGCTGCTGTTGCAGTTGCTGGTCCTGTTGCAGCTGCTGCAGCAGAGGAAGAGAAGACAGAGTTCGACGTTATCCTTAAGGCTGCTGGCGGCAACAAGATTGCTGTTATCAAGGCAGTTAGAGAGGCAACAGGTCTTGGTCTTAAAGAGGCTAAGGAAGTTGTTGACAACGCTCCTAAGGCTCTCAAAGAGGGTATCTCTAAGGACGACGCTGAGGCTCTCAAGTCCAAGCTCGAGGCTGCAGGCGCAGAAGTTGAGGTTAAATAATTTAGGCTTTAGCCCGATTATTTCATTTTCAATAATTAGAAACATAGAAGCTGCCTTTCCTGGAAAGGCAGCTTTTTTATATTAAATTTTTAACTAAAAAAGACATCCATTTTCGGATGTCTTTTTGTATTTATATTAAAATATAAGTTCCTTCATTATAGCAAACCATTCACGAACTATGTATGTTGGTGCGAATAGAATGTTTGTATTGGCGTTTACAGAGCCTATGCTGCCATGATAATCATTTTTCTGTAGAATAAGTCTTGCTCTTAACTGATGGAAAAAGTCGGTGACTATTGCTACATTTGGCTCAAGTCCGTAATTGTCAATTATTCCAATGGAGTTTTCAATGTTTTCTGAAGTATTGCTTGAGTTGTCTTCGAGGTACATTCTAAGTCTTTTTATATTGTCTTTCTCAAGCTCTGTAATGATACATTCGGCTTCGCTGATATCCTCGCCTTCGCCTTTTCCGCCTGAAGCTATAAGTCGGGCGGCGGTATTATCTATCATATAATCCGAGGCGGCGTTAATTCGTTCTTGAAGCATTAAACTTGGTTCTCTGCCTCTTACCTGACAACCCAGAACAATAGCCGTTGAATTTTGAGCAGGAGGGATGAAGCTGACTATCATCATAAAAGCAGTAATAACTATAGCATAAATCAGAAAAAAGGTTATTGCAATTTTGCCGCAGTGCCAGCATACGGAAAGAACTCCGTGTTGGCTGAAATAGTGCTTTATTCTCAAAAAGGTTCTGCGAAATCCATAGGTGAAGATAAAAAACAGACATAAAAATATGCCAAAAATATTTCCGAAATTTAAAATACCAAAACCGATTGGGATTATAAACCATATCAAAAATATAAAAGAAAGCATCAGTGTTATTATTCTGGCAATACGTGTGAATTTGCTGATATGTTCAATTTTATAAAGGGTATTGATATCTATAGGTTCAGGCAGCCTCATTGAATTCCTCCTTTTCTCATCAATTTATATATTCATTATACATATATATATGCTTTTTTTCAAGCATTTTATTTTTTATGAACAGTCTATTGACTTTTGTATATTGTATGCTATAATTAAATCGTAAGTAATAAGTAGTAAGTAGTAAGTAGATAAAATTCACATAAGGAGGTATACGTATGTCAGAATTGAGTTTGCATGAGCGATTTGCTATAATAGCCTTAAACGGGTTGCAGGTAGAAACAATGACTGTGGCAAAAAAGCTTGCGGTTCGTGGTATAATGGCGGCAGAGATTTTGGAAAAATATCTCAATGAAGAGAGTCTTTCAAAACAGGTTGATATGGATTTTAGAAAAATCCTGATAAGCTCAAAAAGAAAATTAAAATCCTCAGAGGAAAGATTTACAAAAGAGCTGAAAGAAAAAGGACTTTTAAGCGTTATTCCCTCTATTTTAAACTGTGATATGTACTATGTCACCTCGGGAGTGGAGGTATCTGAGTATCTCTGTGACGGCGCTGAATACACACGTCAGACAGAGGGAATAAGAGCAGAGCTTTTGGAGGACGGAGAGATTTCCTCAGAGATAATTTTTCTTTGGTGGCTTATGAGGGAGAGCAGTTGTTTTTATGATTTGTTTTCACCTTTAGAGATTGATAAAATAACACAAAGACTCAATGAAATTCATCTCAATTCAAAAATCGCAAAAGAGCTTTTTAATTTAAAACTTCAAAGAAAAACAGAGCAGATTTATGCAAAATATTTAAAAAAGAAACACGAAATATTCACTACAGCTTTGGGAACAGGATTTCTGTTTATAGTTCCTTTTTTTGAGAGAAAAGAGTCGGTTTTTATCGATGTTGAGCAATGGTTTTCCGATAAGGATAAGCGCCTTTCAAGCGTGCTTGATAGATTTGCATTAAAGGGACATGTTGTTTCAGTTATAAGAACAGGTCAGACGCCATTGATTAAGGTTGATAATATTTATTATGAATGTATTCCTACACAGGTAGTTGTAAAGGTCCCGATTCAGGGAGTAAGGCTGAGAAGATATGTTATGACATGAGGTGATTTTATGAAGGATTTGACCATTTCTGAAAAATACTTGATTGTTTCTTTGACCGACAGGGGAAAGCTTCCGTTATTGGGAGTAGAAGTTCCATCATGCCTTGTAGTAGCCGGACTTTTTGATATGGTTTTTGATGGCGTAGTGGAAATAGGAGTTAAGAAAAGACTGAAAGCCGTAAAAGAGCTTCCGGATAATCTTAGTTTTTTAAGATGTTTATATGATATGATAGTGGAAAAGGAAAAACTTACGCCTGATAAATTGGTTTCGGAGTTTGTTTTGACTTTTACGGGAAAGCGTCTTACAAACTATCTTAAAGCAGTTGCGGGAAGCCTTGCGGAAAAAGGCTTGGCAGATTTGGAGAAAGACGGAGAGGTTTGTTTTCCTAAAGAGGGAGAGAAAGATAAAATAATCCAGGAGATACGTGCGGAGCTTCTGGAGGACGGAGTGGTTTCAAAGGAAATAGTGCTTCTTACAGCCCTTATGTATAAGGGACAGCAGATAAAAAAATACTTTTCAAAATATGAGGCTGATTGTCTGAAAAAGCGAATTAAAGAAATAAAAGAGACAGAGGTAGGAGAGCTTGTTTCCGAAGCCGTCGATTATATAACCTGTCTGATAGTGGTTGCGGCGACTTAATATGTCAAGACAAAGAAGTATAGAAAAGATAATGGCCTCTGAATACGTGACTATAGGCGAGCTTGTGAGGATTACAGCTAGCCGTTACAGCACGTTAAAATTTTATACGGAAGAGGGAATGCTCCCCTTTGAGCAGGAGGAGGAAAACCTTACGAGAAGATACAAAAGGGAAGAAACCGTAAAACGCATAGAAGAAATTAAAAGATTGAAAAGTGAAGGGAAATCAATTCCACAGATAAAAGAAATATTATCTAATGAAAAATACTGAGGAGGAATTTGCTTATGCTAAAGATGTTTAGAAAATCTTTTTGGGTTCCATATGAAGACGGAACATCATATCCAACAGTGTCCAAAGCGAAAGAGGCGATTTCAAAGTATTGTGAAGAAAGCGGAGAAACCTGTGTTTTTATAAGTGATGAAGAAGTAAAAATAGGTGAAAAGCTTTACGAAATTTACAGAGGATATGAAAGTGGAAGCAGGGGAAACTACGGAATAAAGTGTACGGAAAAGTAATAATACAAATCAAAAAGACTTGCACCCTAAAATCAGGAGCAAGTCTTTTTTGTATTGATTGTAGATAGTTAGAGAGCCTATCGTTCAATGATACTGTGTGAATCGTGTTATTTTTTAAGTTGTGAATTAAAAAATCGAAAAATCATGTGTACTCAAAACTAATGTCATTCCTTGGAGTTGCTTTTATTTTCACCGAAAGACTGAGCTAAGAATAATTTTCCCTGAGCTAAATAAAAATCCTTTTGCTGATCGCTTAGGGCACGAAATATTCTCAGCAGTTCGTCTTCTCTATGATTTTCAGCTATGACTTCTTCACAGTGATAATCAAGGAGATAATCGGTAGATACGTTAAAATACGATGCTATTTGTTTTAATGTCTGGTAGTCTGGCTCTCTTAAATTACGTACATAGTTTCCGATTGTTGATGGTGCAATATTAAGCTGATTTCCAAGTTCTTTTTGGGTTATGCATTTTTCTTCAATAAGATTCCTTAAAATGTCACCAAAAACCATTTTGTTCATCCTTTTCTTACTAATGTGTGAATCTACAATTGTGTAAGTATTATTTTAGCAAAAATAGCCTTTTTTTTGATAAAAAACAACAAAATGAATTTACGATTTTTACTAAAAAATTTACAATAAACTATACGGACAAAATTTTATAAAATAATAAGGTTTATTTGTTGAAATATTTCTATTTAAACACTGTATGATCTGCCATGTTTTAGATAATATGTAACAATATAGATGTAAATGTTATATTTGTTAAACAAAACAATAAAAACGCTATTGACACATGGCAATAAATATTTTATAGTATCTATAATGCGAATAAAAGTAAGTACTATTTAATATGATAAGGTTTTATAAGCCCGTGTGTTGTTTGGGGGTTTTTTGAATGAAAAAGGGATTTGGAAGAATTATAACAATGCTTCGTAAAGAAAAAGGTATAAGTCAGTGCCAGGCAGCAAAAGACCTTGGTGTTTCCCAGGCTTTGATGTCACACTATGAAAACGGCATAAGAGAATGCAGCCTTGAATTTGTGGTTAAAATTGCCGACTATTATTCCGTTTCCTGCGATTATCTTTTGGGAAGAAGCGCCAACAGAAACGGAGGTGCGGTATATCAGGAAGAACCTGATGAAAAAGATTCTTTCCAGGATTCAAAACCGAAAATCTCTGTTATTCATGCGCTGAACCGAAAGATTATAACAGATTCAGTGAGCATTTTGTATGAGGCTTTACCTCAGTTAAATTCAAAAGCTGTGTCAGCAGATGTAACATCCTACTTTACCGCATCTGTTTACAAGATTTACAGAATGTTGTATGAGCTTTATGTACCCGGAACAGGAAAGACATTTTCAATTCCTTCGGAAATATTTGAAGGATACTGCAATTCAATTATGGAGATGTCATGTGCAAAGATAAAATACGAATCAAAATTTTATCAAAAAAAAGGTCAGGAAAACGGAGGAAAAAAGCATCAGAATTTACTTAATCCTGAGTCGATTTCTGAAGTTTATCCGGAACAATACACCTCACTTTCTAACTTAATACAGAATGCAGAGAGAAAAATGAATTATAAAATAAAATAAATTGTTTAGAGATCGGCTTTTCAAAGGAAAAATGCCGGTCTTGTTTTTTCTGTTACATTTTATCTATAAATAAATTTATATTATAATTATAACACATTTTAGAAGTAATATAAATATGTTAATTGTTATTTTATATCTATATAAATAAAAAACGGTATAGTAAAATAGAACTGAATTGTGTATCATAGTTCGACAAAAAAGCCTTTTATTGACTATATGTTTTTGATATAGTATAATCAAATATAACTCTTAAGGTTAATGACTGTTTTTGACTGAAAGGAGAGATTATACTATGGATATGAACGATAATGAAAATAAAACGTTCATGAGAGAGGAGGAGAACGCTAATAGTAAAGAAGGCAGAAGAATTTTACGAAATAGAGCTGTGGAATTAAAACCGAATTCCATACAGAACCTGTTGCTTAGATTGCTTTCAGCCTGGCTTTTTGCTTCAGGAATCATGGCTTTTACAGTCAGCGGTCAATCCTTGCTGACTGTGAAGTATTCTTCACGTGTAAATGTGCTTGTCATGATTATGGTAATGGCACTGGTATTTTTTGTTGTCACAGCAGTGGTAATATATTTAAAAAGCAGATATTTTGACAGCGGATTTCTTTTGCTTTCTCTTCTTGTGTATACAATAATTGTTGTTGCAGGTTACAATAACAAAACCGAACTGCTTGCGGGAGTTTTGGTATTTTGGGCGTTTGTGCTTTATTTCACGGTGAAATATCGTGTAAAGATGTTTGAATTATTAAGCATAAGCGACAGTATGTTAAAAGTGTATATAGCATTAGGGGCAGCTGCCTTTGTGGCGTTTGTGGGAGGATTTGGAGTATTCAGATATCTCACATACAGCGCTCCCAACTATGACTTCGGTTTGTTTTCTCAGATGTTTTACTATATGAAGGAAACATTCATGCCTTTGACAACCTCAGAGAGAGGAACGCTTTTATCCCATTTCGCAATACATGTTTCACCGATTTTCTATCTGTTGCTTCCGGGATATTTGATTTTCCCGAATCCAATGTATCTGCAAATTATGCAGGCGGTGATTTTGGCAAGCGGAGTAATTCCCTTGTATTTGCTTTGCAGACATTATCAGCTTTCCAATAAATACACAATTTGCATTGCCACAGCGTTTTTGTTTTTCCCGGCAATTTCAGGCGGATGTTTTTATGATATACATGAAAACTGTTTTCTGCTGCCGTTGCTGCTTTGGTTTTTCTATGCGGCGGAAAAGAGGAAAGTTCCGCTTTTCTATCTGTTCGGAATTTTAGTTCTGATGGTAAAAGAGGACGCTTTTATTTACCTGTTCTTTGTCTGTGTATATTTTATAATAACAGGAAAGATGCGCTTTCACAGTTCGCTGATGATGGCAATATCAATATTCTACTTTGGTTTTGCTTTGATGCTTTTGTATTTTCAGGGATACGGAGCAATGACGAACCGTTTCAGTAATTTTATGACCAACAAAAACGGAAGTCTGCTGGAGGTTGTGAAAAACGTTCTTGTAAACCCGGCGCTTGTTATTTTCGAGTCTTTTGAGATTGAAAAACTGCTGTATGCGATAATGATGCTTGCGCCCTTGGGATTTTTGCCTGTATTTTGTAAAAAGCCCCAGCAGCTGATTTTAATTATGCCCTTTGTGCTGATAAATTTGATGCCTGACTACAATTATCAACATTCTATTTACTTCCAGTACAATTTCGGCGTTATAGCTATTTTCTTCTATCTGGTTGTTATAAATCTCAAAAGGTTAAAAGGCAGATTTAAAAAGTTTATGGCGTTGTTTATTGTGGCGGGAACTGTTGCAGGATTTTTCTGTACAAGCGCAGGATTTGCATCCTACTTTGTAAAGTATTTTGACAATCAGGAAACTATAAATACAATAAACATGTACCTTGACGATATCCCGTCGGATGCTTCTGTGATTTCCGATACAATGTTTGTAGCCAGATTATCTCAGAGAGATGAAATATATGAGAGAAATTACACTGACGTTACAGATGTTGATTATTATATCTACGATATGAGAAATGCTTCTCAAAGAGATAAAAAGCAAGAGGAAATAGAGCAGCTGATAAATGAAGGATATGTAAAAGTGGTTGATGAGGAAAACATAATCGTTATTCTCTCGGCTAAATAGAATTTAAAATTTACAATAAAAATCCCCGATGACAACTTCCCATTGTCATCGGGGATTGATTTTTAATTTTGATTGTCTGTGGAATTGTTATTTGGATATCCTTCATTTGGTTCGGAGTTAGACTGTGTATAATTTGCATTGCTGTAATTATAATTCTGGTTTTCTCCGTTTCCATAATTTGGGTTTGGATTATAACCGCCGTTATATCCGTTGTTTTCGTATCCGTTAGGCGGATAGTAACCGTTGTTGTTATAACCTTCGTTTGGATTGTAATAGTTGTTGTATGGAACGTATCCGTAATTTGTACTTGTGCTGATAGGTTTTCCCTGTTTCATAGTGTAAGCTCCGATTAGATGAAGAACAGGAGCTACCATTTGGAAAATAAACCATACAAACAAAAACGGAATAAGAGGCAAAACACCTACAGCCAACAGAACAAAGCCGATTACTGTGATGATAATTGAGGAGATGGCAAAAATCATATTTTTACCTGCTTTTTCCTGAACCTTCCAATTTTTCAATCCGTAAGCACCGCCGCATATTCCCACAATAGCTGCTATAATATTTATAACCGAACCTGAAATAGCCGCTGCCAAATTAAACATTATAGACATAGATGAGGAAGAGTGGTAGGAATAGGATGAAAAATAGTAAGTGGCGTGGGAAGTAGCCAAAGAAGATACCATTGCAATGATAAAAAATACCAATGAAAAGAATATCATAATGGCGCTGAACACAATCATCAGAATAGAAGTGATTTGTAGAAATCTTGACTTTACCATATTAAATCCTCCTTAAAGACTATTAAATTTTTATTTTGCGGCACCTGATTTCTTGGCGGCTTCTGTTACTGCCTGAGCAACAGCCTTTCCGATTCTCTTATCAAGTGCGTTAGGGAGTATGTACTCGCTGGAAATATCCTCGTCGCTTACAAGTCCTGCTATTGCGTAGGAAGCGGCAATTTTCATTTCTTCGTTTATTTCCTTAGCACGGCAGTCCAGTGCTCCTCTGAAAATACCGGGGAAAGCCAAAACGTTGTTTATCTGATTTGGGAAATCGCTTCTGCCAGTTCCCACAACAGCGGCTCCTGCTTCCTTGGCAAGGTCAGGCATAATTTCAGGAGTTGGGTTTGCCATAGCAAATACGATTGGTTTTTCAGCCATGGAAGCTACCATCTCTTTTGTTACAATATTCGGAGCGGAAACGCCCAGGAACATGTCAGCGCCTTTCATAGCGTCCGCAAGAGTTCCTTTCATGTGCTCTTTATTTGTAATTGTTGCCATATAAGCCTGCTCTGAGTTAAGCTCTTCCATACCCTCGCAGATAATGCCGAAACGGTCAACCATGATTACATTCTTAACACCAAGGTTTAAAAGATGCTTTGTGATTGCAATTCCTGCGGAACCTGCGCCGTTTACAACAACCTTAATGCTGTCCATAGTTTTGCCAACAACTTTGAGAGCGTTGATAAGAGCTGCGGCAACTACAACAGCTGTGCCGTGCTGGTCATCGTGGAAAACAGGAATATCGCAGATTTCCTTGAGCTTTCTTTCAATCTCGAAGCATCTTGGAGCGGAAATATCCTCAAGGTTAATTCCTCCGAAGCTTCCGCTGATGAGATAAATAGTTCTTACAATCTCGTCAACGTCCTTGCTTCTTACGCAGATTGGGAAAGCGTCAACGTCTGCAAATTCCTTAAAGAGAGCGCATTTACCCTCCATAACAGGCATACCTGCTTCAGGGCCGATATCTCCAAGACCTAAAACAGCTGTACCGTCTGTTACAACAGCTACAAGGTTGTTTCTTCTTGTAAGCTCAAAGGATTTCTCGTAATCTTTGTTTATCTCAAGGCATGGTTCAGCAACGCCCGGGGTGTAGGCGAGGGACAAGTCCTCGGATGTGTTTACTTTAACACGGGAAATTACCTCAATTTTGCCGTTCCATTCGTAGTGCTTTTTAAGTGATTCTTCTCTGATATTCATTTACAACACCTCAAAATTTGATTATTGTCTTTGAAAATTATAATACTTATTCCTCTTTGTGTCAAACAGATTATAATTATTTACAAAATAAAAACGGACACCAATGTGTCCGCAAATTTTTAAAATATAGTTCGATTATTCTCTGCCCAAAAGGTAATCTACAGAAACCTCAAGTATATCAGCTAAAGCGACAAGTTCAATATCTGTGACAAATCTGATTTGACCTTCAAGCTTTGAAAGACCGGAAGCGTTCATATCGACACCGTTAACCTGAAGCTGAGCTAAAAGTTCTTTTTGTTTCATACCCTTTTTCTTTCTGGCTGCTTCTACCCTTGCTCCCACAAGATTTCTGTCGCCTAAAGACTGTTTCCTTAATCTCATTTTTTGCACTCCCTGTAAGCGGATTTACCGCCTATTTTTTGGTATTGTAAAATAAAAACAGGAATCGTCAAGCCGATACCCCGAGAAAACTGCTATTAAGAAAGTATATAATCACGATAATTCTTTCTAAGAAAATAAATAGCGAGTAAATACATTATAATACTCTTAACGAAAAAAAACAAGTGTTTTTCGATAAAAAATTTAAAATTTTGATACAGTTTCCCTTTAATATTTACAATATTTTAATTTTTTTATGACATTTCGTTTTATTTAGGTTCATTTACAACTGAATATTGGAATATATTATTATTGCTATAAAGAAAGGGGCAATTTCATATGTTTAAAGATTTTTCGGAGGTTATGAAAGAAAACACAGCTTCCGTACTTACAGATATGTTTAAAGAGCTTGGCTTACAAGCTTCGATACAGCTAAGCTCTTTTGAAAATGAAAAAACCGCCTTGATAATAGTTGATATGGTCAACGGTTTTGTAAAGGAAGGAGCGTTGTCAAGCCCGAGAGTTCTGGCTATAAATGAAAGAACCGCCGAGCTTGTAAAAGCCTGCAATGAAAATAAAATTGAAATGCTGGCTTTTTGCGACAGCCATAATAAAGACTGTCAGGAGTTTGCTTCCTATCCGCCACACTGTATCTGCGAGACCCAGGAGGAAAAAATTACCTCAGAAATCCGGAAACATTTTGTGGGCACAGAGATAAAGAAAAATTCCACCAACGGATTTATCGAGCCGGAGTTTCAAAAATGGCTTGAAAACCATAATAATATTGAAAACTTTATCATATGCGGATGCTGTACCGACCTTTGTGTTTTGCAGTTTGCTTTAAGCCTTAAAACAGATTTCAACAGAAGAAATCTCAATAAAAGGGTGATTGTAATTCAAAGCCTTTGCGAAACCTATGACGGCGGTTCACACGGCGGAGATATTTCAAACCTGTTTGCTTTTTATAATATGAAAACAAACGGAATAGAAGTTCCGAAGGATATAGTTTTTTAAAAGGAGACGAATTAAGTGTATAATCTTGATAAACAGAGAAATTTAACATTGCTTACAGACTTTTACGAGCTGACAATGGCAAACGGATATTTTAACAACGGAATAGGTGACAGAATAGCCTATTTTGACATGTTTTACAGAAAAAATCCAGACAAGGGCGGCTTTGCTATAATGGCAGGCGTTGAACAGGTGGTTGAGTATCTGAAAAACCTGAAATTTGACGATGAGGATATAGAGTATCTGAGAAGCAAAAAGATGTTTTCAGAGGATTTTATTAAATATCTCCGTGACTTTGAGTTTAAATGCGACGTGTGGGCAGTTCCCGAAGGAACACCGATTTTCCCGGGTGAGCCTATTGTAACGGTGAGAGGTCCTGTTATTCAGGCACAGTTTGTTGAAACCATGATTTTGCTTTCAATAAACCACCAGACCCTTATTGCCACAAAGACAAACAGAATTGTGAGAGCCGCAGGGGAAAGAGCGGTAATGGAATTTGGTTCACGCCGTGCCCAAAGCTACGACGGCGCTATTTACGGAGCAAGAGCCGCATATATCGGCGGAGCCATAGGAACAGCATGTACCTGCGCAGACAGAGATTTCGGTATCCCTGCACTGGGAACAATGGCACATAGCTGGATACAGATGTTCCCGTCAGAGCAGGAGGCTTTTGACGCATATGCAAGACAGTACCCAACAAACTGTACATTGCTTGTAGATACCTATAATACATTAAAGTCAGGTGTACCACATGCAATAAGCACATTTGACAGAATATTGAAGCCTCAGGGATTAAGACCTTCGGGAATAAGAATAGACAGCGGAGATATAACCTACCTTTCAAAGAAAGCAAGAAAAATGCTGGACGAGGCGGGATATCCGGATTGTAAAATCTGCGCTTCCAACTCTCTTGATGAATATATAATAAGGGATATGCTTTTGCAGGGGGCAAAGGTTGACTTGTTCGGAGTAGGCGAAAGACTTATAACCTCATCATCAGAACCGGTGTTCGGCGGTGTTTATAAGCTTGCGGCTATTGAAAATCCAGACGGAACAGTAACTCCGAAAATTAAGATAAGCGAAAATGTTGAGAAGATAACAAACCCATGCCGTAAAAACCTTTGGAGACTTTATGACAGAGAAACAGGAAAAGCGCTGGGCGATGTGCTGACATTGTTTGATGAAAAAATTGACGACAGTAAGCCATATGAGATATTCGACCCTAACGCCACATGGAAGAGAAAGACAATAACAAACTTCTATGCAAGAGAACTGAGAGTTCAGTATTTTAAGGACGGAAAACTGTGCGTAAAGATGCCGGGTCTTGAACATATCAGAGAATACTGTAAACAACAGCTTGAAACCCTTTGGGATGAGGTTACAAGATTTGAAAACCCACATGAGTATTATGTGGACCTTTCTCAGAAGCTCTGGGATATCAAGCACGATTTGTTGAAATCATTGTCATATTAAGTTGTATTAGAATTTGATAGAGGAATTTAGTTATATAAAAAATAACCGTGGTTCAAAATTTAAAGAACCACGGTTGTTTTTATATTTATTGAAATAGTGTTTATTTCCAAACTAAAATTAGTAAAGCGGAAATAAAAAAGTTAAATGCAAGAGAACCATTCCAAAGATTAAGCAGAAGGTCTCTCACGTCTTGAAATGAATTTTATTTCCAATCCAAACTCTTACAATCCGGAAATAAATAAGTCGGATGAGAGCGAACCATTCTAAAGACTAAGCAAAAGGTCTCGCCCGACCTGTACAGACGTTAATTTACTTGTAAGACTTTTCAGGTCGGAAATAAAAAAGTCAAATGTAAGCGGACCATTCTAAAGACTAAGCAAAAGGTCTCGCCCGACCTGTGCAGGTGCTAATTTATTTGTCAGACTTTTGCAGGTCGGAAATAAAACATTCGCCGGTGCCGTATTTTTCGTAGACGTAGTCGATGTCCTTGTCGCCACGGCCGGAAAGGCATACGAGGATTGAACCTGTGTCGTGTTCCTTTGCGTATCTCATTGCGTAAGCGAGAGCATGAGAGCTTTCGATTGCAGGAATGATACCCTCGTAACGGCTGAGCATGAAGAATGCTTTCATTGCTTCTTCGTCGTCAACTGATACATAGTTTACTCTGCCGCAGTCGTGGAGATATGCGTGCTCAGGGCCTACTGACGGATAGTCAAGTCCGCTGGCAATGGAGTAAACAGGAAGAGGCTCGCCATTTTCATCCTGGAGAAGATAGCTTTCAAAGCCGTGAAGAATACCCTTTTTGCCGTAAGCAAGGCTTGCGGCGTGGTCGCCGATTGCACTGCCTCGTCCCAAAGGCTCAACACCGTAAATGTCAACAGGGTCGCTTAAAAATCCTGCGAACATGCCCATAGAGTTGGAGCCGCCGCCGACACAGGCGGTAACTGCGTCAGGAAGAATTCCTGTCATTTCAAGGAACTGCTCTCTAGCCTCAAATCCCACAACAGACTGGAAATCTCTTACGATTTTCGGGAATGGGTGAGGGCCTACAACTGAACCGATGCAGTAGATAGCGTCCTTGTATTCTTTAAGATATGCATCAAAAGCGGCGTCAACAGCTTCTTTAAGGGTTTTAAGTCCGTGAGTAACAGGAATAACCCTTGCACCCAGCATTTTCATTCTGATAACATTTGGGTGTTGTTTTGCGATGTCAACTTCGCCCATGTAAATGTCGCACTCAAGGCCGAAATATGCGGCGGCAGTGGCAAGGGCAACACCGTGCTGACCTGCGCCTGTTTCAGCGATGATTTTCTTTTTGCCCATGTACTTTGCAAGAAGTCCTTCACCCATGCAGTGGTTGAGCTTATGAGCGCCTGTGTGGTTCAAATCCTCACGCTTGAGGTAAATCTGAACCTTACCAAGCATTCTGGAAAGTCTTTCACAGTGGTAAACAGGAGTAGGTCTGCCCTGAAACTCTTTTCTTATTCTTCTCAGCTCGCTGATAAACTGGGAGCTGTGGCAGATTTCCTCGTATGCGTCGTCGATTTCCTTGAAAGCAGGGATAAGCTCAGGTGGCAGGAACTGTCCGCCGTACTCGCCGAAGTAACCGTTTTTGTCAGGATATCTTTTTAAATAGTTGTCGAAATCCTTGTAAGTTTTCTTTTCCAATTTTTGTCACCTCTTGTTTTATTATTTATATAAAATCAATATCAAACTTTTTCAGGCTCGCCGTACTCTGCACCAAAGGTTTCAGCTGTAACAGTTTTCATAACCTGTGGGTCTAAAGGCTTGTCACGGAAGTCTGTGTCGCACTCTGCGATGGCGTTTACAACGTCCATACCCTCGATTACTTTACCGAAAGCGGCATAGCTTCCGTCAAGATGAGGAGCGTTTTTGTGCATGATAAAGAACTGAGAACCGGCTGAATCAGGGTTCATAGCTCTTGCCATAGAGATAACACCCTCTGTGTGGTTGAGGTCGTTTTTAAAGCCGTTGCCGGAAAATTCGCCCTTAATTGTGTAGCCGGGGCCGCCCATGCCTGTGCCTTCCGGACAGCCTCCCTGAATCATGAATCCGTAAATAACACGGTGGAAGCAAAGGCCGTTGTAGTAGCCCTTGTTTACAAGGCTTAAAAAGTTTTTAACTGTGTTTGGTGCGATTTCCGGATAAAGCTCCAAAACAATTTTGTCGTCGTTTTCCATGGTGATTGTAATCTGTGGGTTTGCGCTCATGGTATTCTCTCCTTTATAAAAAATTAAAATTTGCAAAAGTATAAAAATCTATCGGGTAAACAAAGTGACGTAAAGCCTCTTTGCCTACCCGATAAATATGCGAGTAAACCTATAAGCCGGGTTTTGTCGTGAACAGCCATCTATCTTGGCAGTGCGTTGCCGACACTGCTCAACGCCACCTCCATTGGAACACGCCGAGCAGACGTATATGTTCCTTTCCACGGTGTTGCTCCGAATAGGGTTTACACGTCAGCTGCGTCTCCGCAGCCACGGTGAGCTCTTACCTCGCCTTTCCACCCTTACCCGACAATCAAAAGATGATCGGGCGGTTGCTTTCTGTTGCACTTTCCCTAGGGTCGCCCCCGGCGGCCGTTAGCCGTTATTCTTGCTCTGTGGAGCCCGGACTTTCCTCGGGCAAAGCCTTTCGGCGTTTGTCCGCAGCTGTTCAGCTTACTCGTATAATTGATTTTAATACATTTCTAAGCTCTTGTCAATTTATTTTAATTTTTTTAAGGAAATAGGGCATACTTATTGGGAAATAAAAGGAAAGCAGTGAATAAAAAATGAGATATTCTTTTGTTTACAGGATTAAAAACAGCTTTTTATATGAGCGTTTTGCGCCTGCTGTTAAGTTTACAATCATTTATACAGTTTTGTTTTTGCTCTTTGTTTGGACTTTTCCCTGCACAGCGCCCTTTTTCATAGGTTTTGTTTTTGCGGCTATAATGCAGCCGGTGTACCGCTTTTTGAAAAATAAACTTAAATTTCTGGGAGGATTTTCTGCGGCGGTGATAACTGCGGTTATATTTTTGTCCGTTGTTGGTCTTTTGATTTGGGTGATAATTTCCCTTGTGCAGGAGATTTTCGATATAATAAATTTTTTGCAGAAAGAAAACTACATCGATCGCTTTATGGAATGGTATAACGGAATTTTCACTTCGGAGTTTCTTCAAAGAAACATGAACAATGTTATGGATTCCGCAGGCAGGGCGGTGGAAGCGGCTTCGGCGGCATACGGATATATAGCGAATCTTTTCACCGTTATACCAATAGTGTTTATGGGATTTTTAGCTTCAATTCTTTCCACCTACCATTTTACCCACGATTTTGAAAAGCTGAAAAAAGGCTCAAAAAATATCCTGCCTCCGAAGTCCGAAAAAATAATAGGAACTCTTTTCGGAGAGGGCGGCAGGATGATGAAATCGTTTTTTAAATCCTATATGATAATTTATCTTGTGACCTTCTTGGAAACTTTGTTTATATTTTTCGTGTTGGGGATAAAGTACGCCTTTCTCTTTGCTGTTTTAAGCGGAGTGGCTGATATAATCCCAATACTGGGCCCGGGACTTATATATCTTCCTTTGGCGGCGGTAAATCTTATTACGGGCAATTATTTTGTAGCGGGCGCACTGTTTGTAAGCTGGCTCTTGATTTCAATTATAAGAGAAATCGCAGAACCTAAAATAGTTTCCGTGTCACTTAAAATACATCCCCTTTTGGGAATGGCGGCGGTTTTTCTTTCTTTACAGCTTAAAAGCTTCTGGGTGTTTTTGTTTTTCACCTTTTATTTTCTTCTGTATAAACTTTTGGTTATGCTGAACCTTTTAAAAAGTCCTTTTTACGAAAATAATCACAAAGAGGTTAAAAGCGATGAGTAAATGCAGTCTACAGCCTCTTCAATTTTTTCAAGGTCGATACCGGAAAAGCTTAATGTAAGGTTGAAGTCGTCACGCTGTTTTACCGTGTTTATATCCTGATTTAAAAGCAGGGTATAAATATCGGTTTCCGATAAGCTTGTGTTTAAAAGAAAGTCGGCAGTAAGAGAGGTTTCGTTGATTCTGTATTTTAAAAGCTTGTTTTTAAAACGGCTTTTCATACATTCGCAGAGCTTTTGGCTTTTCAGGCTGTACTGTTTTCTCGCCTTTCTGAGATGTGCCTCAAGCTTGCCCTCGTCAATATATCTGCTTAAAGCCAACTGTTCTGTTTTTGATGCGGTTTGATTGTAGTAGGCGGAAACTGTTCTGTACTTTTCCAAAAGAAAATGGGGAAGAACCATGTAACCTATACGCACGCCGGGGAGAAGAATTTTTGAAAATGAACCAATGTATACAACCTGATTTGAGTCAAGACTCTGCATTGCGGGAATAGGTCTTGTGGTGTATCTAAGCTCGCCATTATAGTCATCCTCAACTATTGTGCAGTGAACTTCCTTTGCGGCTTTAATAAGCTTTATTCTTCTTTCAATGGGCATGGCTTTTCTGTCTTTTCCGGTGGAATTTGGGTTTAACACAAGAAAATCGGGCTTTTCGTTTTTAATAAAATCCGGAATAACGCCGTGTTTGTCCAAGGGACAGTAAACTATATTGTGCCTAAGGTCACGGAAAGCCTGTTCCGCCTGAATGTATGCACCTTTTTCTATGGCGATTTTAAGCTCCTTTCCCATAAGACCGCAGAGAATATACAGAAGAAGCTGTGTGCCTGCGGCGATTACAATGTTGTTTTCAGAGCAGTTGACGCCCCTTACGCTGAAGCTGTATTTTTCAAGTGACTTTCTAAGGGACAGTTCTCCCTGAGGTTCTCCGTATGTGTTCAAAAGGTATTCACGGTTTAAAATATCACGGACATATTTTTTCCATACTTTAAGGTTTGCGGTGCTGTTGTCTACCGCCTTTGTGCCGAAATCAAAACGGTAAATTCTGTGCTCCTGTTTCGGATTTGTGCTTTCAGACCGGAAAACATTTCCCTCTGTTTTTGTTATTTCTGCGTTTACCCTGTAGCCGGAGCGTGGCACATTTCGTATATAGCCCTCGGCGCAAAGCTGGTGATATGCGCTTTCAACAGTTGTCTTTGAAACAAGCAGAGAGTCGGAAAGCTTTCGTATTGATGGAAGCTTTGTGTCCTTGCTTAATGCCCCCTGTTCAACAGCGGTTTTAATGGAATTATAAATCTGCTGATAAAGAGGGACAGAGGAATTTTTATCTATCTGCAAATAATCGTAGAGCATAGTCTTTCTCCTTTAACCGTGACTTTAAAAGAATAATACTATTTTTCCCCTTTAAATACAAGTTTTTCTGAAAAAACATTGATATTTACCGAGAATAAAAGTATAATTTTATGATAGGGTTTTAACAATAAACTATTTTTATACGGAGGTTTTATTATGAACCGTCAGGCAGATAAATTTTTTAACGATATAAAGGGCAAGAGGGTGGCTTTCTGCGGAATAGGCACAAGCAATCTCCCTCTTATTAAAATGTTTGCAGACCGTGGCGCAATAGTTACCGCCTGCGACAAGAGAACAGAGGAACAGCTGGGCGAAAATGCACAGCTTGCAAGGAAATGCGGAGCACAGCTGAGCTTAGGCGAAAATTACCTTAAAGATATTCACGCAGACATAGTTTTCAGAACTCCGGGTATGCGTTTCTATATGGATGAACTCAACGAAATGAGAAAAAAAGGCGTTGTTGTTACATCCGAAATGGAGGTTTTCTTTAAGCTCTGTCCATGCAAAATAATTGCAGTTACAGGCTCAGACGGAAAGACAACAACCACAACCATTATTTCCGAGATTTTAAAGGCCAGCGGCAAAAAGGTTCACTTGGGAGGAAATATAGGAAATCCCCTTCTTCCTGAGATTTACGATATAGATGAAGAGGATTACGCTGTGGTAGAGCTTTCAAGCTTCCAGCTTATCTCAATGAGAAAATCACCGGATATTGCCGTTGTGACAAACTTAGCGCCTAACCACCTTGATGTACATAAGGATATGCAGGAGTACATCGACGCAAAGAAAAACATAATTCTCCATCAGGACGGCTTCTGTAAAGCTGTTTTAAATAAAGACAACGATATTACAGAGGGTTTTTCAAAGGATGTAAGAGGAGCGCTTGTTAAGTTCTCAAGAAATAGCAAGGTTGAAAACGGTGCTTATCTTGAAAACGATATGATAAAATACAGCGACAACGGAATTATAACACCTGTTCTGGATATAAAGGATATAAGAATCCCGGGTATGCACAACGTTGAAAATTATATGACAGCAATCAGCGCAGTGTGGGGAATTGCCGATGTTGAAACAATAAACAAGGTTGCAAAGGAATTTAACGGAGTTGAACACAGAATGGAGTTTGTCCGTGAATTGGACGGCGTTAAGTACTACAACGATTCAATCGCTTCAAGCCCTACAAGAACAATTTCCGGAACACTTTCCCTCTATAAAGACAAAATTATCGTGATTGCCGGAGGATACGACAAGCATATACCTTATGCACCTCTCGGCCCTGTTATCTGCGACAAGGTAAAGTATCTCATACTTTTGGGAGCAACAGCGGACAAAATAGAAGAGGCTGTAAAAAATTCAGATAACTACAGCGAAAACAATCCGGTAATATTCAGAGTAAACACAATGGAAGAAGCAGTGCAGAAGGCAAAAGAAGTTGCAGTCAGCGGCGATATAGTTTCAATGTCACCGGCAAGCGCCAGCTTCGACCTTTACAAAAATTTTGACGAAAGGGGAAAGCACTTTAAGTCCATAGTTATGGGACTTTAATGTGATTTCATATGACTGTTAATAAAGAATTTATAAAAAAGCTTCTTTTTGAGCTTACCGCAGCCGGTGGAACAGCCGGCGAGGAAAAAGAGATTTTCAGCGTGATTTCGGAAAATCTTCCGGAAAATATCAGACCTGAAATCGAAACAAGAAACGGAAATATGAGAGCCTTTATAGGCGATAAAAATAAAGCCTCTGTGCTTCTTGACGCCCACACGGACAAAATAGGCTTTGCAGTGGTGTCGATAGATTCAAAAGGATTTTTAAAGCTTGCCAAGGTTGGCGGCTGTGACATGAGAGTTATGCAGGGTTCTCCCCTTATAATAAAAGGAGAGAGAAACATTATGGGCGTGGTGTGCAACACACCTCCTCATCTTTCCGACGGCAGGGAGGACAGAGCCATAAAAGAGGATAACCTCTGGGTGGACTGCGGACTTTCCAAAAAAGAGATAGAAAAAATAGTTTCAATAGGCGACAGAGCTGCATTCTTTTCAAAGCCCTGCGAGCTTTTGGGAGATAAAATCGCTGCACCGGGACTTGACAACCGTGCGGGAGTTGCCGCTCTTATCTGCTGCGCCCACATTTTAAATGATATGGGTTATCAGGGAAATGTAGAGTTTCTTTTCAGCTCAAGGGAGGAAACAAACGGGGCAGGAGCAATAACAGGGGGATTTGAAACAACAGCCTCAACAGCCGTTGCAGTAGACACAAGCTTTGCTGAACAGCCGGATAATTTAAAGGGCTGTAATCCGGGAGCATTGGGAAAAGGCACAATGATTTGCTATTCCTCAACCCTTGATAAAAAGGTCACAAATAAGCTTGTAAATATATGCGAGGATAAAAGTATACCTTATCAAAAGGAAGTATGGACAATGCGCACAGGCACAAACGCCGATAAGCTGGGTGTTTCAAAGGGCGGAATAAAGTGCGGACTTGTTTCGGTTCCTTTGAGATATATGCACACAGCCTGCGAGGTTATCAACATCAATGATGTAAAATACACAGCAGAGCTTTTGGCGGAGTTTGTAATTTCCGGAGGTGTTAAAGATGAATGAAAGATATGAGCTTTTAAAGAAGCTTTGCACCTGCTCGGGAATTTCCGGAGATGAAACCAAGGTAAGGGATATTATAATTTCAGAGATTAAGGACTATGCCGTTGATATAAAAACCGACAATATGGGAAACCTTATAGTTTTTAAAAAGGGGCTTAAAACACCTGATAAAAAGCTTATGATTTCCGCCCATATGGACGAGGTCGGTTTTATGGTCACATATATAACGGAAAGAGGTTTTCTGAAATTTGACCAGGTAGGTGGTATCGACAGACGTGTGGTTTTCGGAAAGCGTGTAACCGTTGGTGAAAACTCCATAGACGGAGTTATAGGAGTAAAGCCTATACATCTCTGTTCTGAGGATGAAAAAGAAGCAGTTCCGAAAATCTCCGACATGTATATAGATATAGGAGCCGAAAGCCGTGAAGAGGCTGAAAAGTATGTAAGTATCGGCGACAGCGTGTGCTTTTACTCACCTTTTGAGATAAACGAGGACGCAGTAAGCCTGGGCACAACATTAAAAGCCAAAGCCATAGACGACAGAGCAGGCTGTTTTATAATGATTGAGCTTATAAAATCACAGCTTGAATACGACTGCACCTTTACCTTTGTGGTGCAGGAGGAAGTGGGATTGCGTGGGGCTAAAACCGCCGCCTACACTGTTGACCCGGATTACGCCATAGTTTTGGAGTCCACAACAGCTTCCGATATACACGGCTGTGAGGACAGCAAAGCTGTGTGCCATGTGGGCGACGGCGTTGTGGTTTCATTTATGGACAGAAGCACAATCTATGACAAGGAAATGTTTAAGGAAGCCTTTAAAGCTGCAAAGGATATAGGCGTTAAAGCTCAGGTAAAGTCTGCGGTTGCAGGGGGAAACGACAGCGGAGCAATCCACACAAGCCGTGGCGGCGTGAGAACCTTGGCTTTGTCACTTCCATGCAGATATATACACTCGGGACTTTCCCTTGTGTCTTTAAGCGATATGGAAGATTCTTTGAAGCTCACAAAGAAGCTTATCTCAAGATTTTTAAGAGGAGCCCAAAGCGTATGATAAAAATACATGAGGGCGATTTTGATATAAAAAATTATCTTGATAAATTCCCCGGCGACGACCCTTTTGTTTGCAGAATAGCTTCCCTGTTTAATGCTTACAGGGAGCTTATTCCCTTTGCGGATTTTTGGGTTCAGCTTGATAAAAATAAAGAGGCTGTTGCCGCTTTGTCAAGGCTTGGGACCCAGTTTGTGCTGTATCTCACTGATAAAGCGGACCTTGAGGAAATAGCGTCTTTTATAAGGGTTGCCGGAGCCACAAGTTTGCTGATGGACGGAAAATACTCCCTTGATTTGGAATGTAAAAAGGAAACCACAGGAAAAATCATGAGATATATTTTCCCGAAACCTCAGCTTGCAGAAAACGACAGAGTAATAAGCCCGAAGCTTAAAGATGTTTACAATCTCCTTGCGGAAAACTTTTCCAATAACAGCAATCTTCCGGACTGTGAAAGCTTTTGCCTTGATATCTCATTTAAACAGAGGAGAAACACCTCAAGGGTCTGCGGCATAGAGGATAACGATGGGAACCTTGTGTCCTGCGCCATGACAGTTGCGGAAACTGAAAACTGCGCCATAATCGGTGCGGTGGCAACGGGAAAGAAATACAGAAACAAGGGCTTCGGAACATATATGACTAAATATATAACAAGTCAGCTTTTCCGTGAAAAGAAAAAGATTTATCTATACAGAGAAGAAAATAAAAACGAAAAGTTTTATAATACCGCCGGTTACATAAATTGCGGAACGTGGAAAGAAATATATTTTTAAATTGTTATCACAGATGGGAATGTAACAGAATTATAGCTGAAAGCTTTGACCCGCCGTTTAAGAATGTTAATTGAAAATAAAACCTTTCCAAAAGCGGAAATAAAAAATAAAGGATGAAATGAATGGCAGTACCGTTTTTTGATATTGATGAAAGAATTGTTGAAGCCTCAAAAAAGGCTATGGAGCTTTGCAAAGACGAATTTGCAAGAATTGACGAAATACAGGAATTTAACCAGCTTAAAATGCTGAAAGCTTTTCAGGAGGCAGGAGTAAGCGAATCACACTTTGCCGCCTCTACAGGCTACGGAATAGGGGACAGAGGAAGAGATATTTTAGATAAGGTTTACGCCTATGCCTTTGACGCTGAGGACGCTTTGGTAAGACATAACTTTGTCTGCGGAACTCACACCCTGGCGGTTGCACTTTTCGGTATGCTCAGACCGGGAGATACAATGCTCAGCGTTACAGGAATACCATACGACACAATAAGAAGCACAATAGGAATTGAGGGCAATTACCCCGGCTCTTTAAAGGATTTCGGAATTAAATATGACGAGGTTGAGCTTAAAGAGGACGGAACAGTGGACTTGGAAGCTATAGAAAACAGAGTTACCGAAGACTTGAAAATGGTCTATATCCAGCGTTCCCGTGGCTACAGCCTGCGCCCGACTCTCACCTGTGCCGACATAGAGAAAATCTGCCGTGCAGTAAGAAAAAAATCAAGAAAGACAATTATAATGCTTGATAACTGCTACGGCGAGTTTGTGGAGAAAAAAGAACCTCTTTCCTGCGGCGTTGATATAATGGCAGGCTCCCTTATTAAAAACGCCGGCGGCGGAATTGCCCCTACAGGCGGATATATCGCCGGAAAGAAAAAGCTTGTGGAGATGTGCTCTTACCGCCTTACAACTCCGGGAATAGGCAGAGAACAGGGCGCAACCCTTAATCAGAGCAGAGAGCTTTTCATGGGCGCATTCCACGCACCCCACGTGTCAGGTGAAGCACTGAAAACAGCGGTTTTTGCCTCCGCTCTCTTTGAAATTTTGGGATATGAAGTAACACCTAAGTACAACGAAAGAAGAGGGGACATAATTCAGGTATTGAAGCTGGGGGACAGCGAAAAGCTCTGCGCTTTCTGCCGTGGAATACAGAAGGGCGCACCGGTTGACAGCTTTGTATATCCAGAACCATCAGATATGCCCGGCTATGACAGCAAGGTTATAATGGCAGCAGGCGCATTTACTTTGGGTTCATCAATAGAGCTTTCCGCAGACGCACCTTTAAGAGAACCATATGCCGTATGGATGCAGGGAGGACTTAACTTCCACAGCGGAAAAATGGGCGTAATGCTCGCCGCAAACTCAATGCTTAATTCATAAACCTTGAATATACTTTTAAAAAATGTATATAAATAACATATAATGTATTTAATGCACAGAGGTGTAATATATGAAAAAAACAGTGATGAGAAGCTATGCAAATCTTATAGCTTCCGTAGGAGTAAATATTAAAAAGGGTCAGGAAGTAATTATAAGAGCCGACCTGGACCAGCCGGAATTTATCGCAATGCTTGTTGAGGAGTGCTACAAGCTTGGCGCAAAAAAGGTTGAGGTTGAATGGAATTTCCAGCCTCTTACAAAAATTCATGTGCGCTACAGAACACAGAAAACTCTGTCAACAGTGGAAAACTGGGAGCTTGAAAAGGTAAAGTACCGTCTTGAAAGACTTCCTGCAATGATTTATATTCTTTCCGAAGACCCTGACGGTCTTGCAGGAATGAAGCAGGAGAAATACGCAAAATCCCAGCAGGCAAGATACAAGGTTTTAAAGCAGTATCTTGACGAGATGGACAACCATTACCAGTGGTGCATAGCCGCAGTTCCGGGCGTTAAATGGGCTAAGAAAGTGTTCCCGAACCTCAACAAGAGCCAGGCAATGGAGAAGCTCTGGGAGGCAATACTTTATACCTCAAGAGCAGACAAAGACCCGATAGAAGCATGGAAACAGCACAACGAAGAGCTTGAGCAGAGATGCAATTATCTCAACTCATTAAACCTGAGAAAGCTTGTATATAAATCCTCCAACGGCACAGACCTTACAGTGGGACTTATGGAGCAGGCTCTCTTTATGGGCGGCGGAGAGTATTCCCTTGAGGGCAATTTCTTCAACCCCAATATCCCCTCAGAGGAGGTTTTCACAACTCCAAAAGCTGGAGAAGCCGACGGCATTGTTTATTCCTCAAAGCCACTTTCCTATCAGGGTCAGCTTATTGAGAATTTCAGCGTGAGATTTGAAAACGGCAAGGTTGTTGAAGTAAAGGCGGAGAAAAATCAAGAGCTTTTACAGCAGATGGTTACAATGGACGAGGGAGCCGCAATGCTGGGTGAGTGCGCTTTGGTTCCTTACGATTCACCGATAAACAACAGCGGTTTGCTTTTCTACAACACTCTGTTTGATGAGAACGCCTCATGCCATCTTGCCTTGGGAAGAGGATTTACAAACTGCGTAAAGGATTACGACAAGTACACCTTGGAAGAGCTTAGAAATATGGGTGTAAACGACTCAATAATCCATGAGGACTTTATGATTGGCACAAAGGATTTGAATATTTACGGAATTACCACCGACGGTCAGGAAATCCAGATTTTCAAAGACGGCAACTTCTGTATCTGATTTTACACAGCAAAATTTTATCATTAAAACCGGTTGGATTTTTTGTTTCAGCCGGTTTAATTTTTTGTTTTTGCAAATGTTGTTTTATAAAAGTATAAAAGATTTTAATCTGTCCCACGGTGTTTTTTAAGAGGAAAAAAGAGTTTTTCCTGTCGATAAAAAATTAAAAAAAATGAATGTAAAGTATTGCTATAATTACCAATTTATGGTAATATAGTTACATTAAATAAAACAGTACGGGGGATTTTCACAATGGACAATAAAATATCGGTAATAATTACGGAAGAAGCGTCGGAATTTTCAAAAGAAGAGCTTTTAACCCTTGAACAAATGAATATGCTTGTTGATTTCTGTCAAAAAGACGGGGATGAACTCATCAGAAGAATACTTTCCGACTCGCCAGATGTGGTTATTATGGACTCGCTTATGACACATACTGACTCTATGGGCGTTTTAAAAGCCATAACAAAAAATCAAAACATAAAACAGCCGCTTTTTGTAGTATTTTCAAGCTTTCACAGCTCGCTTATCGAGCGTGAAATAATGTCCGCAGGTGCTTCATATTATGTACTTAAACCTTTCAAACTTCAGGATTTGGCAGACAACATACAAAGACTTATAAAGCTCAACAAGGACAAAAGCGCAATGCTTTCTGGCGGTGACAACGGAATTGAAGTGAGAGTAACTGAAATTCTTCATCAGATAGGCGTACCTGCACACATAAAAGGCTATCACTACCTGAGAGATTCAATAATCATATCCGTCGAAAAGCCTGACATAATAAATGCCGTTACAAAGCAGCTGTATCCCACAGTTGCCAAAAAATACGAAACCACCTCATCACGAGTTGAAAGAGCCATAAGACACGCCATAGAGGTCGCCTGGGACAGAGGAGATGTGGACGTACTTAATTCCTATTTCGGCTACACAATCCACAACGGAAGAGGCAAGCCCACAAACAGCGAATTCATCGCCATGATTTCCGACAAGCTCCGTCTCCAACTAAAACACGCCAGCTAATTTTAGTTCCGCCATGCAAAGGTTTGGCTATGAAATAGACTTCATCGCATGGCGGGCGAGACCTTTTCCTTAGTCTTTGGAATGGCTCGCTCTCGGTTGACTTTGATTTTATTTTTTATTTTTACTATGCAAGGATTTATCTATGAAATAGACTTCATCACATAGCGGGCGAGTTTTTTATATCCGCCATGCAAAAGTTTGGATAATAAATTAACTTTATTACATGGCGGGCGAGACCTTTTCCTTAGTCTTTGGAATGGCTCGCTCTCGGTTGGCTTTGATTTTATTTTTTATTTTTACTATGCAAGGATTTAGCTATGAAATAACTTTATAGTATGGCGGGTGATACCTTTTTCTTAATTTATGGCTTGCTCTCGGTTGACTTTTGTTTATTTTACTTAGGGACGCTCTATTATAATCTTATAAAAATAAAAAAACTCAGCAGACGCTAAAATCTGCTGAGTTTTATTTTAAAAATCAATGTGGGTTAACGTGGACCATACAATGTTTTACGTCGGGAAAATCCTTTTCCATAAGGTCGTGAACATCCTCGGCGATGTCATGAGCTTCAAAAAGAGTCATATTTCCGTCGGCAGAAATTTCGATATCCACATATATCTTATTTCCGAAAAGTCTGGTTTTAATATCGTCTATGTGCATAACGCCTTTAACGGATAAAACCTTTTCTTTCATTTCATCTATAGTTTTTTGATCGCAGGATTTATCAACCATTTTGTCGATAGAGTCCTTGAGAATATCGAAAGCGGCTTTAAGAATAATTACACAGATAACGATACTCATAATCGGGTCAGCGGCAGGGAAACCAAGTCTTGCACCCAAAATACCGATAAGGCTTCCTACAGAGGAAATAGCGTCGCTTCTGTGATGCCATGCATCGGCTTTTAAAGCCCCTGAATTGATTTTTTTAGCACCGTGCATAGTGTAATGGTACATCCATTCCTTAACGGCTATAGAAACCACAGCGGCGATAAGAGCCAAAATACCGGGGACTTTGATTTCTGTTTCCTGAGAATTGAGAATCTGCATAAAACCGCTGTAGCCAATTCCAAAGCTTGTTACCATAAGAATAGCCGCCAGCACTACAGAGGCAACACATTCCATTCTTTCGTGACCGTAGCGGTGGGAATCGTCAGACTCTCTGCCGGAAATCTTTACACCTATTATAACGATGAAGGTGCTGAAAACGTCCGAAGCGGAGTGAATAGCGTCGGAAACCATAGCTCCGGAATTTGCAAATATACCTGCAAAGAATTTAAACAAAGATAAAATTACATTGACGATAATACTAACCACAGAGACCTTATAAGCGATATAGGTTTCTGACTCAGTGTTCTTTGTTTTAACTACAGCGGGCTTTGAGTTTTCGTTTTTCACAGTAAAGACCTCCTTATAAAAAAGGTTAAGCAATTAGTTTTCTGATGCTTTTGATTTATCAGGCAAAATAAGATTTAAAACTATGCCGGCAATAATGCTCAGACCGATTCCGGAAAGTGAAAAATCAGGGCCGCCCATTACTGCGCCGCCGATAGCAAGCACAAGCATTACTGCGGCAATTGAAAGATTTCTGTTGCTCTTGAAATCAACCTGGTTTTCAACAAGTGTTCTCAGACCAACGGAAGAAATCATACCGTAAAGGAGAATACATGCGCCGCCCAAAACACAGGTAGGAAGTGTTTCTATTGCGCCGATTCCTTTTCCGAAGAAGCTTACTGCGATTGCAATAACAGCGGCAATTCTAAGGTTTGCCGGGTTATAGTTGCCTGTTGCGGCAAGAACAGCGGTGTTTTCGGAATATGTTGTGTTGGATGGACCGCCCATAAATCCGGCAGCCATAGTTGCAAGACCGTCGCCCAGCATTGTTCTGTGAAGTCCGGGATCTTTTGTGAAATCTCTGCCTACAACAGCACCGTTTGCATAAACGTCGCCCAAATGTTCAACACAGGTTACTATTGCAACAGGGGCTACTATTATAATTGCGCCTAAATCAAATCTTGGCAGTACAAAGTTTGGAATTTCAAAAAGATTTCTGTAAATTCCTGTACCTGCCGCCGGGTCGCCGAAGCTCATAAGCTCTGACGGTGCAATTCCTGTGCCTACAGCGGTCATGGTTACAATATAACCGCCCAAAAGGGCAATTACAATTGAGGACTGTTTTAAAAGTCCTTTTCCGTAACAGGAGAGAAGAATAGCTGTGAGAAGTACGAAAATAGCTATACCCCATCTCCAGTAGTACAAAGCGTCAAAATAAGGCGCTCCGGTTTCAGGGTTGATTGACTGAATGTTTGAAATAGCAGAGCCGGAAAGACCCAGACCTATAATTGCTATTCCAACGCCACGAACAACCGGAGGGATAAGCTTTTCAATAAAACCGCTTCCTATAAGCTTTATTATCAAAGCGATTACAACATAGATACCGCCTGCAACGATTATACCTCCGCAGGCTGCGGCTATTTGCTCTTCCTTGGTGTTTCCGAATGCGGAATTTCCGATAATGGATGAAAGAGCGGCGATAAAGGCAAAGGAGCTTCCCAAAAAGGTCGGCATCTTGCCCTTTGTACAGATATGGAAAATAAGTGTGCCGATACCTGCGGCAAACAGTGCAACGCCTACGTCAAGTCCGGTGGCAAGCGGTACAAGAATTGTAGCGCAGCTCATGGCAAAGGCGTGCTGTAGTCCAAGAATAAGAGCTTTACCCGCAGGAATCTGTGGATACTCCTTGTGACCCGGGAACAATACGTCGTTGATTTTTGAAAACATACCATCATTCCGTTTCTATAAAAATTCATGCGGTTCTCGGGAAACTCAAACACACATTCTTTAAATTTTATAATTTGAAAAAGCATTTGTCAATAGAAACCTAAAAGAAAAATACAATAAATTTTTTAGCATTTTTAAAGTAAAAAATATTAGCTACAATATAAAACTATTCCGTTACCTCTTTATTGTGAGTATTGTTTTGTGGTATAATTAAATATAAAAATATTACATGAAATTATACAAGAGGATGTTATGGAAAATAATATAAAAATCCATCTTCCGGTGGAGGTGGAATATATAATAGATACCCTTTATTCAAAGGGATACGACTGCTATGCAGTCGGCGGATGTGTAAGGGACAGCCTTATGGGTAAAAATCCTCAGGACTGGGACTTAACCACAAATGCTCCGCCCCAAAAAACCAAAGAGATTTTTTCAGATATGGAAACGGTGGATATAGGAATCCAGCACGGAACCGTGGGAATAGTTATAAATAAAAAAGTATACGAAACCACAACCTTCCGCAGTGAATCAGGCTATGAAGATATGCGCCACCCTGACAAGGTGGAGTTTGTTTCCGACTTAAAAGAGGATTTAAAACGCCGTGACTTTACCATAAATGCAATGGCGTATAATAGAAAAGACGGACTTGTAGATTTTTTCCACGGACAGTGTGATTTGCAGTATAAAACAATAAGATGTGTCGGAAACAGCCGTGAGAGATTTTCTGAGGACGCTTTGAGAATTTTAAGATGTCTGCGCTTTTCTTCCACTCTTGGATTTTCAATAGAACCTGAAACCGCCGCAGGCATGAGAGAAAATGCAGCAGGGCTTAAAAAAATTTCAGCCGAGAGAATATCCTCAGAGTTTTTCAAGCTCATCTGCGGAAAAGACGCTAAATATGTTTTGAGAAGATACAAGGATATCTTTCTGGTTATTCTTCCAGAGATAAAACCCCTTATCAATACAAAGATAAAATACCGTGATTATAAGGGAGAAATAAAGGAGAGAACATTGTGGCAGTACTGCGCCACCGCTCTTGGTTATGTTCAAAGCTATCAGGAGAAAAACCACGAATACGCTTTGAGAGGCGCAATACTTTTTCATTGCCTGGGAAGTCCGGTTGTTGAGATAAATAAGCTTACAGACTGCGGCTTTGAAACTCTCTGTGCAGCTGTTGCCGAAAGAATTTTTGAAAGGCTTCGCTGTTCAAACTCTGTGTCTGATATTGCGGTGTGCCTTATCAAAAACAGAAGCCTTGAAGTGCCGGAAAGCAAACCGGCTGTAAAAAAGCTTTTGAACAAGCTGGGCTATGAAAAGACGTTTTTGCTCTTTGATTTCTGGAAATGCATATACCGTGGAATAAATGTTTATGAAATAAAGAAAAGATATTTGGCGGCCCTTTCAGCCTCCGAGCTTTTGTATGAGGTTGTAAGAAACGGTGAATGTTACCGAGTAAGGGACTTAAACATAAACGGAAAAGACCTCATTTCCTCAGGCGTGACCGACGGAAAAAAGATAGGGGATATTTTAAACTCCCTTTTAAATAAGGTTATTGAAGAAGAAATACCCAACGAAAAGGGTATACTTATCGAAACAGCACAGGAATATATTTTAAACAATTAAAAAAGACAAGCGTTGAGCATATCGCCGACGCTTGTCTTTTTTCGATAAGTATATAGAGAGTTTAAAGATTATTCTTGAATAATTTTGCAAACCTGTATATCAGCGGGTTTGCCACAAAATCAAATTCCCCTGCATATCTCTTAACATAACCGTTAAATCCCTTTTTAAACCTGTATACACCATAGTTGGGATGATTTTCATCGTCGAAGTGTGGAATACCCTGAAAATCGTATATTATACATCCTGTTTCAATGGCCCATTTTATCATAGTCCATTGCATAAGATAGTTTGGCATGAGCTCTCTGTGCTGATTTGAGGAAGCTCCATAAACATAGGCGGTTTTTCCGCCATAGTTTATTGCAATGGCTCCGGAAAGAGGAATATCATCTTTATAGCACATATAAAGCCTGCAATGCTCACCGAAAGCGTTCATTATTTTTTCAAAATATTCCATACTCCTTGTGCAGAAGCCGTCACGTTTTCCTGTTTCCTCCATAAGCATACAAAAATCCTTGAGCTTTTCTTTTCCGTAAAAACGGCAGTCAACGCCTTTTTTAATTGCAAGCCTTATGTTATATCTCCATTTGGAATGAAAACCTGCAAAAACCTCATCTTCGGTTTTGTTTTCAATATTTAAAAGATAATAACTTTTACACTGTACGGTTTCATCCTCCGACTTGTTTTTGTTGTAAATAAATCCCAGCTCTGTGAGATTTCCAATGGCTTCATCGTCATTTTCGTCGATGTATGGGTCGGCTTTGAATAAAAATGCTCTGTGTTTTTTGCAAAGCTTTTTCACTTCTTTAGAAAACTGTTCAAGGGTCTCTTTGTCGCTAAAATCGCACAGCGGTCCTCTGGGGGCATAAAGAAAAGTGAAGGGGAGAAACGGCAGTTTTTTAATCAGCACAAGACACTGACAAACTGTGTTCTTGCCCTTGTCCTCAATAACTATAGTGTCATAATCCCACCAGTCTTTTACCTTAGTCCACATAAGGGACTGGGTAAAACTGCTTGACTCTTTATATTGAGAGGAAAACCTTTCAAAATCATAGGAGAAAAAAGGTGTTTTCTCTTTAGCGTCTGCTTGAAAAACATATTTTATATCAGAATAATAATCACTGTAATACATATAAATTCGCTCCGTATCATTTAATACAGATAAATTTTATAATAGTTTTGTATCATAGTGGTATCTATATGGTATCAGAAAGGTATCCTTTATGTAACATTTTAATTACTATAATTTGTTTAATAATATTCTCCGGGAGTATCAGTGATATATTCACTGTCATATTCGTTACTGTTTTTATTCAAATACGATAGGAATAATTCGTTGATTTTCAAATAGTTTCCGTCTGTACTGTATTCATACCAGCCAGATTCATCTGTATAATTAGAAAGAATATTTCCCATGGTATTGTTATTCATATAATAGAAAGAAAAAATATTTTTCAAATCTGGACTGAAACAAAAACAATACTGTTCCCATTGTGGATATTCAACTGTAATGGTTACCTGATAAAAAAATACGGTGGTAATATTGTTATCCTGATTGTAACAGTCTGTAGTGATTATGTCCGCAGTTATTTCAATTTCTCCGGAATCTATATATGATTCGTTATAAGAGGAAAGTTTTTTGGAAGTATCTCTTATTACATCTAAATATGAGGATGTTGCTCCGTTGAACTCTAATTGAAGTCCTCTAAGGGCAGTTTGTGATTTTTTTAGTATTTCATTTTTTATATCATCACTTATGACAACTGTATTGCTCTGTGAGTTCGTCCTTTCAAAAGACATTAAATATTTATTTATTTCATCCATTGACTTTGCCTCAATTTCGTTTCCTACAGAAACTTCATATTGGGAGTTTTCTGGAAGAGATTTAATGTAATCATTTTGTATCTTTTGAGGAAGATTTATTATAAAAACTGTTGCGCAGACAAGTACGGTCACAAGAGCTATGCGAAATATGATTCTTTTTGCTTTTGAATGATTTTGGGAGATTTGTTTTTCAAGCTTCATCATTTTTAGCCCCCGTTTCGTTGCTTGTCTCCGCTCTTTTTAATTTAAAGCTTACGGTTGTGCCTTTTCCTAATTGACTTGTTATTTCAAGGCTTGTGCCGTGTATAAGGGCTATTTTACTGCACAGAGCAAGTCCTAAGCCGGTTCCCCCTTGTTTTCGGGCACGTGATTTATCCACCATGTAAAAGGGTTCTGTAATTTTCTTTATTTCATCTTCCGGAATACCCATTCCGTGGTCAATGACCTGAATTACATAAAATCCCTGTTCTCTTTTGCCCACAACCGTTACACGGCTGCCTTTTTCCGAAGCTTTGCATCCGTTGTCCATAAGATTTATAATCAAGGTTTTCAGCAGCGACGGTTCACAGATTACACTGTCTTTTTCTAAATAAAAATCAAGGCTTACGCCGTATTTTTGTGGAAGAAAAGCTGTGGCAGATTTTAAATCATATGCCAGCACCTCTGTTTTAACCTCGCTTAAAGTAAAGCTTTGATTGTTCATAACAAGGAGATTTAAAAGATGTATGGATAATGACTCAAGTCTTTTTCCCTCTTTATATATGTATTCTGCGTACATTCTTCTTTCATTTTGAGGCAGGTCGTAGGTTCTTAAAAGGTCTGAATAACCGATTATGGTTGTCAAAGGAGTTTTAAGCTCGTGAGTAAAGCTTCCCGTAAATTCTTCCTGTTTTTTGTATTCCTCTTTAAGCTGGGAAATATATTTTTCGTTGCATTCAGCCATGTTATTAAAGCTGTCTGCAAGCATATCTATTTCCTTAATGCTCTTTTCAAAACGGTTGAGCTTTATTCTTTCCGTTATGTCGCCCTTAGCAATTTTAGCGGAAAGACTGGTGAGCTTGTTTAAAGGCTTTGAGATAAAATGAACTGTAATCAGAATAAAAACGGTACTTACAGCAAGAATTGCCGCAGACCATATTTGAATTTTTTTAACGTGATTTGAATACTCAGTAAAAATAGGGGATATATACTTGGTTGTTTCAATAAATATGTTTTGTCCCATCTCGGAAATATTAGTAACTGCCGTTACATAGATTTGATTGGGTGTTCCGGCGTTATACACAGCCACCTGCTGTGTGTTTGACATAATGCCTGAAAACTCCGCTCCGTAAAAAGAAACATATAAATATTTGTCACCGGTCGAAAGTTCCGTGTACATATCATTAAAATTTGTAAAGGATTTGAATTTTTCAAAATAGCTGTCAAAATCCGAGGTGGTGGGATTTACAAGATAGTAGGCATGAAAAAGCTTTGCGGTGTTTGTGTTTTGTTGGATAACGCTGTTTACTTCTGCGGATTTCATACTGTCAAGCCAGGAGGACATAATCACAGAGGTGAAAATTCCATAAGCTACAATAAGTACAAGGTATGTTACCAGAAAAATTCTCCACTTGAGTTTCATCGTTTCAGCTCCTCATATCTGTATCCAACTTTATAAACAGACACTATCCTGTTTTCAAGATGCATCTTTTTTCTAAGCCTTTGAACATGAAGGTCAACGGTGCGAGTGTCGCCCATAAAATTTTCATGCCAAACACGTTCGTATATGGTTTCCCTGTAAAGGGCAATATTTTTATTTCTCAGAAAAAGAACCAGAAGCTCGTATTCCTTAAGGGTGAGAGATATTACAACACCGTTTTTCTTTACGGTTCTTGAGTTTAAATCAATCTCAATGTCGTCTACAATTAAGGTGCTGATATTTTTGTTAAAGCGTCTTAGAACAACCTCTACTCTTGCTAAAAGCTCCGATGTGTCAAAAGGCTTTGTTATGTAATCCTCTGCGCCCTGTTTTAAACCTTTTACTTTATCTGAAACACTGCTTTTTGCTGTGATAAATATTACGGGGATTTTATAAGCTCTTATGAACTCAAGAAGTTCATATCCGTTTATTTTGGGCATCATTATGTCAAGGAGAGCAAGGTCAAAATCTTCCTTTTCAACCAGTTTTAATGCTTCTTCTCCGTCTTCCGCTGTTATACAGTTATATCCAGCCTGGGTCAGGCTTATTTTTATAAGATTAGAAATGTAAAATTCGTCTTCTGCAACAAGTATGTTAATCATTTTCTTTCCCCCTTTAAATAGGTTCTTATGTTATTATACTATAATAATACATATTTGTATCATACTTGTATATTTTTCGTGCCTGTGAAAAAATTTCCTAAAATACCAAAATAGACAAGTTATCGGAAATAAACATATAAAAAAGAAGTGGAAATAGGGAAGAAAAAATTTTTTTGAAAAAAATTAAAAAAAGTTTGAAAAAAGGCTTGACATTTCCCTATAAATGAGTATAATAGGTTATGTTGTCAGTGCGGAATTGTGTAAGGGTAGCACGACAGACTCTGACTCTGTTTGTCTGGGTTCGAATCCTAGTTCCGCAGCCATCAGCCCCGAGCTTATTCGGGGCTGTTTTTAAATCGAGGTGTAGCGCAGTTTGGTAGCGCACATCGTTCGGGACGATGGAGTCGCAAGTTCGAATCTTGTCACCTCGACCAGTAAAGACGGTACTTATGTATCGTCTTTTTTCTTTACATAAAAGAAAACGGGAACAGGTATTAGCTGTTCCCGTTTTTGGTAAATAAAATTATCAGTCTGTATATATGCCGTTGTTGTTATCGTCGGTATCATCTCCGCTGGACAAGGCGTTATCTCTGAACAATAGGGATATGCACCACACGGCGCAAAGACCTACTATAACAAAGATAATTCTGCTGATTGCAGATGACTGTCCGCCGAAAAGGCTTCCGACTATGTCAAAGTTAAAAATTCCGATACTGCCCCAGTTTATGCCTCCGATTATAAGAAGTGCAAGGGCAATCTTGTCAATTATCATTTCAAAGCCTCCATACATTTATTGGTTCAACCATAGTATGGGATGATAATCTGTTTATATTCATGAATTGATAATTTTTATTTTTCAAAATCAAGTTTGCAGTTGAGAATTTTTTCGGTTTCATCAACTATTATCTGCATACTTTCTTCGGTGCTGAAAACCAGGTTTGTTTCCGGCAGACTTTGAACAAAATCGTAAAAATGCATAGATAATCCGCTTTCGTTCAAAGATAGTGTGTTGAACATATCGTCTTTGTCTGTAAGTGTAATAAAAAAGTAATCGTATATAGTTCCGGAACCACTGTACCTGAAATTTTTTGGGAAAGTAAAGTTTGCGCTGTTTATCAGATGTGGTGTATATATGCCCTTTTTGTATGCGCCGCACATATTTTTAATTATTCTGATTCTCAGTTCCTCGTTTAACGGAGTATAATAATCCTTTGGTATACCGAAAAGAATACCGGTATTCAAGAAACTTCTCAATCCGTCGAGGGTGAAATTTGATATTAAGTTTACATGATTTTGAGAATAAATAGAGCTGTACATTTCAATCAGCTTTACAGCCTTTGGATTTTCTTTGTTTATGGAGCTTTCCAGGATATACTGGTCTGTGAGAACTGTAACGCATGGTTCATAATCCATTGAATACAAAGTAAATGACTTGGCTTTATTCTGTTTAAACATAGAATCCAGAATATGTAAAATGCTTTCGTCAAGGTTTAATCGTGTTACGAAATTTTTTCCGTTTGGAAAAACATCGCAGAAAATCTGTTTTGTTGATTGTATTATTTTATTAGCCTTAGTAATGATTGCACTTTTTTTATCATGTGAAATGCTGATAAGATAATGTGAAGTGACTATGTTGTGGGGGAAAAGGGAGTTGCTGTTAGAAGTTACTTTTACATACTTGGCTTCTAAATTTTCTCCGATAAGCAAAAGCGGATAAATTTTAGAAATGGACAGAATACTGTCTGTGTAAAAGTTCTTCTCAACGGACTTTTCCGGAGATTTAAGGGAAATAAAAATCTTGGTTTCAAGTGAACGATTGTAGTTTATTTGAAATGCAAGCTCATCAAAAATGAAATCGAAAGACAAATCCGACTGAATATATATGAATCCGTTTGTAGCATTTTCCAGAGACATGACGTTTCTGATAAAATTGTTTATATTAGTTTTTCCCTGCAGGGTTGTGGATTCTTCGGTTAAATCGATTTCGCTTTTTGTCAGCATTACGACATTTTCGTTTTTGCTGTCGTAAATACTGCTCAGGGTTTCCAAAAACTCTTTGGTTCTCTCTCTGCTATAAAACTTTTCTTCACCGACACTTGAAATTTCATAGGCACGCCATAGCCTGTCCGCTGTTTCTTTGGTTATGGACAACGCCTTTACAATTTTTGAAAATTCTTCAAATGTAGGTTTTTTAGTTCCGTCTTTAAGTCGAT
Source organism: Anaeromassilibacillus sp. An172 (assembly GCF_002160515.1). Taxonomy (GTDB): domain Bacteria; phylum Bacillota; class Clostridia; order Oscillospirales; family Acutalibacteraceae; genus Limousia; species Limousia pullorum. The sequence continues at coordinate 9,534 of NZ_NFKS01000011.1, read as the reverse complement.
AGATTGCACGCCTGTCTATACCTGTGGTTTTTGCAAGGGTATAAATGGTGATGTTTGACTGTGCCAAGACGTTTGAAAACTCCTCAGAAAAATTCAAAATTATCTACCCCTTCTTGTTTTTAAACATTTAGGAATATATTATATAAAAATTCAGTGATATTGTCAATGAATTACTCAGTTATATGTGCGTTTTTTTTCACAAATAAGAAAAAATTAAGGCACAGAAAACCGCACATATTGAAAAAGTATTTCTTTTGTGTTATATTATGAAAAAACACGGAATAACGTAAAGACATGATATTCCTTGAAATTTTACAGGGTGTTTTCAAACCCGGAAACCTAACAATCTCTTTTTGAAAAACTTTAAAGGCAATAACTCATATGTCTTATGACACTCATCATCAATCATCATCAATCATCATAGTTTTTAAGGTTTAATAAGCAGTTTTGTTTCCGAGTTTGGAAATGCCCTGTAAATATTTTAAAAAACTATTGACAAACACTTTTTTTGGTGGTATAATACCAATCGTTGAGTTCGCAAGGCTCAAAATTAAATAAATGCGAGTGTGCTGGAATAGGCAGACAGGCACGTTTGAGGGGCGTGTGTCCATGACGTACGAGTTCAAGTCTCGTCACTCGCACCAGTATAAAATCCCAAAAAGATGTATAGTCTTTTTGGGATTTTTTCTTTTATATTCGGCTTTTGCGGCAGATATGTTTTGCCGATTTTTAATTATTATATTTTTTAAAGAGGAGAGGCGGTTAATCGTGAAAAACAGAACAAAAAAATTAGTGTCCTATTTGTTGTGCATGGCTATGCTTTCAGGCATGATGTGTTTTGCATCCACAAATGCAGGAGCTGTACCGGCGGAGGTGCAGGGGAATACCTTGGCGGAAGTTATAGGAATGGACCCGGAAGTCTATATGGACTGGCTTTATTCCCATGAAGATGACAACTATTATCTGGGTACTCCGTATAAGTCGGGAGATCACAGAAACCCCAACGGCGACTGCGAAGGCGCTAACGGCTCACTTGACTATTACGGTGTAGCTTCTATGAACTGTACAGGCTTTGTGTGGCATGTTTTATCAACAGCTACAGATATGAGCGGTGGAAACTCTTCAATGATTCCGGCAATGAGCGGATGGGTTTCATTTTATAATAACAATAATATCTCAAGAAAATATTTTTCAACAAAAGAAGAGATGCTCAGTTCCGGTTATCTTGAAAAGGGCGATTTAATATGGATGTTTGAGGGTTCAGAGTATGCACTGAGCAACTATAACCATATTGGAATTTATTGGGGAGATGGTTCTTCCGATGTTTTGTGGCATTCTTCAAGTCAGGGCTATGTTGATGGAAACAGAATAAACTCAAATGTAATCTCAACCATAATTCCTGCTGCGCCAAAGGCAGAATTATATGTGGTGTTAAAGGTCGGAGTTCCCCAGGAGGAAAAGATTGACTATGACTTCAACTTGGACGGAGTTGTTTCCGTGTCGGATGTCACAATTCTTCAGGAGTATATAGCCAATCTGATATCCAAGGACGACTCATCCTATAACATGTCTGTAACAGATGTAAATAACGACGGAGTAACTGATATTGCGGATGTAACTTATATTCAGAATGTTATAGCAGGTACAGCGTAATACGTGGATTTTTTCTGATTGTTTTTAGTTTGTTTTTTGAAAAAAATTATTGCTCTAGTTACTTTTGGTACAATAGCTTATAAAAGAATTATAAGTAAAATATGTGTTTTAAAAATAGATTGCTGTTTTTAAGGTATAGATACTATTTTTGTCTGTTTTTTAAGAATACTATCTGTATTGAATTTTGCTGTGATTTTGAGAACAATCCTTACATAAATCAATCGGTGTTGAATAATTCTCCTGAATATGGTATAATTTCTAATCAAAGATTTTTATATTTATGTAAGGAAGTGATACCGATGTCCATAGAAAAGGTCAGAGAATATTTAAAGAAATATGACGCTGACAACAGAATATTGGAGTTTGATTCTTCAAGCGCAACTGTAGAATTAGCCGCAGTTGCAGTAGGCTGTGAACCTGCAAGAATTGCAAAGACTCTTTCTTTCGATGTAAACGGAAAGTGTGTTTTAATTGTAGCGGCAGGGGATACAAAGATTGATAACAGCAAATACAAGGCTCAGTTTCATACAAAGGCAAAGATGCTCAGCTTTGATGAGGTTGAGGAGAAAACAGGCCATAGAGTCGGCGGAGTTTCCCCATTTGCGGTAAATCCGGGAGTTGAAATCTACCTTGATGTATCATTAAAAAGATTCGATACCGTATTTCCTGCATGCGGAAGCAGCAACAGTGCAATAGAGCTTTCCTGCGATGAACTTGAAAAGTTTTCTGAAACGGACAAGTGGATTGACGTCTGCAAAGGCTGGCAGTAATATTACGCCAAAAACTACAAAAAACAATACTGTAAATAAATCGGAAGAAAAGGGAATGCAATGAGTAAAAAGATTAAAAAGGATACCTTCGTGCAAGGTACAATGATTGCATATTTGGCTATTATAATTACCAAGGTTATGGGTGCGCTTTACAGCATACCTTTTTATGCGATAATCGGTGAAGAAGGAGGAGTTATCTACTCCTGTGCCTACAACGTATATAACCTTTTTCTAAACATTTCCACCTCGGGTATACCGGTGGCAGTAAGTATTATAATCAGCGAGTACAACTCTCTGAGAATGTTCAAGGCTAAAGAAAAGACTAACCGAGTTGCCACAAAGGCGGTTTTCCTGTTTTCGGTGTTTGCGTTTTTAATAATGTTTATATTTGCCGAATCCATAGGAAGATTTTTCATGACCGATTCAGGCGGCGGAGTTTCCGGCTCAGATATGGCTATTGCCATAAGGACTGTTTCCTTCTGTCTTTTGGTAATTCCGTTCTTGAGTATGAAGAGAGGTTATCTCCAGGGACATGAGTTTATCTCTATATCCTCATACAGCCAGGTTATTGAGCAGTTTGTAAGAATATTCGTGGTTCTTGTGGGTTCATACCTTGTTATAAATGTATTGGGAATGAACATAACTCTCGGTGTTGCAGCGGCTTTGTCGGGAGCACTGTTCGGAGGAGCGGCAGCTCTTTGGTATCTTTCAAGAAAGATAAGCAAAAACAGAGAAGTTTTTGACACTGCCGACGGCCCTCTGGATAACAGAAATGTCAGCACAAAGACAATACTTAAAAAGATATTAAAGTGCTGTATTCCTATTATAATAGTATCTATTGCCAGCAACCTTTATGATCTTACAGATATGAAGCTGGTTATGATGGGACTTGAGCAGCTTCATTTCCCGGGAGCAGAAAGCCAGATTATCGCCAGTGTAAAGGCTACATGGGCACCTAAAATTTGTATGATAATCAATTCCTTGGCTATAGGACTTTCCTCCAGCGTTGTTCCTTATATAGTAAGCAGCTACGTTAAGAAGAGAAAAAGAGAGGTAAACAAAAAGTTTAACCATGCCATAAATACGGTTATTATAGTTACTGTTCCGTGTGCAATAGGTATAATGATGCTTTCTCATGAAGTTTATTATGCATTCTATGGTGAGAGCGCATACGGCGGTCCAATTCTTGCCTTGCAGGTTATTATAAATGTTATAAGCAGTATTACAATGGTTGCAAGTATGGCTCTTCAGAGTATCAACAGGGCAAAGCTTGTGTGTGTAACAACTGTTATAGGACTTTTAATCAACGCAGCGCTTGACTTGCCTTTTATGTATCTGTTCAGCTTCCTTGGATGGGAACCATACCTTGGAGCTTCTGTTGCAAGTATAATCGGATATTCAATCTCATTGTATATTATGTTCAGAAACCTGAAACACACAATGAAGTTCCGCTATACTTCAATATACAGACTTCTTCTCAGAATGGCGATACCTCTTGTTGCTATGATTGCCGTTGTATGGCTTTTGGGATTTGTTCTTCCGGGAACAAGCAACGGATACTTCATGCTGATTGTTTCCTTGGCGGTATACGGTACAGTAGGCGCAGCGGTTTATTTGTTCCTTTGCTATAAAATCGGATGCTTGCAGGATGTTTTCGGCGATGGAGTTGACAAAATATTGATAAAGTTCCATTTAAAGAAAAAGAAAAACTGAAAGATATAAACATTATTTCAGCTATATAAATAAAAATTGTAAATCTACAAAAAAAGGAAAAAACTTCAGGAAACATCTTGAGGTTTTTTCTTTTTTGCTTTAAATTACATGTCATTTCTAAAATGTATATTTTATTCTTTTTTGTTTTGGGAAGTATGGTTAAAAATAGCTCATGGTTTTTGTAACTATTATTGTATTGTTTTATGTTGTATTTTGTGTTAGTATTGTTTAGGAATAGCTATTTAATGCTGGACGTATAATAATTTTTAATGAATATTTTGAAAAACAAAGGTGTTTGTTATGATTATAAAAAAAAGAAATAGAGCGAGATTATTAGTTGGCCTGACGGCACTTTTAGTTGTCTCGGCATTGATTTTTACCGGATGCAGCAAAAAGCTTGAACTTTCAATAGGAAGTGAAAAAATTACAGATGAAGAATTTTTAAATACTATGAATAGTATAAAGCTGGATGTTGCCAATGAAATTACTAAGGGAAGCAATGTAAATATTGATGAATCCTTTTGGAAAACCGAGCAAAACGGAGAGCTTCCTTATGAGGTTCTTGCCGACAGGGTTATTGAAGAGTTAAAGCAGGTTCATGCAGTGTATGAATTGGCAATGGAGTATGGTTATATAGATTCTGCTTCTTATGATGAAATATATAAAAGAATGGAACAGGAAAATCAAAGCCGCTCAGAGGCCATTGAAAACGGCGAGGTTGTTTACGGTCTGTCATCATTCAGCTATAACGTATATTTGGAATATGAAATGGACAGTCTTCAGAAGGCCTACTGTGAGGATTTGACAAATCCAGGTATGGAGGTTACCGAAGAGGAAAGCAAAGCCTACTATGAAGAAAACAAAGACACAATGTTTTATATGTATGACGACTTTACAATTCAGTATGTAAGGGTTCCATATGACGGCTATCTTACCGACGAAGAGAAAAATGAGATATATTCCCAGATGATGAGTCTTTACTCAGAAGCCGATACAAATATCGGAGATTATATAGACTCATATCCGGAATTAAAAGAATATTACGGAGAAGAGGAGATACTCTCCGACGAGGCTGACTACATGTCCAAAACCATAGGTGATGTTATGGAAATCGGATATGACCTTGATGCAGGAGAGAAAAGTGCTGTAATTGACCAAAACGGATATCTGTTTTTAGTTCAGTGTCTTTCAAAAACAGAGCATGACTATAAACCCTTTGAAGATGTAAAAGTAAACATTGAAAAAATCCTCCGTGAAGAACATTACGACCAGGTTGTAGAAGAAAAAGCGGAAAGCTTGCAGGTCGATTGCAATTATGAAGACATTTATAGTTTCACTCTTGAAAATATAAATTAAATCTAAGAAGGAGGTTAAAAACATGACCAAAACCAGAAAAGGAGGAAAAACAATGAAACGCTTGCTGGTTATGCTGCTCAGTATTAGCATGATTTCAGGGTTGTTCACTTTTGGACTCGGAAATGCATCAGCTGATGAAGTTGACACAACGGCAGATGTAGGAACAACTTACTATATCAGCTCATTGAACGGCGATAACAACGCAGACGGAACATCACCTGACACTGCATGGGAATCAGTTATGAAGATTAACGATATCACATTGCAGCCGGGCGATAAGGTATTGCTTGAAAGGGGTTCTGTATTTAATTATCAGTATCTCCATATCAAGGGAAGCGGCTCCGCTGAAAATCCAATTATTATTGGAACATACGGCGACGAGGCTGCTGCTAAGCCTGTAATCGATGCAAAGGGCCAGGGCATCTGGTATCAGGATTACGGTATAACCCTTGACAATGCACAGCATGTAAACAAAGGATATGTTTCATCAACAATCCTGCTCTACGATGTAGAGTACATCGAGATTAGCGGTCTTGAGATTGTAAACAATGTAAGCTTCGAAAATGAGGACTACAGCCTCAGAGAGAAGATGAACAGAACAGGTGTGGCAGTTGTAGCACAGAATGCCGGTACAATCGACCATATTGTTCTTGATGACCTTTATATCCACGATGTAAAGGGTAATGTTTACGACAAGCACATGAACAACGGCGGTATTTACTTCACAGCATTTATGCCTGAAAATGAAGCAGAAACAGGAATTGCAAAGTACGACGATGTAATTATCAAGAACTGTACTGTTGAGAATGTAAGCAGATGGGGTATCGCTCTTGCTTATACAGCTTATCATGCTCAGTTTAATGCAGCAGAAATTCCTGACGATATCTGCCAGAAATACGGAGCTACAAATGTAATTATCAGAAACAATTACATTAAGGACGTAGGCGGCGACTCTATCACAACAATGTACTGCTTCAGACCTGTTGTTGAGTACAATGTTTCCGACGGAGCTGCAAAGGAAATCAATGAGGAAATCTATAATGCTACAAGCTTCGGACGAGTAGCAGCTGCTGTATGGCCGTGGAAATGCAAGGACGCCGTGTTCCAGTACAACGAAGTATTCGACACCCACTATAACGGCGACGGTCAGGCATGGGATGCAGACTGGGGCGATGGCGCAATCTATCAGTATAACTACAGCCATAACAACGAGGGCGGCTGTGTAATGATCTGCGGCGTACAGGCAGTTAACACAATATTCAGATACAATATCAGTTATAAGGATCTTATAGGTGCTTTGGATCTGCCGGGTAACCCGAGAGCGGATTTCTACAACAACGTATTCTACATGGCAGAAGGAGTTCCATTTATCAGAGAGCGTTCCTCAGGCGGTGTAGCAGTTCTTACAAATAACATTATCTATAATGCAGGCGAAACAAAGACAGAAGACTGGAGCAATAACTGCACAGTTACTTATGACCATAACCTGTATTACAACTACAATGAAATACCTGCTGATGATGAAAATGCAGTAACAGGCGATCCTATGTTTGTAAATGCAGAGTCTGCACCAACATCTACAACTGGTGTTGTACACGACAGAACTGCTTTTGACGGATTTAAGCTTCAGGACGGCTCACCTGCAATCAATGCCGGTGTTTATGTATCAGGAAGCACAGGATATGACTTCTTTGGAAACAAAGTAGGTCTTGTACCTGATATCGGCGTATACGAGTCAAGTGTAGAAGATACAATGGTTGAAGGCGTATTCTCAAATGTATATGAAGTTACCGACACATGGATTAACGGAATTGCAAAGGGAACAACAGTTGAAACATTGCTTTCAAACCTCATCTATGATGAAAGAACAACTGTAAAGGTATACAACGAGGACGGTACAGAGGTTACCGAAGGCGTGCTTACAGATACAATGGTATTGAAGGCAACATATAATGATTCCGTTAAGGAGTACAAGCTTGGTATTGAAAAAGTATACACAGAGTACTCACCAGAGGGAATGACGGCTACAGTAGGAAGCTACCAGCCAAATAATACTACAGAAGGCGGCGGCAACTTGGCACTTGACAATAACTTGTCAACAATGTGGCATACAAACTGGAACGGCTGCGCTGAGGACGAGAGATGGATTGCAATCGATATGGGAACAAATCAGGATGTAGCCATGCTCAAGTATGTACCACGCAGCGCCGGAGGAACAAACGGAATTATCACAGAATATGAAATATATGTAAGTGATACAGGCGAAGACGGCAGCTGGACAAAGGTAGAAACAAGAAGCAATACATGGGCAGGCGACAGCACTGTTAAGTATGCTGAGTTTGACACTGTAAATACAAGATTTGTAAAGCTTGTTGCAACAGAGTCTTTGTCACAGAATGCAGGACTTATATTTGCCAGCGCAGCTGAGATTAGACTTGGCTACGAAGTAGAATAATAGGGAGGGTGCTGAAATCATGACAAAAAAATTAGTATCAATAATCTGTTGTCTGACATTGGTATTAACAGCATTTTCTTCTTTGTTTTCTGTATCAGCTGTAGAAGGCGAAACAGACAATAACGACGTAGGAACTACATACTATGTCAGCACATTGACAGGTAAGGACACAAATAACGGTACAAGCGAGGATACACCTTTTTACAGCCTTTCAAAAATCAATGAAATTACATTGCAGCCAGGCGACAAGGTGTTGCTTGAAAGAGGTTCTGTATTCGATTATCAGTACCTCCATCTTAAGGGAAGCGGCTCTGCTGAAAATCCAATTATAGTTGGAACATACGGCGATGAAAAAGCTGCAAAGCCAGTAATTGACGCAAAGGGCCAGGGAATCTGGTATCAGGATTACGGCAAGGCTCTTGACAACTCACAGCACGTTTACAAGGGATATGTATCCTCAACAATTTTGCTTTACGATGTAGAGTACATCGAGATAAGCGGTCTTGAAATCGTAAATGATGTTTCTTTCCTCAACGAGGACTACAGCCTCAGAACAAAGATGAACAGAACAGGTGTGGCAGTTGTAGCACAGAACGCAGGTACAATCGACCATATCGTTCTTGATGACCTCTACATCCACGATGTAAAAGGTAATGTTTATGACAAGCACATGAACAACGGCGGTATTTACTTTACAGTATTTATGCCTGAAGATGAAGCATCAACAGGAATACCAAAGTATAACGACGTAACAATTCAGAACTGCTACGTAAAAGACGTAAGCAGATGGGGTATTGCCCTTGCATACACAGCATACTACAACCAGTTCAATGCAGCTGAAATCGACGACACAGTATGCCAGAAATACGGCGCTACAGATGTAGTAATCAAGAATAACTACATTGAAAGCGTTGGCGGAGACGCAATCACAACAATGTACTGCTATCAGCCTCTTGTTGAATACAACGTAGCTGATGGAGTAGCAAAGGAAATCAACGCAGACATCTACAGCGCTACAGCTTTCGGACGAGTAGCAGCAGGTATCTGGCCATGGAAATGTAAAGATGCAGTGTTCCAGTACAACGAAGTATTTGACACATGCTACAACGGAGACGCTCAGGCATGGGATGCAGACTGGGGCGACGGAACAGTTTACCAGTACAACTACAGCCATAACAACCAGGGCGGTGCAGTTATGGTTTGCGGTATACAGGCAATCAATACAGTATTCAGATACAACATAAGCTATAAGGATCTCACTTGTGCTCTTGACATTCCGGACAATGCACCAAAGGCAGAGTTCTACAACAACGTATTCTATATGGCAGAGGGAGTTCCATTCCTCAGAGTAGCTGACAGAAACAACGGCGCAAACCAGACCGGTACAGCAGTTGTTAGAAACAACATCATCTATAATTCAGGCGCTGAAAAGTCAGAAAACTGGAGCGGTAAGAACAGCACAGCAAAGATGACATACAGCAACAACCTGTATTATAACTACACAAATACACCAACAAGCGATGCAAATGCTGTTACAGCAGATCCTCTCTTCTGGGGAGCAGAAGCAGCACCTACTACAACAACAGG
>NZ_NFKS01000010.1 GCF_002160515.1 Anaeromassilibacillus sp. An172 | reverse complement strand
CATCCTCTATCTAATAACTACAATTATACAACATTATGTTGAATAATTATACAGTTGATTTTGGGAGATAGGCTCCCTTATCAACCTAAATTTATTATACAAGGAGAATCTTTATGACAGAAAAAACATTGACAGAATATTACAAATCGGTTTGGCTTCCATGTAAAAAAATAGAGTTAAAACCAACCTCATATGATCGCCTTTACAGAACAGTAACCAAAAATGTAATTCCCTATTTAGGACATATTCCGATGTGTGAAATTGAACTTCAGCAACTGTTGGATTTCTTTGAATTTGTATACGGAACCTATTCCCTGTCCACCTCAAAGAAAATATATGAAGCTGTAAACGCCTGTTTTAAGTTTGCACAGTACATAGGAGATGTTTCCAAAAATCCTATGCTTCCGATTAAGAAACCAAAGAAAAATAATTTTTCCCCATCAAAGGAAAAATCAATTTTAACTCCCGAGGAAATCAAACGCCTTAAATTCACCATATCAGTAAGAACCTATAAGAGCAGTCTTTTAGAGCCTTATATAGGCTGGGGATATTATTTTCTTCTGAACACAGGACTGCGCCCATGTGAATTATTGGGTCTTAAATGGAGCGATATTAAAGGCGATTATATATACATACAAAGAAGCGTTGTTTCCTATCACGACGAAAAGAACGATAACTATGTGGTTCTTCTCCAAGAAACCCTTAAAACCTCAAGCAGCAGACGAAAAATCTATTTGAATAATAACGCTAAATATGCACTAAAACAAATTGCAAGTAAAACCAATCCAAAAGGTAAATTTATAATGCAGCACGAGGGGAAGATAGTAAAACCCGATATGCTAAGACGAAATTGGTACGCCCTGTTAAAGGAAGCCGAAGTCACACCAAGAGAACTGTATTGTCTGCGTCATACATTTGCTTCCCTGCTCTTCAGAGAAAACTGTGATATAAAATCCGTAAGCCATATAATGGGACACTCCAGCGTCCGAACAACCTACGATACCTATATCCACCTGTTTGAAAAAAACTACAAGGAAACCAATGTGCTGGATAGGATAATATAAAATATTTAGGATAAAATTTATTGATATTATAACGGTATACCGTTATAATATCAATAATAGGAGGTGTTCACTGTGTCAACCAACAATAGCAACGCACAAAATAAATTAACAAACTGCACTGATGAAACTTCCAGTCGCATTGACTTTGAGCTTTTCAAAATCAATGTATGCCACCGCCTTAAAAAAAGGTAATATAATAAGCTTAATAAGGTATTTGCAAGCGAAAAAGTTGAAGTAACGATTTGATTGTTTAGAATAAGTAACAGATAAGCAAAATAACCGAAATATCTTAATGTAGATAGCCAAATGGTCTATGTTATAAAATGAGTATTATCTTAGATTCCTTTATGGAAGTTATATACTCATAAACTACAGCCCACAAACTCAAAATGAGTCTGTGGGCACTTCAATTTTACTTATATTTTTTATTTTGATTATTCCCACAAGTTATTTTGACAGTTGTTTTTTATACCAGATATAAAAATCTCACCATTAGATTAATATCAAAATAACTTCATTTGACAATTTCGAAACGAATGTACTTTTCTCTCTTTTATAACATCATCATCCCTAACCACACCAAACAGTAGTGGCGATTTCGAATCGTGAAGTCCAAAATTATTGGATACTGTTTTTTGACTAAAATTGGCATAACAATATAAACACCCATTTTTGCAGGTGTTATATGTTCCTATATCGATGCTTGCAAAACATCCACATTCGGTACGTTGATTTTTATCCTTATCAATATCAAGTGTATATTGCCCTATTCGTTCAAGCCTCTCTTTGTCAATACAATGAGCATGTTTTATTCCGAATTTATCAAGATCAATTTTTTCTGCACAAGTATCAATGTAAATGCCGTATTGCACAGCAATTTTAGAGAACTGTGTTACAAGTTGTTCGATTTGTATTTCTGTCGGAACTTGTATGTTAAGAGGAGAAACATTTCTTTGCGTATTTTTATATAAATCAATAAAGCTTATTGTACATTTTTCCGTATATCCAGCAATCTTATCAGCGAGCATTCTGAAATACTTGACATGATAATCCAATGTATACTTTTCGTTAAAAAAAATCGGATCATATCTCCACACTACTTTGTCCTTTCCGATTTTTTGAGATAATTTCTGAAAAGTTGGAATTACTATATTGTTTTTTGACGGAATATTAGGTTCAACATCCGCACCATATGAATTCAGAGTAAACTGAAAATAGTAAATATATTGATCAAGTTCATCCAATCTATTTAGCATTGGAGTAGGATTTTTTGTCCAAAAAACAATTCCATCAACGACATCGGGAGAAAGTGATATTTTACTTATCTGGTGGATATTCATAGGATTTCTTACATATACAAACCCATCCGTGAGTCGATTAAAAAACCACTCAGAATAATATGTTGGTATGTCTGTTCGTCGGCTTGCACTTATTATCATCTATTCCACCTCAAATATCAATTGTGCACTCTCACATCTTATTGCTGGCTTATATAATGTTTTTATTCTATCAGGAAGATTGAACTTGTTGGCATTTGAATGGTATCTTTCCGAGTAAGGAAAGAGTCCATTTTCTTTAAAATGCCTACGATACTCATGTTTTATCGTAAGACCTTGTGATTCAATTGAATCTCGTAATAATGGGAAATCGTTTCTTCCGATATAAATACTATCAGCATCATTAATAATTATGAGCATTGGAGAATTTGATGGTTTATAAGAAACAACTTGCTGTGCCAATTTATCAAACCACTCTATTAATCCTTCTTTGCCAATAGTTGAATAAAAGAAAGAAATAAGATATTCAATAACAATAACATTGCATTGCTCGATTGTCTCGTTGTCGAAAAAATCGAGGACATTTAATCCACGATAAAATTCAACTGATTCTGCTTTGTTCATTTTTTCAATACAATTGTGAATCTTTTTCCAACTTTCATTGATGTCTAAACCTATATATTTTACTCTTTGATTTAATTTCAAATAATCAAAGGCCATAAGATCCGGAGCGCCACCGCATCCTAATGAAAGAATATTGAAGTATGGATATTGACTTAAATCTACATTACTAAGGGCATAAATAATCTCCGAGCAGTATTTATACGAATATCTACATACATAATAGTCTAATAAGTGCTCACAACTATAATCCGTCCTTATTATGTTATTATGATAATGCAAATCATCAAGACATTTTTTACAATCATGATTGCACAAATGATTATTACGACATTCTGTACACTCATAAGACGAATATTCATTATCACAAAAATCAACAATTTCATCAATCAACATTGCTATGTCACTCCTTTGATTTAAGCATTACCATTTTCATAGGTTCTGTATTTTTAACAGATAGCGTTCCCTTTGACAGATTTAGTAAAACTTCCAATTCATCCGGATTCATAGCAAGTCCCATTTCACTTAATTCGTCAACAAATTCTTTCGGAGTAAAAACTTTATTGTCAATAAGAACATCAACGGCATCTGAAAATAATGTCGGTTTTACTGCTCTCATTGTATTATCCAGCGGCTCTGATTTTCGCCATCCCTTGTTTTGCATTATACGAATCATATACTGATATTGGCCTTGAGTGATAATACCAAGGTCACAGCTTCGGTAAAGCATTGCAGCAATAGACACTTTCCATTTGCGCTTAATCTGTTTGTAATAATCTAAGTTTTGTGGCTCCAACGCTACATCACTCGCAAACGATGTTTCCGGCATTAAGAAAGCTGCAGCAAATTCATTTGCTTCCTTTTCTTTTGCCTTAAATTCTTCACGAGTAAGAACTTCTTCATCTTCACTCCATTCATGCAAAAGAATGTGTCCCAACTCATGTGCAATGTCAAAATTAATTCGAAAAGCAGATTCTTTGTTGCTGGAAAGAGCAATCAAAAAGACATCTGTCCCATTCACATCAACATATTGACTAAATGCGTCAATATCATCAGTATCAGTGGCAAAAGTAGTAACAATAATTCCGTTTTGCTCCACAGTGCGCATAAGATTTTCTATCGGATTATCTCCAAGCTTCCAGTATTCTCGTAATGCTTTTGCAGCGTCAGTTGGTGAAAGATTCTCTCCACTCAAATCCGGCAAATTAAGTTCAGGAAATGTAACATATTCATTCAAGAAAGAATAAATGACAGCAATGTGCTCCATCTTAATTTCTTGTGCCAGTCGATACTTCTTACTTGTCTTCATAAGAGAGCGGAAATAGGTTGCCCCAGTCTGAAGATTCAAACAATTTTTCTGAATAAAGTATTTATAAGGAAAATTCAGAACATTTGAAATGGAAAGTATTTTATCAAAAGGAACATTTTCAATCTTTCCGGTTTCATATTGTGATACGGTCTGCTTGCTTACATTTATTTTTTGTGCCAATTCCTCAACTGTAAGTCCTCTGTATTGACGTGCTGCTTTTAGACGATTACCATTAAATAATTTCATAACTATTACTCCCTCTTTCAAAATAGGAAATTACGATTGTTTTTGTTTTTCCTTTTCTTTCAAAGCAACCAATCCTTTTTCTTTCAAACGATCAGTAGCTTTCGATTTCAGAGTGATTGCTGGTTTGTTATATTCACGCTCTGCAACCTCAAATTCGTTACTCATCATAGGCTTAGCCATATCAAGCCAGTTTTGTTCTTCAATAATATCAAAATTGCTATCTAAAATATAAGCTTGAAGAGAACTCAATGTTTTGTACTTGTTTGAAAAACAAACAAGTACATGATGAAGTCCATTAAACTCTATTGGGCAATCAAATCCTGAACACAAGTCGTAAAGAACTTTCATTAACTCAGTTTCGTTTTTTGACTCAGAGTTTGCTATGTCATCTAAAAGTGTGAGCTGTTTATTAGTAGCTTGAAGTTCGTTATTCAAAGCAATTAAAGAACGAATATATTGTGGCTGTTTGTCCCTTTTCAAATGTTTAATACTTTCAAAACGAGTATCCCTAATAAAAGTAATAAGCAATCCACTTTCAACATCATATAATAATAATACAGTCCACATTCCTCGTTTGTTTGTAGCATACTTGACATTATCATCACCAAAAGCATTAATAAGGTTTCGGTACATTAAGTCCCAGTTCATGAAAGGACGTGATACATGTGTTTTAAGTCCCAAATGTGCATCAGCTTCTTGACTGTCTTCACAAAGTGCTTGGAATATGCATTCATAAATTTTTTGTTTAACGTTCTGAGAGATTTTATCAAGAAAATTGTCCATATAAGTATGGCACCCCCAAAAATAAATTTATTTGTCTATTATAATAACGTAAACATTAAATTTTGTCAAGTAAATCTCATAAAAAGTTAAAATATATCTTGAAAAGAAACAAAAATCTATTTTACACTTATTAGAAATACTATTTTTGATTAGATAATCTCAAAATGGTTACTGATGAAATTCTTACAATAATCAGAGATTATCGGTAAAGTCCAATTGAATGTATAATATACAGTTGTGCTTCTTAATGCTATCAACTACTATGTGCGCATACAGGACAGATAGTAAAGAAAGTGGTATACATCGCTAACTGATATAGATATAAGAATTTACTTGAAATAAGGGTAATAGAAAACACAAAATTCTTAATAACTTTTAAACAATCTCAAAATAGAGGTTTAACGATATTTAATTGCCTGTATCGATAACCTGACAGAATTTTACGCTTCAATCAATGCCCACATTACCCCCAATTATATAATTCATTATCTGAGAAAATCTAGTAAACATGTGTCACACAAAGATTTTAAGTCTGTTTATTCTGCTGTTGATAAAGAAGTCTCCTTGAAACTTTGGAAATTTTTGCTCAATGCTATGACAAAATACTCTTAAAATATCTATGTCATAGAGAACTAATTCGATTAACCTTAACAAACATTTCAAATATCCCTGGCATTCCGAATTTTGATTTATACAACAAATGTAATTGACAGATTTTATCGTCAATTCTGTAAAGTAACTAACTCAATGTCAGTGTTTCCTACATATAACAACCTGTTTAAAATACTACAAAAAGCAGATTGGCATATATCATTATTGGAGTGATATGCATGCCCAGATAGCTGTATTTTTCAAGGATCGTTTGGCAGAATAATAACGCCTATAGGGCGTATATCAAAGATAAAATAAACAGCTTCGCTGTCCTTGACATACGCCCCATAGGCGTTAAGATGTAAATCAAACTGTAACACCAAAGAATACTGCTGCCTGTGTTACATTATAATCATTGTTTATTTTTCACAACTATACTTGGAGTACACAAAATTGGGGATTATACTATTTTGAGTATATTATTACTAGTCTGCTATTATATATAATTCATTACTCCAACTGTCCACACTTCTTGTAAATAATCTCTTTTAGGGGTCAATTTCCTTTCTTGTGCAATAAAAAGGAATTCATTATAATTATCTATAATTGCAGCAGATAATTCACAAACATTTGTAATACCTTTTTCTATAGAAAATCTTGCGAGTTCAGATATATATGTAGCAAGATAATCATATAGATGCTCCGTGTAACTAACCACAGAAATACGCTGTTTATGAGCAGAATGTGCGATTTCATTACGAATCCTATATAATCTATCGAGATGCCATTTGATTGTTTCGTGGTGACTTTTAATTTGATTAATAAATTCCATCTCATTGTTTAACAATAGATGAAACTTTTCACATCTATGCTTTAATAATGAATATACATCACAACGGGAATGAAGTTCTGTATAGAGAGATTCATTACGAAATATATTTATCATATTTTGTACTAATAGCTCTTTATTAGGTTCTTGACGGCTAAGGGTAAAACTATCAAAGTCAAGTGATATTTTGCATCTGAAGCAGTCTTCGATAAAATTCCTTATTTCTTTATACACATATCTTATAGAACAAGCTGAAGACACATTAATTATAATGTTTCCAATAATATTGTCATGAGAATCCAAACGAACCAAGGACTCAATTGCAATCCACATATTAATAAATTTTTCTTCAACTGAGACAGATAATCTGCTTAAAATTGCATAATTGAATGATGATAATAATTTCTGTACAAAACCTGTATCGCCTAAATTTGAGTTTATGAGTTTTTCAACCCTTGAGTATACACTAGAGGAACTATCAAGATATTCGTATGTCTCATATATATTATTTGGCACTAACTTTCTAGTATATGGATGGTCACAATTAAATACAACCCAGGTTTGATTAGAAATATCCCAAGATTCAGTTAATGAAAAAAAGCCGAACATATTCAACATATTTGATACTTTTGTAATCGCATTATGCGAAGCAGTGAATATATCTTTAGCCACACATTTAACAATCATATATCTTTGATCATTATTCAATAAACTGTCGTCAATATTTTTAAATTCTTCAATGATTTCATCTTTACTATTAACTAGTATATCAAATTTTTTCATCTGTTCGATTACATACTTTCGACTTTCTTCTTTTGTTTTTCCAACTGGCGGTAATATTTTAACTCTAAATGGAAACAGAACTGCATAGTTCTGTTTTTGAGAATTAAATATTTTATTTAAAAAAGTATTGATGTCATCTTTATTTGAATCTATTTTTTGGTATAATGCTCTAGCAGACCATCCTTGATTAATACATCTACTTATAAATATAGAGGTTAATTTTATTGTATTATCTGTATCCATATTATCAATTGAATTACACAAGCATTCAATCAAAGCTGCATCATAAAACATTTTTAATTCGTGAAGATAGAATCTCATCTTATATAAAAGAGCTTTGTAATTTAAATTGTTGACATACTTGGATCCAAGCGTACCTAACATGCTATTTTTCAAACTGTTACATTTGTTAATTAACACGTAATCGGTTTTGATCTCTTTGGTTAATTCACCGATAACTGCAACGATAGAATGTGTTGTTGATATCATATTTTCAAGGAAACACTCAATGTTATGGATTAATTCATAAGTTCCATCAACAACATTAAATAATTTATATTGATAAGAGTCAAACGTCCTCTTATCTGTAAGTTCTTTCCAGACTTGATAAAATATAAATTGCTTTTCATCAATGCCCTCTTGTGACAATTCTTGATTGCTATAATTTTTTACCATAAAAGTACCCTCTTGACTTTTTTTGAAAAATGTAATATTATTTAACTACAGTGTATAATATTTTTGAATATAAGGAACACGTTCGGTTGTTGTTGAGATGTAGTATCCACACAATCCAACCTGTTCCTTTTAATTATACTATTATTATGCTTAAATTCAATAATAATGTAGAATCATGCATATTTTTGCTATATATTCTACAAAAACAAAACATCCTTGTAAAATTATATTATAAGATTAAGATTATAAGGAATTTATTTTAACGCAATAGTCAAATCAACCAATACAAAATGCCGTCCAAAAATAATTTCAGGGATGGCATTTTGTATTTTACACTCATATTGACTTATGACATATTCTGTCAGAACATACCAAGGTAGCAAGCTTTTGGCTTTGTTCTTTTTTGGTAAAATCTATGTCAGAAGCAGTTTCTATGAGACAAATAAAAGATTTATAGTAATCGCTTGTATTCTCAACAGAGGTTAGATTATACTGAAAACGATTAAACTTCCCGTGATTTTCTTCACTGAATGTTCTCTGCACAATAGAGCTACATATAGCTCATGATTTGAGCTTTTTGTCAGACTCACGTAGAAACATGAAATTTACGCACAACATATTGACTGCTTGTTATGTTTGTCCTGTTAATTCAGTGTTTGTATTTCTCTTCCATAAAATATACTATATGTAGGTATTTACTTACAACATTTACCTTAATTTTATCAAACAATTTTATATTTTGACGTTCACTTATTTAAACATCTAAAGTAATATCTCTATACCACAATAATCCAGATATTTTAATTAATTTTGAGATAATTTCTAATTCTTATTTCTATAAAATTGAAATACAATTTCTAAACATCTGTTCTTTGAGAGCTGTTTTTACTAAATATAGCTTCTAAATGAACATATATAAATTCTTCGTTTAAATGTGAATATAAAGCATACATTAATAAAGCTCCCATTGACACCATTTCAAGAATAAAAGTATCTGTTGTATTGATAACATTTCTCAGATATATTTCTAGAAATATTAATAAAATACCCATTAAAACGGTCTTTAACCCATAGCTTATATAGATATGTTTTCCTATCCTTGATATTTTTTTATCAACGCCAATCACTAAACTTGAAATCCCTACAAAAAAATTTCCTAGTCCTAAATATAAAAGCCAATATGGTAAATTTATTATAGATAATACACCGCATAATAATGATAATAAATATAAAAAAATTATTATACTTTTTTTTGAGTAAAATCTTGTAATGCAATAATAGAAGCTAAAAACATAAAACAGCGAACATAAAGTTAGCACAAATTTTATTACTAATAAATTATCATTATTTGTGGCACAAACATAATTAGCCGCAAAAAAAATAATACTTAAGATAATTGATAGCCAAAACATTATTATAGAATTGCTGCGCTTGCTTTTCTTCATTCTGTATTTATCAATTTCTTCATTTATACTGATATTTTTTAAAAACTCTGTTACATATTGATCAATTGCAGCTCTAACATCTACTAACATTTCTGATTTTGCATATGATTCAAAGCTTTTTGCAATAAAATCATGAGCTATTTCATATACTTCGTCAGAATTATATACTGAATGTTTAATCAACTGCAGTTCTTGCAATTTATTAATAACTTTATTAAATGTTTGTTTTTCATATTTTATATCAGCAATACACAATATTCTCATAATATCTTCTTTTTCAAAAGAAATATGATGAGAATTTCCTAGGCTTAATAAATACATTATTCGTGAAGCAATAAAAAAAATTCCCTGTACTGCATAGTTGCACATCATAAAAACGTTTTAAGTAAAAATCTTCTGTATTTTCATTAAAATTTATAAATCCACTCGATTCTTTTTCATTTGCTAGTACATTAAAAATTATTTGCTGTTGAATTAATGTTAAATCATTAAATTTATTGTAATATGAAATTCCTCTTTTTTCTCCAAAAGCTTCTATACACTGGACTTTCATAGAAAGTTTCTCATTATTAATATTTCGTTCATTTTTTTCCATGTCATCCAAACAAAAAAGTAAATATGTATTTCTTCTGTTTAGTATATTATTACTATCTTTATCTAAATATTTATTAATTCCAATTACACCATGTTTTTCTATTCCATCAAAATTATTATTACCTAAGTCATTTATATTAAATATTCTAATAAACCTAGATAGATATTCTTCTCTTATTGAAAAAATTATCGCTATATTTTTTTCAGATAGTTTTACTATTATTTTTCTTATCTCCATCTGTTTTTCTTCGCTTTTATGAAAAAATTGTTCAAATTGATCAAATATAAATACATATTTCTGATTTAAATTTTTTATATTATTTTCCCAGTTAACACCTATATCTTTTACTATATGTCTTGTTATTGAATCATATTTTTTTGAATAATTAAAAATATTAATTTTGTTTGCATATTGTTTTTGAAATAAATATAATATTGTTGATTTCCCACAACCACTTTTTCCAACTAGACATAATCCTTGTTTTTTATCTTTCTCTGGTAAAATTATTTTAATTTTACTATACAAATATTCTATTTCCTCCTGCCTATTTATTAATCCATTATCTTCACTTAATTTTAATTTTTCAATATTGTCAACACAATACAATCCAGAAAATTGTTTTGTTGCCTTATAAGACTGTATATTTTTATCACTTTTATTAAAATAATTTACAATAATTAATACAAAAGCAATTGTAATTGTCAAAAATGCTCCGATTAAGTCAGTTTTATCAGAAGGTATAAACAATTTTATAAATTCTGATATAAATGAAGATTCTAGTATAATTATTACTCCATTTAAAAAAAACTCTTTATGTAATATTCTAGATTTAGTAAATATTCTTCTATGCAAACTTTTATTTTTTTTTATTTTTCTTTCAAGCATACTTATCACCATTTTATATCTTAATCATTTATAAAATTTATAATTTCATTAATCCTTTTTTCTGCTATTTCAAAACCTTGTTTATAAAACATATTTAATTTATTTTTATTATTCGTCATTCTACCAACAAGAACTTTTTGTGGTCTTATTACGAGAATTTGCTTATTTTTCTCAAGATTTTCTAAATAATTAATTATTTTATTATATAACTCTATTCGTTTATTCAAAGCAATAATTAACTCTGGATAATCTTTATACATCTTTTTTGATAAAAAATCTAGTAAAATACTATCTTTCTTTTTATACATATTATTTCTAGTAAGAATAACAATATTTTTTTTATATCCCTTATTTATCGCACGCTTAATTGGAATAGGATCCGTAATTCCGCCATCAAGATACTCAAAATTATTAATATTAACTTTTTGACATAAATATGGCATACTACAACTTGCACGACAAATATTCATAAGTCTTTTTTTTCTCTATTTTCTGATAGATATTCAGCTCTACCAGTATTACAGTTTGTAACTACGTATTCACTTTCAACTGAAGACTCGAAATATGCATTAAAATCAAATGGTACTAGCTTATTAGGGTATTCATCAAAAACCAAATCTAAATTTATAATACTTTTATTTATCATTAAATTTCTCAAATTTATAGGTGGTATATTTCTTCCATTAGGTATCATACATTCTCGAGTTCTACCTAATTGCTTTGAAACATAATCTAGAGCATTGCAACATCCAACTGAAACCGAAATAATATAAGGAAAATATACATTATAATTCCTAAAACAGTCTAATACTCCACTAGTAAATATTCCTCTATTTGCTCCACCTTCTAAAACTAACCCTATTTTATTCATGTTTTCCTCCTATTTCTCTTCACACCTCAAAATTCTGACATAATATTTTTTACATAATTACATAATATTAAATATATAAAATATTAAAAATTATACAAAAAAAGTCAATACTTCCCCTTCGTAAGTATTGACTTTGAAAATCAAAAGGACTATAATGTATTTGTGGAAACACAAATAAGCCTCACAGGCTGCCAATAACCGCAATTACTGACAGCCTTGCGCCATGAGAGTACGCCAATACTCAGCATGACTTATGAAGCCGGATTTCCGCACGCTTTGTGGTGTGCGTTTATTTTGGATATATTTTTTGCTGTAAGTCTGTACTTTTCTGACGTGTCAGAGGTGCAGGCTTTTTGTTTTTTCGCTGTACCTTGAAAAACAGGTAAGTGCTGTTTTGCTTACCTCACGCCTGACATAACGGATACTTGAGTCATATAAGCATTCGCCGTGACGATGAACCGTTCACCCTACCAAGACAACGGTTTGTCCAGCGAGCCACTCACTCATTGACAATCTTGGAGAACACACTTCGAAAAGATGATGTGCCGAGAAGAAAGCGTTATGAGAATCGGGCGTCTATGCGGTAACACTAATATGCTCAAAAATTTTGAACATATCAGTGTTACTACATCTTACTTTCAATACCTGTCTCTATTTACAATGTAGATACTTGTAATATTCCACAGTGCAATGCCAAAGAAAGTAACAAAAGCTGCAGCATAAAGACTGTTCGCTGTGAGGTACTTAGTGCTTTCAAATAAACCAAGTACAAGAGTCTCTTTGATTTTATCAACGCATGCTATCATTGCGAAACAAGACACAATAGTAAGTACAAAATTCACAATTAAACGTATATTTTTATTCATTAATATATCACCTCACTTTCTCTTGTTTTTTGGCTTTTAGTGATACTTCTATAAAAGATGATCCAGAAGAAATTGTGCTATTCTGTTGTCGAATCCATTTACAGTGTATTAGCAAAGATTCTTCTTTGACCAATATCAACCTATCATTATTTTCCAATGATGGTCAACTCCTCTTTTAAAAGTATTCACCCCCCTGCATTTAGCAAGGTTACCTCAAGGTTCAAAAGTAAGTGCGGTAATATATACCTGATTAGGGGAAAGTATACACTTTCCCCTATCGCTTTTTGGAGGCGTCACCCAGATTTGAACTGGGGAATCAGGGTTTTGCAGACCCATGCCTTACCACTTGGCTATGACGCCTTATTTACTTTTTCTTAACTACACTTTATTATATGCAGTTAACTCTTATGTTATGAAAAGCACTTAATAAATTTTATTAAGTGCTTTTCAATGGAGCGGATGACGAGGCTCGAACTCGCTACCTCCACCTTGGCAAGGTGGCGCTCTACCGGATGAGCTACATCCGCATTTATGGTGCCTCCGGGCGGAATCGAACCACCGACACGGGGATTTTCAGTCCCCTGCTCTACCAACTGAGCTACAGAGGCAAATTTGGCGACCCGGAACGGGTTCGAACCGTCGACCTCTAGCGTGACAGGCTAGCGTTCTAACCAACTGAACTACCGGGCCAAATGGTGGGAACAATAGGGCTCGAACCTATGACCCTCTGCTTGTAAGGCAGATGCTCTCCCAGCTGAGCTATGCTCCCATTTACTCACACCGTTTTTGCCGTTTCGGTGTGGTGTCTTTCAGCGACGTGTATTATAATACATCATCACAGGGTAAAAGTCAAGCGTTTTTTTTAATTTTTTTTAATTTTTTTATTTTATGACAATATCACTTAAAATATTCGTAATAACGCTAATAATTTACCCTGTTTTTCTGTATTTTCGCCTTATTTTTTGTCTTTTCTCTCGGAAATAATCTTCTCCAAATCCTCTTTTGTAAAAATAAATTTTTTATTACAGAAGTTGCAGGAGGCTTTTGCTGCCCCTTCTTTCTCTATTATTTCCTTTATTTCTTCGTCAGAAAGGCCTCTTATGGCGTTTTCTATTTTTTCTTTACTGCATCCGCACACATAGCTTACTGGGAATTCGTCCAAAACTTCTACTTCAAAGCCTTCCAAAGCTTTTTTGCAGATATCCAAAACTGACATTCCCTTTGCGAGCATTGTGGTTACAGGCTCTAAAGCGGCAACATTCTTTTCGAGCTTTTCTATTTTTTCGTCTGTAGCACCAGGCAGAAGCTGTATAAGCAATCCTCCGGCAGCCAAAACCAGTCCGTTATTTTTATCCACCAAAACTCCAAGAGCGCATACTGTCGGAATTTGCTCACTTGTGGCGTAATAGTTTGTTATGTCCTCAGCTATCTCTCCGCTTACCAGTGGAACCTGTCCTATATACGGGTCGCCGCTTCCGTAGTCACGCATAACTGTGAGTATGCCCTCTTTACCAACTGCGGCGGCAACATTTATCTTTCCGTTGCTGTAGTGCTCTGTAGGGCAATCCCAGTTTCCCACATAACCCTTTACATTACCTTTGCTGTTTGCAACGGCTACAACAGGGCCCAGAGGGCCGTTTCCCTTAACGCTGAGGTTTATCACTGCGTTCTTTTGTTTAAGCTGTGCGCCCATCATAGAAGCCGCTGTCAGCAGTCTTCCCAGAGCCGCTGTGCCGCAGCTTGTGGTGTGGTGAATCTCCTGAGCTGTAAAAACTATGCCTGTTGAATCTATAGCGGAAGCCATTATGCCTCCGTCGCTTGTTATACATCTTATGATTTTATCTTTATTCATTGTTTCACTTCCCTATTTATTATTTAGACACTATTATGCCATTATTTCACTTTTCTTGCAACATAAATTATTCTCTGTTCCTCAGGTTTCGGCGGTTCAAAGCTTAAATCACCGTATACAGCCGCTGTTTCAAATCCGGAATTATGAAGCATTTCTTCTATTTCCTCATGGCTGTAGGCTCTTTCCGAGAAATTCTCGCTGTATCTTCTGTAATCCTTTCCGTTTTCCATTGCGCAGAAAAAATCAAGCTGAATATTTACAACATTATTTTCAGAAAGACTGTTCTGCCATACGCAGAATACATCGTCGGTATCATAGACAAAGGTATTGTTTCCCAAAATCTGCTGATGTTTGTACAGAGAATTTACGTCAAACAAAAAATATCCGCCCTTGTTCATAAACAAAGAAACCTTATCAAAGGTCTTTTGCACCTTTTCTTTTTTTACAAGGTGGTTTATGCTGTCCAAAGTGCAGATACATGTGTCTATTGTTCCGTAAAGGTCTATGTTTTCCATTTTCTGACAGAGAAATAATATATCAAGTCCCAGCTCGTCGGCTTTCTCCTTTGCCTGAGCAAGCATATCATATGAGCCGTCTATTCCGTAAATATCGACGCCCTTTTTAAAAAGCTCTATTGTAAGGCTTCCTGTGCCGCAGGCAAGATCAAGGCTTAACCCCATATTGTGGCTAAGCCTCTCAAATACTTCTGTAATATAGTCGGCACGGCGCAGATACTCCACGTTTTCCGTAAGGGAATCGTAATAGTCGGCAAAAACACCGTAAGACGCCATCACTCTTTACCCTCTGCCTCTTTTTCCTTTTTTTCAATGCGTCGAAACGCAAGGTTATATCCATCACAGCCGTAAATCAAAGCACGATTTACACGGCTTATAGTCGCTGTTGATGCTCCTGTCTTGTTTACAATATCGCTGTAAACACATTTGTCTGAAAGAAGTTTTGCCACATAAAGACGCTGTGACATTGCCTTGATTTCCGGCACAGTGCAAAGGTCCTCAAAAAAGTCGTAGCAGTCTTCCATTGTTTCCAGAGACAAAATAGCTTTAAACAAAAAGTCTACTGTCTCGTCCTTAATTTTTGAATTCATAAGTTTCCTCCTGTAACTCAAAAAGGTTTCGATTTCATAAATCAGTCCTTTACAATTTTAACATATAAAAGTGTAAAAGTAAAGCTTTTAATTTAAGTTTAAAAAAGTTTATCAAATCGGTCAAAACGTAAGAAGTATAAATTCACGTTTAGAGAAAAATATAATTGAATAAATATTTAATTTTTAGTGTATAAAACTTTCGCATAATGCATAATATTAGAAATATTGATTGACTTTTATCTTAACCTGTAGTAGAATGTTGAAAGATTTTTTACAGAAGCTGTACGGCAAAACAAGCTGAAAGGGAGGTTTATTATCTGTAA
Organism: Anaeromassilibacillus sp. An172; assembly: GCF_002160515.1. Taxonomy (GTDB): domain Bacteria; phylum Bacillota; class Clostridia; order Oscillospirales; family Acutalibacteraceae; genus Limousia; species Limousia pullorum. The sequence continues at coordinate 66,508 of NZ_NFKS01000010.1, read as the reverse complement.
TTTATCAGCGCCAGACCGCATGCCTGTACTGCGGTGACGAGGGAAAGAGTTATCGAAAATTCGGCGGATGCTCTTTCGGTGCCGTTTTTACGGTGTCGTCAGTCTGATTGTTAAACCCTCTCCGCAAGGGGAGAAACAGAGCTTTCAGACAAGACAAACTCAGAAAGACAGGTAAATATTATGTGTGGAATAGTTGGATATGTAGGAGAACAGCAGGCAGCAGGAGTTCTTGTTGAAGGACTTAAAAAGCTTGAGTACCGTGGTTACGATTCGGCAGGTATTGCAATTCACCATGCCGGAGATTTTGTAACAGTAAAGACCAAGGGACGACTTAAAGATTTGGAAGAAAAAATCAAGCAGGTTGGAACTCCCGAAGGCACCTGCGGAATAGGTCACACACGCTGGGCAACTCACGGAGAGCCAAGCGACATCAACTCTCACCCCCACGGAAACGCCCGTATCACCATTGTTCACAACGGAATTATTGAAAACTACATGGAGCTTAAAACCAAGCTTCTTAAAAAGGGCTACAGCTTTTTAAGCGAAACGGACACTGAGGTTGTGGCTAAGCTTTTGGACTATTATTACAAGGGCGACCCTATGGACGCCATAAAAAGGCTTATAATGGCCGTTAAGGGCAGTTATGCATTGGGTATAATGTTCAGGGATATCCCGGAAAAAATCTTTGCTCTGCGCAAAGACAGCCCTCTTATCATCGGCATAGGAAACGGCGAAAACTTTATAGCCAGCGATATTCCTGCGGTTTTAAAATACACAAACCAATATCAGCTTTTGGATGAAAACCTTATAGCTGTTTTGGAAAAAGACTCTGTCACCGTTTACACAACGGACGGAGAAACAATTGAAAGGGAAACTCTCACAGCCGACTGGGACGTTGAGGCGGCGGAAAAGGACGGTTATCCCCATTTCATGCTCAAGGAGATTTTCGAGCAGACAAAGGCTTTAAACGACACAATAAGCCCACGTCTTAAAGATTTCTTAGTTGATTTCTCAAACGAAAAAATCCCCGATTCTCTCTTTGAAAACACAAACAAAATTCACATTGTAGCCTGCGGAACCGCAATGCACGCAGGAATGATAGGCAAAAATATTATCGAAGCTTTGGCAAGGGTTGACGTTGACGTACAGATTGCCTCTGAATTTCGTTATAGAAACCCTATTTTCCACGAAAACGACCTTATGATGGTAATAAGTCAATCGGGAGAAACGGCGGACACACTGGCGGCTCTGCGCCTTGCAAAACAGCAGGGCATTACAACCCTTGCGGTGGTCAATGTAGTGGGTTCATCCATTGCCAGAGAGGCAGACTATGTTATTTACACCTGGGCAGGCCCTGAAATCGCCGTTGCCAGCACAAAGGCTTATACGGTACAGCTTGGTGTTATGTATCTTCTTGCAATCAAATTTGCCCTTGCTAAAGGTAAAATTGATTTAGACTCTGCCAAAAAGATGGGCGAAACTCTTTTGACAATGCCCTCACAGATGCAGAAAATTCTTGAAAAAACCGACGACTGCAAATACTACGCCTCACGCTTTCAGAACGCCGCCAACATGTTTTTTATCGGCAGGGGTCTTGACTATGCCATATCTCTTGAAGGCTCATTAAAGCTCAAGGAGATATCCTACATGCACTCCGAGGCATACGCCGCCGGCGAGCTTAAACACGGCACAATTTCCCTTATGGACACAGACGTGCCTGTAATCGCCGTTGCCACCCAGTCAGACATCTACGAAAAGACCGTAAGCAACATAAAAGAGGTTGTAACGAGGGGCGCCAAGGTGCTTTTAATAGTGAAAGAGGGATTGCCCGTTGACATGAGTGTAGCCCGTTACGTTCTCTCAATTCCCAACGCTGAGGACATTTACATGCCTTTACTCTCAGTAATCCCCTTACAGCTTTTCGCCTACTACACCGCCGTTTTAAGAGGCTGTGACGTAGACCAACCCCGCAACCTAGCCAAAAGCGTAACCGTCGAGTAATTTTATATCCGCCTTGCAAAGTTTTTACTTGAAAATGAACGTCGTTTCAAGGCGGGCGAGACGTTTTTATTTCCGACGTGCATGAACTTAGCAACGGAAATTAACACCTGCACACGTCGGGCGAAACGTTATTCTTAATCTTTGGAATGGCTCGCTCTCGGTTGGCTTTGATTTTGAATATTTATAATTTTACAGCCATGGTTATATTTGAAGTAAACCATGGCTGTTTCTTTATTTTCTTTTGCAGAATTATATCCTATAAATTAAAACACAAAAAATTCCGGCACACCTTAAATAATGGTGATTGCCGGAATTTTATTTTTATCCGATTTTTTATTACTTCAATATTTTAAGAGAAATATCAAAGGCTTTTACTGAGTGTGTCAATGCGCCTATTGAAATTATATCAACGCCTGTTTCTGCAACGCCTCTCAGTGTTTCCGCTGTTATGCCGCCGCTTGCTTCGAGGATTGCTTTGCCGTCGGTGATTTTAACAGCTTCTGCCATCATCTCATTTGACATATTGTCAAGCATAATTACGTCAACGTCAACGCTTAAAGCTTCTCTTAGTTCATCAAGAGTTCTAACCTCAAGCTCAACCTTTGTCATGTGGCCAAGCTTTGATTTAAGCTTTTTAACAGCGTTTGTAATTCCGCCGCCTGCGTCAACGTGGTTATCCTTGAGCATTGCCGCATCGGAAAGGTTATATCTATGGTTCTTTCCGCCGCCAACTGTAACTGCGTATTTCTGCAAAGGACGCATACCCGGCAGTGTCTTTCTTGTATCAACAATGGAAGCCTTTGTTCCCTCAACAAGCTTTACAGCTTCGTTTGTAGCTGTTGCAATACCGCTCATGTGCTGAATAAGGTTCAAAGCTGTACGCTCGCCCTTGAGGATTGTTCTTGTTTTTCCGTAAACCTTGGCTATGATGTCGCCCTTTTTGAGAACGTCTCCGTCCTTCTTGAAAACCTCCGCTTTGAAATCCGGCTGTAAAAGCTCAAATACTCTCAAAGCCACGTCAAGTCCGCAGAGAACACCGTCAGCCTTTGCAAGAAACTGTGCGCAGCCCTCCTGGTCTTCATCTATAAGATAATCTGTTGTGACGTCTATGTAGTTTATATCCTCTAAAAGAGCTGTCTTTATAAGGTTGTCCACATACATCTGGTTTAACATCATAAGTTTATTCCTCCGTTTACTTCACCTAAAATAATTCCTGCAACTATTGCAAGGCTTCTTGCCTCTACATAGTCGGCATTTATCTCGTATTTTGTTGTTATGAGCTTGTTTACTATCTCGTCAACTCTCTTGTAGCTTTCCTCAACCTTGTCAAGCTTTGGAATTACAAAATATGTATCCTGCATTATCTCTCTGATTTCTGTTCTTATTCCCTTTGGCAGCGGTTCGCCGTGGATGTCATGAACAGGAGGCGCCGCTGTGATTTCCTGTCTGCCTCTCTCTGAAAGGTGACGCATGATATCCTCAGCCGCTCTTCTTGAGAATACAAGAGCCTCAAGCAGTGAGTTGCTGGCAAGTCTGTTTGCTCCGTGAACTCCTGTGTTGGAGCACTCGCCCACAGCGTAAAGTCCCTCTACAGTTGTGGCGGCATCCAAATCAACTTTAATTCCGCCCATAAGATAGTGCTGGCATGGGAATACAGGAATCCAGTCCTTTGTAATATCCACGCCCTCTTCCAGACATCTTGAATATATCATCGGGAATCTGTTTTTCAAAAATTCAGGGTCTTTATATGTTATATCAAGGTAGAACTTCTCACTGCCTGTGCGTTTTTCCTCCTCCATAATTGCGTGGGAAACAACGTCACGAGGTGCAAGCTCTCCCCTTGGGTCATAGCGTTCAACAAAACGCTCGCCGTTGCAGTTGAGAAGATATGCGCCCTCTCCTCTTACCGCTTCGCTTATGAGAAAACGCTCTCTGTTGTTTTCGGAAGCGAAAGCTGTAGGATGGAACTGCACACGGGAAAGATGGCTTATTGTAGCTCCCAGCAAGTGGGCAAAAGCTATACCATCGCCTGTGGCTATTGCGGAGTTGGTTGTGTACTTGTAAACTCTGCCTATGCCGCCTGTTGCCAAAACGCAGAAGTTTGAAGAAACACAGATGTTTTCTCCGTTTCTCAAAAAGCTTATGTAAAATCCGTTTTCAACCTTGTCAACGTCGTATACAAGAGCATTGTCAAGTATTGTTACATTTTTCTTTTGAGCCACAAGTCTTAAAAGTGTGTCAACTATTTCCTTGCCTGTTGAGTCCTTGTGATGAACAATTCGATTTCTTGAATGGCCGCCCTCTAAGGTTGCCATAAGCTCGCCGCTTTTGTTTCTGTCGAAATCAACACCCATATCCTTGAGGTTTAAAACATCGGAAGGGCCTTCTGTTACAAGCTTTTCAACAGCGGACAAATTATTTTTATATTTTCCTGCAATAAGAGTATCGGCAATATGCAGTTTGTAGTTGTCATGACTTGTATCCAAAACTGCGGCAACTCCGCCCTGTGCCAATGATGAATTGGACAAGGTAAGTTCCTTTTTTGAAAGAAGCAAAACCTTAACATCTTCCGAATATTGAAGGGCTCCGTAAAGTCCTGCAACGCCTGTGCCGACAATTACCACATCATATTGTTTATCCATTTTCCTTACCCCTGTTATTAAATGTTGGTTTACAAAATTATTTGAATATATTATACTACAATTAGTTTTGATTTAAAATAGTGTTTTCAATTTTTTTGTAATAAATAAGACAATTTGATAAAATCTATGTTAAAAACGAACTTTCAGTTTACAAACCGGAGGTATTTATGGAAATACAGAACAACGAGGAAAAAGTAACAAGAGCTTTGCTTGTAAGCGTTGATACAGGAGAATATGACGCTTTGTCATCTCTTGAAGAGCTTTTCGAGCTTACGGAAAGCGCAGGCGCAGAGCCTGTTGCAAGCATAACACAAAAGCTGGAAAGACCGGAAACCGCCACCTATGTGGGTTCCGGAAAGCTTGAGGAAATAAAGGAATACTGTGACATTCATGAGATAGATTTGCTTATTTTTGACTGTGAGCTTTCACCTACACAGATAAGAAACATTGAAGAGGCCACCGACGTTAGAGTTATTGACCGAACAATGCTTATCCTTGACGTTTTCGCTTTAAGAGCAAGGTCAAAGGAGGGCAAATTACAGGTAGAGCTTGCCCAGCTTAAATACATGCTTCCAAGACTTACAGGTAAGGGCGTTCAGATGTCACGTTTGGGCGGCGGAATAGGCACAAGAGGCCCAGGTGAAACAAAGCTTGAAACCGACCGCCGACACATAAGAAGAAAAATAGAAACCTTAAAGGAACAGCTTAAAGAGGTTGAAGAACACCGTGAAAGACTTAGAAAACGCCGTGAAAAGGACAATGTCATAACAGTTGCAATCGTAGGCTATACAAACGCCGGAAAGTCAACACTCATGAATTATCTGACACAGGCTGGAGTTTTGGCTGAGGACAAGCTTTTTGCTACCCTTGACCCAACCTCAAGGGCATTAAAACTTCCGTCAGGAATCACCGTTATGCTTATAGACACGGTAGGTTTTGTCCGCCGTCTGCCCCACCATCTGGTTGAAGCCTTTAAATCAACCTTGGAAGAAGCTGCAAACGCCGACATAATATTAAACGTATGCGACGTAAGCAACGATGAAGCAAAGCTTCACCTTGAGGTTACCGAGGATTTGCTGGCAAGCCTTGGCTGTAAAGACAGACCTGTAATTCCTGTGCTCAACAAATGCGACCTGCTTTCCGCAGAAAACGATATTGTATCAATCGGCAATTCCGTGAGAATTTCCGCAAAAACCGGAAAAGGAATAGACAAGCTTTTACAGGCTATTGAAGACAATCTTCCTGTAAGAATGAAAAGGGTAAAGCTTCTTCTTCCTTTCTCCATGGCGGGAATTTCCGCTGAAATACGCAAGTCGGGAACTCTTATCTCCGAGGAATACACAGCCGAGGGCATAGAGGTTGAAGCGGTTGTGGACGAAATTCTATACGGACGCATAAGGGATTACATCACAGAATAATTGTATCCGACTTTATTCGTTGTACAGGTTACAAAAATGTGGTATAATAATATGATAGCGTAAATCAAAACAGGGAGGCATAATATGGATGTAAAGGTTGGCGACAGACTTGAAATGAAAAAGTCCCACCCCTGCGGAGGTAAGGAGTTTTTGGTGCTCCGTGTGGGCATGGACTTTAAAATCCGCTGTACCAAATGCGGACATGAAGTAATGGTTCCGAGAAATAAAATCGAAAAAAATATTAAAAAAATTCAAAGAGATTAGCAGTCCCCTATTGTCCCGAATTTAACTTTAAACTTCAGGTAATAGAAAGGATTTGAAATAAATGTTTGAAAAAATCGAGATTTTCAGCAAAAGATACGACGAGCTTAACAACCGTCTTTACGACCCCTCTGTTGCGGCAGACCCCAACGAATATTCAAAGGTCATGAAAGAGGTCAAGTCTATTGAAGCCATTGTTTTAAAATACCGTGAGTACAAGGAAATTTTAAAAGCAATGGATGAAGCCCGTGAAATTATAGAGGACAGCTCCTCTGATAAAGATTTCCGTGAAATGGCTATGGCTGAAATAGACGACTGCAAGGAAAAGCTTCCGGAAATTACGGAAGAGCTTAAAATTCTTTTGCTTCCCAAGGACCCCAACGACAGCCGCAATGTTATTATGGAAATCAGAGGCGGAGCCGGCGGCGAGGAAGCAGCTCTCTTTTGCGGAGTTTTGTACCGTATGTACAGCATGTTTGCGGAAAAGCAGGGATATAAAACCGAGATAATAAACGCCAACGAAACAGAGCTTGGGGGTTTTAAGGAAATTTCCTTTATGATAAACGGCGAGGGCGCATATTCAAAGCTTAAATTTGAAAGCGGCGTTCACCGTGTTCAGAGAGTTCCGGAAACCGAAAGTCAGGGACGTATACACACTTCAACGGTTACGGTTGCGGTTCTCCCTGAGGCTGAGGACGTTGAGCTTGAGATAAATCCTGCCGACTTGCAGATTGATACCTTCCGAAGCAGCGGCGCAGGCGGTCAGCACATAAACAAAACCGAAAGTGCCATAAGAATCACCCACATTCCCACAGGAGTTGTGGTCGAATGTCAGGACGAGCGAAGCCAGTACAAAAACAAGGACAAGGCCATGAAGGTTCTTAAAAGCCGTCTTTTGCAGGCAAAGCGTGAGGAGCAGGAGGACTCTATCGCCGCAGAAAGAAAACAGCAGGTTGGAACCGGTGACAGAAGCGAGCGAATAAGAACCTACAACTATCCTCAGGGACGTGTAACCGACCACAGAATAGGTCTTACACTATATAAAATCGACGACATTTTAAACGGCAATATTGAGGAAATTGTGGACGCACTTATAGCCGCTCACAGAGCAAAACAGCTTCAGCAGTCCATGGAGGAAAACAATTAGATTTTATAAATTTCTACTAATCGAACATTTCACTTTCACATAAACACATTATAATAATGAGAAACAGGTGTAATTTTTAAATGCAGACAATAAGCAATGAGCCTTTAAATACCGTTATGCTTTCTTCCTCACCGGAGGATATAGAAAAAGCGGCAGAGATAATCCGCAATGGCGGTCTTGTGGGTATGCCCACGGAAACCGTATACGGTCTTGCCGCCGACGCTTTAAACGGAAAGGCTGTATCCAAAATTTTTAAAGCAAAGGGCAGACCCGGCGACAATCCTCTGATTGTCCATGTGGCAGCTTTTGAGGATATAGAAAAATACAATCTTGTAAAAAAGATACCCCAAGGGGCAAAAATTTTAGCCGATAAATACTGGCCCGGCCCTCTCACAATTATTATGGAAAAGTCGGATATTATCCCCGATGAGGTCAGCGCAGGTCTTGACACTGTGGCTGTGAGAATACCCTCTCACAAATCAGCCGCCGCACTCATAAGAGCGGCAGGAACTCCCATAGCCGCACCATCGGCAAATCTTTCCGGAAGCCCCAGCCCCACCACCGCCCAGCATGTTATGAACGACATGAAAGGCAGAATTGAAGCCATTATTGACGGCGGAGAGTGCAGTGTGGGCGTGGAAAGCACAGTAATAACCCTTGCCGGAGAAAAGCCGAGGCTTTTAAGACCGGGCGGAGTTACCTTAGAGCAGCTTCGAGAAGCTTTGGGCGAGGTTGAAATGGACGACGCAGTTTTGCACAAACTGAAAGACGGCGTAAAAGCCGCAAGCCCGGGTATGAAGTACAAGCACTATGCTCCGAAAGCTGAGGTTGTTATAATCAAAGGCTCTTCAAAAGCATACATTGACTATGTAAACAGCCATGATGACGAAAACACAGCCGCTCTCTGCTGGGAAGAGGACATAAAGGATTTGAAATGCAAAACCCTTTCCATGGGAAAAGAAAAAGACCAGGAAAGTCAGGCTCACAGACTTTTTGACGAGCTTAGGGAAATCGACAACGACGAAAGCATAAAGAAAGTCTTTGCAAGATGTCCCTCTATTCAGGGAATAGGTCTTGCAGTTTACAACAGACTTATCAGAGCCGCAGGTTTTGAGGTGATTGACCTTGAGAAAATATAATCTTGTAGGGCTTACCGGACAAACCGGAGCCGGAAAAGGTGTTGTGTCCTCTGTTTTCAAAGAAAAAGGCTGGGCGGTAATTGACGCCGACAAGCTGGCAAGAGAGGCTTTAGCACAAAACAGTCCCGCTCTTTACGGACTTTGCGCCGCCTTTGGAAATGATATAATAAAAGAGGACGGAAGTTTAGACAGACCTCTGCTTGCTAAAAGAGCCTTTTCCTCAAGGGAAAACACAGACACACTAAACGCCCTGACTCATCCCTATATTTTACAGCTTGTGCTTAAAAATATCGAACACCTTGTTTCACAGGGCATAAAAAATATTTTATACGACGCTCCTCAGCTTATTGAAAGCGGCTCCCACCTTTTGTGCGACCATGTTATAACTGTTTTAGCAAAAGAGAATATAAGGCTTGAAAGAATAATGAAAAGGGATAGTCTTAGCCGTGAAAATGCTTTGCTGAGAATAAAAGCCCAGCACGAAGAGGCTTTTTACATAGAAAATTCTGACACCGTTATAGAAAACAACGGTTCTCAGGAGGATATAAAACAAACCGCCTTTAATTTACAGAACGATTTGAAAAAGGGGGAATAATATGAGCCAACAGCGACAGCACAGATACAGAGTTGAAGATAATAGCGACTCCGTTAAAAACGGAAATTCCCACGGTCACAAAAAACACGCAAAAAACAAGGGCAAGAAACGCCTTATTATTGCGGGTGCGCTGGCTGTTTTGATTGTCTGCGCAGGACTGCTGGTTGTAAACCTTGTGTCAGAAGTAAGGGAAAGACTTTTTGAAAGTCAGTACCAGCTTCAATATACTGAATACGTGGATAAATACAGCGAAGAATATAATGTGGATAAGGTTCTCATATACTCTATAATAAATACAGAAAGCCATTTTGACCCAAATGCAGAATCTGCCGTAGGCGCAATAGGTCTTATGCAGATTATGCCCGATACATTCACATGGCTTCAAACTTACTCCGGCGCAGATGAGGTTTTGGACTCCTCTGCCCTTTACGACCCTGAAACCAACATAAAATACGGGGTAATGTTCTTGGATTACCTTGTAGACATGTACGACAGCAGAAGCGCAGTTGCCGCCGCCTACAATGCAGGATTTGTGGTAAGCGAATGGCTTGAAAATCCTGAGTACAGCGACGACGGAGTAAATCTTAAAACCACACCTTACGCTCAGACAACGGCGTATATAGAAAAAGTGGAAACAGCCTATGAAATGTATTCAAAGCTTTATTTCTCCACAGATGAAACAAAGTAAATTTACCTTAAGGGGTGTAATATATGTCTAAGAAAAAAGAAGAAAAATCAGAGATTAAGGAATTAAAGGAACAGCTTTTTACCAGAACCGACAAGGGTATTGCTTCTATGAAAGAAAGCGAAATCAAAAAAGCTGACAAATACTGCGAGGACTACAAAAAGTTTATCGACCACTCAAAGACAGAACGTGAAGCGGTAAAAACCGCCGTAAAGCTGGCTGAGAAAGCCGGATTTGTTCCTTTTGAGCAGGATAAAAAGTATAAGGCAGGCGACAGAATATACTATGTAAACCGCCACAAGGCTCTGGCTCTTGCTGTTATCGGCAAAAAGGGCGTTAAAGACGGCGTGAGATTGGCTATTGCTCACATAGACTCACCGAGAATAGATTTAAAGCCAAATCCAATGTACGAAGCAAGCGGCCTTGCAATGTTTAAGACCCATTATTACGGCGGACTTAAAAAATATCAGTGGACTGCTCTTCCTCTCTCACTTCACGGTGTTGTTATTAAAACAGACGGAACAAAGATTGAAATCAACCTGGGAGAAAAGGACGACGAGCCATGCTTCTGCATTACAGACCTTCTTCCCCACCTTGCAAAGGAACAGGTTCAGAAGCCTATGGCTAAGGTGTTCACAGGTGAGGAACTGAATATCCTTGCAGGTTCCCGCCCATATGACAACAACGGCGAAAGCGACCTTGTAAAACTGAACATTATGAGCATCCTCAACAAGAAATACGGTATCACCGAGGAGGATTTCCTCTCTGCTGAACTGAGCTTTGTTCCGGCACTTAAAACAAGGGATGTGGGCTTTGACGAAAGCATGATAGGCGGCTACGGCCACGACGACCGTGTATGCGCTTATCCGGCTCTTACAGCTATTCTGGAAACAGAAATGCCTGAAAACACAGTTATCACCATGCTTGCCGACAAGGAAGAAACAGGCAGTGACGGCAACACAGGTATGCAGAGCGATTTCCTCCGTTACTTTATTTACGATCTTGCAAAAGCCGAGGGTGAAGAGGGCTACAGAGTTCTTTCAAAGAGCAAGTGCCTTTCAGCAGACGTAAACGCCGCATTTGACCCAACATACGCTTCCGTTTACGAAACCCAGAACTGCTCCTATCTCAATAAAGGCGTGGTTATCTCAAAATACATGGGACACGGCGGAAAGTACGACACATCCGACGCCTCTGCCGAATACATGGGCGAGATCCGCTCAATGCTTGAGAAAAACAATGTAAGCTGGCAGACCGGCGAGCTTGGAAAGGTTGACATGGGCGGCGGCGGTACAATCGCAAAGTACGTTGCCAATATGAACGTGGATGTAATCGACTTGGGCGTTCCGGTACTCTCCATGCATGCGCCTTTTGAGATTGTTTCAAAAACCGACGTTTACATGGCATACAGAGCATTTTACTGCTTTTTTAACTGATTTTCCGTTATCTTAAATAAAAATAAGGTTAATACTACAGATTATTTGAGAGATCGTAAAAAAAATAAAAAAACACTTGATTTTTCCTTTGGTTTGTGATATTATACTATAGCGGTTCGGAAAGAGCCGCAAAATGCGCTGTTAGCTCAGCTGGATAGAGTGACTGGCTACGAACCAGTAGGTCAGGGGTTCGAGTCCCTTACAGCGCGCCAAAAGCATCTGCAATTTGCAGATGCTTTTTTGTTTATCATCTTTCATAAATGCATAATCCCCTGTTCACAATATTATAATATTATATAATTAGTATAATTTATTGATTTTTTTGACCAGAGGTGTTATGATTTATATGAGGGATAATATTAAACGACAGGAGGAATGTAAGATGGCTGTAATTTCAAAACCAAAGGATTTAGCTTTTTTCGTAAGCAGTGAAAAATCTCAGGAATTTCTCAGTGAAAAACCTGATACCGAAATGCTTTTAAAAAAATTTAAACGTCTGCGTCAGTGCGCCTTACTTTCCGGTAAAAATACTGATGACGATGAAATTAAGTATTTAGATAAAAAAATAAATGATTTAACACATATTGAAAAATGAATACTCAAAAAGAACTTGTAAATATAAAAGATATTCCCTCGCTATTGTTAAATAAATTTCAGTGTGGTAAAGATGTTATAGATGATTACTTTAAGCACAAGGCTATTGACGATGATGATGTTACAACTTTCGGGTTTATAAATAATGACCGTGTCGTTGCACTGGTGTCATTATGCTGCACCGGAATAATGATTGAATCCGGTATCAGAATTCAAATTATTCCCGCTGTTGAAATAAAGATGTTCGCTGTTTCAGAAGATTATCAACATAAATCATATCCAAATGTTGACAATTACAAATGGAGCGAATATTGTCTTGATAAAATAATTGCATTTATATATCACTTTACTGAAAATTACTGCGGTGCTTCTAGGATTGTTTTGTACTCAGTGCCAGAGGCGGTAAACTTTTATATACGGAGCGGTTTTAAAGAATTTGAAAAATTTATGCGCCCTTCTGAAAAAAGATTTCTTGAAGGATGTATTCCCATGTACATGGCATTATAAACTATTTGCAGATGCGAATTGTTTGTAATGCCTTTTTTTGGTGTTTTTTCGACTTTAAAGGGTTTTATATGACATAATTTTCACATTACTTGAACAAGCTGTTCTTTATTAACTTTTTACATAAGTTAAAAACATGTTGAAAAAATTTTATTATTTTTTTAATAAAAACTATTGACAAATCCCTTTTTATAGTATATAATTAAGTCAAACAAAAGGAAATCTTCCAATTCAATATTTAAAGTTGATTTAGTTGTTTTTTATTTACGAGGTGAGTCCAATGAGAATATCAGAAGGAACAGATTCACAGCTTTGATGTCCATGTTTTGAGAAGTTGTATTTAAGGAGAATGCCCATGAGAAAACATTATGAAAAGGGGTTTCACCTGCTGGCAATTTCAGTTAGGTAAACAGCATCAAATATAATTCAAGCAAATCAAATTGCTAATTAAAAAACGCAAATATGTGTTTTCAAAAGGTAATTGGAAATAAGTTGTTCGGTAAAAATAAATTTATGAAGGCTTGTTTATATTAAAGATTGCTGTTTACGAAATATTCGGAGTTTTAATTTGAGATAAGAGCGTAACGTAACATCAAGAATATTTCTAAGCTGAAACTTATTTTAATTATCAATTCAAAAACATATTTTAAAATCAGAAACAATCAAAAAATCAAAATGCCTTACATATTTCCTTTACAATTTATGGTGTACCCGGATATAGATTGATTAAAAGCCTACTGAAAATAATAACAGATCTGCATAAGCTTTACAAAATCATAAAGCGAAAGGTTGAGACCAATGGTTGTTAAATAAATTATCAAGTTGCTGTTTAGATACAGTTTAAAGATTGTTTTAATTTGATAATATGTGTTTTAGAAAAATCAGTTAAAGTAAGACTTGTAAATAAACCTTCCTTAAACAATATCCAAATCTTCAACAGCAGTGTTTTAAAATCTCAATAAAACAGTTGAAGAGCCCCTGAAAAACAGATATTGTAATAGTTTAAATATATTTTAATGATAGGAGACTAAGGTTTTAATTATGTTACTTCCATTTTGTTAAGGGAACTTTGATTTGATCCTGTATTAAATTAAAGTTCCCTTTCCGTTTGCTTTCTTTTCTGTTTTGTTTTTCTGATTTTATTTTTTGCAGTCCCGAAGATAAAATCCGAAAGATAAAAGAGCGAAAATATGACATGATTAACATACAAAATTGCACCTCCAAATAAGAATCCCCCGGCTTATATTTCAGTGATATCTGAAACAAAGTCGGGGGATTTCGTATATTTTTTAATTTAAAAGACTCTTTGTTAATAGTTAGTGAAAAGTAAATAAGACCTTGGAGGACGCTGTCCTCCAAACCACCAGCCCAAGGGACAGTGGTCCCTTGGGAATCCCAAATTTTTTTGTTCTAACAATAGTTTCCCAAGAAACTAAACTCCGGAAGCTCTTCGGAGAGAGCACAAAGCAGGTTCAATACATCGTCGTTGTATACGTTGCCTGTAAAATCCAAATAGAAAAGATATTCAAATTTATGGTCGGGCATTGGTCTTGACTCTATTTTTGTAAGGTTAAGACCGCTGGAATTAAATCTGCAAAGCACGGTATAAAGAGAACCTGTAACGTGAGGCAGGCTGAAACACAGGCTTATTTTATCGGCATTTTCTGGAATGTAAAGCTTCTTGGAAATCACGATAAATCTTGTTGTGTTGCCCTTGCTGTTTTGGAAATCTCTCTTTAATATCTTCAGTCCGTATTCCTCCGCCGCACTTTCTGAGCAGATTGCGGCGCAGTTTATTCTTTTCTCTTCAAAAATTTCCTTTGCCGCCACCGCTGTGTTGGAGCATGGAACGGCTTTCATGTTGTTTTCGGCTATAAACTCCGAACACTGTGAAAGAGCCTGAGGATGTGACCAAACCTGCTCTATATCCTCAAGACTGCTCTGCTTAATTCCGCAGAGACAGTGGTTTATTTTCAGCTGTTTTTCCCTTACGATATAAAATCTGTTTTTAAGAATAAGGTCGTAAACATCGGAAACAGAGCCGGCTGTGGAGTTTTCAACGGGAAGTACACCAAAGTCCGCTTCTCCCTTGTCTACCGCCGCAAAAACGTCAGACCATTTTTTATAGAACACCGGCTGACAAAGCGGAAAAATCTCTGTAGCCGCCTCGTGGGAGTTTGCTCCTTTAATTCCCTGGCAGGCGATTTTCAGATTTTTTTCCGGCAGTACCTTTACAGCTTCGGTTATTGTTCTGCGCATGGCTTCTCCGCTTCCCACAATGTTGTGCTGTAACGCACGGGAAAGCTCCATAATATTGGCATAAAGAAGTCTGGCGTAGTGGCCGTACTCTCCGCCCTTTTTCTGAACCTCGTCAAGAATTTCGTCCTCACGTTTCTGATTGAGTATGGGCACATTGTTTGCTTTCTTGTACTCCCCTACAGCCTTGGCGCAGTCCATTCTTTTTTTGAAAAGCTCAATAAGCTCTTTATCAATTCCGTCAATTTCTTTTCTGATATCGGCTAAATCTCTCATAATACAAACACTCCCATCACAGAACAAGCTGGGCAACCGCCAAAGCGGCGGCGGCTTCAACAACAGGAACGGCTCTCGGCACTATGCATGGGTCGTGTCTGCCTTTAACGCTTAATTTAGCGTTTTTCATTCCGCTGAGGCTTATTGTGTCCTGTTCTATAGAAATGGACGCTGTGGGCTTTACAGCGGCTTTAAACACTATCGGCATACCGTTTGTGATGCCGCCTAAAATTCCTCCGCAGTTGTTGGACTTCGTCTGTATATTTCCGTCTATTATTTCAAAGGGGTCGTTG
Source organism: Anaeromassilibacillus sp. An172 (assembly GCF_002160515.1). GTDB lineage: Bacteria > Bacillota > Clostridia > Oscillospirales > Acutalibacteraceae > Limousia > Limousia pullorum. Next base: position 51,261 of record NZ_NFKS01000010.1, on the reverse strand, counting down.
CTCTCGCTTCCGTGCATTTCGGACAGCTCAAAGCCCTTTCCGAACTCGATACCCTTTATTGCAGGAATACCGAAAACAATTGAAGAAATAATATTTTCCACTCCGCCGAACATTGGGTCGCCGTAACCTGCCTTTACTCCTGTTACAATGCACTCTACAGTTCCGCCTACGCTGTCGCCTTTTTCAGCGGCATTGGCTACTTCCTGTCTTATGTTTTCCTCAATGTCCTTATCGATAAGGGCAAAGCGGCTCTTTGAAAGCTCTTTTAAAATATTTTCATCTGGAAAAACTCCCAAATCGTAAAAGCTTTTATCCTTTACAGAGCCAACGGAAGCAATGTGAGCGGCTATATGGATGCCCTGCTTTTCCAAAATCTGACGGCACAAAGCACCTGCAAAAACTATGGGAGCTGTAAGACGTCCGGAGAAATGTCCGCCGCCTCTTATATCGTTTTGTCCTTTATATCTCACATAGGCGGGATAATCGCTGTGTCCCGGTCTTGGACAGTCCAGCAAATTGCTGTAATCTCCGCTTTTTGTGTTGTTGTTTTCAATAACTGCGCAGATTGGCGCACCTGTTGTCACGTCGTTTAACATTCCCGAAAGAACTGTGGGAATGTCGGTTTCAAATCTTGGCGTGGCTGTCTTGTCCTTGCCGGGAGCTCGTCTTGCCATCTGCTCGTAGACCTGTTCCATATCTATTTTGTGTCCGGATGGAAGACCATCTATAACAACGCCTATTCCCTTTCCGTGACTTTCTCCGAAAACGGAGATTTTTATTTTATCACCCCAAGTCGATGACATCTGCTTTACCTCCCAAACTATTGTAGTCCTCAAAGAAATCAGGATAGGACTTGTTTATGCTCATAGGGTCGGTTACATAAATCTCTTTTTCACTTCCCACAGCCGCTGTCGCCATAGACATAACAATTCTGTGGTCGTTGCATCCCAGAGCTTTTCCGCCTTTTAAAGACTTCACTCCCCTTATGATAAGTCCGTCCTCTGTTTCCTCTATATCTCCGCCGCAGGCATTTACAGCCTGTGAAATCGCCTGCAAACGGTCGCTTTCCTTTATTCTCAGTCTTTCTGCATTGTAAATCACAGTTTCGCCCTGAGCATAGGCGGCGGTCACTGCCAAAACCGGAACTATATCCGGAATCTGTCTTGCGTCTATTTTTATTCCATGGAGAGAGCTTTTTCTCACCTTTACAAAATCCTCGCCCCAGCTTATATCTGCACCGAAATCTTTCACAAGGTCGCAGATATCCTTATCTCTCTGGGATGAGCTTTGGGAAACGCCTTTCACAGTCACATTGCCGTTTATTGCGCCGGCGCAGATGAAAAACGCCGCCTGTGACCAGTCACCCTGGGTTTTATAGTCTGCGGCGGTATACTGCTGATTTCCCTTTATAAAGTAGCCGTAATCGGTTCTCTGAGCCTCTACACCGAATTTTTTCATAACATCAAGTGTTAAAGTTACATAGCCCTCGCTTTCAAGCTCTGTGGTCAAAATAATGCGGCTGTTGCCGGAAAGCAAAGGAAGGCTTAAAAGCAGTCCTGTTATAAACTGAGAGCTTATATTTCCCGGAAGAGAAAAATCTCCGCTTTGAAGCTGTCCTGAAATCTCAAAGGGCAGTCCGCCTGAGGTTATGCACTTAACTCCGGCTTTTGGAAGAAATTCCGTGTATATGCCGATAGGTCTTTCCGGAAGCCGTCCCTCTCCGGTAAACAGGGCGTCAATACCGCCTGCCGCCGCAATGGGTATTACAAATCTCAGGGTTGAGCCGCTTTCACAGCAGTGGAGGCGGCAGCTTTTATTTGAAAACATCTCTCTGCCGTCCACAATAAGGGCGTCGCCCTCAAATCTTGTTTTTGCCCCCATGGCGGTTACACAGTCTATTGTTGCCTTTATGTCCTTTGAAAGGGCAACAGGCTCAATTCTGCTTATTCCTTTAGCAAGGGCGGCGCAAAGCACCGCCCTGTGAACATCGCTTTTTGACGGGGGAACAGTTACCTCCCCTTTGAGAAAAGAGGGAGTAAACATTGCTGTCGTCATATTTAATCAATCCACCTTGATAAATTCCGCCAATTCTTCATGGGGAATTTTCTTAACAAAACTTTTTCCAATCTCGCTTATAAGCACAAGATTTATGCTGTTGCCGCTGCTCTTTTTATCGTTGAGAGCCGCCAAAGCTATATCCTGTGACTTTTCGGGATTTTCTATAGGCAGTCCGTATTTGCGGCAGACCTTTGCAATCTTCTTGCAGGTTCCGCCCTTTGTAAGTCCTGCCTTTTCGGAAGCGGCGGTCATCATAACCATTCCTATTGCAACCGCTTCGCCGTGACTGAGGGTTTTAAAATCGCCTAACTTTTCAAGAGCATGACCCAGGGTATGTCCGAAGTTTAATAACATTCTCTCCCCTTTTTCATGCTCGTCGGCTGAAACCACGTCACGCTTTATTTTAACGCACTTGTATATAACCTCGTCGATATTTTCAAAAGCGTCCTCGTTTTTAAGGAAGTTAAAGAACTCCTTGTCCTTTATACAACCGTACTTTATAACCTCTGCCATTCCGTCGCTTACAAAGTGCTTTGGAAGTGTGTCTATTGTGTCCGGGTCGATAATAACCAAAGACGGCTGCCAAAAGGCTCCTACAAGGTTTTTACCCTGCTTTATGTCAAAGCCTGTTTTGCCGCCTACGGAGCTGTCAACCTGAGCAAGCAAAGATGTAGGTATCTGAACAAACTCGATTCCTCTCAGGTAGGTTGCCGCAGCAAAGCCTGCCATATCGCCTGTTACTCCGCCGCCCAAAGCCACAATCATATCCTGTCTTGTAAAGTTGTTGTCAGCAAGACAGTCGTACATATGACAGATTGTTTCAATGCCTTTTGACTGTTCTCCGGCTTCAAAGGCAAAAACCGTAACTGCAAATCCAGCTTCTTTGAGGGAAGTTTTTACGGTTTCTGCGTATATAGGCGACACATTGCTGTCGGTTATAACTGCTATTCTAACAGCCTTTGTAATTTCCTTTATGATTTCTCCGCATTTTTTAATAAGTCCTCTTTCTATGAGGATATCATAAGGTCGTCCGGTTTCAACCCTTACGGCTTTCATTCTCCCAGCTCCTCCTTGATTTTTCTGCCTTCTGCCAAAAGCTCCGTAAGCTTTTGTTTATCTTCGTTTTCTATCTCTTTTTTAATTTTTCCTATATTGTAAATGAGAAGATCAAGCTCTTTTACAAGGTTGTCCTTGTTTTCCAAAAACAGCTCGCTCCAAAGCTCTGCATTTATGTTTGCAACACGGGAAACGTCGTTGTAGCTTCCTGCGGAATAGCCCACATGGTTTTTACAGCATGGGCTCATAACATAGGCGCAGGCAAGCACATGGGGAAGCTGTGAAGTAAAGGCAATCATTCTGTCGTGCTCCGCAGGAGAGGTTATCATAACTCCGCCGAAGCCCATAGCCCTTGCAAGTCCGCTTATAACGATTACGCTGTTGTCGTCTGCGTCGCAGGGAATAACGATATAGCTTGCACCTTTAAAAATTTCAGGGTCTGAGGCTTCATATCCGTTTTTCTCCTTGCCTGCCATTGGGTGGCTTCCCACAAAATCAAAGGAATATTCCATGGAAAGCTCTACAAGCGCCGGACATATCTCGTATTTTATACCGGCTGTGTCGGTAACTATTGCGCCCTGCTTTATATATTTTCCGTTTTCTTCCACATACTGCACAGCCGCACCGGGATAAACGGCAAGATAAATAACGTCTGCAATTCCCAGAGAATCTATATCTCCGATTTCGTCAATGGCTCCGTCTGAGAGAGCTTTTTTCTCCACCTCATGGTTTTTATCTATGCCGATAATGTAGTGTTCTGTATTTTTCTTCAATGCTTTGGCGATGCTTCCGCCGATAATTCCGAGTCCGACTATAACTATGTTCATAAAAATCTTCTCCCTGAAAGCGCACAAGGGCGGTACTTTTCCCCACCCTTGCTTTACGTTAAATATTATCTTTCATATAGTCTTTAAGCTTGAATACCTTTTTAGCAAGGCTGTCAAACTGGTCAGGAGTCAATGACTGAGCTCCGTCGCAAAGTGCATGGGCAGGGTCGTTGTGAACTTCGATGATAAGTCCGTCTGCGCCTGCTGCAACTGCGGCAATAGCCATCGGCTCTACAAGCCATGATTTACCTGTTGCATGGCTTGGGTCAACAACAACCGGAAGGTGTGACAATGACTTTACAATCGGAATTGCTGAAAGGTCAAGGGTGTTTCTTGTGAAAGTCTCATAGGTTCTGATACCTCTTTCACAAAGGATAACCTGGTCATTGCCACCTGCCATAATGTATTCGGCGCTCATGAGCCACTCTTCAATGGTTGCGGAAAGTCCTCTCTTCAAAAGGATTGGCTTGTTTACCTTGCCAAGCTCTTTCAAAAGCTCGAAGTTCTGCATATTTCTTGCGCCGACCTGAATAATATCCACATTTTCAAACATATCAATGTGGGAAACTCTCATAATCTCTGTAACTATAGGCAAGCCTGTTGCCTTTCTTGCGGCTTTCAAAAGGTCAAGGCCTTCGGCTTTAAGACCCTGGAAAGCATATGGTGAGGTTCTTGGCTTAAATGCGCCGCCTCGAAGGATTGACGCACCGGAAAGCTTAACTCTCTTTGCAATTTCAGTAACCTGTTCTTCTGACTCAACAGAGCAAGGTCCTGCCATTATCTGCAAGCTTCCGTCGCCGATTTTAACACCGTTTGAAAGCTCAATCACGGTGTTTTCCGGATGGAACTTTCTGTTAGCCTTTTTATAAGGCTCCTGAACTCTTTTTACGCTCTCAACAAAATCCTGAGCATCTATATAATCAATATCAATCTGAGTAGTATCTCCGATAAGACCGAGTACGGTTGAATGAACGCCTTCCCATTTGTTTACCTTCACGTTATACTGGCTTGTAAGCATATCGGTAAACATTAAAACTTGCTCTTTGGAACATTCCGGCTTCAATACAATAATCATTTTTCTTTACCTCCATTTTGCGGACTGCCGCAATCCCGTCATACGGCAACCTTTATAATACTCAAAAACAATGCAGACCTTGAAAAAAGTATGCATTATTGTTTTTATGATATTTTATCACCACTTGCGGAGAATTTCAATACTTTAAAGCAAAAAAATCTGAATTATTATGCGTATTTTTGCCGTAACATTCTTATAATTTCATCACATACTTTCATAGGTGACATGGAAGCGTCCACCGTCATGGTGGAATTTTCCCTGTAAAAGGGCAGTCGTCTCTCGTAAAGGTCGGTCATAATCTGCCTTTTGTTTACCCTTTGCAAAAGGGGTCTTGTTGTGTCGTCTTTAAGTCTTTCCCAGAGTGTTTCCAAGTCAGCTTCAAGCAAAACTATCTCTCCGGTTTTCCTCAAAACCTCGGCGTTTCTCTTAAATGTCAAGGCTCCGCCGCCGGTGGAAATCACAAGGTTCTGCATTTTTGCCAAATCACAGCAGGCACGGTATTCCAGATATCTGAAATACTCCTCCCCCTGTCTTGAGAAAATCTCCGGGATTTCCATCTTCTGAGATTCCTCTATGTATTGGTCTGTATCCATAAATTTTCTTCCGGTTCTCTCGGCAAGCATTTTTCCTATGGTTGTTTTTCCGCATCCCATAAAGCCGCAGAGAACTATATTTATCTGACTTAATCTGCTCATTTGTTCCTCAGCTCCGCTGCTGCGTCAAGACACAGCTTATCAATATCCTGTTTATCATACTTACTGTTGTCCCATATCTCATGGGCTACCACTGCCTGCCATACAAGCATTGACATTCCGCCCAAAGCCTTGCAGCCCATTGCTTTGGCTTTTTTAATAAGCTGTGTTTCCAGAGGATTGTAAACGGCATCAAATAAAGATTTTGTCTTTGAAAGAACCTTATCCTCAACCGGCTGTGCGTCCATCTTAGGATACATGCCTATCGGTGTGGCGTTTACCAAAAGGTCAATATCGCCCTCAATCTGATTAAGCTCACAGAAGCTTACATCCTTATCAAGTGTATACTTAATTTCCTTGCAGAGAGCTTTGCAGATTTCTGTATCTTCTTTTCTAACCGCAAAGCTTAAATCGGCATTTTTCAAAGCCGCTTCATATGCCATGGTTCTTGCAACGCCGCCGCATCCGAGGATTACTACTCTGCCTGCAGGCGCAATGTTTTCCGCCTCCAAAGCTTTTAAGAAGCCGTCAGGGTCGGTTGTATAGCCGCAGGAACCATTTTCACCAAAAGCCACTGTGTTGACGCTTCCGTACATCTTAGCCTTTGGGTCAAGGTTCTGGAGTAAAGGTATTATCCTCTGTTTGTGGGGAATTGTAATATTGAATCCGTCCAGTTTTGACAAAACGGTTTTATACTGATTTTCCAAATCCTCCGGGGCTATATCAAAAACACCGTACTGTGCCTCTATTCCTGAAAGCTCAAACAGTCTTTTATGAATAAAAGGCGACATTGTGTGCCCCATAGGATGACCGATAACAGCATATTTTTTCAGACTCATAATAAAACACTCCCATTATACCAATCTGTTTGTAATTAACAAATTATAACATATAATGTCGTAAATAGAACTAAAAACAGGTTGAAATTATAAAATTTTAAAAAATTTTCAAAATAAGTATTGACAAAGTATGGAATAAACCATAATATGATGTTTGTAACGTGCTATTGAGGTTCAGCACCTTAACTCATTATAGCATATGTACCGACAACTTGTCCACAGACAAGCTGTAAAACAAATAATAATTTTGATAAGTGTTTAGGAGGAAACTAAAATGGTTTTGGAAAAAGTAAAGAACATTTTGGCAGAACAGTTCGACGTAGAGGAAGACAGCATCACAGCTGAAACAAATCTCCAGGAAGACCTCGGCGCTGATTCACTTGACGTTGTAGACCTTCTTATGTCTATCGAAGATGAGTTCGAGACAGAAATTCCTGATGAGGAAGTTGAGAACATCCACACTGTTGGCGATCTCGTTTCTTACATCGAGGCTAATTCTTAATTGATTTTTTAAACTAAGGGTCGGATTTTCCGACCCTATTTTTTTGTCTTTTACTGCTTGAAATGTGGATAAAAAGCCTGTATAATAGGAATGTTAAGGCATAAAAAACATATATTGCCTGATTTTTTCGTAAACACGACAAATTAACTTAAAATACAAAAGATGGAGTGATTTTGCCATGGCAGAAAATAAAAAGCTGGTGGAAGCGATTACAAGCAGAGATGAAGACTTTGCAAAATGGTACACAGATATAGTTAAAAAGGCAGAGCTTGCCGACTATTCAGGCGTAAAGGGCTGTATGGTTATCCGCCCTTACGGTTATGCAATTTGGGAGAATATTCAGGCTGACCTGGACAGACGTTTCAAGGAAACAGGCGTTGAAAACGTATACATGCCATTGTTTATTCCTGAAAGCCTTCTCCAGAGAGAAAAAGACCATGTTGAGGGTTTTGCACCTGAGGTTGCATGGGTTACTCACGGCGGCAGCGACAAGCTCAGCGAAAGACTTTGCGTAAGACCTACTTCCGAAACTCTTTTCTGCGAGCATTATCAGAAAATCATCAACACATACAGAGATTTGCCAAAGCTCTACAATCAGTGGTGCAACGTTGTAAGATGGGAAAAAACCACACGTCCTTTCCTGAGAACCTCAGAATTTTTGTGGCAGGAAGGTCACACAATGCACGAAACAGAGGAGGACGCAAGAGAGGAAACTTTGAGAATGCTCAAGGTTTACGAGGACTTCTACAGAGAAACACTTGCTATCCCTGCTGTTGTGGGTAGAAAGACTGAAAAAGAAAAGTTTGCCGGCGCAATGGAAACCTACACAATCGAGCCAATGATGCACAACGGTGTTGCTCTCCAGGGCGGCACATCCCACTATTTCGGCGACGGCTTTGCAAGAGCTTTCGACATTAAGTTTGCAGGAAGAGACAACAAGCTCCACTATCCTCACCAGACCTCCTGGGGTGTTTCCACAAGAATGATAGGCGCTATCATCATGGTTCACGGCGACGACGACGGACTTGTACTTCCTCCGAAGATTTCACCAATTCAGGTTGCAATTATTCCTATAGCAATGCACAAGGCAGGCGTTCTTGACAAGGCAGCAGAGCTTAAAGCAAGACTTGCAAAAAGCTTCAGAGTAAAGCTTGACGACAGCGACAACTCACCGGGCTGGAAGTTCAGCCAGTATGAGATGAAGGGTGTTCCTGTAAGAGTTGAGATTGGCCCTAAGGACATAGAGAAAAACCAGTGCGTGCTTGTAAGACGTGACACAAGAGAAAAAATCTTTGTTTCCCTTGACAATCTCGAGGCAGAGGTTGAGAAGGCTTTGCAGCTTGTTCATGACGGAATGTATGAAAAAGCTCTCAAAAACACTCAGGATAAAACATTTACAGCCACAAACTTTGAAGAGTTCTGCGACATTGCAAAGAACAAGCCGGGCTTTATCAAGGCTATGTGGTGCGGCGATGTAGAGTGCGAAGAGAAAATCAAGGACGTTACAGGCGGCGTAAAGAGCAGATGTATTCCTTTTGAAGAGGAGCACATAAGCGATGTTTGCGTATGCTGCGGAAAGCCTGCAAAGCATCAGGTTTACTGGGGCAAGCAGTATTGATAATTTCCTTTTATTGTAAATTAAAAATAAAGGTCAGGTGTGACAGATGCCTATTAAGGTAAAAAACAATTTGCCGGCTATAGAGATACTTGAAAGTGAAAACATATTTGTAATGCCGGAGGAAAGAGCATTAAAGCAGGACATAAGACCTCTAAAGCTTCTTATTCTCAACTTAATGCCTACAAAAATAGAAACCGAAACACAGATTTTAAGACTTTTGGGTAACAGCCCTTTGCAGGCTGACATTGAGCTTCTGCAAATGGAAACCCACAAATCCAAAAACACATCTTCCCTGCACCTTACCACTTTCTACAAAACCTTTAAAGAAATCAAGGACAGTAAATTTGACGGTATGATTATTACCGGAGCCCCTGTAGAGCTTCTGGAGTTTGAAGAAGTGGACTACTGGGAAGAGCTTAAAACAATAATGGAATGGTCAAAAACCAATGTCTATTCCACATTTCATATTTGCTGGGGCGCACAGGCGGGACTTTATTACCACTACGGCGTAAGAAAATACCAGCTTCCGGAAAAGCTTTCCGGCGTGTTCAGTCACAGAATACTCAATCACAATCATCCATTGCTGCGTGGTTTTGACGACACCTTTGTGATTCCTCATTCAAGAAACACAGGTGTGTATCAGGAAGACATTGAAAAATGTCCGGAGCTTGAAATTCTGGCAACCTCCAACGAAGCCGGAGTTTCAATAGTATGCAACAAAAACGGACGTCAGTTCTTTGTAATGGGTCATGCGGAATACGACCGCAACACCTTGGCTTCCGAATATTTCCGTGACAAAAACAGGGGCATAAACCCACACGTGCCGGAGCATTATTTCCCCAATGACGACCCCACAAAGCTTCCTCCGCTTATTTGGAGAAGCAACGCCACTTTGCTTTATACAAACTGGCTCAACTACTACGTATATCAGCAGACACCATACGACCTGGAAGAGCTTAAAAAGATGTACGAGGAAGATTGATTTAAACAACAGCACCTCAGCGAAATTAACGCTGAGGTGTTATTTTTATGGTAAATTAAAAAATTTTTTCGGCACGTATCCCAGAATGTTTTTACATTCCTTAATACATTCACTTTCACAGTGAGTTTTTCTGTATTCCTCTATATATTCAAAGGCTGTCCTTTCCTTAAATTTAAAAGGATAATTTTTCAGCAGGTCTATGGGGAGAGCCGCAAGGTTTTCATCCTTAAAGCTTTCTTTTGTAAGTCCTATTCTTTTTGTAAAGAATACTTTGTGATTTCTTTTCAGTTCAACAAGCACATTGTCGGGATTTTCAAAGCTGTATTCCTTTTGGCTGAGTATTGCATTTAATTCCACCTGTTTGCAGAATTTTCCGCCTATCAGAGAATTTTTTATTAGAAAGGAAAGATAATAATCTCCCAATGACATCACTATATCAACGCCGCCCAGCCTGTTTGACTGGGATATTTTCTTTTCTGTGTGGAGATAAAGCTTTCCGAAGCCGTCCTTTTGCTTTGATTTTCTGTGGTCGTTAAAGTCCTCAAATTTGCCCTTATGAAAATAGTATGCTTCAACCCAGAGGGGTTCGATCACAACACCGCAGGCATTTATTGCGTAATCGGTTATGAGAAGCTCAGAAATTTTCTGCAACAGCTTTATCTGTTTTTCTCTATTGTGTTCATTTTCCAGTTCTGCCACTGTGTTTTTTAAATCTTCCATTTGAAATCACCACAAATTTATTATAATCATATAAAACTTTACCGTCAACAAAAAACACACCGGAAAACACTTGTTTTCATTGCGTGTTTTTTTATACTGCAAGTGAATTTCTCAGATTTGCTAAAATCTTTTTCTCACGTCTGCTCACCTGTACTTGGGTAATGTTCAGCACCTTTGCCGTCTGAGTCTGGGTCATGTGCTTATAATACCGCAAAATTATAAGCTTCTTATCCTCTTCCTCCAAGTCTTTGACCGCCTGCCTCAAGGAAATTATTTCAGAGAGCCTTTCCTCAACCGAGTCAACGGGAATATCCGTCACATACTCGTCCCCGTCACGGTCAAGGTTATTTAGAGAAACCGGCAGTCTTGAGGCGTTTAACGCCTGTACAACCCTGTCAGGCTCGGTTTCAAGAATTTCCGCAAGCTTATTCACGGTTATCTCTTCCCCGTGCTGTCTCAGATACTCGTCGCTTATCTTCGAGGCTTTCAGGGAAAGTTCTTTAAGGCTTCGGCTCACCTTAACAGTTCCGCTGTCACGGAAAAGCTGTTTTATCTCCCCTAAAATCACGGGAACAGCATAGGTTGAAAGCTTTATTCCTCTGTCCCAGTCAAAATTATTTATGGCTTTTAAAAGACCCACACAGCCGGCAGAAAAAAGGTCATCGTATTCTATTCCCCTGCCCTTAAATCGCTTTGCGCAGGCGTGTACAAGGCCTAAATTGGCCTTTGCAATCTCCTGTTTATTCTCCATGACCTAAATCAGCTCCTCCCGAGCTGTTCCTGTGTCGGATTATATTTTTCTCAAGGGTGACTGTGGTACCCTTTCCCACTGTTGAGGAAACCTTTATTTTGTCCGTAAAGCTCTGCATAACCGCAAAGCCCAGTCCGGCACGCTCCTCGTCCCCTGCTGTGGTGAAAAGAGGCTCCATTGCCCGTTCAATATCGGGAATACCGCAACCCTTGTCACGGATTTTTATTATTACTTTTCCCTTATCGGTTATTTTTACATTTATGTACACTGTCCCGTCCCCGTAGCCGTAGCCGTGGACGATACAGTTTGTAACGGCTTCTGACACTGCCGTTTTTATATCTGCAAGCTCGTTTATGGTTGGGTCAAGCTGCAAAATAAAAGAGGCGACGGCACTTCTTGCAAAGCTTTCGTTGGAACTTTTAGCAGGGAAACTCAAGTCCATCTGATTTACAATATTCATTTTACCACCCCCAGTGAGCACACGCCGGAAAGACTTATTATTCTGTCCAAGGATTTTGGAATGTTTACAACCTCAAGAGAGCCGCCCAAAAGGGAAATCTGGCGGTATCTTCCCATTATCAAACCTATTCCGGAGCTATCCATAAATTTCACACCTGAAAAATCAAGGCGCAGGATTTTGGGTCTTAAAGACTCGGATTTTCCGTCTATTTCGCTTCTTATGGGAGCCGCCGAGTGGTGGTCTATCTCGCCTTTTAAATAGGCGGTCATCACATCGTTTTCGTATGTAATCTCCATCTTTTCACTTCCTAAAATAAAAATACGTTCATACCAATATAATAATTAGTATGAACGTATTTTTTTGTTTTATTCTGTTGTCGAATTATTTTTTCAGAAAATTATTTTCAAGTTTATTGAGTACCTCGCCGCACAAAAACAGAGAACCGCAGACAACAAGAGGTTTTCCCTCGATTTCAGCCTGTTTCAGGGCGATTTTCAAGCCCTCTTCCACGTTTCCGCACATAATGGCGTCCTGACCCATATCCATGAAAATTTTGCTTACAGCCTCGTCTGTGGCTGTTCTTGGATTATCAACAGTGACGGTGTAAATCTTTGAAAAAACTCCTTTAAGATTTACAAGAGAATTTTCAATCTTTTTATCCGCCATCATGCCGCACAATGCGATTGGCTTTTCATCCGGTAAAAGCTTGTGCAATGTTTTTGCAAGCTGGGCAGTTCCGTCAGGGTTGTGAGCGCCGTCTATGATGATTAGTGGATTTAAGGAATAAACCTGAAATCTCGCCAAATGCACAGCCTCATCAAGACCCTTATGCACGCTTTCAAGGGTTATTTTAAATCCCAGCTTTTTTGTAACATTGAGGGCACTCAGTGTTGCAAAGACTGTTTTTACATTTATAATCTGATAGCTGCCCAAAAGGTTTAAAGAAAATCTTTCGCCCTTGTATGTAAAATAGGTTTTTCTTATGGAATACTCAATATCATCAAGTTCCACATCCTGGGCAAAAAAGATTATATTGTTTTTATCCTTTGCTTTCTTTCTGATTATCTCCAAAGCCTTTGACCTTTGGGGAGCGGTTACAGTTATGCCGTTTTCCTTGATTATTCCGCATTTTTCCGTTGTTATCTCTGAAATTGTGTTTCCAAGCACCGCTGTATGGTCAAAGCCTATAGAGGTTATAACTGTGCAGAGTGGGTCTTCAATAACATTTGTGGCGTCCCATTTTCCGCCAAGTCCCGTTTCAAGAACAACTATCCCGCAGTTCTCAAGGGCGAAAATTTCCATTCCCAAAGCGGTTACGGCTTCAAATTCGTTTACTATTACGCCTTTGCTCTGAAGCACCTTTATATTTTTATAAACCCTTTCCCATGCTGAAACAAAGGTTTTTTCATCCACCGGCTTGCCGTTTATCTGTATTCTTTCCTCAAAGCGGCAAACATAGGGAGAAATAAAAAGACCTGTTTTTAATCCGCTGTTTCTGAGAATTGACTCAAGCATTACGCAGACAGAGCCTTTTCCGTTTGTTCCAGCCACATGGATAAATTTTAAATCCTTTTGGGGATTTCCAAGACTTTCAAGAATTTTCCCTATTCTATCCAAGGTTGGTTTGTCGCTGAATCTGGGCATACTGTGAATTTCCTCAATAGCATTTTGATAACTTTTCAAAATTATCCCTCTTTTTCATCACTGGTTTAAAATTCGGTAAATTTCGTTTTTCTTAAATCCTGTAACTGACGCCGCTTCCTTTGCCGCTTCGGACTTCTTTTCTCCCCCGTCTATAAGGGATTTTGCGAGATTTACCGCATCTTCCAAGGTATATTCTTCTTTTACTTCTTCCTTTGCGCCCTCAAGCACAAGGACGATTTCACCTTTCAGGCTTCCGTCCCCGTAAAGCTCAAAGGCTTTATCCGTGGTGGTTCTTATAACCTCCTCGTGGATTTTTGTAATTTCCCTTACGATTGTAAGCTTTCTTTCAGGAAAAGCATTTTTGAAATCCTCTAAGGTGTTGGGAAGCTTGTGGGGCGCTTCGTAAAATATCATTGTGCGCCTTTCTCCCTGAAGCTCGCTGAGGTGTTCTCTTCTGCTTTTCTTATTTACGCTTAAAAATCCCTCAAAGGTAAATCTTCCGGTTTCCAGTCCCGAAACCGCCAAAGCGGAAATAACTGCGCTGGGGCCCGGCACAACTGCGGTTTTTATTCCGTATTCGCCGCACTGTCTGATAAGCTCTTCGCCCGGGTCGGAAATACAGGGCATACCGGCGTCGGTTACAATGGCTCCGTTTTCACCGGACATAAGACGGCGGCATATAATCTTCCCACGCTCTTTTTTATTGTGCTCGTAATAGCTTATCATTGGCTTTTTTATCTCAAAATGGTTTAAAAGCTTCAAGGTAACCCTTGTGTCCTCCGCCGCTATAAAGTCAACCTCTTCCAAGGTCTGCACGGCTCTTGGGGACATATCCGAAAGATTTCCTATAGGCGTTCCCACCACATACAGAATTCCGTATTCCGACATAATAAATTCCTTTCCGAAACAGGATTAAAGACTGTTTCTGCCATCCTTGTAACAGCCGTATATATCTTTCATCTCCTGTGAGAAATCACCTGTTTCATCCTCAATAAAAAGTGTGGGCATAACCTGCATAAAGCCTTTTTTGCCCCCTCTTCTGCCCTCTGCCAAAAAGAGCTTTGGTTCTTTTCCCTCTCTTTGCTGGACAAATCTCAGTCTTTTAGGCTCTAAATCGCTGTTACGCATAGCCTGCAAAACATCAGTAAGCCTTTCAGGGCGCTGACAGATACAAAATCTTCCGCCGAACTGCAAAAGATTTTTCGCCGCCTCGGTTATATCCTCAAGACTGCATCCGTATTCGTGTCTTGCAATCAAATCGCTTTCCGCAGGATTTAAAACCCCCGTTCCCATAAGCTTGTAGGGAGGATTTGAGACTACAAGATTATAGCTTCCGAAACTTAAAACACCTTTAAGTTCTCTCAAATCTCGGTTTATAACCTGTATTTTTTCTTCAAAGCCGTTGGCCTTAATGCTTCTTCTAAAAAGGTCGCAGGCTTTCTCCTGTATTTCAACAGCCGATACAAGCTTCGGCACATTGTCCCTTGCCCAAATAAGAGTAATAGGGCCGCAGCCTGAACCAAGCTCGCAGGCAATATCGTTTTTTCGTGGCTTTGAGAAATTTGCAAGCAGCACCGTATCCGTAGAAAAACGGTACTCCTTATTTACAATTATCTTTACGCCCTTTCCCAAAGGCTCAAAATGTTCTCCCTCTAAGAGAATTTCATTTTCCATCTATTTCACCTGTAAAAAAGTATTCAAATAAAAAGGCATAAACAAAAAACGGCAAGGCATAAAAACCTCGCCGTTTTCATTAAAAACAACTTATGCCTGTGCTGGTGCAGAAACAGGACATACATCTGCGCAAGCGCCGCACTCGATACATGTATCAGCGTCGATCTCGTACTTGCCGTCACCCTCAGAAATAGCACTTACAGGACACTCATCTGCACAAGCGCCACAAGCGATGCATTCATCAGAAATTGCGTATGCCATTCAAATACACCTCCTTTTATTATTAAGCACATTATACCATATTCAGAAAAAAAATCAATGATTTTTTCATTATTTCTTATTCCTCAAGGCCCTTAAGCTCTTCAAGCTCTTTCTTATCAACCTTTATATAGCCGTTCTTTATAATTTTTACTTCTTTAACTTTAAAAGCATGTGGGGGAGCTGCTTCCGGTGTGTTGTCAAGCTTTACTTTCAGTGTGCCTGTAAGGAGGTTTGACTCAACCACAAGACCTTTTCCGTTTGGAGTTTCAACAATAGCGCCGATTTTCGGTGTCTTTTTCAGCATATCGGTATAGGCTTCCTGCTCGTATTTAAGACAGCACATAAGTCTGCCGCAGGTTCCGGAAATCTTAGACGGAGAAAGTGACAGCCCCTGTTCCTTTGCCATTTTAATTGAAACAGGCTGAAATTCTCCCAAAAAAGTGTGACAGCAGAAAGGTCTGCCGCAAATTCCCAAGCCGCCCAGCATTTTTGACTCGTCACGGACGCCTATCTGGCGAAGCTCTATTCTGGTTCTGAACACAGCCGCCAAATCCTTTACCAAAGCACGGAAGTCTATTCTGCCGTCTGCGGTAAAATAAAACAGAACCTTGCTGTTGTCAAAGGTGTATTCAACGTCGATAAGCTTCATTTCCAGCTTGTGCTGTGCAATTTTATTTTCACATATGGTAAAAGCTTCTTTTTCTTTTCTTTTGTTTTCCTCTAAGTGCTGTAAATCCTCAGCAGTTGCAATTCTTATAAGCTTTTTAAGAGGATGCACAATCTCCTCGTCATCGGCTTCTCTGTTTGCAAAAGCCACCTGACCGCACTCAACACCTCTTGAGGTTTCAACAATTACCATGTCGTTTATATTCAATTTATTGTTATCCGGGTCAAAGTAATAAACCTTGCCCGCCTCTTTAAATCTAACTCCTATTACTTCTGCCATGCAATCCTCCTGTATTTTCCGCAAAGACAAGCGGAAAGTAAATTCATATCGCCGTTTTGATCGATATACATTAAGGCGTTGTCCGTCGCCTCCATAAGTTTTAATATCTTAAGTTTATTCAGCTTTAACGATGCTTTTTCTGCGGTCTGTGAGCCTGTTTCCACCATAAAGCACTGGGATAAACTTTTTCTCAAAATTTCCTTTACCTGCAAAAGAATTTCTTTAGCCTTTGCCCTGTCGCCCATTATAGGGGCAAGGGATTTCATGAGAGGAAATTCCCTGTTTTCCAAAATAGACAGCACAATATTTTCTGCGGTTTCCAAAATTTCCCCTGAAACCTGCTCTTTGCTGTCAAGGGACAAAAGGGTAACTCTGCTCCTTATTGTGTCCAAAAGGGCTTTTTCGCTTTCACAGGTCATTATAAACACAACTTTTTCCGGCGGCTCTTCCAATGTTTTTAAAAAGGCGTTCTGTCCCTCACGCATAAGCTTCTTGTCCACATCAAAGAGAAAATAAACCTTGTATTTTCCCTCGTTGGCTTTAATTACGGAATCCGCCGAAATTCTTCTTATTTCCTCAATGGAGATAATTCCGGTTTTACCGCTTCCCTTTGCGGTTATTACGTCGCTGTGACAGTCGGACATAACCTTAACGCATTGTCCGCACTTGCCGCAGGGAGGGTTTTGGGAAATGCACTGAAATTTCATCGCCATATATTTGGCGCAGTCCTTTCTAAGCTCTTCATCTCCGCCACGGAGCAATATTCCGTGAGGAATTCTTCCGCTTTGAAATAGAGCGTCTATTCTTTTTTTTGCGTTTTCATTGTTTAAAAAAAGACCGCTCTCCATTGTGTCCTCCGAAAAAATAATTTATATCACAACATAAAATTATATATGATTTAAAAATACATGTCAACTTATTGTAAATACTTAAAAGCTGTCGCAGGTTGAGGCTTTGAGAATGTTTGTCACAATTCCGTCCTTTGTAATATCCACATAGCCGAAGCTTGCGTTGTATCCGTTACAGCTGCCTGGATTAAGAATAAAAAGTCCCTCGTCATAATCTGCAACTGCATTATGTGTATGGCCGAACAGTACAACGTCGCAGTTTGTCTCCTTTGCTTCGTATATAATTCTGTTGAGTCCGTATTTTACCTCAAAAAGATGACCGTGGGTTACCATAATCTTTTTGCCCTGCACCATAAAAATTTCAATCAGGGAAACCTGGTTTTCTCCAAGGTCGCAGTTGCCCCTTACGTTTATTATTTTCTTTTCGGGATAAATATCCTGTATTCTGTCTATATCCCTTACTCCGTCACCGCAGTGGACTATTATATCAGCCTCCTGATGAGCGTCTACAACCTTTCTCAATGTTCTGAAATCTCCGTGTGTGTCCGAAACAACAAGTATTCTCATATTAAAAACTCCTATCATAGTTTTACTTTTTCCGCATAATATGTATCGAGGTGTTTATATGGCTAATAATGATAAACTTTTTAATCTTTTGAACGCTCTGTTAAAAAACAATTCGGCAGGTCAGAATATTTCCGCCGAGCAGGTACAAAACATGGCGCAGCAAGGCTCGCCCAACGAAATTTTAAAAAATCTCGACCCGCAAAACGCTCAAAAAGTTAAAGAGATATTGAACAATCCAAAAGAAATGGAAAAAATTATGAACAGTCCACAGGCTCAAAGCCTGCTGAAAAAACTGAGGGGTAACTCAAATGGATGATATTCAGGAGCTGATAGGGAAAATCATGTCCGACCCTCAGGCGATGAGTCAGCTTGAGTCCATGGGAAAACAGTTAGGTCTTGATATTCCCAATAACAATTCAGGAAATAACCGCAATCAAAATAATTCGGAAAACAACAATCAAGGCGGTTCTTTCCCTCAGATAAATCAAGACCTTTTGTCCGGACTGATGAACAATCCCCAGCTTCTGTCCCTTTTGGGAGTAATGAACAACAATTCCGGCAATCAAAATCATCAATCCGGTCTTGCCAAAAGCCATTCTTCTTTCGGCGGCGAAGCTTTGACATCCGTTGCAAAGCTTATGCCCCTTTTATCCTCTTTAAACACAGAGGACGACACTACACGTCTTTTGGAGGCTCTGCGCCCCTTTCTGGGAAGCGCAAAACAGAAAAAGCTGGATGAAGCCAAGAAGATGCTCAGGCTTTTAAAAATACTTCCCCTGATAAAATCTAAGGGCATATTGTGAGTGTGATTTTTCATGGCAGGATTTGACAATTTAAGACAGGAAGCAATGAGGAGGGTCAAAGAGATGCAGCAAAACGCATCCTCTCAGGAAAATAACTCAAAACGCCAAAACAGAAACGACAACAGGGGAAGTTTTCCTCCCCCTCAGACTGACGCTCATCATGCAGTTCATAACGAAGCGCAGACCTTTTCCGGCGGACAAAACGGCAATAAAAATCAACAGTCCCAAAATTACGAAACTGAAAACATCGACCTGCAAAAGCTTGCAGAAAGCTTCAGCGGCGATGATATAAAAGCGGCGAAAACAGGCGGTGAAGTTCTCGACGCCTGTTTTCACGATAAAGAGAAAAGTCTGATACTTATACTTATTCTTCTGCTTTCGTCAGATAACGCTGATACCGGACTGCTCCTCGCCTTAATGTACCTTTTGATATAAATGATTTCCGTAACCAATTCATATCCACTCTTCCGTGAGCTGTTCCGGGATTCCAAAGGGACCACCGTCCCTTTGGCTGGTAGTCTGAAGGACAGCGTCCTTCAGGAATTATCTGATTTGTCCGTTTCCGAGGATTATAAACTTTGAGCTTGTAAGCTCGTTAAGTCCCATAGGACCACGGGCGTGAAGCTTCTGGGTGGAAATTCCTATTTCTGCGCCCAAGCCGAACTGTCCGCCGTCGGTAAATCTTGTTGAAGCGTTTACATAAACCGCAGCTGCGTCCACCTGATTTAAGAAATCACAGGCTCTTGTGTAGTTCTCGGTAACTATACATTCGCTGTGGCCGCTGCTGTATTTTGCAATATGGTCTACCGCTTCTTCAAAGCTGTCTACAACCTTTACTGCAAGTATATAATCAAGGAATTCCTTATAGTAATCCTCTTCTGTGGCAGGCTTTACACAGCTGCCCAGAATTTCCGCTGTTTTCGGACAACCTCTAAGCTCCACATTTTTCTCGTCAAGTCTTGCCTTTATTGCCGGCAGGGCTTTTTCTGCAACTGCGCTGTGTACAAGAATTGTTTCGATTGCGTTGCACACAGATGGTCTTGAGGTCTTTGCGTTAAATATAATATTTGCCGCCATATCTATATCCGCATACTCATCAACGTATACATGGCAGTTGCCAACGCCTGTCTCAATAACAGGAACCTTTGCATTTTCCACAA
Organism: Anaeromassilibacillus sp. An172; assembly: GCF_002160515.1. GTDB lineage: Bacteria > Bacillota > Clostridia > Oscillospirales > Acutalibacteraceae > Limousia > Limousia pullorum. The sequence continues at coordinate 31,778 of NZ_NFKS01000010.1, read as the reverse complement.
CGGCTCTGATAAGTCCTGCTCCGCCTCTTGGGATAAGAACATCAAGATAATCGCTTAAACCCATAAGCTCTGTGGAGCTTGCTCGTGATGTATCCTCAATAAGCTGTATGGAATCCTTAGGAAGTCCTGCTTTTTCAACAGCTTCACGCATAATATCGGCAATAGCCTTATTCGAGTTTATGGCCTCTTTACCTCCACGGAGTATTACTGCGTTTCCTGCTTTAAGGCACAAAGCGGCGGCGTCTGCTGTAACATTTGGACGTGCTTCATAAATAATTCCGATTACGCCCAGGGGAACTCTTATTCTTCTTATTTCCAAGCCGTTTTCCAGCTTATTTCCGCTTAAAACATCGCCGATAGGGTCTTTCAAAGCGGCAACCTGCTCAACGCCTACTGCAATTCCCTCCACTCTCTCCTCGGTAAGTCTGAGTCTATCCAGAAGAGAAACTGTAAGTCCTGCATTTTTTCCGTTCTCAATGTCGATTTCATTGGCTTTTAATATCTCTTCACATTTCTCTCTCAAAGCCTTGGCAATGCTCATAAGAGCCTTATTTTTTTCTGTTCCCGCATTGGCAAGAACCCTTGCGGCTGTCTTTGCCCTTGCGCCCATCTGCTCTATAACGGTCATCTTTTTTCCTCCTTTTCTTGAAAGGCTCTGCCTTTCAAACTTTCCGCCAAAGGGACGGTGGTCCCTTTGGAATCCCAAATTGGCTTACATAAAAGTTTTATATTGAAACTGTCTTCTTTTTAAATTTAGGCTTTATCATTCTAACCCATACACGGCAGAATCAAAAAAATCAATAATTATTAAGGTATTTACTGTTCAGTACACTTACGGGTTGGGCTAAGAACTTTGTTCCAACCTCAACGCCGTCGATAACTGAATAAAGAATTGACGGTGAGCTTCCGTTTACAACTATGCAGTCAATTCCGTTTTCTGTTGTCAGTGTTGCGGCTTTAAGCTTTGTAGCCATTCCGCCTGTTCCACGGTTTGAACCGCTTCCCCCTGCCATTTTTAAAATGTTCTCGTCGATTTTCTCTACAACGGAAATTTTCTTTGCTGTTGGGTTAAGTCTTGGGTTTGAATCGTACAAGCCATCTATATCTGTAAGGATAATAAGCTGGTCGGCGTCGATTAAAACCGAAACAATAGCTGAAAGCATATCATTATCGCCGAAGTTTGCGCCTTCAATTTCATCGATTGCTACTGTGTCGTTTTCGTTTACAATAGGAATAATTCCCATGCTCATAAGGGTATTCATTGTATTGAGAACATTTTCCTTTTTATGGTCTGTTTCTATTGAATACTTTGAAAGAAGTATCTGGGCTACTGTGTGGTTATATTCACCGAAAAGCTTATCATACATAAACATAAGCTCGCACTGACCGACAGCCGCCACAGCCTGTTTTTCCTTTGTAAGGGTTGGGCGCTTTTGAAGTCCCAGTTTTCCCATTCCAACGCCCACAGCGCCTGAGGAAACCAATACAATTTCATGACCCATATTCTGCAAATCGGAAAGAACCTTGCAGAGCTGTTCAATTCTTCTGAAATTCATCTTTCCGTTTTCATATGTGAGGGTGGATGTTCCCACCTTTACTACAAGTCTTTTTTTATCTGTAAACATACTTTTTCCTTTCCTCTCCCATAGCGGAGAGTTTTTTTATTTAACCTTCCCTGTCCTCATTATATTTAGCCAGGAACTCCAATGTTCTCGGGTTCTTTGTGTTTTCAAAAACTTCCTGAGGTGTTCCGCTTTCCACAATTACGCCGTCTGCCATAAATATTACCCTGTCGGCAACATTCTTTGCAAATGCCATTTCATGGGTTACAACTATCATTGTCATTTTTTCTTCTGCAAGACTGCGGATAACCTTTAAAATTTCACCTGTAAGCTCAGGGTCGAGAGCTGATGTAGGCTCGTCGAAAAGCAAAAGCTCAGGATTTAAAGCCATTGCACGGGCAATGGACACTCTCTGCTGCTGACCGCCTGAAAGCTGATAGGGATAATAATCCCCTCTGTCTGCAAGTCCCATTTTCTTCAAAAGACTTTTTGCTGTTGCTTCCGCTTCTTCCTTTGATTTTCCCAAAACATTTATAGGAGCGGCTGTTATATTCTTCATAACGCTCATATGCGGGAAAAGGTTGAAGTTCTGGAAAACAAGTCCGTAATGCATGTTTATTTTGTGTCTGTCTTCCTTGCTGGCGTAAACCGCCTTGCCGTCAACAGTCTTTACCAAAGTGTCGCCGCAGATTACAATTTCACCCTTGTCTATTGTTTCAAGCTGGGTGATACATCTTAGCAATGTACTTTTTCCGGAACCTGACGGGCCGATGATTGCAAGGACTTCGCCCTTATTTACATCAAATGATATATTTTTTAAAACTTCAAGTTTATCGAAGGATTTCTCTATATTTTTTGCTTCCAGCATTTTCATATCGGTATACCTCCATTATCTGTAATAGCTGAGTTTCTTTTCCGCAATGCTGAAGCACTTGGAAACAACGCCGTTCATAACAAGATAGAAAATAGCGGCGATGATAAACGGAACAAAGTTTGCCGCAGAGTTTGCCCAGTCTGATGTAACCTTCATAAGCTCTACAACTGAAATTACCTTTGCAAGGGATGTATCCTTTACAAGGGTTATAAACTCGTTGCCCATAGGAGGCAATATTCTCTTTATTACCTGAGGAAGAATAATTTTAAAGAATGTCTGCTTTTTGCTAAATCCCAAAACATTTGCTGCTTCGTACTGTCCAACCGGAATACTCTCCATTCCGCCTCTGTAAATCTCTGCAAAATATGCAGCATAGTTTAAAACAAAAGCCACAACCGCAGCCGGGAATCTGTCGATTCTGAAAGGCAACAGCGGATTTACAACGTAGAAAACAAACATAAGCTGGAGCATAAGAGGAGTACCTCTCAGCAGAAGCAAGTAAAACTTTACCGGAATATTTATAATTTTAAATTTTGAACGTCTGCCCACACAAAGTATAAGTCCCAAAGGCAGAGAAAACAACAATGTAAGTCCGAAAAGCGCAAGGGAATTTAATGTACCCTCCAGCATCTCAGACAGTAATATACTATAATTCACAAGAACACCTCTCAAAATTCTTTCTTTTTATTCTGCAATTATTATTTTGATACCTGCAATTTCATCCTTGTTCATGGCATAAATTAGGTTTTATACCAGTTTTATGTTATTAAACCAAAACAAACTTAAGGGCAGGCCATAGCCCACCCTTAAATTTCTATTTCGTACCATTAAAATCAGATAGTAGTAACGTCCTCTTCAAACCACTTTGTGGAGATTTCTGCCAACTTGCCGTCCTCTTTCATCTCTTTAAGAGTTTCCATGATCTTCTCCATCAAAGCCTGATCGCCCTTTCTGAAAGCGATTACATACTCTTCCTCGGAAAGTGTAATCTCTTTGCCGTCAGCTTCCAAAATTCTGTATTTGCCAGGCTTCATGTTTATGTAGTTTGTAGCAACCTTCTCGTCGAGAACAATGCCGTCTACTGTGCCGTTTTCAAGCTCTGTGATTGCGCTGAGGTAATCCTGAATCTTGATGATGTTTCCAAGGGAGTTTTTGAAGTCTGCGTTTTCGTCAGCATTGAGAGCGTTGTCGCCTGAAGAACCGGACTGAACAGCGACTGTCTTTCCTGCAAGGGAAGCAAGGTCAGTAAAGTCTGAACCCTCAGCAACCATAACTACCTGAGTATTCTGCATATAAGGGGCTGAAAGAAGCATTGCCTCTTCACGCTCAGGTGTTGCGGTAAAGCCGTTCCAGATGCAGTCTATGTTTCCGCCGTTAAGCTCTGTTTCCTTTGTTTCCCAAACGATTGGCTGGAGCACAAGCTCGATGCCAAGTCTTGAGCAAACTTCTTTTGCAAGGTCAACGTCAAAGCCTACGATTTCGCCTGTTTCAGGGTCCTTATATCCCATTGGAGGGAAGCTGTCGTCAAGACCCAAAACCAATTTGCCGGCGGACTCTACCTTTGTCCATGACTCCTCTGCGCCGCCAACCTCTGATGTTGAACCGTCTGTTGAATTGTTCTCTGTTGCGTCATTACCGCCGCAGCCTGCTGCAACTGTACCGAACATGAGAATTGCCATAAGCATTGCAAGTATCTTTTTCAAAATAAATTCCTCCGAATAATTTTTATTCCGGATTTTAATCCGGTGACTTTTTTGTATTCTATCACATTATCACGGTAAAGTAAAGTCTTTTTAAGAATTTTGCAAAAAAAATAATTTTTTTCGTTTATCACTGCTTAAAGCAATGACTTTTCTGTCTTTTATTAAATATATAAATCTTTTGTCCTCTTATAGGCGACTTGGAAAAAATTACTTTCCTTTTATTGACACCATATTTATATTTATATATAATCATATTACAAGTTTATATTTAATAACTTATGTTTTTTATTTAGGAGGTAAATATGAAAAAAATCTTTGCAGTGCTTTTAGCCGCAATGGTGATTTTTGCTTCCGGATGCCAAAGTCAGGATACGGGAAAAATTGACTACAGTGACAGTTCTTTCTCTCTGTCTCCTAAACCCCTGGCTGCGAAATCTGTCAAACAAAATCCCTATTTGGCGAAATCTGAGTCAAATATCCACAACGACGGCTACAATTCAGACTCCACCGACGCCATTTTGCCTTTGGGTATTTACACGGAGGTTAACTCTTCCCTTGAAACAGTTGGTATACAGGCTCCTCCCGCCATATTCTACGATGAATACGGCAACGCTATTTCACCGCTTTTGGGTGGAATTACCATAAGAGATTTAAACTCTGACGTTATAACGACAATCGGTTCTTTCATCCCATCGAAGGATGACAACGGAAGCTATTCCATTCAGTCCTCTTACTCCTTTGTAGACGCTCAAAACAACATTGTCTGCCCAACCTCACACAACCATGTTTTGATATTAAAGACAATGGACGAAGACGGAAATATTTTGGAAACCTTTGAAAAGATTGCAGATATTGATATTAAGAAATTAGTTGAAGCAGTTATCGACAGACAAACCGACCAAAACCTTTTAGCTGTTACATACGACTATGAGGGAAATCTTTGGTTTGTAACAGGCGGTTTTCGCATTTATCCCGACCGTGAACAGGTTGGATATATAGGATATATCGAGGCACAAGCCATTGAAGATTTAATGGAAGGAAAAAGAAGCAGCGTGCCTGAGGAATCTGTATACGTTTACGAAACAATCCCAGGCGAGGGAGCAGAAAACGGCATTGCCTCCTGCGAGGATGGCTGTGTAATACTCACTAACAAGGCCTGCTATCTCCTTAAAGCCAACGAAGGTGTATACGTTGTATGGCGCACAGAATACGGCAGCAACGGCGCAAACGACAGCGAAGCAGGCAGCACAACTACAGGCGGCGGTCTTTCCTGGGGCGGCGGTTCTTCACCGACACTTACACAGGATTATGTGCTGTTTACCGACAACCTTGACCCTGTAAATCTTATTGCTCTGGATATTAAAACCGGTAAATTGGCTGCAAGCGCTCCGGTTCTCGACGATTTGGCAGAGGGTCAGCAGGTTTCCGTTGAAAACTCTATAATCGTTTACGACGGCGAAGAGGCTGTAAGCACTATTGTCTGCAACTGGTTCGGCGCAGGAAGCGCAGACTTAGCAAAAGATGACAGCGACTCCTCAATCCAATCCTTTGAAAATATTTATGACGTAAATTGGATGCAAAACGGCAACGAATACATAATGCCGGGAATCGAAAGAGTTGACCTGATTGAAACCGAAAACGGCAAGGAAATGAAAACCATTTGGAGCAGAAACGATATAAGCTCAACATCCATTTTCAAGCTTTCAACCGCCACCGGATATCTTTACGGCTACGACCAAGACCCGGAAACAAAGATGTGGCGTTATATTATCCTTGATTTTGAAACCGGAAAAACAGTATATACAAAGGATGTTTCCAGCCTCAGCGGCTATAACAATATGGCTATCGGAATGTTCACAGGCGGTGACGGAAACACACTTTACTGTCCAACAGGCTGTATGGAGCTTTTAAGATTGCAGGATAGATTTGTATATCTTCCGGAAATACCTTACAGAGAGGTTGATTTGGACTCTGCCGAAAGAAGCATTTTAACAGATGAAGAAAAGCTGAAAGCCGGAATCCACGGCGACGCCGCTTCCTATGTTTTCACAGCCTCTGTTGAAAATGTTCACACCACTACAACAGTAGCTTTCAGAGGAAACGGCCTTGAGGGCACAGGCGAGGGATATACCCTTTACGCCTACTCTTCCGATGGAAACTTTAAAAAGGTAAACGATGAAAACTGGAGCTTTGTATTTGACGGAGAAACTCTCAGCACATCAGATGTCTACGAAATACATATTCCAATAGACGACAATTCAATCTATGATATTGACGAAGCAGAAAACAACATAAGAGTTTCAGTAGTCCTTGTAAATGAAAATCAGTAAATTTTAATACAAAATCAAAACCCCCATTGTTACGAAATCTATAACAATGGGGGTTTTTAGTATTATAAAACATTTAGTAACTATTATATAACGTAATTCTTAATAACTTCACAATAATAAAGCCTAATGTAAGAAAACCATTCCAAAGCTTTAAAGTAAAGGTCTCGCCCGCCTTGAAATGATGTTAATTTCTAAACTAAACCTTTTTAAGGCGAAAATAAAAAAAGAGACTCTGTTCTCTAAGCCTCACATTAAAATAACCATGGTTTCCTTGTAATCATTATAACTTCACAATAGATAAATCCTACTGTGAGAAAGCCATTCCAAAGCTTTAGAGAAAAGGTCTCGCCCGCCTTGAAACGATGCTAATTTCTAAGCTAAACCTCTGCAAGGCGGAAATAAAAAAATGGCCCGCCCGGAGGGATTCGAACCCCCGTTCTTCAGAATCGGAATCTGCTGCGTTATCCGGCTGCGCCACGGGCGGGTATATAAATTCTAATTTGAAATATTTTAAAATGGGAGCGGACATATAACCGCTCCCAAATGTAAAATCATATACAATCAGACAAATCAGATAAGTTCGATAATTGCCATTTCAGCAGCATCGCCACGACGTGGTCCGATCTTAGTGATACGTGTGTAACCACCGTTTCTGTCCATGTACTTAGGTGCGATTGTATCGAAAAGACTCTTTGCAACGTCCTCTTTTGTTACGAAAGACATTACAAGACGCTTATTGTGAAGACTGTTTGTCTTTGCTATTGTTATCATTTTCTCTGCCATTGCTGATACTTCTTTGGCACGAGTAACTGTTGTTTCAATCTTGCCTTTTTCAAAAAGGAAGGTAACCATTGCTCTCAGCATAGCGATTCTGTGAGCAGATGCTCTTCCCAGCTTTCTTGTTCCTGGCATTTGTATTCACTCCTTTTCAATATGGATTGATATTAAAAACGGGCTGTCAAATTATTCGTCCTCTTTCTGAAGACTGAAGCCCAGGCTGTTGAGCTTATACATAACCTCTTCGAGAGACTTGCGTCCGAGGTTACGAACCTTCATCATATCCTCTTCGGATTTACCGATGAGATCCTCCACTGTGTTAATTCCGGCTCTCTTGAGGCAGTTGAAGGAACGAACGGAAAGGTCGAGCTCTTCGATAGTCATCTCAAGAACCTTCTCCTTGCCCTTGTCGTCTTTCTCTACCATAACCTCTGCGCTGCTTGCCTTATCTGAAAGGTCAACAAACAGATTGAGGTGCTCTGTGAGAACCTTGGCTGCCAATGAAACAGCCTCCTGTGCGTTCAGCACGCCGTTTGTCCAAACATACATAGTAAGCTTGTCGTAGTCGGTAATCTGACCTACACGGGTATTTTCAACTGTGTAGTTTACCTTTTCTACAGGCGTATATATGGAGTCAACCGGCAAAACGCCGATTACGTTGTTTCCGTCGATGAGCTTATTGCGCTCTGCCGGAACATAACCCCTGCCTTTGTCCAGTGTTATCTCCATATGAAGCTTTGCACCTTCGCCCAGTGTAGCGATATGAAGATCCGGTGTGAGGATTTCAACCTCGCTGTCGCACTTAATTGTGCTTGCAGTTACTTCGCAAGGACCCTCGGCAAAAATTTCCACAACTTTCGGATCATTGGTGTGAAGCTTTGCAACAAGTCTTTTCATGTTGAGAACGATCTCGGTAACGTCTTCTTTTACTCCCGGGATTGTGGAAAACTCGTGAAGCACACCATCAATCTTGATGGATGTAACCGCAACTCCTTCCAAGGATGAAAGGAGCACACGTCTCAAACTGTTGCCCAATGTGTTGCCAAATCCTCTTTCGAGAGGCTCTACAACAAATTTACCGTACTTGCCGTCGCTTGATAACTCTTCGGTTTCTATTCTTGGCTTTTCAATCTCTATCATTAGCGAATCCTCCTTGACGTTAGGCGGCATTTAAGCCGCTGAGTTTGTAACCTGCCTGCGTTTTTTGGGGATTACTTGGAGTACAACTCAACGATAAGTGTTTCATCAACCGGTAAATCAATTTCTTCACGCTTTGCAACGGAAACTACCTTGCCCTCGAAAGCATCGTTGTTTACTTCAAGATACTTTGGAACAGGCTTTGTTGCATTTGCCTCGAGAAGAGCTTTAAACTTTGCGCTGCTTCTGCTCTTCTCAGCGATTGTAATAACATCGCCCGGCTTTGTAAGGTATGATGGAATATCAACCTTCTTGCCGTTTACTGTGAAATGACCGTGAGAAACAAGCTGTCTTGCCTCTGCGTGTGAAGAAGCCCAGCCGAGTTTGTATACAACACTGTCGAGACGGCTCTCGAGGATTGCCAGCAATGCCTCACCTGTCTTACCTTCTTTTTTCTCTGCCAACTCATAGTACTTTCTGAACTGGCTCTCCAAAACGCCATAGTAACGTCTTGTCATCTGCTTTGCACGAAGCTGAGTACCGTACTCGGAACTCTTCTTACGACCCTGACCGTGCTGTCCTGGTGCGTAAGCTCTGCGGGATAATGCGCACTTATCTGTGTAGCAGCGGTCGCCCTTTAAGAAAAGCTTCTGACCCTCTCTGCGGCACTGTCTGCACACAGCTCCTGTATATCTTGCCATAATGGGACACCTCCTGTAATATTACGGTTATACACGTCTTCTCTTTGGAGGACGGCATCCGTTGTGAGGAATCGGAGTAACATCCTTAATCATGCTAACTTCGAGACCTGCGGACTGAAGAGCTCTGATAGCTGCTTCTCTTCCCTGACCAGGGCCTTTTACGTATACTTCAACTGACTTGAGGCCATGCTCCATAGCTGCCTTTGCAGCTGTCTCTGCTGCTGACTGAGCAGCAAAAGGAGTTGACTTTCTTGAACCTCTGAATCCAAGCTCTCCGGCGCTTGCCCAAGAGATTGCATTACCCTGTGTATCGGATATTGTAACTATTGTATTGTTAAATGTTGACTGAATATGTGCTGCGCCTTTTTCGATATTTTTACGTTCACGGCGACGACGCACGGTTGCCTTCTTTCCGGCTTTTGGTGCTGCCATAAGCTTTGTCCTCCTTTACTTATTTCTTCTTGTTTGCCATAGTCTTACGGGGACCCTTACGAGTACGAGCGTTAGTCTTTGAACGCTGACCTCTTACCGGGAGACCCTTTCTGTGGCGAACGCCACGGTAACAACCAATTTCAATAAGTCTTTTAATATCAAAAGCTATGTCACGGCGAAGATCACCTTCAACACGGCAGTTATGATCGATATATTCTCTCAGCTTTGATACATCGTCTTCTGAAAGATCTCTGACACGAGTGTCAGGATTAACACCTGTTGCAGCAAGAATGTCGCTTGCAGTTTTACGTCCGATACCGTAGATGTATGTCAAACCAATTTCAACTCTTTTATCTCTCGGTAAATCAACACCTGCTATACGAGCCATAGTTGCACCTCCATAATTATTTCAAAATATAGTTTAATTTACTTATGATTAACCCTGACGCTGCTTATGCTTTGGGTTCTCGCAGATTACCATGATTTTTCCGTGTCTCTTGATAACCTTGCACTTATCGCAAATTTTCTTTACTGAAGGTCTGACTTTCATTTATAATCATTCCTTTCTAAATAGTCAATCAATTTATTTAATAAAGCGTATATGCTTTGCAATTACTTTGAGCGCCATGTAATTCTGCCTATTGTAAGGTCATATGGTGACATCTCAACTGTTACCTTATCGCCCGGAAGAATTCTTATAAAGTTCATTCTCAGCTTGCCTGAAATAACGGCAAGAATAACATGACCATTTGGCAGCTCTACCTTAAACTGTGCGTTTGGGAGAGCTTCTTTTACTGTACCCTCTATTTCGATAACGTCTTGCTTCGACACAACTGTAACCTCCTAACGGATTATTAAAATCAATCGCCTCTGTAATTTTTGAGGATTTCCCGAATCTTTCGGTTGCTGTTAAATTCGTCTGCCATTTCTGCGGTAGGCGCAAGATGCAGAACATTTTTGCGTTTAGGCTTTTCAATTCTTCTGGTCTTTCCGTCGCATATATACGCTGTATTCTTGTATATATCCACAACCACAAAGAATTTGTCTTTATCTCTGCCTGCCTTGGCTTTTACGATTCTTCCCTTGACTATATCCATAAGATTATTCCCAATCCTTAATCCGGAAGTGTTAATATCTTTGGACCGTCCGGAGTTATTGCTATTGTATGCTCAAAATGAGCGGACAAGCTTCCGTCCACTGTAACCGTGGTCCACTCGTCTTCAAGAACCTTTACACGGTAGCTTCCCATGTTTATCATAGGTTCTATTGCGATTGTCATGCCGGGCAAAAGCCTCGGGCCTCTTCCCGGTGTACCGAAATTTGGTACAGATGGTTCTTCGTGTAACTTCGCACCTACTCCGTGGCCGACAAAGTCACGTACCACCGAGTAACTGCGCTCTTCGACATACTGCTGAACCGCTGAGCCGATGTCTCCGATTCTGTTTCCCGGCTGAGCCTTTTCGATTCCTTTAAAAAGGCTTTCTCTCGTTGCGTCAAGCAGCGCCTGCGCTTCATCGCTTATCTTTCCGCATGGGAATGTCCATGCGTTATCTCCGTGGTATCCGCCTATATAAGCTCCCACGTCAACGCTTACAATGTCGCCCTCTTTGAGAATGCGTTTCTTGCTTGGTATGCCATGGATAACCGTGTCATTTACCGATATACAAGCACTGTTCGGAAATCCGCCGTACCCGAGAAACGAGGGAACGGCTCCCTGTTTCTCGATGTACTTGCGAACTAAAGTATCGATTTCAAGAGTCGAAACTCCCGGTTGAACAGCTTCGCCGGCAATTTTTAATGCCCGTGCAGATATTTTGCACGCCTCTCTCATAAGAGAAAGTTCACGAGCGGTTTTCAACACAATCATACTTTACGCCTCTACTTCTGCAAGAACCAACTTAGAAGTATCTTCTACAGTGTCCTGTCCTTCAACTACAACAAGCTTGTTCTGCTTTGCATAGTAGTCTTTGAGCGGCTCTGTCTCATTGTGATAAATATCAAGACGAGCCTTTACGGTCTCAATGCTGTCATCCTTACGCTGAACAAGGGTGCCTCCGCAGTCGTCGCAGATACCTTCTGCCTTTGGCTTCAAGCTCTCAAGGTGATAAGGTCTTCCGCACTTCTCGCAAACACGGCGTCCGGACAATCTGTTCACTATTACCTCGTCGGCTACCTCAATGTCGATAACCTTGTCGATAACAACGCCCATTGCGTCCAGAGCCTCGGCCTGTGGAATTGTTCTTGGGAAACCGTCAAGGATAAAACCGTTTGCGCAGTCGTCCTGTGCAAGTCTTTCCTTAACTATGCCGATTACTACCTCATCCGGAACCAGCTTTCCTGCGTCCATGTAGGACTTTGCCTTCAATCCCATTTCAGTGCCGTTTTTCAGCGCTTCTCTGATGATGTTTCCTGTTGAAATTGTAGGAATATTCAACTTTTCGCAAATAACAGCTGCCTGAGTGCCCTTACCTGCACCGGGAGCTCCCAACAAAATGATGTTCATGTGAATTCTCCTCCTAAGGTAAAAAGTATTAGTCCAGGAATCCCTTATAATGACGCATCATCATCTGAGATTCCAGTTGTTTTACTGTTTCAAGAGCGACACCAACCATGATGATAACGGATGTACCACCCATTGTGAGGCCTCTCAAACCTGTCACTGACGAATAAATAATTGGAACCAAAGCTATGAATGCAAGGAACAAAGCACCGATAAGTGTGATTCTGGAAAGAATCTTTCTTATGAACTCCGCAGTAGGAGTACCAGGTCTGATACCTGGGATTGTGCCGTTGTTCTGCTTCAAGTTGTTTGCCATTTCTACCGGATTGTACTGAATTGAGGTGTAGAAGTATGCAAACATCAAAATGAGTAAGAAATAAAGTAATGCATATGCCCAGCCGTCAGCTCTGAATGCTGCAAAGAAGCCTGCCCAGATGCCTGTTGGCTGCCAAAACATTTCAATTGTACTTGGAATTGAGAGAATGGAGCTAGCAAAGATAACCGGCATAACACCGCCCAAAGCAACCTTGATTGGAAGGTGGCTGGACTGACCGCCGTACATCTTTCTGCCAACAACTCTCTTTGCGTACTGAATCGGAATTCTTCTCTCGGAATCCTGCATGAATGTGATAATCCAAATAACTGCAAGGAAGAGAATAACCCAGAATGGTACAAGAATAAAATACTGAGCGCTGCCGGAAAATCCCAATGAGAAGTACTGTGCCAAAACATTGATTGTCCAAGGCAGACGAGCAACGATACCTGCAAAAAGGAGAATTGAAATACCGTTTCCGATACCGTTTTTATTGATCTGCTCACCCATCCACATCATAAGAGCAGTACCTGCTGTAAATGCGAGGATGATAACGATTGCTGAGAACCAAAGGCTGAAGCCTTCGTTGTAAACTGTTATGTTCTGGTTGCGCAGATAGAAGAAATATGCAGTACCCTGAATAAGTCCAAGTGCAACAGTTACATAACGAGTTATTGTAGCAATTTTCTTTCTTCCAGTTTCTCCTTCTTTTGCCATTCTCTCAAGAGGAGGAATAGCAATTGTCAAAAGCTGCATGATGATGGAGCTGTTGATATATGGTGAAACGCCCATTGCAAACAGTGTTGCGTTGGAAAAAGCGCCACCGGAAAGAGTATTAAGATAAGCAAGCATTGAGTTGCCGGTTTCAACGCCGTTAGCGTTCATAACCTCTCTCAGTGCAGCCATATCCAGAAATGGAACCGGGATAACGGAACCAATTCTGAATACGATTATAATCATTAAAGTGAAAAGTAACTTTCTTCTGAGATCTGGGATAGCCCAGGCGTTTCTAATTGTCTTAAACAATTAAATCACCTCAGCCTTTCCGCCTGCAGCCTCGATTTTAGCCTTAGCGGACTCTGAATATGCATCTACTTTAACAGTGATGTTCTTCTTAAGCTCACCGTTGCCCAGAATTTTAATACCGTCAAAATAATTCTTAACAAGACCTGCTTCAACAAGTGCTGCTGCATCTACAACTGCGCCGTCTTCAAATCTGTTGAGAGAACCTACGTTGATAGAAACGATTTCCTTAGCGAAGATGTTGTTGAAACCTCTCTTAGGAATACGTCTCTGCAAAGGCATCTGGCCGCCTTCAAAGCCAACACGCATACCTCTGCCTGCTCTTGCCTTCTGACCTTTGTGACCCTTACCGGAAGTTTTGCCCCAGCCTGAACCGTGACCTCTACCAATTCTCTTGGCGTCCTTCTTTGAGCCTTCAACAGGTGAAAGTTCATGTAACTTCATTTTTCGCACCTCCTTGATTGATTAACCTTCAACTACCTCGATGAGGTGGATTATTTTTGCTACTTTGCCTTTTGTCTGAGCGTTGTCTGGCTGTGTTGTAACATCGCCGATTTTCTTAAGACCCAAAGCATGGGCAGTTGCGATCTGATCCTTTTTAGCTCCGATGAGGCTCTTAACTAATTTGATTTTCATTTCGTCAACCCCCGTTTATTATAAAATTTCTTTTACAGACTTGCCACGGATTGCAGCAACTTCTTCTGCTGTACGAAGAGCCTTAAGTCCCTCGAGTGTAGCTCTAACTACGTTGCATGGGTTGTTTGAACGAAGAGCTTTTGTTCTGATATCTTTGATACCTGCTGCTTCAACAACGGCACGCACTGGACCTCCGGCGATAACTCCTGTACCGGGAGCAGCCGGCTTCATCAAAACTCTGCCTGCACCGTACTCACCGATAATTTCGTGTGGGATTGTTGTGCCTCTGAGAGAAACCTTAATAAGGTTCTTCTTAGCATCCTCAATGCCCTTGCGGATAGCATCCGGAACTTCGCCTGCTTTACCGATACCGAAGCCTACTGTTCCGTTCTCGTCGCCTACAACTACCAAAGCTGCAAACTTGAAGATACGTCCGCCCTTTACTGTTTTAGATACGCGGTTGATAGCAACAACGCGCTCTTTCAAATCCAATGTTCCTGCGTCAATAATTGCCAAAGTTATTCCTCCCCTTCCTTAGAAATTGAGGCCGCCCTCACGGGCGCCTTCGGCCAATTCCTTAACACGGCCGTGGTAGATGTTGCCGCCTCTGTCGAATACAACATCAACTATATTCTTCTCTGCTGCACGCTGAGCAATGAGCTTGCCTACTGCACGTGCTGCCTCTTTGTTACCGCCGTTTCCTTCGATGCTCTTGTCAAGGCTAGAAGCTGAAGCAAGTGTAACACCGTTAACGTCATCTATAAGCTGTGCATAGATGTTGTTAGTGGAGCGGAATACACAAAGGCGTGGACACTCTGGTGTGCCGCTTATTTTACCACGAATTCTCTTGTGGCGATTCAAACGAGCTTTTTTTGTATCAGGTCTCTTTACCATTAGTCATTTCCCTCCTTAATTACTTCTTGCCGCCCTTACCGGCCTTGCCTTCCTTGCGGCGGATGTGTTCGTCCACATACTTAATACCCTTGCCCTTATATGGCTCTGGTGGACGCTTCTCTCTAACTTCGGCAGCAAACTGACCAACCTTTTGCTTATCTGCGCCGTGGATGATAATTTTATTTGGGTTTGGAACTTCGATTGTAATATCGTCTGTATCCTCAATGATAACCGGATGTGAGAATCCAAGGTTCATTGTAACTGTCTTACCCTGCTTCTGAACACGGTAACCAACGCCGTTAACATCCAGTTCCTTCTTGTAGCCCTCAGTTACACCGATCATCATATTGTGGATAAGTGTTCTTGTAAGACCGTGAAGTGAACGGTTAAGCTTGTCGTCATTTGGACGCTTAACTTCGATAATGCCGTTGTTGATTTCTACCAGCATGTTTGGGTGTACATTCTGAGTGAGTGTACCCTTAGGACCCTTTGCTGTGAGAACGCCGTTTTCGAACTTAACTTCTACACCGGCGGGAATATTTATAGGTTTTCTTCCAATTCGAGACATTTTCGCACCTCCTATTACCAAATATATGCGAGAACCTCGCCGCCTACGTGCTCTTTGCGAGCCTCTCTGTCAGTCATGATGCCCTTAGAAGTTGAAATGATTGCAATTCCAAGGCCCTTCATAACCTTTGGCATATTCTCTACATCGCTGTATATACGCAAACCTGGCTTTGAAACTCTCTTAAGGCCGGAAATAACTGGAGTTTTGCCCTCGCCGTATTTCAAAACAACCTTGATCATGCCCTGCTTGCCGTCTTCGGTTACTGTAAAGTTTTTGATGTATCCTTCATCAAGAAGAATCTGGCAGATAGCCTTCTTCATGTTTGATGCTGGGATTTCAACACTGTCATGCTTTGCTGTGTTTGCATTACGAATTCTAGTAAGCAAATCAGCGATGATATCTGTACTCTGCATACCGTTTACCTCCTCTGATTACCAGCTTGCCTTTTTTACACCGGGAATCTCGCCCTTGTAAGCGAGTTCTCTAAAGCAAATACGGCAAATTCCGTACTTACGGAGGTAGGCGTGTGGTCTACCACAGATTTTGCATCTTGAATATTCTCTTGTGGAATATTTCTGAACTCTCTGCTGCTTAACTTTCATAGCAGTCTTAGCCACAACAATTCCTCCTTACTTCGCAAATGGTGCGCCCATAAGTGTCAAAAGCTCACGGGCTTCTTCGTCTGTAGTTGCAGTGGTTACGAAGCAAATGTCCATACCACGTACTTTGTCGATCTTATCGTACTCAATTTCAGGGAAGATGAGCTGTTCCTTAAGACCCATGTTGTAGTTGCCTCTGCCGTCAAAGGAGTTAGCGTTAATTCCTCTGAAGTCACGAACTCTTGGGAGAGCTACGTTGAAGAGTCTGTCCATGAACTCATACATTCTGTCGCCTCTGAGAGTAACCTTAGCGCCGATTGCCATACCCTCACGAAGTTTAAAGTTAGCAACTGACTTTCTTGCACGGCAAACCATTGGCTTCTGACCTGTGATTGCTGCAAGATCTGTGCAGATAGCGTCGATAACCTTAGAATTATCTTTAGCCTCGCCTGCACCTACGTTGATAACGATTTTATCAAACTTTGGAATCTGCATCACACTCTTATAAGAGAACTTTTTCATAAGAGCAGGTGCAACTTCTTTAGCGTATAACTCTTTAAGTCTTGCCATTTCTTAATCCTCCTATTAAAGTGCTTCCTTACATTTTGCACAAACTCTAGCCTTTGTGCCGTCTTCGTAGGTCTTATATGCAACTCTTACTGCCTTGTTGCAGTTAGGGCAGTAAAGCTGTACCTTGCAAGCGTAGATTGCGCCCTCAGCATCAACGATGCCGCCCTGGTCGCCCATCTTTCTTGGCTTAACATGCTTGTGAACCATGTTGCACTTCTCTACGATAACTTTACCTTCCTTAGGGCTAACTGCAAGAACCTTGCCCTTTTTGCCCTTGCTCTTTCCGCTTATAATTACAACGGTGTCGCCTGTTTTTACATGAAGTTTCTTATTCATCTGCTGACACCTCCATTAAAGTACTTCCGGAGCCAAAGAAAGAATCTTCAGATAATCCTTATCACGAAGCTCTCTTGCTACCGGTCCGAAGATACGAGTACCCTTAGGGTTCTTATCTTCCTTTATAATTACGGCTGCATTCTCATCAAAACGAATGTAAGTGCCGTCCTCTCTGCGTACGCCCTTTGCAGAACGTACAACAACTGCCTTTACAACGTCGCCTTTTTTAACAACGCCGCCGGGTGCTGCTTTCTTAACGGAAGCAACGATTACGTCGCCTATATTGGCATACCTTCTTCTGGTTCCGCCGAGAACACGAATGCACATAAGTTCCTTAGCGCCGGTGTTATCGGCAACCTTGAGGTAAGTTTGCTGCTGAATCACAGTGCGTTCCTCCTTTTCTCAAAGCCCAATAAACGGAATTATTTAGCTTTCTCTATAATCTCGACGAGTCTCCATCTCTTATCCTTAGAAAGAGGACGGGTCTCCATAACTTTTACACGGTCACCAACACCGCACTCATTGTTTTCATCATGTGCTTTGAGTCTGACTGTGCGCTTAACGATTTTATTGTAAAGCTTATGCTTAACGCTATCTTCGATTGCTACAACGATTGTCTTATCCATCTTGTCGCTTACAACCTTGCCGATAGCTACTTTTCTCATGTTTCTTTCGCTCACTGCTATGCCCTCCTCAATTATGCTCTTGTATTCTCAAGCTCAAGCTGGCGAAGAACTGTAGAAACTCTTGCAATGTCCTTCTTAACTGCCTGAATACGCATTGGATTCTCGAGCTGGTTAATGGCAAGCTGAAAACGAAGATTAAAAAGCTCTTCCTTGAGCTCCTTGAGCTTTAATTCAAGCTCGTTTACAGACAATTCTCTGAGTTCTTTTGCTGTCATTATTGCTCAACCTCCGTTTCCTCTTTCTTTACAAACTTACATTTAATAGGAAGCTTCATAGCTGCAAGACGCATAGCCTCTCTAGCTGTAGCCTCGTCAACACCTGCAAGCTCGAACATAACTCTGCCCGGCTTAACAACTGCTACCCAATACTCAGGTGAACCTTTACCGGAACCCATTCGAGTTTCAGCAGGCTTCTCTGTGATTGGCTTATCCGGGAATATCTTAATCCAAACTTTACCGAATCTCTTGCAGTAACGTGTCATAGCGATACGGGCAGATTCGATCTGGTTTGATGTAATCCAGCTTGGCTCTAATGCCTGAAGACCATAATCACCGTAAGTAACCTTGTTGCCACGGTATGCTTTACCGGTCATACGACCTCTGTGTACTCTTCTGTACTTTACACGCTTTGGTAACAGCATTATTTATTGCCTCCTTCCCTGCGAGGTCTCTTCTTTACTTCGTTGAGAACCTCACCTTTGTACAGCCATACTTTAACACCGATCTTACCGTAGGTTGTGTCAGCCTCTGCAAAACCGTAGTCGATGTCTGCACGGATTGTCTGAAGAGGGATTGTACCCTCGTGATACTGCTCGGATCTTGCGATTTCTGCGCCGCCGAGACGTCCTGAACACTGAGTTTTGATACCCTTAGCGCCCAGCTTCATAGCTCTTCCGATTGCCTGCTTCATAGCACGGCGGAAAGAAATTCTCTTCTCAAGCTGCTGTGCGATGCTCTCTGCAACCAGCTGTGCGTTCAAATCCGGGGACTTAACCTCCACGATGTCGATTACAACAGCCTTGCCCAGCATTTTCTCGCACTGGAGTCTGAGCTTCTCTATCTCGCTGCCGCCCTTGCCGATAACCTTACCAGGCATAGCGCAGTGAATGTGAATTCTTACTCTTTTACCGTCACGCTCAATTTCGATTTTTGGCACGCCTGCACCTGCAAGCTGCTTCTTAAGAGTCCTGCGGAGGTTGTAATCCTCAACAAGAGTATCGCCAAAATCTTTCTTATTTGCAAACCAGCGTGAATCCCAATCTTTAATTACGCCTACACGCAAACCGTGTGGATTAACTTTTTGGCCCATAATCTTACCTCCTCCTCATTATTCTCTTTCCTTGAGCACAAGGGTAATGTGGGATGTTTTCTTGTTAATTCTAAATGCCCTGCCCTGAGCTCTCGGACGAATTCTTTTGAGGGTTGGGCCCTGGCTTACGCTGCACTCTGCAACGTAAAGTCTTGATACATCCATATCGTGGTTATTCTCAGCATTTGCCATAGCTGACTTGAGCAACTTTGAAAGTGGCTCGCAGGCGGCCTTTGGTGTCTGTGCAAGAATAGCCTTTGCAAGTTTTGCATCTTTGCCACGGATGAGATCCAAAACAATAGATACCTTGCGGGGTGAGATACGGACATAGTTTAAATATGCCTTAGCTTCCATTGCAATAACTCCTTCCGCCTATTACTTCTTAGATGTTTTTGAACCGGCATGGCCTTTGAATGTTCTTGTTGGAGCAAACTCGCCGAGCTTGTGACCAACCATATCTTCTGTTACATATACCGGAACGTGCTTGCGGCCGTCATGTACCGCAAATGTATGACCTACGAAATCTGGGAAAATTGTTGAGCTTCTTGACCAAGTCTTGAGAATTCTCTTCTCGCCAGCTTCGTTCATCTGCTGAATCCTTTTGAGCAGCACAGGCTGAACATAAGGACCCTTTTTTGTGCTTCTACTCATAATTTAAAGCTCCTTTCTGCCGCCTATTACTTACCGTTTCTACGCTTTACGATAAACTTATCAGAACGGTTGTGTGTCTTTCTTGTCTTATAACCAAGTGCAGGCTTACCCCACGGAGTAACAGGACCCGGACGTCCAACCGGAGATTTACCTTCACCACCACCGTGCGGGTGGTCGTTAGGGTTCATTACAGAACCTCTTACTGTTGGTCTCCAGCCCATGTTGCGCTTACGACCAGCCTTACCGATCTTAACGTTTTCATGGTCTGTGTTTCCTACCTGGCCGATTGTAGCCATGCAAGCATCAGGAACATTTCTAAGTTCGCCTGAAGGAAGTCTCAGAAGAGCCATTCCGTTCTCTTTAGCCATAAGCTGAGCCATGTTACCGGCTGCTCTAGCAAGCTGAGCGCCTCTGCCTGGGTAAAGCTCTACGTTATGGATAAATGTACCTGTAGGAATTGAGCTCAAAGGAAGTGCGTTACCAACCTTGATATCTGCATCCTTACCGGAAACTACTGTGTCTCCAACCTTGAGACCCTGTGGTGCGATGATGTATGCCTTCTCGCCGTCCTCGTACTGTACAAGAGCGATGAAAGCTGAACGGTTAGGATCGTACTCAAGTGTAAGAACCTTTGCCGGTACATCGAACTTCTGTCTTTTGAAATCTATGATACGGTACTTTCTGCGATTGCCGCCGCCTCTGTGGCGAACTGTAATTCTGCCGTAGCTGTTACGACCCGAGTTTTTCTTTACGGGAGCAAGCAGACTCTTTTCGGGGGCAACCTTTGAAAGACCTGAATAATCTGTAACCGACATGTTACGGCGTGCGTTTGTAGTCGGCTTATAAACTTTAATGGCCATTTGGTTTCACTCTCCTCATGATGGGCTTTGCGGGGACTGGCTTTCATCCCCATACATACTGCCTGTTATTATTTTTTACAGGCTTACATCATGCCTTCAAAGAATTCGATTGGCTTGCTGTCCTCTGTGAGGGTTACAACAGCCTTCTTCCAGCATCTTGTGTAGCCTTCGTATCTACCCTGGCGGCGAAGCTTGCCTCTTACGTTGAGTGTGTTAACCTTCTTAACTTTTACGTCCTTGAAGATTTCCTCAACTGCTTTAGCAATTTCAACCTTACCGGCGTTTTTGGCAACCTCAAAGGTGTACCTTTTTTCCATTATGCCCTGCATGCTCTTTTCAGTGATGATTGGGCGAATGATGATGTCATGTGCTATCATGCGTACACCTCCTCGATTTTGCTAACCGCATCCTTAACAATTACGAGCTTATCTGCATTGAGAATGTCGTATACGTTAAGTGTGTTAACCTGAGCGGTCTTAACGCCCTTGATGTTGCTTGCGGATTTGATAACCTTTGCATCAACCTCGGGCAGAACGATGAGAGCTTTCTTCTCGGCGCCAATGGCCTTGAGCATCTCTGCGATAACTTTTGTCTTATATGCGTCAGCCTTGATTGCATCGATTACGATGATCTCATTAGCTGCTGCCTTTGAAGAGAAAGCAGACTTCATAGCGAGTCTTCTTACCTTCTTATTAACTGTAAATCTGTAACTTCTTGGCTTCGGAGCAAATACGATACCACCGTGTGTCCACTGAGGAGCTCTTGTTGAACCCTGTCTTGCACGGCCTGTGCCCTTCTGTCTCCATGGCTTTCTGCCGCCGCCGGAAACTTCTGCTCTTGTCAGTGCAGACTGTGTACCCTGACGCTGATTAGCAAGATAGTTAACTACCATATGATGCATAACTGCTGCATTTGGCTCTATACCGAATACGGACTCAGCAAGATCGATTGTTCCAACCTGCTTGCCTGCCATATCTACTACTGCTACGTTTGGCATTTATAAATCCTCCTTCCCTTTTAAGCCTTAACGGTATCTTTAATTACTACTGTACCGCCGTTAGGGCCGGGGATAGCACCCTTGATGGCGATAAGGTTGTTCTCAACATCAACCTTAACAACCTGCAGGTTCTGTACTGTAACTCTCTCAGCACCCAAGTGACCTGCCATCTTCTTGCCCTTCCATACTCTTGATGGGTCAGAGCAAGCACCGATTGAACCGCCGTGACGAGCAACCGGACCTGAACCGTGTGTTTCCTTAAGTCTCTGGAAGTTCCATCTCTTAATTACACCGGCGTAACCTTTACCTTTGCTGGTACCTGTTACATCAACTCTGTTGCCTGCCTCAAAAGCGTCTACCTTAACAATGTCGCCTACCTTGTAAGCATCAACATCGTCAAAACGGAACTCTTTGAGAATTCTCTTTGGAGCTACATCAGCCTTCTCGAAGTGACCCTTCATTGGCTTTGTAACCTTGTGTGGCTTTAAATCGCCCCAGCCCATCTGAACTGCTGCGTAGCCATCGTTTTCAACTGTCTTAATCATTGAAACAACGCATGGACCTGCTTCAACGACAGTTACAGGAACTACAATTCCCTTTTCATCGAAAATCTGTGTCATTCCAACCTTTTTTCCGATTACTGCTTTTTGCATTTCTATATCCTCCTTATAAGGTTATTGGTTGGCTTTCGCCAACATGACCCTGTCTGCTTGTAGGTTGATATGCCTATTAAGATTAAAGCTTAATATCAATATCAACGCCGGCAGGGAGCTCTAAGCTCATAAGAGCCTCGACTGTCTTGTTTGACGGTCTTAAAATATCAATAAGACGCTTGTGTGTTCTCATCTCGAACTGCTCACGGCTATCCTTGTACTTGTGAACAGCTCTGAGGATTGTAACAACCTGCTTCTCTGTTGGAAGCGGAACCGGACCGGAAACTCTGGCACCTGTTCTCTTTGCTGTTGCAACGATTCTTTCTGCTGACTGATCAACCAACTGATGATCGTAGCTCTTAAGTCTTATTCTGATTTTTTCCTTGACTGCCATTGTCGTCGCCTCCTTAATTTTTAGTTGGCGGGCTTTTAAAATTCTTTCCACATTGCCGGGTGTTTCCTCTCACCCTAACAATAAACCCGTCTGGCTTTTATCAACCAACGGGTACTCACAGAAAAGCATTCGGACACAATACGACACAGCAACTCCTTATGTCGCAAAAACCCCGAATTTATTTCGTTATCGCCCGGTTTAAAATCGGACATACTCCACGGAAAAACCGGCTAACTGCCGCAACCTCCCGCTTCATCGCATATCATATATAGTGCAGTCACGCAGGTATTATTATACACTATGAACCCCTGTTTTTCAAGAAAAATCACAAAAATTATGCGAAAATATTTCATTCAATATGTATGATATTTTTGTATATTTTGTACATAATATTTTTAAGAAAATCTTCATCACCAAAGCTTGAAAAATAATCCATTTCCGTTTATCATATACATAATTCTATTGGTCTGGAAATATATTACGAAAAGGAGTATCTTTTTATGATACACATTTATTACGGCGACGGTAAAGGAAAAACCACCGCCGCAACAGGTCTTGCCGTAAGAGCAGCCGGCAGGGATTTAAAGGTTCTTTTTGTTCAGTTTTTAAAAACCATGTCAACAGGGGAACGAACATCTCTAAAGCAGCTTTCAAACATAACTCTTGCCCCATGTCCCGTGGAGCTAAAATTCACCTTTACCATGTCAGAAGAGGAAAAGGAGAACTGTGCCCGTCTTATGGGAGAGATTTTCCGAGTATCCGCTGAAAAATCCATAGTGGGCAAATTTGACATGATAATCCTTGATGAGCTTTTGACCGCTGTTTCCTTAAATATGGTATCCCATGCAGAGGTTTACGAGTTTCTTTCCAACGCCCCACAAACTCTGGAAATAGTTCTCACCGGTCATGAAGTCCCCGAGAAGTTTTCCGTTCTTGCTGACTACATCACCCATTTCGTAAACGAAAAGCACCCCTACCAGCGAGGCATCCCCGCCCGAGAAGGCATCGAATTTTGATTTTTATTTCCGACGTGCAAAAGTTTACCTATGAAATAAACACCTGCACACGTCGGGCGAGTCTTTTTGTTCCGCCGAGCTAAAGTTTTCTATAGATATCAACGCCAGCACTCGGCGGGCGAGTCTTTTTGTTCCGCCGAGCTAAAGTTTTCTATAGATATCAACGCCAGCACTCGGCGGGCGAAACCTTTCGTTGTACGCCTTAGAATGGCTCGCTTTCGATAGGGTTTAATCTTTTATTATTTTAATATATATAAAGTTTTTCATAAAAGTTAACGACAGCACTCGGCGGGCGAAACCTTTCGTTGTGCGCCTTAGAATGGCTTGCTCTTAATAGGGTTTGTTCTTTTAGCTTTAATATGTATATTATGGCTTTCTATTATATATAGTAACCGCTGCGCAAGTTGAGTGTTATTTTTCATTAAACATTATAATAATAAAAAAATGGCTCTGCACGAAGTTAACCGTGTCAGAGCCATTTTTTATTTCTAAAACCAAGGTCTCGTCCGACCTGTGTGGAAGTTAATTTTTATATCTTTCCTTTGCAGGTCGGAATCAAAAGTCTCGCCCGCCTTGAAACGATGTTTATTTCTACAACTAAGTTTTGCAAGGCGGAACTAAAAAAAGGCGGACAAAAAAATCATTTATCTTCTATGATAACTACTTCGTTTCTGTTCTTGTATATGCTGTGCTCGGGAACATAGCCACGAACCATTGAAAGAGGATAAACTCTTGTGCCTCTGCCGACAACTGTGCCCGGGTTCAAAACGCTGTTGCAACCGATATCCGCAAAGTCGCCCAGCATTGCGCCGAACTTCTTAACGCCTGTTTCAACCTTTTCTCCGTCACACATAACAGTAACAAGCTTTTTGTCTGATTTAAGATTTGAAGTGATTGCGCCTGCACCTGTGTGAGCCTTGTAGCCCAAAATGCTGTCGCCCACATAATTGTAATGAGGAACCTGAACCCCGTCAAAGAGCACTGCATTTTTAAGCTCTGTGGAATTGCCCACAACTGCTCCTGCTCCGACTATTGCGCTGCCTCTGATAAAAGCACAGTGGCGGATTTCCGCATTTTCGCAGATTATAAGTGGGCCGCCCAGATATGCTGATGGAGCAACCTTTGCGCTTTTTGCAACCCAGATATCCTCTCCCCTTTTCTCGTAAATCTCAGGGTCAAGAGTGTTGCCCAGCTTTACAATAAACTCCTTAATCTTCGGAAGAACTTCCCAGGGATAAACAGCGCCCTCAAAAAGATCTTTCGCAATAGTTTTGTCAAGGTCAAACAAGTTTTTAATCATCAATTTTTCCATGATAATCTCTCCTCATTTATTAAGGTTTAAATCTTTTTTGTCATCAAACAAATTATATTTTTTAAATACCCAAACTACAACCGATGCAAGCAAAATACCCCAGAGCATACCTGCCAATACGTCGGTGGGGAAATGCACATAATTGTACAGTCTGGAGAATCCAATCAAAGCGGCAAGAATCAAAGCTCCTATGCCCCACTTTTTATTCATACGGAAAATAACCGTAGCGCAGGCAAAGGATGAGCTTGTATGTCCTGACGGGAAACTGTAGGAAGACGGTCTGTCAACCAGCATATCCACCGCCAAATTTACATTGCAGGGTCTTACTCTTCCAATAAGATTTTTCAGAATCACTTCTCCGGAAAGCCAGGTCACAAGCATAGCCAAAAGACCGGCAATCGCCCACATTCTGGTCTTTTTAGGAAAAAGCATACCTATGCAAATTACAATCCAAACAATGCCGGCTTCACCTATTGCACTTAAAAAAGGCATAAGGAAGTCAAAAAAAGGATTTCTAAGATTCTGCTGTATAAAATCCAGAATACCAAAGTCAATATTTGTCACATTTTGAATAAAAGTTTCCAAGTATTCACCTCCAACCAATAAAAGGATATTACAAGAGGCATTATACCACAGTTTATATTCAATTTAAAGTGTTAGTTTTCTAAATATTTGCTAAGTTATTGATTTTCTGCATATTTTAAAAACAAAAAAGCTGTACGGAAAACCCATACAGCTTTTTATTATTTATAATCAGATAACTCTTACTCTGATAACTCCTTCGATTGCCTCGATGGATGCCTTTACAGCCTGGTCTGCGCCTGTTGCGTCAACAACTGTATAAGCATACTCACCCTTGCTCTTGTTCTCCATACCCTCAACGTTTGCACCGTTTGATGTGATGCAGTCGAGAATCTGTGTGAGCATCTTAGGAGCATTCTTGTGCATTACGCAGAAACGAATATCTCCGGATCTTGCCATTGAAAGTGCAGGATAGTTAACGGAATTTGTGATATTTCCGTTCTCAAGATAATCCTTAATCTGGTCTGCTGCCATAACAGCGCAGTTGTCCTCGCTCTCAGGTGTAGATGCGCCAAGGTGAGGCATAACGATGATGTTTTCCTCGCAGAGGATATCATCTGTAGCAAAGTCTGTTACATAGCATGCGATTTTTCCTGACTTAACTCCTGCAAGGATATCTGCGGAATTAACAAGACCGTCACGGGAGAAGTTGAGAATTCTAACTCCGTCCTTCATCTTTGCGATTGTAGATGCGTTGATTCCCTCTCTTGTTGAATCGTTGAGAGGAACATGAACTGTAATGTAGTCGCACTCTGCATAAATCTGATCTACTGTCTGTGCGTGCTTTACGTTGTGTGAAAGCTTCCAAGCAGCGTCAACAGAGATGTATGGATCATAACCCAAAACTTCCATGCCAAGGTCAGCAGCAGCGTTAGCAACGAGAATACCGATTGCACCAAGTCCGATAACGCCAAGCTTCTTACCCTTAATTTCAGGGCCTACAAACTGGCTCTTGCCCTTTTCAACCATCTTGCCAACTGCGTCGCCGTTGCCCTTGAGTGTCTTAGCCCACTCAATACCTGCAAGAACCTTTCTTGAGCTCATGAGCAAGCCTGCGATAACAAGCTCTTTAACTGCGTTTGCGTTTGCGCCTGGTGTGTTGAATACAACGATACCCTCTTCTGCGCATTTTGCAACAGGGATGTTGTTTACGCCTGCGCCTGCTCTTGCGATAGCAAGAAGAGTTTCAGGCATTTCCATATCGTGCATAGCGGCAGAACGTACAAGAACTGCGTCAGGATTTGCTACGCTGTCTGAGCAAGCATAATTGTCGCCCAGTCTGTTTGTGCCAACTTTTGCAATTTTATTTAAAGTTAATATATTATACATTTCTCTCTTCAAACTCCTTCATAAAGGCTACAAGCTTCTCAACGCCCTCGATTGGCATTGCATTGTAGATAGAAGCTCTCATACCGCCAACTGAACGGTGGCCCTTGATATTAACAAAACCGTGTTCTGTTGCCTCTTTAACAAACTTTGCGTCCATGTCTGCATCGCCTGTTACAAACGGAACATTCATCAAAGAACGGTCCTCAGGAACAACTGTGCCCTTGAAAAGTTTAGAGCTGTCAAGGAAATCATAAAGGATTTTAGCCTTTTTCTCGTTGTACTCTTTCATCTTCTCAAGTCCGCCCATTTCGTTCTTAATCCACTCAAGAACAAGCTTTGCAATATAAATTGTGTAGCAAGGAGGTGTATTGAACATAGAACCGTTGTCGGCGTGTGTCTGATAGTTGAACATTGTTGGTGTAATGTCCATAGCGTGGCCGATAAGGTCTTCTCTGATGATAACAACTGTAAGACCTGCAGGAGCCATGTTCTTCTGTGCGCCTGCATAGAGAACGCCGAACTTAGAAACGTCGATTGGCTGAGAAAGAATGCAGGAAGAAATATCAGCTACAAGAGGAACATCTCCTGTGTCAGGAATCTCGTGATAAACTGTTCCGTAGATTGTATTGTTCATGCAGATATGGAAATAGTCTGCATCCTTTGTAAAGGTTGAAGGGTCAAGCTTTGGAATATAAGAGAAAGTCTTGTCTTCGGAGGAAGCAACGATGTTTGCCTTTCCGTAACGTGCGCCTTCCTTGTATGCTTTTTTAGCCCACTGACCTGTGATAACATAGTCGGCCTTGCCGCTCTTTGTCATAAGGTTCATTGGAACCATTGCAAACTGAGATGAAGCGCCGCCCTGGAGGAACAAAACCTTGTAATTGTCAGGTATGTTCATAACTTCTCTCAAAAGAGCCTCTGCTTCTTTAATGATTGCGTCATACACCTTGCTGCGGTGTGACATTTCCATTACAGACTGACCGCTGCCCTGATAGTCCAGCATCTCGTCAGCTGCTTTTCTGAGTACAGACTCAGGAAGCATAGAGGGGCCTGCCGAAAAATTGTATACTCGTGCCATTATTATCTACTCCCTTAAATAAGTTTTGACGCTTACCTCGTGAAAATTTTAACGAGAAAGCATGATACTCGATTGGAATAATTATATTCCTTTTATGCCATTTAGTCAATAGAAAATGGTCATTTTGCTTAAAATATCCTGCTGTTTTTTCGTATTTTCATATATTTATTGGATATCAAATCAGAGCTTCATTTCTCCTACTACAGCTCTGATATCATCTCTCATTCTTATAGCTTCTCTTCTTGCTGCCATTGCGTAATCTTCCTCCGGGCAGCCTTCCTTTTTCCATGCGCACATAATAGCACGGCTGGAGTTAACGATTGCGCCTATACCGTTCTTATCAAAAGCGTGCTTTATATCCTGAGCGCCGCCGCCCTGTGCGCCGTAGCCGGGAACAAGGAAAAATGTTCTTGGAAGCTCTCTTCTAAGCTCCTCAAGCTGTTCCGGATATGTTGCGCCTACAACTGCGCCTACGCCTGAGTAACCGTACTTGCCCGGGAGAGATTCGCCCCAGTTTTCGCACATCTTGCCCATGTGGAGGTAGATTGTCTCGCCGCCTGTGAGCTGAAGATTCTGGAGTTCTCCTGAGCTTGGGTTTGAAGTTTTAACAAGAGCGAAAATACCCTTGTCGCCCTTTTTGCAGATGTCAACCAAAGGCATAATACCGTCAGAACCAAGATATCCGTTTACTGTGAGAGCGTCGCCGCCGAAAGCCTCACAAGCTTCACCCTCGATATCTGTTGTGCCAAGGTGAGCTGCTGCATAAGCTTCCATTGTTGAGCCGATATCGTTTCTCTTACCGTCTGTGATTACAAACATTCCCTTGCTCTTAGCATATTCGATAGTTCTTGCAAGTGTTCTTACACCCTGCCAGCCGTACATTTCATAGTATGCTGCCTGTGGCTTAACTGCCGGAACGATATCGCAAAGAGCGTCAATAAGTCCCTTGTTGTACTCAAAGAGAGCCTCTGCTGCGCCCTCAAGGGTCTTTCCGTACTGTGCATATGCCTTTTCCTTGATGTAGGAAGGGATGTAGTCAAGCTTAGGGTCAAGTCCTGCTACAGTTGGATTCTGTTTCTCCACAATATTTTCAATCAGTCTGTCAAATGCCATTTTATATTCCTCCAAAAACTATTTTTCCATCTAAGATGGTATATTCAACCTTACCGTAAAGTTCTCTGCCTTTAAACGGGGTGTTTTTACTTTTTCCGTGAAGCTTCTCCGGGTCTACCGTCCACTTCTTGTCAAGATTTATAAGGGCAATATCTGCGCTTGCGCCTACTTTGATTTCTCCTCCCTCAATTCCCAGAATTTTTGCCGGGTTTGTGCTCATTTTCTTTACAAGCTCGCACAATGTAATCTCTCCAGTTTTAACCAATGCGGTATAGCTGGCTGAAAATGATGTTTCCATACCTATTGAGCCGTTTGGAGCTTTTTCAAAATCTGATTTCTCCTCCGGTGTATGTGGCGCATGGTCTGTTGCTATTGCGTCCAGTGTACCGTCCTTGAGTCCCTCAATAACAGCAAGTCTGTCCTTTTCGGTTCTCAACGGCGGATTCATTCTAAAGTCCGCATCACGGGAAAGAAGCTCTTTTTCTGTAAATGTTACATAATGAGGGGCTGTTTCTCCTGTCACCTTAACGCCTCTGTTCTTTGCGTCCCTGATAAGGGCAACGGATGTGGCTGTACTTACGTGACAAATGTGTACAGGCACATCATAAGCGGCGGCAAGGGCAATTTCTCTTGCTGTTCCGCAGTCCTCTGCGGCGGCCGGAATTCCTTTTACGCCCAGAGCCTTTGAAACCTCTCCCTCGTTGATTTTACCGCCCTTGGCAAGGAACAAGTCCTCACAATGGGCAACAACCGTCATATTGAGTTCCGGCGCCTTTTTCATTGCTTCGGCAAGGATTGCTGTGTTTTCAACAGGTCTTCCATCGTCAGTAAGTCCGACTGCTCCCGCCTTTGCCAAAGCTTCCAAATCTGTAGCCTCGTGGCTTTCAAGTCCCTTTGTTATACTTGCGGCAACATAAACCTTTGCGTCCGCTCCTTTAGCCTTATTTAAAACATATTCAACAGTTTCGGGATTATCTGTTGTAGGCAGTGTGTTCGGCATAGCCAATAGAGAAGTAACTCCTCCAGCTGCGGCTGCCTTACAGCCTGTTATAATATCCTCTTTCTGAGTCTGTCCCGGGTCTCTCAGATGAACATGTATATCCACAAATCCCGGCACAGCCACAAGGTTCTCACCGTCGATAACCTTGTCAGCCTCCTGAACATGGGTGTAAAGCTCTTTTATCTTTCCGTCTTCCACCAATATAGAGCATTTTTCCTCTTTTTCTTTCTCAGGCAGTACCGCATAACAGTTTTTAATAAGAAGGGTACTCAATTTTCATCATCACCTTTCTGCTGGTCGTCAAATACATTATATTCTTCGGCGTTTTTAAAAGCTTCAAGGGATTTTTCCCTTTTCTCCGCCTGTTTTTTCTCCTGTCTTTTTTCAAAGAAATTCTTTTTCTTTTCCTTGGGTTCGGGGACATTGTTTTCCCCTTTGTTATCAAAGAATTTGTCCAGGTACTCCTCTTTTTTGCCTTCTTCAGCCTTGGAGTCCGTTTCCTTATCCTTTTTATTTTCCTTTTTATTTTTTTCCTCGCTTATAGCTTCGTCTATGCTCTTTGTAACATAATCGTGCTTTTCAGCATGTTTAGCCCTTACAACCATAAGGTCGTCTGCTTCCTGACCGTCAATATATGAGGGAAGTTTGCGGCTGCTGCTGGCTGTGATTTCCATATTGTTTTTCTTTCTGTTTTTTAATATTATCACAAACAAAATTACAACCACTGCACAAAGAAAAGCGATAAGCAGAGTTAAAATCATATTTCCGGTAAACACACCTGTATCGGGTTCTCTTATTTCAACGGATTTTAATATAGAGTCAAACTCGTTTCTCTCTGTTTGAGTGAGGGCAGAGCCTGTCTTTTGAATAACTATGTTATAGTTCATTCCGTTTTCAACCACATTCCCCTGTATTCCGTAAACATCAACCCCGCTGGCTGTGCTTTGAAATTCCAGAGAAATCATCTTGAGCTGACCTAACTCCGTTACTTTTGCTTCTTTGTACATTTCCGAAGCCATAAAACCCTGCTGAATAGTTTCCAGCTGGCTTTCATCAAGATTATTGTAGCTGACAATTTCTTTGCTGGACTCATCTATATTCATGGTAACAGCTATAATCTTCGTATTATCGCTGTTATAGCCCTGTAAATAAACATTCGATTTTCCCAGATTGGTCATTACACTGTCGTAATCCAAACCCACCTGCTCAAATACCGGATCGTCAGATGGAGTATCTCTCATAATAATTCTGTATTCGTTAGGTATATCAATTTTCAGACCTATGCTGTTTATCTCGTAAGACATTAAAACCGCAAAACCGCTTACCGCAGAAATAACAAGAAGCAAAGCGGCAATAAATAGGGATACAAAAGCTTTTGAAAGTTTTTTCAATAAAACCACCTCTTTTAATATCAGGGATAAATTGATAACAGTGTATTCTTTTTAATTATAACCCTTTTGCACAAAAAACACAAGTAAAAACGCTTAAAAGAGGGAGATAATAGATTATTCGCCATAAAACGCTTTAAAAACAGGCAAAAATATTTTTTAAAACTTTTTTCAAAAAAAGCTTGACAAAACCACAAAGAGCATATATAATAATAGACGTTGTCAGCACCGACAAATATCGAGGTGTGGCTCAGTTTGGTAGAGCGCTTGGTTTGGGACCAAGATGCCGCAGGTTCGAATCCTGTCACCTCGACCACTAAAAGCAAGGAAACCGATACAAATGTATCGGTTTCAGCCTGTCGAAAAAGCTCAGCTTTCGCTGGGCTTTTTTCGATAAAAGTGGTAAAATAGAAGCAGGTGATAAAAATGATAGAGAAAAACAGAAAAAACAGAGAG
>NZ_NFKS01000001.1 GCF_002160515.1 Anaeromassilibacillus sp. An172 | reverse complement strand
TTTGCTCTCTGTTTTTTCTGTTTTTCTCTATCATTTTTATCACCTGCTTCTATTTTACCACTTTTATCGAAAAAAGCCCAGCGAAAGCTGAGCTTTTTCGACAGGCTGACCGGAAGAGAAAATCTTCCGGTTTTTTTATGGCTTTTATTAAACAAAGCAAGAAAATTGGAAGAGAAATAATTTAATTACTGTGTTATAATTTAAGCAAAGATTGGAGGTGCTTAGATTGGCAAATAACCGTTTAAGGTCTATACACAGTCGTGTGGTAAAATATGCTCATAGTGGGCTATCAGCTTTGTATAAAGACTTATCTATTTCTTTTCGAGGCTATACAAAGGAACAGGTGACAGAAAGCAGGGAGAAATACGGAGAAAATCATATTGGCAAAAAGAGTATGGATTCTATTTGGTTTCGTCTGCGAAGGGCTTTTATAAATCCATTCAGCGTTGTTCTTTTCGTTCTTGCCTGTGTTTCACTTATAACTGATATAGTGCCTATAACCGGCTACAGCAAAAATTTTGCGGCATGTTTCATTATACTGGGTATGCTGATTTTAAGCGGTACAGTGAGATTTGTACAGGAAATGAGATCTAAAAAGGCTATTGATAATTTTAGCAAATTTATATACACCACTGTAAAAACCAAAAGAGACGGACACTGGCAGGAAATACCGGCTGAGGAATTAGTGGTGGGCGACAGAATTTCCTTTCATGCCGGTGACAGAATACCTGCTGACGTGAGGCTTATAAGGGCTGACGATTTGTTTGTATCTCAGTCCATGCTTACCGGTGAAAGTGAAATTTTGGAAAAGGATACGGAAGTTTTAAGCAGTTCAAAAAACACAAAGATATCCGATTACAGCAATACTGTTTTTGCAGGTTCTGCCGTTATAGGAGGAACAGGCGAGGGTATAGTTTTGGCTGTGGGAAAAGATACGGTATACGGAGATTTGGGAACTATATCCCAGGGAAAAAACAGTGGATTCGATAAAGGTGCAAATTCTATATCCTGGGTTTTAATTCGCTTTATGGTGGTTTTAGTTCCTCTGGTATTTATAACCTGCGGAATAACAAAAGGTAACTGGGGTTCAGCATTTTTGTTTTCTCTTTCTGTAGCGGTGGGATTGACCCCTGAGATGCTTCCAATGGTTATTAACGCCTGCCTTGCAAAAGGAAGCGCAGTTATGGGAAAGAAAAACACCATCGTAAAAAATATAAACGCCATGCAGGGTTTTGGAAGTATGGATGTTTTATGCGTAGATAAAACGGGTACACTTACCGGCGATAAAATTATACTTGAATACTACATGGATTTGCTGGGCAATGAGGACAGCAGGGTTTTGGATTTTGCGTATCTCAACAGTTATTATCATTCGGGTGTTCAAAATCACTTGGATCAAGCTGTTTTAAAAGTAAAAGAAATGCCGGGTAAAAAGGAGCATTTTGAAAAGCTTAATACCATGTATCCTATTGCCGATGAACAGCCCTTTGACTATGAAAAGAAATTTTCCGGCGTTTTGGTTGAGGACGGCAAGGAAAATCTTTTTATAATAAAAGGCAGTGTTGAAGAAGTATTTAAAAGATGTAGTTATGCTGAATACAAGGGAAAAATTTATGATATAGATGAAAACTCCATATCAAGCGTAAATGAAATAGTTGACGAAATGCAGGATGATGGAATGAAAGTGATTGCCGTGGCTTATAAAAAGCAGTCATCACAAAGAATTTCCGGTAAAGATAATAAGGACTTCATACTTATCGGTTATCTTGCGTTTTTTGACGCACCGAAAAAAAGCGCATGTGAAGCTGTTGAAAAGCTTAAAAAGCTCCGTGTGCCCATTAAGGTTTTGACCGGCGACAACAAAAAAGTCACTTTGTCTGTTTGCAGAAGACTTGGTATTCCCTATGACAAGGTTTTAACAGGAGAGGATATTGATACCATGTCTTCTGATGAGCTTATAATCTCTGTTGAAAAAACATCTGTGTTTACTGAGCTGTCACCGAAACAGAAGGCTA
Organism: Anaeromassilibacillus sp. An172; assembly: GCF_002160515.1. Classification (GTDB taxonomy): domain Bacteria; phylum Bacillota; class Clostridia; order Oscillospirales; family Acutalibacteraceae; genus Limousia; species Limousia pullorum. Next base: position 245,124 of record NZ_NFKS01000001.1, on the reverse strand, counting down.
AAATTGTTAAGGTGCTTCAGGAAAACGGACATACAGTTGGATTTTTGGGCGACGGAATGAATGACCTGCCGGCAATTATTCAGTCTGATGTGGGAATTTCTGCCGAGGGTGCGGCGGAAACAGTACAGGAAGCGGCAGATGTAATTCTATTAAAAAAGGATTTAAACGTCTTGGAAGAAGGAATACTGGAGGGCAGAAAAGTATTTGCCAACATGTCAAAATACATCAGAATAACCGCTTCCTCAAACTTTGGAAATATCTTTGCTATAGTTGTAGCCGGAGTATTTCTTCCCTTTTTCCCAATGGCAGCAGTTCAGCTTCTTTTGCTTAATCTTTTGTATGATGTAATCTGTCTTATACTGCCCTGGGACAATGTGGACGAGGATATATACGACTATCCAAGACCTTGGTCGGGAAAAACATTGGGAAGATTTATGAGATTTTTCGGCCCTATAAGCTCTGTTTTTGATATTGCAACTTTCTTCTTTTTGTTCTTTGTTTTTTGTCCTATGGTATAAGGAACAGATATATCAGGCGGTTTGGGACAGTGATTATCTCCTTGATGACAGTAATATAATGGCGTTTATAAGAAAGCTAAGGAAGAAAATTGAACCCAACCCGGATGCACCTGAATATATAATTACAATCTGGGGTATAGGATATAAATTTAACGATAAAGAGATAATTTAACTTTTCAATGAAATAATTTCTTGCTTCTCTGAATAAGATTGTACAGGGAGTGAGAATTATGAAAGAAAAGAAAAATGTTTATTTTAAAATTATATCTGCAATACTTGTTGCCGCTGTTTTGGGGTACGTTATATATTCGGTAGTTTCGTATTTTCCCACCACTTCTACCGTAAATTACGACGGATATACCTACGAGCAAGTGGAAAAAGCCACAATGCCATATGTTGAAAATGCTGACAAGCCTATAAACAGTGGATATGAATATCTTGAATCTGAAAAGCTTAAAAGTTTGTATAAAGCTATAGAGCAGTCTGTTTACTGTATTTCTGCATCGAAAGATGATGAGGGAAAATATGTCACTATGCAGGTTTTAGCAGGTGAAGAGAGATACGCAGAAAAAGAAATACATATGACTGTTACAGCTTTTTTTGATGATAACCCTCAGGTCTTTTGGTGCGACAAATCTCTTTTGTGCAGTTATTCAAAGGATAAGGGTACATATATATCCGCTGTTTCTTTATATTCTGCCGATGAAATAGACAGCATGAGCGAAGAGCTTTCAAAAGAGATTTTAAAAATAGTCAGCAATGCGCCGGCGGTTTCAGATTTTTACTATATCGAAAAATATGTACACGACAGAATAATTGACAGCTGTGAATACAAAACTCCCGAATCCTCAGAGTCCCTTGCGTCTACTGCTTACGGCTGTCTTGTGGAAAACAAAGCAAACTGTGAGGGCATTACAGATGGTTTTAATCTTGTGATGAAATGCTTTGGAATTGAAACATTGAAAATATACGGCTCTGCTCAGGGAATAGGATTGCACACATGGAACTGTGTCAAATTAAATAACAACTGGTATATGACCGATGTTACCTGGGATATGCGTGACAAAGGTCACAGGTATGATTATTTTAATATGACCGAAAAAGAATTTTCTAAAACTCATATTGTGGAAAAAATATATTCTGAAATTGAAGATGACAAATCAAGCATGGAGCTGTCTGTGAGATACTACAATATTTATGTGCCGGAATGTACGGACTTGAATCAAAGCTATTTTGCAAGGGAAGGATATCCTGTAACTAAGGAAACAGATATTTATAAAAGCAAATACCTGCTTGATTATATATTCAGAGCTTTTAAGTCAGGTTCAGGTTACTGCTGTCTGAAAATCAGCACTGATATTATACCTTTGGATTCTGCCGCTGAAATCTTATTAAACGATGAAAACATAGATTACTATAATACCAATATACAGTATCGTTTATCTGACGGAGAAGTTTTTCATCTTGAAAAGGAAAATATAGAGATTGTTGAGGATTTGGGTATTATAATTTTAAGATTTTAATGTTTATACTATTTATTTAATCCCGTATTTATGATATAATCATTTTGTATAAGGCGTAGTTTGCTTACGGTGAAACTGTGCCTATGATTAAGTAACGGGAGTGATACCAATGAAATACGATGCTCAGCTTTTTCGTTTGGAAAAAAATGAAGAGATAGCAAAAGGTATTTTTGATTTTGTACTTTATAATCCTCAGCTTGCTGAAATAACAAAGGAAGGACAGTTTGCCCATGTAAAGGTGGGAAATAAAACTTTAAGACGTCCTATATCTATCTGTGATGCAGACAATGAAAGAATCAGACTTGTGTTTCAGGTAAAGGGAGAGGGTACTGAGATCCTTTCCAAAGCTAAAGTCGGCGATGAACTGGATATAATCTGTCCTTTGGGCCATGGATTTGATATTCAGAAAGGAAAAAAATATTGCCTTATCGGCGGAGGTATCGGCGTTCCTCCTATGCTTTACTGCGCAAAAACAGCAGAAAATCCTGTTGTAATTACCGGATTTAGAAATAAAGACCTTGTAATTTTGCAGGACGATTTTAAGAAATATACAGACGAAGTTTACCTTGTTACCGATGACGGTACAGCAGGTGAAAAGGGCTTTGTAACTGATGTTCTGAAAAAGAAAATCGATGAGGTTGATGAAGTTTGCGCCTGCGGCCCAATGGTTATGCTAAAAGCTATAGCAGAAATATGCAAGGAAAAGGGAAAGTCTTGTCAGGTATCTCTGGAAGAGAGAATGGGCTGCGGTATAGGCGCTTGCCTTGTATGCGCTTGTAAGACAAGAACAGGCGAAAACGGCGAGGAAGAGTATACTCACGTATGTAAAAAAGGTCCTGTATATAAAGCTGAGGAGGTTGTATTTTAATGGCTGATTTGAAAGTAAAAATAGGTGATATTACCTTTTCAAACCCTTTGATTGCCGCATCCGGAACATTCGGTTTCGGCCATGAATATAATGAATTTTATCCTCTCAGCAAGCTTGGCGGTATTTCCTGTAAGGGAATAACTTTGCAGAAAAGAGACGGCAACCCGCCTCCAAGAATTGCAGAAACTCCAAGCGGCATCTTAAACGCTGTAGGTTTGCAGAACCCCGGCGTTGATCATTTTATAAAAGAGGACTTGCCTTGGCTTAAACAGCAGGACACAGTTATTATCGCAAATATTGCAGGAAACACAACTGAGGACTACTGCAAAATGGCAGAAAAGCTTTCCGACAGCGATGTTGATATGATTGAGCTCAATATAAGCTGCCCTAATGTTAAAAGCGGCGGCGTACAGTTTGGCACAAGCTGTGAATCAGTAGGCGCAATAACAAGTGCTGTAAGAAAATACTGCAAAAAACCTTTGGTGGTAAAATTAAGCCCTAATGTTACCGATATTGCAGAGATTGCAAAAGCAGCCGAGGCAAACGGTGCAGATGTTATTTCAATGATTAACACCCTTACAGGTATGAAAATTGATATCAATACAAGACGTCCTATAATCAGAAACAATACAGGCGGTCTCAGCGGTGCGGCTGTATTCCCTGTTGCTGTTAGAATGGTTTGGCAGGTAGCAAATGCCGTTAAAATACCGATTATCGGAATGGGCGGTATAACAACATGGCAGGATGCAGTTGAAATGATGATTGCCGGCGCTACTGCTTTACAGATTGGCACAGTGCTTTTCAACGATCCTTATGCACCTATTAAAATCTGTGAGGGAATGAATAAATTCCTTGATGACAATAATATTGCTTCTGTTACCGAGCTTACAGGAACAATTAAACCATGGTGATTAAAGGATTGAAAAACTTATATGATTATAATGTCTGTTGATTTGGGAAAGGCGAGAACCGGAATTGCTGTTTGCGATAAAACTGAAATGCTTGCCTCTCCTTATCGTGTGATAAATGAAACATATATAGAAAAGCTTCTTGATAAGGTTTCAGACTGCGCCAAAGAAACTAAGGCGGAGCTTTTGGTTGTTGGCTTGCCAAAAAATATGGATGGCTCAGAGGGCGAAAGCGCAGAAAATGCAAGAGTTTTTGCCCAGAGGCTGAAAGAAAAAACCGGACTTCCTGTTGAGATGAAGGACGAGCGTGGAACAACAATCACCGCTCACAATTATCTTAACATAACCGACACAAGAGGAAAAAAACGCAAAGCCGTTGTTGACGCTGTTGCGGCTACAATAATTTTGCAGGACTATTTGGATTACAGAAAACATAGTCGAATTTAAAAGCAGGTGGCATTTATGAATAAGGATATTTTAATTGTATATCATTCGGAAACAGGCTTTACCGAAAAATATGCCAGATGGCTTTCAGAGGATTTAGACTGCCTTGCGATTTCTCTCGACAGTGCCAAAAAGCAGAATTTAAAGGAATACAAAAAAATTCTTTTCGGTTCTTGGATGATGGCAGGGGAAGTTCAGCGTCTAAAAGAAATTCAGGAAATTTGTCCCGATGAGGATAATTGTGTGTTGTTTGTAACCGGTGCGGCTCCTGCAAACTTTGCCGACAATTTTACAGCTATTCATACAGCTCTGCAAAACCTTGATTTTGATATAAAATATTTTTATCTTCAAAGCGGACTTAATTATCAGAAGATGAAGTTTCGCAATAGAATGGTCATGAGAATGATGAACATAATGCTGAAGATAAGAAAACCTGTGGGTGAAAATGAGATTATGCTCAAAAGTATTCTTAAAAATTCTTTTGACAACAGCCGCAGGGAGTATCTTGTACCTATGGAAAACTATGTTTTGACAGGTTCAGAAGAACAAAAATAAAATTATCACATTTAACCAAAACCTCCATATTATATAGTGTTACCTAAGCACAAAGCTGTATTGCATAAGGTGATTGCAAAAATAATATGGAGGTTTTACTTATGGCGGATATTTCTTTGGAAAACAAAAATTGCTGCGAAGAAAATCACGACGGCTGTGACTGCGGCAAGCATGGAGAAACCGTGTGCATCGACGCAAGCAGAGTTTATGACAGCTGCGGCGACAAAGACTGTTTAAGCGACCTGCGCCTTTATTTTACAGAGGCTAATCAGGGGATTATAAATACTGCTGTCAATATAAGAATCAGAGATGTTGATGTGGCTGACGTCTGCATAAATCTGGAGCCTGTGCCTTTCCACCGTGGATTTTACACAGTTGATATGACATTCTTCTATGAGGTTTGCCTTGATGTTTTCGTAAATCCGGGAGCTATGCCTACACCTGTTTCAGGTCTTGCGGTATTCAACAAAAAGGTTATACTTTACGGCAGTGAGGGAAATGTAAAAACCTTTACCAGCACATCAAAATGCGGAGAAGAAAATCTTTCGGATGTTCCATGCAAAAATCTTCCGAAAGCAACAGTTCAGGTTGCAAAGCCTATCGCTTTGTCAGCAAAAATAAAGGAAAACTGCGGAGGTTGTATGCCTAACTGCCGTGTTCCAAGCTGTATTTGCCAGCGTTTCGGCGGAGAGTTTATGGCTCCGGCAGGAAGAGCGGTTTATGTGACAATAGGTATGTTCACCGTTGTTCATATAGAGAGAAACGTTCAGATACTTGTTCCGTCTTACGATTTCTGCATACCGGAAAAAGAGTGCGTGAGCACCTCAGACAATCCTTGTGAAGTATTCAGCAAAATAGACTTCCCAACTGATGAATTCTTCCCGCCTAAGGTTACAGACCTAAACGGCGACGAGGGCTGCGGATGCAGAAGAATGTAATATTTTTTGATTAAGAAATGAGCTATCGGTTTTCCGATAGCTCTGTTTTTTGCGGTAAGTTTTCATAAGGAAGAAAGTATGGTATAATTTATGCGAGGTGGTAAAAGATGACCGTAACAGTTCCGTCTTATTATAAGGATTTTAAATGCATAGCCGATAAATGTAAACATTCCTGCTGTATTGGCTGGGAAATTGATATAGATGACGAAACCCTTGATTTCTATAAATCCGTTAAAGGCGATTTTGGTAAAAGACTTAATTCATACATAAAATCTGAAAGCGGTATAAACAGCTTTATTCTTGATAAAAACGAAAGGTGTCCTTTTCTAAACAAGGACAATCTTTGTGATATTTACATAGAGCTTGGAGAAAATAACCTTTGTCAAATTTGTACTGACCATCCACGTTTCAGAAATTATCTTTCCGATTGTATCGAAATGGGCCTTGGTATGTGCTGCGAAGAAGCGGCAAGACTTATACTTTCTCAGGAAAGCAAATTTAAAATGGTTTTTTTAAAGGAAGAAAATGAAGAGATTGATCTTACAGAGGATGAGGAATATATTCTGAATGTCAGGGAAGATTTGTACTCAATAATATACGAAAATGAAAACGACATTGAGAACGGTATAAATGAAATTTTTGATTTTATGGAATACTCATTTCCCGATAAGTCTTTGTCACAATGGGTAGATTTATTATTAAATCTTGAAATACTTGACCCGCAATGGAAAACACTCCTTGAAAACATAAAATCTAAGGAAAATGAGATTATAAAAACAGGTTTAGAAGGCTTCAACAGGGAGTTTATAAATCTTATTATCTATTTTCTGTTTCGTCATATGGTTAACTGCAGTGACTGGGAGGATTTATGTGCAAGGGTTTCCTTTTCTGTTTTTGCTTATAGGCTCATAAAAATATTATGTATAAATAAACTGATTGAATCAGAAGAATGTAATTTTGAAGACTTATGCGAGTATGCAAGGCTATTTTCCTCTGAGATTGAGTATTCTCAGGAAAACATGGATGCGGTTTTAGATATGTTAAAAACTTAAAGTAAAAGGCAGTTCACTATGAACTGCCTTTTATATGTGTGAAGAATTATTCTCCGTAAATTTCTTTTGCGTAGTTAAACGCTGCCCAAGCTTTCGGCCATCCTGCATAAAATGCGGCGTGAGTCAAAATTTCGGACATTTCGGTTTTTGTAACTCCGTGCTTCTTGGCGTTTGCAATGTGAAATTTTAATGAGCTGTCTAAAACTCCGCTTGCCATAAGGGCGGTTACAGTTACAATGCTTCTGTCACGTGCAGAAAGCAAGTCCTCTCTTGCCCAAATCTCACCGAATAAAACATCGTCGTTGAGCTGTGCAAATTTTGGAGCGAACTCTCCAAGCTGATCTCTTCCTGCTGTTACTTTTTCCATGGCTATTACCTCATGCTTTCTTTTAAAATTTCAACTATCTCTTCGTGATTTAAAATCTTGTATCCGCCTTCCATAATAAATGTTCCGTCGGTTATGCCATCAAGCATATCTTCGGTTACATTCAAATCCTTAAGGTTCATTACAAGACCGATTTCTTTCATGTAGTTTTCCATTTCATTAAGACCTTCAAGGGCGATTTCCTCGTCGGTTTTGTTCTGTGGATTTACATTCCAAACATTTATAGCATATCTCTTAAATTTATTAAGACCGTATGGCATTATGTGCTTATAGTATGGGATTGAAACTGCCGCTAATGTCATTCCGTGAGTTGCGTCTGTATAAGCTCCGACAGACTGACCAATCATATGAACCATCCAGTCTGTTGTTTTTCCTTTTGCAACAAGTGTGTTTAACGCCCATGTGGCAATCCACATGATGTTGCTTCTTGCTTCATAGTCCTGAGGATTTTCAACAGCTATTTTTGAGCTGTGTATAAGGGATTTTAAAAGACCTTCCATAATATAATCGGAAGTGTTGTCGTCATCTCCTGAGAAATACTGTTCAAGGATGTGTGACATTATATCGTAGAAGCCTGCCACCATTTGATATTTCGGCAGAGTAAAAGTAAATGTAGGATTGAGAATAGAGAATTTAGGGAATACGTTGTCGCCGAAAACATGACCTATCTTGAGCTTGCTTTGGTGGTTTGTGATAACAGAGCCGCCATTCATCTCTGAACCTGTACCTACCATTGTAAGCACACAGCCTACAGGTATAATTTTGTTTGAAACGTCTTCCATTCTGAGATAATATTTATCCCATGGATCCTCTTCGCAGTATGCGGAAACTGACACAGCTTTTGAGTAGTCGCAAACCGAGCCGCCGCCTACAGCAAGAATTAAATCTACGTTGTTATCCTTCGCAATTTTGCATCCCTCATAAAGCTTTTCAACTGTTGGGTTTGGCATAACACCGGGATCCTCAAACACGGTTTTGTTACATTCCTTGAGGATGTAAATTACCTGCTGATAAATTCCGTTTTTCTTTATTGAACCGCCGCCATATACAAGCATTATGTTTTGACCATAGTTATTGAGTTCTGTTTTAAGATTTTCAAGAGCTTTGTCGCCAAAATAAAGCTTTGTGGGGTTTGAATATGTAAAATTACCTAACATGATCGTCACTCCTGTTTGAATTATTTTTCATATTGAGTATACTCCTTAAAGTTAACTCTAAGTCAAGACTTTTTTAAAATTTTTTATTTTAAAATCCTTTATAAAAATTATGCTAGTGTTTAAGGTGTTTCTAAGTTAAAAAGAATAGAATACCTTGTGGTGATGTAATATGAAACTTTTATATGCTGAAGACGAAATCAGTATGTCGGAAGCTGTTAAGGATATTTTGGAATATCATAATTACAGTGTGGATGCAGTTTATGACGGTGAGGAAGCTCTGGAATTTGCAAGACTTGAACATTACGACGGAATAATACTTGATGTTATGATGCCGAAATTAAACGGTCTGCAGGTTTTACAAAAGCTTAGAGCAGAAGGCTGTAAAACTCCTGTGCTTTTACTTACTGCAAAAAGTGAGGTTGAAGACAGAATAGAAGGTCTTGATATGGGCGCCGATGATTATCTTCCAAAACCATTTGTGATGGGTGAGCTTTTAGCAAGAATCAGAGCTATGCTTAGGCGCAGGGAAGAATTTACTCCTGATATTTTAAAGTGCGGAAATATCTCTTTGAATATACAAAGCTATGAGTTAAGCGGAAACGGGCAGAGCTTTGTTCTTCCCAAAATAGAATATAAAATGATGGAAGCTCTTATGCTCAATAGAGGGATATTTCTTTCAACGGAGGACTTGCTGGTAAAGGTTTGGGGATATAATTGTGAAGCTGACATAGGCGTTGTGTGGGTATACATATCATATCTTAGAAAAAGACTTTCAGCGCTAAAAGCCAATGTGGAAATAAAAGCAAAAAGGAATGTGGGATATACACTGGAGGTTGTAAATGATTAAAATTCTTCAGCGTAAATTTGTCTTTGCTGCAATGATTGCAGTTTCAATTCTTCTTATAGCTTCTTTGGGTACAATCAATTTAGCAAATACAATTATGACCTCAAATCAAACCGATAATCTTTTAGATGAAATAATAACAGGTGAATTAAATCAATCAAGTCAACCGCCTAATGCTCCCAATAATATAAATCCTGGAAGCAGCCCTATGCGTTTTTCGGAAAGAAATATGTCTTCTGTTTTCTTTGTTGCAAGGGTAAATAATTCAGGAGAGGTTGTTCAGCTTGATATATCGAGAATTACCACTATGACAGAAGATGAGGCAGAAAATATAACTTTGCAAGCCATTGAATTATCTGAAAACTCCGGCAAAATATCAGGTTTTAAATATACAAGCATGAATGACGGTATCGGAAAGGTTTATGTTTTTTTGGATGTTTCTTATCAGACTTATTCCGTGCTTACTGTTTTGTTTTTGTCTGTGCTTATAGGTTTGATATGCTGGGTATTAATGTTAATTCTGGTAATTTTTCTGTCAAAAAAAGCTATTAAACCTATTGCTGAAAATATTGAACGGCAAAAACAGTTTGTAACAGATGCAGGTCACGAAATAAAAACTCCGCTGGCTATAATTTTAGCAAATACAGACGCTTTGGAGCTTCACAACGGCGAAAATAAATGGAGCAAGAACATTAGAGCACAGACTATCAGGCTCAGCAGACTTATGCAAAACCTGTTAACGCTTGCAAAAATCGATGAAAGTGATATAAACGCTACAAAGGAGAGTTTTTCTCTTAATGAGATTATCGACAGGACTTCCGATATGTTTCAGGAAATGCTAATTCCTAAAAACCTTATTTTACAGAAATACTATTCAGCAGATGTGATTATCTGCGCAAATAAGGAACTGATTACCCGCAAAGGCGGAGGATATGGAATAGGACTATCAGCCGCCCGTTCAATAGCTGAAATTCACGGCGGAAGTATAAAAGCAAGCTATGGAAATGACAACACAATAATTTTTACCGTTGAATTTAAAATCTGATATCGTTACTAAAAACACTCACTTGGGTTACCACAGTGGGTGTTTTTATATTCTAAGTTGGCGCTAAGGTAAAAGTTATATGATGAACGTGTAAAATAAATGTAATGAAGCGAGGTGAAAAAGATGAAGTTCAGACATGAATGGAAACACGAGATAAACAAAGGCGATTATTATGAACTGCGTGCAAGATTATCTTCCATCGCTTATCCTGATAAAAATGGCGTAAACGGCAGATATATAGTGCGCAGTCTTTATTTTGATGATTTGAATGATACTGCCCTTATGGAAAAAATAAACGGTGTAAGCAAGAGAGAAAAATTTCGTATACGTTATTATGATTACGATAAATCTTTCATTCATCTTGAGAAGAAAGCTAAAATTGACAAGCTTTGCTGCAAAACAAGTGAAGTAATCTCCGAAGAACAGGTAAACAAAATTTTAAACGGTGACACCCAATGGATGTTAGATTGTGAGAAACCTTTAATAAGGGAATTGTATTATAAAATCAAAAATAATGGTGTAAAGCCCAAAACCATTGTGGAATACACAAGAGATGCATTTACTTTCCCTGCTGGAAATGTACGTGTTACATTGGATTACAATATAAGAACAGGGTTAGGCAGTACGGATTTTTTAAATCCAAACTGTGTTACAATTCCGGCAGGTAATCCGGTAGTGATACTTGAAGTAAAATGGGATGAGTTTTTACCGGATGTTATAAAAGACGCAGTACAGTTGAAAGACAGAAGAGTTTCTGCATTTTCAAAATATGCGGCTTGCCGTATTTATGATTGATTATGAAAGGAAAGATTTATATGAATTTCAGTGATATTTTTAAGTCAAGTTTTTTGGAGAATGTTGGAAGTGTAAGTATACAGCTCGATTTCAGAAGATACACAGCCTTTTAGTGACAGTCAATCGGATTCTTTTGGCGGAGGTCAGGAATTCTCAGGAAGAGGCCCTGGAGGTTTTGGCGGCAATATGGGCGGCGGAGAAATGCCTGAGGGTATGATGCCTCCGGATATGAACGAAAACGGAGACACTACTGAACTTCCCAATAACCAAAACAGAGAAAATTTTGGAGGAGGTATGGGAGGTTCAATGGGCAGTGACGATGTATCTCTTATATATACCGATGATAATTATGACAGCTACTCCAATATTTTTGACAATGCCAAAACAGATATAACCGATGAGGATAAGGACAGACTTATACAGGCTTTAAAAAATATCAATGAAAATGTTGATATAGAAAACAGCGTTGATGTTGATGAGGTAATAAGATACTTTGTGGTTCACAACTTCGTTCTGAATTTTGACAGCTACACAGGTTCTATGATTCACAATTACTATCTTTATGAAAGTGACGGTCAGCTTTCAATGATTCCATGGGATTATAACCTTGCGTTCGGAGGATTTCAGTCAGCGGCTGATGCTACAAGCCTTGTAAACTACCCGATAGACTCGCCTGTTTCCGGAGGAACTATAGATTCAAGACCTATGCTTGCATGGATTTTCAATAATGAAGAATATACACAAATGTATCACGAATACTTTAATGAGTTTATAACGGAAGTGTTTGATAGCGGTGTATTTTCCGAGATGATAGACAGTGTGAAAGAGATTATATCTCCTTATGTTGAAGCAGACCCTACAAAGTTCTGTACATACGATGAGTTTTTGACAGGTATAGACACTTTAAAAGAATTTTGTCTGCTTCGTGCTGAAAGCATTTCGGGACAGCTTGATGGAACAATAGGTTCTACATCGGAAGAACAGCAGGATAAAGAAAACTTTGTGGATGCAAGCGATATTTCCATTTCGGATATGGGTTCAATGAACAATTCTATGGGCGGAGGCCGTGGTGGAATGATGAACAATGATTTTTCCGGTGAAGGCGGAGATTTTTCCATGAGAGAACAGCAGCCATCATCGGAAGACAGTTCCTCAAATATGCAGGTTTCAAATACCGCAGATATCAATAGCAGTGGAGAAACCAACGAAGTTCCGCCTACTGAAATTCCTACAGAAAGCAGTACAGGAGAAGAATTTCCAAACAATGCAAACGGAAATATGATGCCGGGAAATAGAGGGAATATGAATTTCTCTATGGATAATCAATTTTCGGAAAGCACATCACAAACCCGGAGTAATGATATAATTTTAATAATAGTTACAATTTTAGTATTAACAGCAGGTTTAGCTTTTGCTTTCATTTTTAAGAGAAGATAATCTTACACACATAAAAACAGCCAGCGCAATTTAAATTTTGCGTTGGCTGTTTTCTGTTGAGTTAGTTTATCAATAATAAACCTTAAAGTATTTAAAATAAATCTTTTTGATGAAATTGAGTTTGCCAAAAACAAATTCCGCAGTGCGGACGTAATGATTATATGCTGTACGTTTTTCATCTTTTTCTATTGGTCTATTGCCAAAGGCCGCTTTGTTTGCCAGATTTACAAAGTATGCTATATCTGAAACGCTTAATTCTTCCACAAGCTCAGAAAGCTTTTCAGGGAAGTCTGCTTCTGTGCCTTTGTATTCCTTTAAGTAACCGCCAAGATGAAGCATATCTACCATTTTTACCAAAAGAATATTAGGTTTCATTCTTCTTAATGAAGCAAGCTTACCTTTTCTTCTCCATTTAAAGAACAGTATAACAGCTATAATCACAACAACAGTTATAACCGCAGTTACCACTATTTTTAGTGCCTGAATCAGCATTTCGCTCATGGAGTTATTATTATCTGATGAATTTGTATTATTTGGCTCTGTTGTTGGTTCAGTCAAATCTGATGGTTCCGTTGTGTTTTCGGTGGGTTCTGTTGTAGCTTCCTCTGAGGTGGGTTCTTCCGTAGGATTGTTGTCATCACCGGCAGTTGAACCTCCCTGGTCGATTTCATCCTGGGAGAAAGTCACCTCTGTAGGAATCCAGCCTGTGCCGTCTACATAGACTTCAACCCAAGCATGAGCTTTTTCATCTGTGGCGATTGCGGTGTATGTTCCGTCGCTGTTTTGATGAAAATCACTGGGAGTTACCATATAACCTGTAACGTATCTTGATGGAAGTCCCAGCAATCTATACATAAGCGCCGCTGTTGTTGCATACTGCTGGCAAAATCCTTTTCCGCTGTCAAAGAGAAAATATTCTGCAATATCAACACCTGAAGGAGCATTGCCCGGTGAAGTTGTGTATGTCGTCATTTCGTTCAACGTGCTTATAATGAAGTTTGTTGCGGCGGTGTAGTTACCTTTTCTTACTCCACTTGTATTGCACAGTTCTACTATTCTCGGTATTTTATCCCCCGGAACATACATATAGGTGCTTTCTGCATATGCGCCGTACTCGCCTAACAGGTCATCAAATCCGCCGGCTGATACAGTGTCTAAAACACTAAGAAAGTCTGAGAGATTATATCCCTGATATGTTGTATAACCGTTTTCTGAGCCGGTCTCCTGAGAAAGAACAGGTACACATGTGCCGGTCATAAGGCTTTTATAGCTGCGGACGTTTATATCCATAACATCGCTTTCGTCAAGTATAAACTGCAAAATATAGTATGGATTGTTGCAGACCATACTGTAATAATTTCCGTCCTGCATGTTGGAGAAAAAGCTGTTTTCATTTACAGTGTTCCATCGTCCGTTATTATAGTAACCGCCTGTATAGTTCTTGAGATATACAGCGTCTTTTGGCTGCTGTGAGGTAACTATTTCCAAGTGTTTTTGTCCAAAGGAATAATTGTTTCCCCTGTTGACGTTGCCGTTGTCAGGCTCTACATTTACAACGGAAGAAATAGTCTGCTGAACAATAGACTCAACGGTCATCGGTATTTCATAGAGATTATCAAGGCGTGGTGTTGCAAATGTGTAGGCAAGAATGGAAAAAACCAAAAACAAAGCCATTAGGATTGCAGCACCGCTTCCGCCTGCACTCATTCTCTCGGAAGCCGACAGCCTGTGAACTTTTCGCTTTTTTCTTTTGGATGGATTGTGCACGTTTCCTACAGTGTAGCTTCCAACAAAGAAAAGACCCAGCAAAAACAGATCGAGTAATTCTATGTCTATATCATATATAGGTGACATAATTAAAAATGGCACCGATACTAAAACCATAATCCATCCCTTACCGGCGCAGAATGTGAGCATGTAAAAGATGAGAGATATAAACATTGCGCAGACAAGAACTATATGGGTTATATCCACTAAGCTTATAAAAGGAGGTGACCATATAATCAAACCTATTATTATATTTATCTGCGCCATTATTTTTCCGTAAAATAAGAAAAATGCCACTGCCGTTATGGCTGTTCCAGAAAGAAACAAATATAAAGGCTTTATTTTAGGCAGCATTGATATTATCCAAATAATAAGGCTGAATACTGCCAAACCTATATAAACAAAAGTTTCATTAAAGTTAATGTCTGTAAAGTTTTTAATAATTCTAAGTGTAGCGAATACACCGCAGTCAAAAAACAAAAGCATTAACAAATTTAAAAAGTAATTATTCTTCTTTGTGGTTGACACCGCTCCGGTAACTCGGAGTGATACGGCAGGTTCGTTTTTCTGATATAAATAATCCTGACGAACCTGTCGATTATTATATACAGATTGTTGATTTTTTGATTTCCTGCTCATAATCTTCCTCCGAAAATTCTTTTATTATGTTTTCGTTGTAAGACAGAATTAAATCGGTATTGAACATCAAAACGGACTCGTTTTTCATGCAATGCTGATAAAATTCAGACATATATTCTTCGGACACGGTTTTTGTACCATCAATCACCCCTGTTATTATGAGGCTTTCAATCATTTCGCTGTAATCCTCATATTTTTTTATATTGTGTGAAACCGTCTGCTTTTCTTCTACGCTGAACCACTGTATACAATGCGGTATATCGGATGAGAGAAAACCAAGGGATATGGCTGAAATAATCTCCCAGAACGCATCCAGCTTTTTAGGGGAGCTGTCAGAGCTTCTCAAATCAATAAAGAAAAACAGCTCTGTGCCAACCTCGTCCATGTACTCTTTGCTCATAAGTTCGTCCATTCGTGCTGTAAGCTTCCAATGAATGTTTCTTATGGAGTCGCCGGGTGTGTATGTTTTTATCTGATATATTTCAGGAGGCTGATTTCCCGGTCGGTTTACAGCTTCTCTGTCAAGGTTGTCAAAGCCTAAAAAGATTTGATTTTTTCTTATATCAATCTTATTCTGTGACGGCATAACAACAAATGTTCCGCCGCCGGAAAGCTTTTTCTTTGATGCAAAAAAGCCAAGATAGTCCCATACTTTTATCTGACCGAGTTCAACTGACAGTATACCGGAGTATATGGAAGAAAGCTGCACTTCAATATCAGTAACACTTCTTGCGCCTACGTAACCCTTTAATGTGTGTTTTTTATTGTCGGAAACTCCGTTTGTTTTGCACACAACACTTAGCTCGAATTTAGTGACGGCAAGCAAGGATTTGTTTTTTATTTTGATACATCCGGTAGTGTATTCGCCCTTTTTTACCTTTTTGTCCGAAAGCAGAACATCAAAGGATAATCTGCGTCCGATAAGCTTGGAAACTATAAACATACCTATGAACAGAAAAAGCTCTGCAAAAAACAATATCATCAAAGGGCCGCTTCTGAAAAATCCGGCAAGATAAAGTGTGGCGCAGGCGGAAAACAAAAATATTATTTTCCTCATCTGTTTTTCCCCCTAAGGGCGGGAGCTTCAATCCTTTTAAGAATATCGTTTAATACATCTCTTTTGTCAACGCCGTCTATACGGGCTTTTACATTGAGCTGTATTCTATGGAGAGCAACAGGTAAAAACTGGCTTGAAACATCTGAAGGAGAAACAAAATCATTTCCGTTAAGCCATGCGTTTGCCCTTGCTATCTTTACAAGAGAAATTGTACCTCTCGGGCTTACGCCTATTTCTATATAAGGATTTTCACGGGTAGCTGTTACAAGGCGTACAATGTAACTGTAGATATGGTCGTGAATATAGACCTGTTCAACGTCCTGCTGCATTTTAAGGAAAGCATCAGCATTGAGCATGGCTGTGAGATTGTCTGTTCTGCCGCCGTTTTGAACACCTTTTGCAAGAAGTATTTCGTTTTGCATATCCGGATAACCCATTGATGTGCTTATCATAAATCTGTCAAGCTGAGCAAAAGGAAGCATCTGTGTACCTGCTGTACCGAATGGGTTTTGTGTTGCAATAACAAAGAAAGGTGACGGTACTTTTCTTGTTATTTTTTCAACAGTAACTTGTTTTTCTTCCATAACCTCAAGAAGTGCAGACTGGGTTTTAGGAGAAGTTCTGTTTATTTCGTCGGCAAGAAGCAGATTGCAGAATACTGCTCCGGGCTGGTAAACAAACTTTTGTATATCCTTTTGATATATGGAAAAACCTGTAAGGTCAGAGGGAAGTACGTCAGGTGTAAACTGCACACGCTTCCATTTAAGGCCTAAAAGCTTTGAGAAAGCCAAAGCCAATGTTGTTTTTCCAACTCCGGGGATATCCTCAAGCAAAACATGTCCTCCTGCGAGAAATGCCGCAAAAACTTCTTTTGTAAGTTCTTCCTTTCCCAGAATAACTTTATTCAAACGTGAAAGCACAATTTGTGCCGCTTCTCTGTATTCCTGATTCATTTTTTCAAATCCTTTCATTTATAATGATTATCGATTGTATACGTTTAATTGTAGCCGTATTCGCTGAGTTTTTCCGTAAGTCCCTGTGTGTTTCCGTTCAGCAGAGCTATACCGTCAAGTATTTTTGCATTGCCGCTGTGGCTCTGAATAACTGATATACTGTTTCCGAACTCACTTCCGCTGTGGGTAGCGACCGGTATTACATATTTTCCTGACAGGCTGTTTTCCTCCATAAATGTAACCATAGGCATGGGGATAGAATTAAGCCAGATTGGATAACATAAAAATACCACGTCATAACTGTTCATGTTATTGACCTTTTCGTTGATAGCGGGAAGCTCGCCGTTTTGCATTTCTTCGGAAACCTCTTTTACACAAGCCTCCAAATTATCAGGGTATGGTTCTGTTCTTGTGATACGGATAATATCAGCTCCGGTATAATCTGCGATAATTTGAGCAGCATCGGCTGTATTTCCTGTTCGTGAAAAGTATACAACCAACGTGTCTTTTTCTCCCTGTGGCAGAGCCTTGCCGGAGGTTTGTCCGCAAGCACAAAGACAGAAAATCATCGAAACAATCATCATCAAGCTCAAGATTATTTTTTTCAAATAACCACCTCTCAGAATTCATTATATTAGGAAAATATATATCCTTTTGTTTCAATCTAATTATACGTCAGAAGCGTTGATTAAGTCAATCTAATGAAAATTTTTTAATATTTATTTTATAATTGAGAGTTTTTTAGGGAAAAAGTAGATAAATAAACATATAAAAATTTGTCTTGTTTCATATACTTTTAAGTAAGAGGTGATTAAATGAAAAAAATCAAAAGTCCATATTTCAACAAGAAAACACTTTACATATTTTCCGTAACCGCAGTTATAACTGCCTTTTGTGTTCTTATGTGTAATGCGTATAATAAAGTGTCCATGGAAACAGCAGAGAATAAAACCATAGGGGACTATAAATATAAGGTTATAATCGACGCAGGGCACGGAGGAGAAGACGGTGGTACTCAGGCATCAGACGGAACTATAGAGAAGGATATAAATCTATCAATAGCCAATATACTTCGTGATATGCTTGTACAAGGCGGTTTTGAAGTTGAGATGATAAGGGAAGAGGATGTATCAGTAGGTGACAATTCCCTTAAAACAGTGAGAGAAAGAAAGCGTTCTGATTTGGAAAAAAGAGTGGAGATATATAATTCGGACGAAAACAATATTGTACTCAGTATTCACCAGAACAATTTTTCAGAAAGCAAATATAACGGCACACAGATATTTTACAGTGATAACACAGAAAGTCAGGAGCTTTCCGAATATATACGCCAAGCGGTTGTTGGATTGGTTCAGCCTGATAATGAAAGGCAATGCAAGCCGGCTGACGACAGTATATTCGTATTGCGCAACGCAAAAGTACCTGCTATAATAATAGAATGTGGATTTTTATCAAATCCCCAGGAGCTTGAAAAATTAAAGGACTATGAATATCAGAAAGAAATAGCATTTGCAATTTATATGGGCTTTGCCGAGTATTGCTATAATAATTGATATGATCAGAAGGATGTATATATGGGAAAAATAAAAAGTGTTTATGTGTGTTCCGAATGTGGATACGAGTCGCCTAAGTGGTACGGTAAATGTCCCGGATGCGGCGAGTGGAACACAATGACAGAGGAAATCAAGGAACAGGTGAAAAACCAGTCGTCAATAGCTGTAAAACGCAGAACAGTCAGCAGCCTGCCTGTGTCTGTGAATGAAATATCCACAGCAGAGGAACAGAGATATAAAACAGGTTATTCAGAACTTGACCGTGTTTTGGGAGGCGGAATTGTAAAGGGCAGTCTTATTCTTTTGGGAGGAGACCCGGGAATAGGAAAGTCAACTATACTTATGCAGATTTGTTCAAGCCTTGACAGTGGACTTAAAATTCTCTATATTTCCGGAGAGGAGTCTGCAAGACAAATTAAACTGAGAGCCAACCGCATAGGCGTAAGCAATCCCAACGTTTTTATAATGACTGAAACCGATATCGAGCTTGCAGCCGAAAACATAAGAGAATTAAAGCCGGATTTGGTTATGGTGGATTCAATTCAGACTATGAATTTTACGGAACTGAGTTCATCTCCGGGAAGCGTTGCCCAGGTCAGAGAGTGTACCTCTGTGCTTATGAGGGTTGCAAAAAACCTTGAAATTCCCGTGTTGATTGTAGGTCATGTTAACAAGGAAGGTTCTATAGCAGGCCCAAAGGTGCTGGAACATATTGTTGACGCAGTTTTATATTTTGAGGGCGACAAGCAGCTGTCTTACAGAATTTTAAGAGCCGTTAAAAACCGATTTGGTTCCACAAATGAAATCGGTGTGTTTCAGATGACTGATAAAGGATTAGCACAGGTGGAAAATCCCTCTCAGATGCTTTTAAGCGAAAGGCCAAAGAATGTATCGGGAACCTGCGTTGCCTGCGCTATGGAGGGCACAAGGCCTATTCTTGCGGAAATTCAGGGACTTGCAACTGCTTCAGGTTTTGGAAATCCAAGAAGAATGTCAACTGGATTTGACTACAGCAGAATGTCACTGCTTATAGCGGTGCTTGAAAAACGTGCAGGATATTATTTTTCCGGAGCCGACGCCTATATAAATGTGGTGGGAGGATTAAGACTTGACGAACCTGCTGTGGACTTAGCTGTGGCAATGGCACTTGTAAGCAGTCTTAAAGATGTACCGATTTCCGAAACAGCAGTGGCTTTTGGTGAAATAGGTTTGGCAGGGGAGATACGTTCTGTTTCTCACGCCCAGTCAAGGGTAAATGAGGCAATACGTCTTGGATTTAAAACCGTTGTTGTTCCTTACTACAATTTAAAGAGTATTAAAAACGAGGATGAAAGCGTTAGGGTTATCGGCGTTAAGTCGGTGCGTGAAGCCTTTAATGCGCTTACGGAATAAGCTATGAGTAATTTACTTTTACCTAATTTGCCGCAAAGTCCTGTCACACATATTATAATGGACAACAGCTGCAAGGCCTTTGAAACATTAAAATCCATGGGTATCAGTGTCACTGATACGGTTTCAATAAATAAGCTTCCTATATATGAACGCACTCACGCAGATATGCAGGTTTTGCCTTTAGATAAGGACACTGTATTTCTACTGAGGGAATCGGAACAGTTATTGCCGGTTCTTGAAGAGCACTATGATAACGTGATTATGTGCAAGGATGAGCTTATAAGGACGTATCCTTTTAACACCGCATTAAATTGCGCCATAGTCAAAAACAATATCTTTTGCAGAATTGATTTTGTGTACGACGAGTTCTTATGGCTTGCTGAGGATTACGGATTTAATATGATAGATACCCAAAACGGCTACGCAAAATGTTCCACTGCAGTGGTAACGGAAAACGCAATCATCACCGACAGCAAGGATATAGGGAAGAGGGCGAGAGAAGAAAACGCCGTTGATGTTCTTGAAATTCCTTACGGCGGAGTAAGGCTTCTGAACACAAACCGGGGATATATCGGAGGCTGTTGTTTCAAGCTTTCAAAAGATATTTTGGCATTTACAGGGCAGATAAAAAATCATCCCAAGTACGAAGAGATAAAAAGTTTTTGTCTAAGTCACGGAGTATTTATTGAGGAATTGTCTGATGAAGAAATGCCGGCGGATATCGGCGGAGCTGTCATAATAGACACGAAAAAATAAATCAGAGAAATTACTAAAAAAAGAAAATACGATGATTAGAAAATAAAAATCTTTTGTATAATTATTTTGTATAATTCATAACATTTAATAATCACAAAAAGCGCAGGGTATTGTTGCTTTACCAATTTATGGTATCAATAATCTGCGCTTTTAATTTTGTTCATAAGTGAAAAGCACACGGTGCTCGCAGTGCGAACAAACCGTGTGCTTTCCATATAAAATGAAATTTGAAGAAGATGTAAGCAATTTTAATATGCCGATAAACAAGTAGAGATTTTACAATATTGTAAGGGTATCGGCAAGCTTTAAATGTAGACCAGGAAATTACTTATCCGATGGATTGTTTTTCCTGGTTTTATTTTTTTCAAGGCCAAGGATGTAATCTACAGAAACTCTGTAGAACCTTGCCAAGGTTATCAAATGATGAACAGGGATTTCTCTGCGGCCCAGTTCGTACTTACTGTATTGCTCTTGACGTGTTTGAAGTATCTGGGCAATTTCACTTTGTGTGAGATCGTTTTGTTCACGAAGCTCACGCAGTTTTTTATAATAGTATGAAGGCATAAACGTCACCATCGCTGATTAAAGATATACAAAACTCTTTACATATTGTATTATAACACAAAGTTTTTTAAGTTGCAATCAAAACTTTAAAATTAGGTGCAAACAGACATAAGAAAATTATATAATTAGAGGCTGAAACAGTCAACTTCAGTCAAGGCGTTCGATTAACCTCTTAAAACCCTGTTAAAATCCCCTTAATTATACAAAATATCAATTTTGTATAATGATTTTCAGAGGTTTTTTCCCTTGCTTTTAAGAGATTTCTTTTAAAGACTTCTCTGTTTTTCAAATACTGTTATTACTGTTATCCTTTGTTTCTCTCACTTGAATTTATTTTTGCAATGCGGTAAAATATTCTAAGTGAATATCGGAGGTTTTCAAAATGGCAATAGATTTCATGACTGAGGCTTCTCCTCAGATAAAAGATTATCTTTTTTACCTTCAGACGGTTCGTGGAAAATCCCCTAAAACCGTTGATGAATATTTTTCAGACCTTAGAACTTTTTTTCGATTTATTAAGAGAAAAAGAAATCTCGTTCCTAAGGATATGGAGTTTACAGAAATTCCTGTAGATGATGTTGATGAAGAATTGATAAAGAGCGTTACCCTTACTGACGCTTATGAGTTTATGAATTATCTCCTCAGAGAACGCAGCAACAGCGCTGTTACCAGAGCCAGAAAATGTTCCAGCTTAAAATCCTTTTTTAATTACTATACAATAAAAAAGCACCTTCTCCCCTCTAACCCGTTGGCTGAGCTTGATATACCAAAGTCCGGTAAAAAGCTTCCCAAGTATTTGACTCTTGAACAGAGTATAGCTTTGCTCAACGCTGTTGACGGAGAAAATAAAGAACGTGATTATTGTATCCTCACTTTGTTCTTAAACTGCGGGCTGCGTCTTTCGGAATTGGTGGGTATAAATTTCAACGATATACGCTCCAACAACACTATAAGAATTACAGGAAAAGGAAATAAACAGCGTGTGGTATATTTGAACGACGCCTGTATAAAAGCTATAAATGACTATAAAAAAGTCCGCCCGGCTGACGGAGTCAAAGATAAAAACGCTTTGTTTTTAAGCGCACGACTTCAAAGAATAAGTCCCAAAACAGTTCAGTTTATTGTAAATAAATATCTGACTAAAATCGGACTTGACGCTCAGGGTTATTCCTGTCACAAGCTGCGCCACACTGCAGCCACTTTGATGTATCAGCACGGCAATGTGGATATAAGAGTTTTGCAGGAAATACTGGGACATGAGAATTTAAACACCACTGAGATTTACACTCACCTCAGTCCTGACCAAATTAAAAACGCCGCCAATGCAAATCCCCTTTCTCACATGATGAGCACGGAAAAAGACAAAGACGGTGATGATAATAATAATGATGAAAACTAAATTATACCGTTGGAGGTTTAAATGGAAAAATGGGAATTTTATAACGGCCTAACTTCTGACTGCGCTGAAATAAGGACAAAGGTTTTTATTGAAGAACAGGGATTCAAAGAAGAGTTTGACCATATAGACAGCAAGGCTATCCACATTGTAATTTTTTGTGACGGTGTCCCCTGCGCTACCGGAAGACTTTTCAAAAGTGATAAAGATGATTCTACATATAAAATAGGCCGTGTTGCGGTTTTAAAGTCATACAGAGGGAAAAACTTAGGAGCTAAGGTAATTTCGCTCCTTGAAGAAAAATGCCGAGAGATTGGCGGTGAAAGGATAGTATTATCTGCCCAGTGCCGAGCGAAAGGATTTTACGAAAAACAAGGATATTCTCAGTTTGGTGAAGAATTTTATGAGGAGTATTGCCCTCATGTAGATATGGAAAAAATATTAAAGTGAGGAGACTTGTTTATGAAAAAAACAAAAGCCAGAACATGCTGGGATTTGCTCTGTACGTTCTTTAAAATAGGTTTGTTTACCTTTGGCGGAGGTTATTCTATGATATCGCTTATTGATGATGAGTGTGTCGTAAAGAAAAAATGGATAACTTCTGACGAGCTGATGAATGTTACAATAATAGCGGAATCTACCCCAGGCCCAATTGCCATAAACTGTGCAACTTATGTAGGCTATCGTCAGGCGGGAATCCTTGGGTCTGTAATATCTACAATCGGTGTGGTTCTCCCCTCCTTTATAATCATTTATATTATCTCTCTTTTCTTTGATAATATTTTGGAAAATAAGATAGTCGCAAGCGCATTTAAAGGAATAAAAATTGCAGTGAGTCTGCTTGTCTTTACAGCCGCTTTGAGAATGTTAAAGATAATACCGAGAAACAAGCTTCCTCTTATAATTATGGCGGTAACATTTGTGGCTATGATTGCAATAAGTGTATTTTCAATAAATTTTTCTTCCATATATCTTATCCTTATTGCCGGTCTTGTGGGATATATTACATTTGCAATATCACGTTTCAGAAAGGAAGATAAAAAATGATTTTTATTGAACTTCTGCTGGCGTTTTTGCAGGTTGGACTTTTTTCTTTTGGCGGCGCTTACGGAGCAATACCTCTTATTCAGGACACAGTTCTTTCTCACGGATGGCTTTCGGAAGATATGATAAAGTACTTCATTGCCGTTGCTGAATCAACCCCGGGTTCTATAATGGTAAATCTCGCTACCTATATAGGCAGCAATCAGGGAGGAATTTTTGGTGCTGTTTTGGCTACAATTAGTGTTGTAATACCTTCCTTTTTGATAATACTTTTGTTTGTGAAATTTTCAGACAAAATTTTCAACAAGCCTTTTATACAGGCTATTCTGGACGGTATTAAGCCGTGTATAATCGGTATTATATTCGCCTCAGGTATTACAATGCTTTACGGAAATCTGTTTCCGTCTGACAGCATATCTGAATTTGATTTATATGCTCTTATTATTACGGTCATTTTAATAGCGGTTTCTGTTGTTTGGCAAAAAATAAAAAAGAAGTCTATGTCCCCTATAGCTTTGATAATTGTTTCAGCAGTACTGGGTATAGTTATTTACGGAATATAAAAAACAGCGGATAAATTCATCAACATAAGAATTTATCCGCTGTTTTTTTATATAGTGATTGTTGTTGCGTAACTACCTATTTTTAATGTGTATGTATAACCTTTCTGAAGCAATGAACTGCTCACAATAATGTTGCTGAACGGTTGTTCTGCTATATCTGAAAAAATCAGATTTCCCGATTGATCCAAAATTTCAATGAAGGTGTTTTGAGGCTGGGAATCAAGATTCAAAGTAATAATTTGCTGTTCCGTTTCTGAGAAATTCTTTTCTCCGGAAAGATTTCCGGTTCCTAATATTGTTCCACCTGTGATATAAAGATCATCGCTGTAATCAATAACCATATCTTCTTCGTTATCGGCAGTTGAAATCATTATAGTTCCGTCGGAAACCGATACTTCTCCTTTTGCGTCAATTCCGTCACCTGAAGCGTTTATGGAAATAAATCCGCTAAAAATTCCTATACCTGAAGTAGCGTTAGAATTTGAAGATGTTTCTCTTAAACCGCTGCCGTCGTTTCCGCCTGCGGCGTTAATGCCGTCATCATCTGAGGTTATATTAAGAGACGCATCCTGTACGAATACTGTGTGGCCTTGAACTCCGATATAACTTTTCTCAATTGCTATATTAGCTTCACCTATTACAACGGTATTCTCTCCGTAAATGCCGTTGGAGTCTGATGTTATAGTAAAGCTTCCTCCGGTTATTGATACGTTTGATTTTGAATAAACAGCATCGTCAGAGGTATTAAAAGTAAATTCTCCTGAACTTACTGAAACCTCTTCCCCTGCGATTAAACCGCATCCGTTTTTCTCATTCTCTGTTGAGCTTGCTGAGCTGACAGCCGATATATTAAAAGCTCCTCCGTCAATCAAAAGAATGGATCTTGCATCGATTGCATTCCCCGATGAGCTTATTGCAAACATGCCATCGGATATATATATAAATCCTAATGAATCATTTTCTTCGTTGTAGGAGTAAATTCCTTTATCATCTGATTCTATAGACATCATAGATGAAGAAATTCTCACACTGTCTGAAGCAGCTATTCCATATTTATCAGAAGATATATAAATTGTTCCGCCTGTAATAACAGCATTTTTTTCTGAAACAATACCGTTGCCTTCCGAAGCGTAAACATTTAAAGTTCCACGGCCGTTTATTGTTATATCTGACTTTGAATAGATAACTCCGTTTGCTCCGTCATTATCTGAAAAATAAAAATTATTGGAAAGTTTGTTTTCTGTATTTTCGGCTAAGGTTATATATACCTTATTTGCATTTTCAATTTGTATAGCTGATGTTGTGTTGTTAAGTATATTTACGCCGTCTAAAACAAGTCTGATATCTTCGTCACTGCCCGCGTCTACAATTATTCTGCCGTTTTCCAGATTTCCGGTAACTATATATGTTCCGGCAGATTTTATTGTAGCGACTGCTCCATCCACTTCTACATTTTCCGAGTCAGAAAAAACCTTGTCACCATTTAGATTGATTGCAGAAGTTTCTGTATCATCGTATCCTATTTCTTTGTCTTCAGCAGAAAATAATGATTCGCTTTCTGTAATGGAAAGCAATGTATCAATAGTTGCGCTTGCAGGAACAATTTGACTCATCAATATATTATTTTCAGTTTCGCTTGTACACCCGGTAAACAAGAGTGTCATAAAAGAAGAAAGTACTATAAATGTAAGAATATATTTTATTTTATATAAAGGTTTGTAAAATCCGTTGTTTTTTAAATCCATTTTACGTTCCCTCCTTACTATGAGATTTTATATAATAAAACATAATTTTACTTTAAAAAACAACAAAACCACAGAGGGTATAAATTTATTGCCTCCGTGGTTTTGCTGTTGATATAGAATATTATTATAAAAATATGATTTGGCACTTTTATTTATGTTTTTTATTATTTACGGGCTTCATACTCCAGAATATAACATTCATAGCTATTACTATAAGTAAAACCGCTGACATAGCTGCCCAAAAGCCTATATTTATTCCTAAAAACTCTGTTCTTCCAAAAAAATTAAGCCAAAGATTCATCAAGTTCATGTTTCATTCCTCCTCGTATTATAAAGTAGTAGTGTTTATAGACCCTCTCCAAGGTCTGTATGCTATACTGTTTGGAGATACTGTGGATTGTATCATTCCTCCTACCACTCGATGGTTTTTGAAAGGCTACAACCACAGTCTCTTTGTATATTTGTTAATCAGTTAGATACCGCATGACGGTTTATTTTAGAACGAGGTTACAACCGCAAAGAGTACCTGTGGCTCTAAACAGTATCAAATTTACTCAAAGGAGATTTCTTATGATTTTCATTGGTATTGATGTCGCTAAGGATAAGCATGACTGCTTTATTACAAACTCAGATGGTCAGGTACTATTTAAACCTTTCACTATCCCTAACAATCGTGACGGTTTTGAAGCCTTATTTCAAAGAATCCTATCCGTATCAGATGATCTAGACAAAGTAAAAGTAGGACTGGAAGCCACCGGACACTACAGTTACAATCTTCTGGGATTTCTTCTTGATAAAGGCTGCCACACCTTTGTTATCAATCCGCTCCACACAAATCTTTACAGAAAAAGTCTTAGCCTTAGAAAGACGAAAACGGATAAGGTTGTTTCCCGTACTATTGCCACTATGATGATGTCTGACATGAACTTAAAGTCCTACTCAGATACATCTTACCACAACGAAGAATTAAAGTCACTGACCCGTTACCGTGCAGAGAATATCAATAGCTCCGAAGTTTTGAATTGAGTTAAGATTCTTTACTATTGTATGCTTTTTGCTCATGGAAACAGCGCCTTTTGCAAGGCAGGTTGTAACTATCATAGGGAGCATTTCCGGTGTAAGTCCCACAGCAATGGATATACCGAACAGAAATGCGTCGAGCCAATCGCCTTTAGTTATTCCGTTAACAAAAAATACAAGGGGAACCATAACCAGCATAAAACGTATCAAAACCCATGATACGGCGTTGACGCCTTTTGTAAAGCTTGTTTCAACTGCTTCTCCTGCAACAGCGGATGCCATTGAACCGAACAATGTTGAATCTCCTACAGAGATAACCACAGCAGCTGCACTTCCTGAGATTACATTACTGCCCATAAAAGATATGTTTGTGTAATCTGTTACTGAGTCTGTGGCTTCGCTGACAGTGAAATCATAGCTCCTACATTTCTGCTTAAAGCACGGATATCAATTTTTTCTTTTTCTTCCGACGGCATATTTTTCCACGCTGAAATATGGAGATATCCTTTTCCAAAGGAAAACCAAATACCTGCCAAAACAAAAGCCAGTCCAAAGAATATACAAGTAAAATTCATTGTTCTCATCTCCTTGTTTTTTATTGTGTCTGTATTATAAAACTTTTTTGGAATTATTAACATGAACAAAACCTTGCGAATTTTTTGCGATTTGAAAAATAAAAAATCCCATATGACAGCAAATCTATACTGTCATATGGGATTAGTGTTATTTAAATTAAACGTTGCCGAACTCTTCCAATATAAGTCCCTTATTATGCTCTAAAGCCCAGTCAATACTCCAATAGCTTGTGAAAAGCAAAAGGTTATTTCCTCTCATATCACATATTCTCTTTGTATCAGAGGCTAAATCAAGCTTTTTAGGGTCTACATCTTTGTTTCCTATCCAGCGTATAAACTGATATGGAAGTCCTTCCATAACAACGTCAACATTGTACTCATTTTCCAGTCTGTACTTAAATACATCAAACTGGAGCACACCAACAACGCCGACAATAACTTCTTCCATACCTGCGTCAAGCTCACGGAAAACCTGAATAGCACCTTCCTGGGCAATCTGTGTGGTTCCTTTTACAAATTGCTTTCTCTTCATTGTGTCCTTTTGACGTACAAGAGAGAAATGCTCAGGAGCAAAGGTTGGAATACCTTTAAACTTAACTTTATTTGACGCCATACATATTGTGTCACCTATGGAAAAAATGCCTGGGTCAAACACACCGATAATATCTCCTGCATATGCTTCGTCTATGATTTCTCTTTCCTGAGCCATAATCTGCTGAGGCTGTGAAAGTCTGATTTTCTTTTCGCCCTGTACATGATATACTTCCATATCTTTTTTGAACTTGCCTGAGCAAATTCTCATGAAAGCGATTCTATCTCTGTGAGCCTTATTCATATTTGCCTGTATTTTAAATACAAAAGCTGAAAAATCTTCATCGTAAGGTTTTACTATTCCGTCAACGGTTTCACGTGGAAGAGGAGGTGTTGTAAGTTTTAAGAACTCCTCCAAAAAAGGTTCAACACCAAAGTTGGTAAGAGCAGAGCCGAAAAATACCGGAGTAAGCTTACCGGTTCTTACTGCTTCCAAGTCGAATTCGTCGCCTGCGCCGTCCAAAAGCTCAATATCATCAAGAAGCTCCTGCTTATGAAGAGAACCTACATACTCTTCAAGGTTTGGATCGTCAGGAGAAACAGTCTTTTTCTCAACCTCATGCTGTCCGTTATTTGCTGTAAAGCAAAGGATTTCTTTTTTGCTTCTGTCGTACACTCCCTTGAAATCCTTACCGGAAGCAATAGGCCAGTTCATAGGACAAGTGTTTATGCCAAGTACGTTTTCTATATCTTCCAAAAGGTCATAAGGGCTTTTGGCGTCTCTATCCATCTTATTTATGAAAGTAATAATAGGGATGTGTCGCATAACACAAACCTTAAAAAGCTTTTTTGTCTGGTTTTCAACACCTTTAGACGCATCAATTACCATGACCGCTGAGTCAGCCGCCATAAGTGTTCTGTATGTGTCCTCGGAAAAGTCCTGGTGTCCCGGTGTATCCAAAATGTTTATGCAATATCCATTATAATTAAACTGAAGTACAGATGAAGTAACGGAAATACCTCTCTGCTTTTCAATTTCCATCCAGTCAGAAACTGCGTGCTTTGCCGTCTTTTTTCCTTTTACAGAACCTGCCACATTTATAGCACCGCCGTAAAGAAGCAGCTTTTCTGTAAGTGTTGTTTTACCTGCGTCAGGGTGCGAAATAATCGCAAAAGTTCTGCGCTTGTCAATCTGATTTTTTAAATCTGACACTTTATTTCCTCCGCTTGCCTAAAAATTTCTATCTTTATTATTTTACTATTTTCTTGTGATACAGTCAATAATAACAGTAAAATTATAGAAAATTAGCATATTAAGCAAATTAAACCGGAAAAGTATTGACATTTTATCTATTTTAGTGTATGATTGTTTCAAAGTAAGGATATGATTTTTATTCCTGCTTTTTGAATTTAGCTTTTTTTCATATTTTTTCATATACCTTCCAAATTGGGGCAGAAGCTTTGAGAGTTTCTGCCCCTCTCCCCTTTTTAAGGAGGCTTTTATGGTTAATTCAAATTTTTTAGGATTATATATACACATCCCTTTTTGTTCCTCGAAATGTGCATACTGTGACTTTTTCAGCATGCGTGGAAATGAGTCCAGATTTTCTGATTATACAGAGATAGTAAAAAAACGAATAAAGTTTTTTTCTGAAAAATACGGCGACAGAACCGTAGACACAATTTATTTCGGCGGCGGTACTCCAAGTATCATTGGCGCTGAGAGAATTACAGACATTATAAAGACAATAAAAGAGTCTTTTCCAGTCAGTGAAGTTTGTGAAATCACAGTGGAGGCAAATCCAGAGTGTGTATCACAGGGATTTGACTTTAATATATTAAAAAATGAAGGCGTCAACAGACTGTCTTTAGGAATGCAAACCGCTGTTTCGGAAGAATTATCTTTGCTTGGCAGAAATCATACAAATAAAGATGTTATGAATGCGGTAGCCAATGCCAAAAACAGCGGCATATCCAATATATCACTTGATATTATGCTGGGAATACCTAATCAAAGCGAATTGTCTTTAAAGGAAACAATTGATTTTTGTACCGGTCTTGATATCACTCATATATCTTCATATATTTTAAAAATTGAAGAAAATACACTATTTTGGAAAAGAAAAGATAAATATAATTTTCCTGATGAAGATTGTCAGGCAAATCTCTATCTGGAAGCTTGCCGACTATTAGAAGAAAACGGATTTATGCAGTACGAAATCTCTAATTTTTCTAAGCCCGGATTTGAAAGCCGCCACAATCTTAAATACTGGAACATGGAAAATTATCTTGGAATAGGGCCTGCCGCACATTCGTTTATTGACGGTAAAAGATTTAATTACGACAGAAGCACAGAGAAATTTAAAAACAATATTTGGAATAGAGATGATGACTGCTCTGATATTGAAACATATATAATGCTTAAGCTCAGACTAAAATCAGGCTTGAATTTTGATGAATTAAAAGAACATTTTGGTATATCTGTTTCTCAGAGGTTTTTAACAAAAGCAAAGGCGTTTCAAAATGCCGGATACTGCAATCTTCAGGATAGTTCCGTCATTTCTCTTACGCCTAAGGGCTTTTTGCTTTCAAATTCAATTATAGTTGAACTTCTCGAAACTTTATAAACTCAATAGAATATTCTTATAAATTTAATGTTATAGAAATCACAGGCTGTAATATCGTTGGTATCAATTTCATTTATAAGGATATAGTTTGCGCCAACCCCCAAAAGGAAGCCCTCTTTTGATGTCATTGTATTGCTTCCCACAAGAAAGTCAACATGAACACGGCGTCCTATTTGTGTTCGGATAAAACCGTTTAAAAACTGAATGCTTTCTGAGGTGACAGGAAACGCATCGCTGTAGCTGTTGATTCCGTTGTTCATCTCGTTTAATCTTTCTTCCTGTGTAAGTTCTCTTTGATTTTGATTACTCATGTCCTTCATGCCGGTATCCGGACCATATCCTATTGTTGTAGAAGGAGTCGGAACAAAATCCTGTGGAGGGAAATAAGGTAAGGTACTCGGGGTCTGACTGTTCTGAATCTGATTTTCTCTGTCTTTAGTATTGTTAGGTTTATCCTGATATTCAGGAAGAATTTCAACACCTTTGCTCAGTGCAATATTATACGCCGCAATTTGTTCCAATGAAGGAATATTCGGATTTACTACTCCTGTATACACGCAGCCGTCTTCCGGACAACTTCCTACACCATAAATCTTTCCCAGGTCAATACTGTTGTTCATAAAAAATCGCTCCCTTATGTTTTGTCGTATAGCTGAGTTGGAGCATAAAAGCAATGTGCTCCTACCCTGTTGTAAATAACCCCGACTTTTGTCGGAAAGTAAGGCGGACAATCCGGACTGTATGGATTAAAGAAAAACAGTGAGTTTCCAACAGCTGGAAAAGTATTTCCGGCCAATACAGAATCCACAATTTCATAGTGCTCTTCGTCAGGATCCATGTTGTAAACATTCTGTGGGTTGTACATTCCTCCGACATCGGTTTTCATACAGGTAAACTGCCCCTGCTGTTCGATAATTGCCCGAACGTCTCCGCCGTTGCTTACTCTTGAGAATTCTCCTGTTTCAGCATTCGCACGATTTACAATTACGGAAGCGACAGCACGCATACCATCGTTTCCTTCTCCGCCTGCTTCACACTGAATCAAGCGTGCAAAAAGTTCTCGTGTATCAAAAGCCAAATTTAACACCCCTTGTTTTCCGGTTTAACATTATATAATATGAAAGGAATATAAGGTTGTTAATTATTTCTTGACAAACAATAAAAAAAAGTATATTATAATTAAGTCTAAAATTAAGGAGATGTACCCAAGCGGCTGAAGGGTACGGATTCGAAATCGAATGACCTTATTGGTTGCCGCATCCCTCAAAACTATTGATTTTACGGGATTTTTCGGCTATTATGTTTGATAGAAATGCGGTTAGTTCTCTCCGATAGTTCTCTCGCATTTCGAACTGTCAGAAGTAGTCAAAATGGAGATGGTAACCACTTTCTGCGGACAAGAGCATTTACCCTTAAAATGGGGCATTTTTCCTCAAAATCCACTAAAGCGTGTTGGGAGTAAAACACTCGAAAACGAATGCCCTTTTTGGAAGCTCACCTCTGAAAAACCTTGATTTTACGGGGTTTTTCGGCTATCATTGAAAAGTAAATATCCCTTAGTTCTCTCCATCAGTTCTCTCCTTTTTCCGAGATGTTTTTGAGGGCTGATGTGAAGATAAATACACGGAGAGATGTCCGAGTGGTCGAAGGTGCGACTCTCGAAAACGAATGACCTTTTTGGAAGCTCACCTCTGAAAAACCTTGATTTTACGGGGTTTTTCAGCTATCATTGAAAAGTGAATATCCCTTAGTTCTCTCCATCAGTTCTCTCCTTTTTCCGAGGTGTTTTTGAGGGCTGATGTGAAGATAAATACACGGAGTGGTATCGAAGTGGTCATAACGGGACTGACTCGAAATCAGTTGTACCTTCGGGTACCGTGGGTTCGAATCCCACCCACTCCGCCAGAAAACTCAGTCTGCAAGCGGTTTTTGCCGTTTGCAGGCTTTTTCTTTTTTCTGCACCTTTGGGATTTTTCCGTGAGTTCTCTCCTGAAAATCGGTAGTTCTCTCCTAAATTTTCTGAGATTTGAACTCTGGATATGTAGTTGGCGTATCCTTAGTAAAGCGATACGCCGCAGAAGCTATGAAATAACCTCTAATGCACCACTCAGACCGTTTACCATTGCGTCAGCCGATGACAGCTTGGAATTGTAATCCAAATGGGCATATACATTTGCCGTAGTTGAAAAATCGCTGTGTCCGAGCCATTCCTGTATCTGCTTCATAGGAACACCATTCGCAAGAAGCAGCGAAGCACAACTATGACGCAGGTCGTGGAAGCGAATGTGGCGCAAATTGTTCTTTTCAAGCAGCTTTGGAAATGATGCTGTGAGATAGTGCGGAGAAATCAATGTCCCCATCTCATCTACGCAGATATACTCCAAATACTTTTTGTTGTAGCATCGTCCGCATACCCGCCTGTATTCTTCCTGCTGTTCCTTGAGCTTTAGCAGCTTCTCTTTGAACGCAGGAACAAGGGGCAGCGTTCTCATACTCGATTTGGTTTTGGTCGTATCCTGTGCTATCTGGATATGCTTGCCGTCAAGGTTGCAGGAAGTAACGGTATGTCTAATGGTAATCGTGTTGTTTTGAAAATCAATAGCGTCCCATTTTAAACCCAGAGCTTCACTTCGCCTCAATCCATAGAACGCACCAAGAAAAATCGGTATTTCAATCAGCGTTCCTTTGGCGGCTTCAAATAATGCCTGTACCTCGTTGCTGTCATAGAAGCTGCCGATAAACTTATCAGCTTTAGGGCGTTCCACTTTATCCGCAGGATTGACAGAAATAAGGTCAATCTTTACGGCATATTTCAAAGCTCTATGGATAACGGAATGGTAGTGGATAACCGTGTTGGCTTTTACTCGCTTCAACTGCTTCATATAGAAAGCCTGAATGTCTGTTGCCTTCATTTCGGAAAGTGTTATTTCTCTTTCCTTGAAATACGGAATGATAACGCTCTTTGCCATACCTGAGTATGATGCGTATGTGGTAAGTGCGATAGTCGGCTTTGCGATTTCCAACCATTGAAGCAGAAAATCCGAAAACAGCATATCCTCCTGTATGGGTTTGCACTCAGGCACAAAGGTCTGCCTTGTTTCCATCAGCATCTTTTCCGCTTTCTTTTTATTGCCCTTGACAGGCAATCCTGTCGGCAACCACTTCGTTTTTCTTTTTCCCGCAGCATCGGGATAGCTCAAAACCATATAAAAATAGCCTTTTTTCTCTTGCAGATGTCCTGCTACCATAAATATAACCTCCTTTGCGTAGCACCGACTTCTGCTGTTGACCATATACATTGTAACAACTTAAGCCAAAGAAGTCGAATGTGCAAATTCTTTAATTTTCCGCATTTCGCAGACCTAACCGCAAATAAGAAAGAAGATGAGCTTTCGGTACTTTGTACGCTCTGCCCACCTTCAGGTGTTCTATTTTGTTTTCACGAAGTAATTGATAACCTGTTTTTGTGCTGACACCAAGAGCCTTACTCATTTCATCAACGGTTAAAATATCTGGGTATTCTTTTAAGACTAACGCATATATATCTCCAAAGTTCATAAGCTCCTCCTTTTTTCAACTCCGATACTGATGAGGAGAGGAAATTCAAGCGATTTCAAATACTGCTCATCAAGGTGTGTGAGATGTTCTTTCAAGCGGCTTTTATCAATCGTGCGTAACTGCTCAAAGAGAATGATTGAGTTCGCAGGAAGCCCCTCAATTTGCCCCAAATATAAGTGTGTAGGTAATTTCTTCTTTTTGTGTACTCGGCTTGTGATAGCGGCGATAATGACCGTAGGGCTGTACTTGTTGCCTGTATCATTGGAAATGATAAGTACAGGGCGTGTCCCGCCTTGCTCCGAGCCGACAACAGGGTTTAAGTCTGCGTAGTAGATGTCATCACGCTTAATTGTTTTATCCATTAGTTTGACCTCCTATCTGGATATAAGCAGGTAAGCTCTGCCTATGTAATCAGCCAAACACAAAGAAGTTTTTGAGGTCGGGAGAGCATAAACAATTCTCTGGTTCCATAGACCGCTTTGTATTTGGCTTTATGATAGAAGCATCTCTATTTGTCCTCGACACCCCAAGATGCAAATGCGTTTCACGCAGGGAAGTCGTCAAACGGTCAGCAGCGAACTGACACCACAGGAGTTTCACCTCAACTGACGGTCTGCCAGAGCCGCCCTCATTGCCTGCGACGGTTTTATCACGCTCGGACTGTGACTGGACGGGAGTATCATTATCCTCTTTGCGGGTTACGGCGAAATCGGGAGCTGCCCGATATTTTGAGTAGGTAGTTATCGCTCTCTGCCTTGCGGCAGGTCGTGGCGTACCTCTCGACACGCTTATGCTCATCACAATCGCAAAGAGAAGGTATTTGACGAATGACTATTCGGTTGTCAAGGGGCAGTCCTGTTTTTGCCACACAAAGGAAAACAGGGTGTGAGGATTTTGTCCTCTCACCTTGTAGCCCGTGGGGAACAGCGATTTTCCCCTCTATTCAAAAAACTTTTTTAATTTTTCTTTGAGCCTGTCCATTCGCCTGTAAACAGCCTTCTCGGTTATGTTGAGAGAGTGGGCTATTTCACGGGTGGAATAGCCTTGTATCTTCAGCAAGGCGATTTGCAGGGTCAGCTTGTCCACCTTAATCAAAATCTGATAGAGCTGCTGATTTTCGATACTATCCAGAAAGTCCTCAACTGTCTTGATTTCGGGCTGCTGCGTATCATCAGCAACTCCCTCAAGGTATGTACCCGCTTCCTGCATACGCTGATAGTACCGCCTGTCTGAATTGAAAATCGCCCAATCGTGAGTACGGAGCGTTTCAATGGTACTTTCATCAACGCCGAGCTTCCTTAACTGTTTTTCTTCGGCTTCTTTCCAGAGCCGCCATTTCTTTTCTTCTTTGGCTTTATTGTAAGCCATACCGTTTTACCTCCAATCTGAATTTTTGAAAAATCCAGATTGAAGGGCGGCGAACGGCAACCAACACCAGATATAGGCTTGTCCTTTATTCCGACAAATAACGACAAAAGAAAAACCGCAAAGGCTGTCATACCTTTGCGGTTATAAGCAATATAAGCTCTATTATGTAGATATATAGCTTCTACTTTAGGGGCGTAATAGTACCACGAATAACTTAGGATTTTTTTAACAGGTTATCCTCACTTATTCGTGATGCTATGTAAGTAACTGCTGCTTCTGATAAGCAGCAAGGCGCTCAGGGCAGACCAGCGCATAAAAAATCCCTCCAAACTCAAAACGGGTTTAGAGGGCTGTGATATTTTGTTCAGGCGTGACAGAGCAGCCCACCAAAGCACCGTTTTTTTTATTTGGTGGGCTTGCCACAATTATAGCTTGTAAAATATGACTACTTACCGTCCGTTAAGATGACCTCTGCTTCTTCTTGGGTGATTGCATTACATTCAACCATTTTTGATAGAACAATTTTCATACGGCTATATGCCAATTCGGGATTGGTGCTTGGAGAATAGGCAGAAGGCGCATTAGGCAAACCTGCTAACATTATGGCTTCGTAATCACTTAATTCAGATGGCTGCTTTCCGAAATATCCTTTTGCGGCGTCATAAATTCCGTAATATCCGTCGCCAAAATAGATTGTGTTTACATACAACTCGAATATTTCTTGTTTAGAGCAATACTTTTCCAACTCTATAGCTGTGAATATCTCCGCAAATTTTCTTTCGAGCTTCTTTTCCTGCGTATAGTATTGATTTTTAGCTATTTGCTGTGTAATTGTGCTTCCGCCTTCTACAAAAGACATAGCTTTAATATCATTCCAAACTGCACGGCCAATGGCGATAAAATCTACTCCGCAATGGCTTTCAAATCTTTTATCTTCAACCGAAATTACAGCATCTATATAAATTGTCGGCAATTCTTCATATTCGACAAAATTTTCTCTGCTTTGAATAGAGGACACCATTTGGGGAATGGGACACGCTGTTACGGCATCTCGATACATTGAGTACCCTTTGATGCCAAATACAAGAAATACAACAGCGATAATGCAAAACAGGGCTGCAAACAAACGAAGCACAAATTTCTTTATAAGACTTTTTGGTTTCCTTTTCATTTGACAGCTCCTTTCGCATTACATTCAATGATTGCATTTATTCGGCTCTTTCAATTTGCTTGAATATTCCGTTAAAAAGTTAGTTGCTTCCTCTTTGGAAAACCCAAGACTCATCATATTGCTCAAATAGGAAATACAAAGCTCCCGTACCTTTTCATCTCTCGCTTGCAAGACATACTGTTCGTTATCAATTACAGAATAATGTCCGTTTCTGGAAGAAACAATCAAACCGCTTTGACAAAGGCGCATATATGCCCTCATTACAGTATTGGGACTGATTTTTAACATTTTTGCCATTACACGAATAGAGGGCAGTTCCTCTCCCGCAGAAAGCTGCGTACTTAAAATTGCACACTCTATTTTCTTTATAAGCTGTAAATAGATAGGCTCTATATCGTGAAAAGCCCATTCACTATAAATCATCTTTTTCTCCTTTTTCACACCAGCAAATAATGTGGTCAGCAAAAGTCCAAATAAAATGGATTATTACCACAAGTATGCCTATGGGTATCAGCAGTAACCCTATAAAAGTCAAGCTGATACCCAACACCGCATACCGAAAAACGGTTTTGTATTTTTTATTCCTGCACATCTTTAACCGTTAATTCGAGATTTCCGCTAAAATCATCGCCCCTCAGCACAATGTAGTTATCTCCTGAGCCGAGCGTAAATTTATAAGTATCGTCTGCGCTTTCTTCACAAATGATATGTTCCTCACCAGAACTCAGCCAATAGAGGGTGGCTTTTCCAGATTTAACTGTCAGCGAATAAGTTGCTTCCAGATTGCTTCCGTTTTCCCGTTCTAAAGCTGTACCGCCGAAAATAAACTCCTCGCCGTTAAAACCATCATACGAGGCGGTGTAACTGCCTGTATATTGGTCGATGTCGTTTTCCCTTTCGCCTTGAAGATTTTTATCTTTTGTAACGGCGTGTTTACTGAAAGACTCCAGCCAATTATTAAATCCGTTCACCAGATTGTCTTTCAGATTTCCTTCATCATTGTTAGAGCTACAGCCTGCAAAGCAAAGCACCATACAAAGTGCCAAAGATAAAGCAACAAGAGATTTTACCTTTTTCATTTGAAAGCCCTCCCATTAAGAAAACTTCGTAACAGCCATTAAGATAAAGACAATTACGCCGAATACGGCATAAAGGCTATTTATGACCAAATCAACTTTCATCAGGTTGTTCTGCACCTTAGCTTTCGCATAAGAAACAATGGTAAAAATCCCACTGAAAATCATAAATG
Source organism: Anaeromassilibacillus sp. An172 (assembly GCF_002160515.1). Taxonomy (GTDB): domain Bacteria; phylum Bacillota; class Clostridia; order Oscillospirales; family Acutalibacteraceae; genus Limousia; species Limousia pullorum. Next base: position 207,127 of record NZ_NFKS01000001.1, on the reverse strand, counting down.
CGGCATAGCAGGAAATCATTATTTCTGCAACAGGCGACTCCAAGGCCCAATCGAAAGCTCGCAAAGGTAAAATAGTCCACGGGACAAAAAGCATAATGGTACTAATAGCGGTCAAGATTTTGTTTTTCATAATAGTTTTATCTCCTTTCTGCCTGCCCAAAACGGAAGCAGGAAATGCACAAGCAAACAACGGTGATGGCGATTGCCACGGGTATCCACGGGAAAAACTCTACCTGTGAAGTCGTAAGGTTTGTCGCAAGTTTTCCGTATTCTGAAGTGATAACGAAAAACGGATATGACATCGGGTACGCAAACCACGCTTTTGTGTTAATCATCAGAACTGACGGTACAATGGAAGCTAATCCAATACCGATGGAAAAAATCGGGGTCTGAATACATACCGCAAGCAACCAGAAAAACGCCAGCATTGGTATGGTCGAAGCAGCTATAAAGCCAACTTCTTTGAAAACAAATAGCGGGGACAAAATAAAATTGTAATCCTGCGTCCCTGTTACGATGGCGGCGCTAATGTAGTACATTCCAACCATCATCAAAATTTGCGATGCGGCTAAAGCAAGCAGCACAACAAACTTTGCCAAGCAGAGTTTGACGGTGCTTATGGGTAAAGCAAGCATCTTTAAGATACCTTTGTTTGTTCTTTCGGTTTGACTCAAAAGAACAGTACCCACTACCATACTTGCAGGGAACATAAACCACGCCATTCCCATAAAGCCCTGAATGAAAAAATTGTTTTCTGGAGAAATTCCTTCTGCCTGCATATTGAAATTCATATCGGCATTGAGTATTGATGGTATCCAGAGAATGAGCGTCGCAGCAAACAATATTAGAAATATCTTTGAGCGTTTTATTTTCTTAAACTCAACGCCGACGAGAGATAAAAAACTCATTCAAACGACCTCCTAACCTTTATAAATACAAGCTCCGCAATGCCGATAACAACGATTTCAGCAATCGCCGCATAAACATAGTGCATTGCCTGTGCCATTTCCGTATTCACAAAGACTTGAAATGGAGTGGCAAAAGGAAAAAGAGAAAGCATAAAGTTGTTTGTCGGCAGCATTGTCGCAGTAAACACGCACACAACGCCAATCCCCAGAGATACCCACATATTTTTACAAGCCGATGAAATCAACAGTGATAACAGTACACACGGCAACATCAGTAAAAATGAATATCCGAAGTTCTTACCTAATTCCAGCCAAAAATCATTTCCAATTTCAAACCAGTGCGAAACGCAAAACGCAATCGAAGCGGCTTCAATGGCAAGTACAACCACGCTCATAATCGAGGTCAAAACAAATTTCCCAAAGAAAATGGAACTTTCTCTGATAGGAAGTGACTTCATTTTCTGCATTGCGTTATCGGCAAACTCTGTATGATACAACAGGCAGCTTCCCGCAACAACAAGCAGAATGTTAAGCATCGCCATCATTTGCCAATTTGTTCCCATTAGAATTTGCATCGGGGAGCTTTGTTGTCCGACATACATTTCGGAACGGACTGCCATATTGACAATCGGAACAGCCGCCGCCAAAATGCCGCCGCATAAAAATGCGGGGATAAATCCTGTTCGCTTTGCTTTTTTACATTCCAGAGATAGACTCATTTTACTGCTCCTCTCTGGCGGTTGTCTGCGTCAATCAAAGCAAGGAATGTATCTTCCAAGTTGTCGGTAGGATACCCTTGTGCGGCGGCACCGCTTCTGAGCTGTTCAAGCGTTCCCTCAAACAGCAAACGCCCGTGATTTAAGATGCCGACTGTATCCGCCATTAGTTCAACTTCCGACAGCAGATGTGATGATACAAACACCGTACAGTTAAATTTTTCGGGCAGAGAACGGATAAGCGTTCTTATCTCGTGAATGCCCACAGGATCAAGTCCATTGGTCGGTTCGTCCAAAATCAAAATCGGCGGCTGACCGATTAAAGCACTTGCAAGTCCTAACCTCTGCTTCATTCCGAGGGAATATTTCTTTGCAAGACGCTTCCTGAATTGTGTAAGCCCTACGATTTCCAGTGCTTCAGACACAGAGGACTTCGGCAGTCCTAATATCTTGCGGATAATTTCCAAGTTTTCTTCACCACTTAAATTCCCGTAAAAAGCAGGGGCTTCAATGAATGAGCCAACTTCCTTCAGAATTTCTACTCTTGCTTCAGGGTACTTTTTCCCATCAATGGTAAACGAGCCGCTTGTAGGTTTTGTAAGCCCCAAAAACATCTTCATTGTTGTAGATTTTCCTGCACCGTTCGGGCCGAGAAAGCCATATACAGCTCCTTTGGGAATATGCAGATTGACATTTGATACGGCTGTAAAATCAGCGTATGATTTTGTCAAATTTTGAGTTTCAATGATATTCATAGTGTTTTGCTCCTTTCTCATCATTGCAAGCTCATTCTAACTTGCCAACCTTGTGATAACCTTCTCCCTACCTTACATTTACCTTACTTTTTAATTGCACACTAAAAAGAAGCGCTTATTTGTGTTATAATGAGATACACAAAGGGGGCGTTAAAATGGATTTTGACTACTTAAAGCAAAAACGCATCTTGCTTGTTGACGACGAGCAGGAGCTTTTAGATATGGTTTCTTCCATCTTTACAAACGAGGGCTTTTGCAATGTAAAAACTGCAAAAACGGTTAAAGAAGCACTTTGTATAGCTGAGACATTTCAGCCAGAGCTTGCAATTCTTGATGTAATGCTGCCTGATGGCAATGGCTTTGACCTTATGAAGCAATTAAAAAACAAGTCTGATTATCCTGTACTGTTTTTAACTGCTCGTGGAGAAGATGAAGATAAATTCCGTGGATTTGGACTCGGCGCTGATGATTATATTGTTAAGCCGTTCTTGCCCAAAGAGCTTATCTATCGAGTAAACGCCATTCTCCGCAGAAGTTATAAAGGCGAAAATCCGATTGTCAAGCTGTCGGGCAGCGAGATAGATTTTGACCGTGCCGAAGTCATAAAAAATGGAGAACATATTGCGCTCACGGCAAAAGAGCACGATATACTTGCGGCATTATACCGAAACGCAGGGCGCATTGTTACACTTGATGCCTTATGCGAAGCGGCTTGGGGTGACAATCCGTATGGGTATGAAAACTCTCTAATGGCACATATTCGCCGCATTCGTGAAAAGATTGAAGTCAATCCTTCGCAGCCTGTTTCTCTGATAACAATTAAGGGATTGGGATATAAGCTCATCGTGGGGGACAAATAATATGAAAAGCGTACCAAAGCTAATCAAACGCTTTGTGGGAATTTTGATGTTAAGTTCGCTTTTAATTCTTGTTATAAATTTTGCCGTCTTAGCAATCATAACTGCCACACAAGCACCAAATGGCTCTCCGTGGACTACGGCAGAGCAAGCCGCAGAAAGTATGGAAAAATCAGAGCAAGGCTATAAGATGTCTGATGAAATGATTGAGGAGCTGAACGCTCAGAATGTGTGGGCTGTTTACATTGATAACGCAACGGGAGAATGCGTCTGGCATTCGGACAATCTTCCCGATACTGTTCCTCTGGAATATACAGCTTCCGATATTGCCAATACCACCCGTGGATATATTGACGGATACCCAACCTTCACAGGCGAAGGCGAAGATGGGCTGATTATTCTTGGGTATCCAAGAGACAGCTACTGGAAACATATGTGGCCGAGTTGGGATTATCAATTTATTGCCAACTTGCCCAAAACCATTCTCATTGTTTTAGCTCTGAATGTTTTAATCATTTTTCTTATTTATATGGCAGCGAACACTAAGCTACTGAAGTCTGTAAAGCCTATAACGGACGGCATTCAGGCATTGCACACAGGGCAACCTGTTGTGCTTAAGGAAAAAGGCGTACTCTCAGAAATAGCTGCAAACATCAATCAAACTTCTGAGGTGCTTCAAAGCCAGAATTATCAGCTTAAGAAAAAAGAAACAGCAAGAGCAAATTGGATTGCAGGAGTATCTCACGATATACGCACACCTCTTTCAATGGTTATGGGTTATGCAAGTCAGTTGGAAAGCAACAAACAATTGCCAGAAGAAGAACGGCAAAAGGCTGCGGTTATTGTTAAGCAGAGCCAACGAATGAAAAACCTCATAAACGACCTTAACCTTGCTTCAAAATTGGAGTATAATATGCAGCCTACACATATTGCGCAGGTTAATCTTATTTCTGTTGTTCGGCAGGTAGTGGTAGATTTCATCAACTTGGATATTAGCGGTAAATATCCTATTGAGTGGCTTACCGACAGTAACTTGAATACCGTTATCATAAATGCCGATAAAGATTTGATAAAAAGAGCTGTCAGCAATTTGATACAAAACAGCATAAACCATAATGAAAATGGTTGCACTATTTATGTTGCTGTCAAGGAAGAACACGGTAAAGTCTGCAAGATAGTTGTTTCAGATAATGGAGTAGGGGCTACAGACGAACAAATCGACAAGCTGAATAATTCCCCTCACTATATGGTTTGTGATGAAAATACATCAGAGCAACGCCACGGCTTAGGCTTGCTGATTGTGAAACAAATTGCTGCTGCTCACAAAGGAACAGTAGAAATAAGACACAGCGAATACGGTGGGCTTGAAGTCGAAATATGCTTACCTGTGTAATTTATTAAACTAAAATATAGAGCCAATGAATTCTTTGTTCACTGACTCTATATTTTTTTGTTTCGCCACACAAAGGAAAACAGGGTGTGGGGATTTTGTCCTCTCACCCTGTAGCCCGTGGGGAACTGCGTTTTTTCCCTCTACTCAAAACAGTTTTTTATTTTTTCTTTGAGCCTATCCATTCGCCTGTAAACAGCTTTCTCCGTAATGCTGAGAGAGTGAGCTATTTCGCAGGTAGAATAGCCTTGTATTTTCATCAAGGCGATTTGCAGGGTCAGCTTGTCCACCTTAATCAAAATCTGATAGAGCTGCTGATTTTCGATACTGTTCAGAAAGTCCTCAACCGTCTTTATTTCGGGCTGCTGCGTATCATCGGCAACTCCATCAAGATATGTACCCGCTTCCTGCATACGCTGATAGTACCGCCTGTCTGAATTGAAAATCGCCCAATCGTGAGTGCGGAGCGTTTCGATGGTACTTTCGTCAACTCCGAGCTTCCTTAACTGTTTTTCTTCGGCTTCTTTCCAGAGCCGCCATTTCTTTTCTTCTCTGGCTTTGTTGTAAGCCATACCGTTTTACCTCCAATCTGAATTTTTTTGAAAAATCCAGATTGAAAGGCGGCGAACGGCAACCAACGCCAGATGTGGTCTTGTTTTTTGTTACGACAAATAACGACAAACAAAAAACCGCAAAGGTAGTCAGACCTTTGCGGTTATAGGCAATATAAACTCTATTATGTAGATATTTGACTTCTACTTCAAGGGCGTAAGAGTGCCACAGGCAACTGAGGATTTTTTTAACAGGTTATCCTCACTTAATCGTGATACTATGTAAGATAATTGCTGTTTCTGATAAGCAGCAAGGTGCTTAGGGCAGACCAGCACAAAAAAATCCCTCCAAACTCAAAACGGGTTTAGAGGGCGTTGATAATTTTGTTCGGGCGTGACAGAACAGCCCACCAAAGCACCGTTTTTTTTATTTGGTGGGCTTATCCAAATATAAGAGAAAGAGCCGATGCCTGTGATTACTCACAAGGTCATCGGCTCTGCGTCTATGCGTCTGGCTCTTTGATGACGGTTATTTGTAAATGCCTTGCTTCAATTAGCGTTTCTTGTTTACACTTCGGACAGTAAAGGGGATAGTTTATCAAAACTGTATCTTCTCTAAGCCTGTCACGGGTTTTATTCCCGCAAACAGGACATAGTATCCATTCTGTATTCATAGTTTTATCTTTCTCTATACTTATCCGTTTAATTAGCAGCAATTTGCAAATCGCCTTTCCTCAATCGAAATATCACATCAGCCTGTTTTGCAAGCTCGTTCGAGTGAGTCACGATAACGACGCACTTGTTCATCTGATGAGCGCACTCCTTTAGGATAGCGGTTACATCGGCTGCGGTATCTTCGTCAAGATTTCCCGTCGGCTCATCAGCAAGGATAACTTTTGCGTCAGAAGCTAATGCACGGGCAATCGCCACACGCTGCTGTTGACCGCCTGATAATTTCAGCACATTCCTTTTACTTTCCTCATCTGTAAGTCCGACACGCTCCAAAATAGGAAGTGGCGGCAATTTAGAAGTGAGAGCGACATTCTCTTTTGGTGTTAGATAGTCAATCAGGTTGTAGCTTTGGAAAATAAACGCTATATTGTTTTTACGGTGGGCGGAAAGCCCCATTTTCTCAATATCCTGTCCGTCATACAAAATCTGCCCATTTGTGGGACTATCCAAGCCTCCCATCAAAGAAAGCAATGTTGTTTTTCCACACCCTGACGGACCGAGGATAGCGTACATTTTTCCTTCCTCAACGGAAAGGTTTATACCTTTTAACACCTTTTTCTTATTTTCATAGGCATACACAACATTTTTTAATTCCATAATATTCATACTGATTACCTCATTTCTTTTTGTGTAGTTATATCAGCTCAAAGTTACTCCATCTGCGACAGTATTTGTTTCGGCTTAAAGCGCAGGGCGGGTATGCAGGATACGATTACTGCTATAATCAGCAGGATACCTCCTACAACTGCCACCAAAGCGAAATGCTGCGGTGTAACAACTACATTCTCCGCCGCCTTTCCAAAGAGAGTACCAATCGCTCCTGCAACCTGCCTACTGGATAAGTAAGCAAGAGGGAATGCGACAACCGCTATCAAAGCGGTTTCAAGTATATACTGTAAGATTACAGAGGGCTTTGCGATACCTACAGCAAGCAAAATACCCATTTCTCTTTTTCTGCTCCGTACAGACATCGACAAAATCAGGATAATCAACACCATACTTACCACTGTGATAACAATGATAAGTGTAGTAATCAGTGTTCCAGTATCAGAAAGGGAACTGGAAATATTTTGATACACCTCATCATTGGAAGTTATCTTATAATTGTTCCAGTTGACAGAGGAAATGCCCTGTACTTCTTTGATAACGCTGTCTAACTGTGCGGCGTCTGAAACATAGTAATATGCTTCTGAAATGCCGTCGCCGTCTTCGCCCCAACCTTTTATCAAGCCTTTCGCTGCTTCCATACTGCAAAAAACATAGTTGGAATAGTCATAGTAAGATGAGTCATCATACATATTAACTGCATCGTCCTTGTCAGCTACAATGTCGAAAAGACCGACAATTTCCATATCTACTGCAGGAGTATTGTTCTCAGGATAATAAATACCCGTTACGGTATCTCCGACTTTCAAATTGTTCCTGTCTGCAAGCTCCTTGCTGATGATAACACCATTCGACATATCATCTGTGATATGTTTTCCTTCTACCAATTCAAAACGCCCAGATAAAAACAGTTCGTGATATTGAGAATTGTAAGAGCCATAGCAATAGTAGCTATAATTTTCTACTGTTACAAAAGCCTCTCCCTTATCATTAAAGAAACGGGGTAAGGTTATCAGAGAAGCGTCGTAGCCAGCAATACCATCGACTGCGGCAATCTCTTTTATCATATCGTCCGTCATAAATTCCTGCGTACTATAACCACTCGTCCAACCGCCAGTAGATATGTCACGCTCCACCGTAAAACTTGCTCCCGTTGTCCCACGCACTTCCTCTGTCTGTTCTTCTTGTGCATCAGCGATAGCAAGACCTGACAGTACCAGCGTTGTAATGGAAAGAAGCAGACAAAATATGAGCAGCGTCTTTTTCCATTTTCGGGTTGTATATAGAATTGCTCTTATTCCTAAATTCATTATGCCTGACCTCCTTTATTCCATCTGTGAGAGTATTTGTTTCGGCTTAAAGCGCAGGGCGGGTATGCAGGATACGATTACTGCTATAATCAGCAGGATACTTCCTACAACTGCCACCAGAGCAAAGTGCTGCGATGTAACAACAACATTCTCTGCCGCCTTTCCAAAGAGAGTACCAAGCGTTCCCGCTACCTGACGACTTGACAGATATGCAAGAGGAAATGCAACAACCGCTATCAGCGCAGTTTCAAGCACATACTGTAAGATAACCGAGGGCTTTGCGATACCGACAGCAAGCAAAATACCCATTTCTCTTTTCCTGCTCCGTACAGACATCGACAAAATCAGGATAATCAACACCATACTCACAACTGTGATGACGATGATAAGCGTAGTAATCAAAGTCCCAGTATCAGAAAGAGAACTGGAAATGTTTTGATAGACTTCATCGTTGGCAGTGATATTAAAATTGTTCCAGTTGATAGATGAAATCTTTTTCACTTCTTCAATTACATTGTCTAATTGTGCAGCGTCTGAAACATAAAAATATGCTTCTTCAATTTCATCATCTCCCCATCCTTCAACCATCTTATCCATTGCTCCCATACTGCAAAAAGTGTAATCAGAATAATCAAAGTAGGATGAAGCGTCATACATATTTACTTGGTCATCTTTGTCTGCTACCACATCAAAAATACCGACCAGCTCCATTTCTACCTCTGGGGTATTATTCTCTGGATAGCATACACCAGTTATCATATCGCCTATTTTCAGCCCATTATCTTCAGCAAGTTCACGACTAATGATAATACCATTGGTCATCTCGTCTGTGATATGAGAGCCTTCGACTAATTCAAATCTTCCAGACAAAAACAGTTCGCTGTATTCAGAGTTGAGCGTACCATAAGTAAAAAAGCTGTAAATTGTTGCAGGTAATGCTTTTCCCGTTTCGTCATAAAAAAACGGCATTAAAATAAACGAAGCATCATATCCAGCTATTCCGTCCACTGACGCAATTTCTTTAATCATATCTTCAGAAATAAATTCTTGTGTACTATAAGTGCCATCGCTGCCATTAGACCAACCGCCTGTGGATAAATTCCTTTCCACCGTGAAACTTGCTCCCGTTGTCCCACGGACTTCCTCTGCTTGTTCTTCTTGTGCATCAGCGATAGCAAGACCTGACAGCGTTAGAGTTGTAATGGAAAGAAGCAGGCAGAATATAAGCAGCGTCTTTTTCCACTTTCGGACAGTATATAAAATCGCTCTTATTCCTAAATTCATTGTGAGCCTCCTAACTCATTTGCGATAAAATATTCTTTGGTTTCATTTTCATAATCGGATATGCGGCAAGTGCAGTGGAAGCCAGACAAAGCACCAATCCAAAGCCCCATACAAGCGCATAGTCCTCTGCTGAAACATCTACGACAATTTCAGATAATCCCAAGTCCTCGGCGGACGGTTGCTCTGTATTTTCCGCTTCATCGGTAAGCTCAACCGTTTCATAGGTTTCTGCTGTAACCTGTGAGAGAAGCCTACTACCAATCTGGTCGGAAATTGCCGAGCTTGCTCCATAAGAAATAAGCAAGGCTGCTACAGCCACAATCAGAACTTCCAATAAATACTGCATCAGCACAGCACCTTTTGAAATCCCCATTGCCAGATAAACGCCCGTTTCGTGGATACGCCCACGCAGCCGCAAAGTCAGGAACAGGGCAAGTACCAAAAAGCAGATGACAGATACAACCGCTATGGCAATAAAAACGATATTCTGCAAGCCTGCAAGCGACTCTTTTGCGTTTTGGTAGTCGTTATCATAGCGGGTCAGCGTACAGTTGTCCCAATTCACACCTTCAATTTCCTCAACTTCTGTCATAATGCGGTCAAGCTCGTCAGGGTCATTCACATAGAAATCCCCATACTGTACACTCGTTTCTCCATCTGTCCCATAGAGCAGATAAGACACAGTAGAGAGGTCAGTAAACACAATGTTATCGTATAAATCATAAGACGGAGCGATACCGATAGAGTCCTGCTCCTTTGTGTTCGTAAAAATCCCTGCCACGGTTGCACTAATACTGCGGTTTTCGTCTGTGACATCTGTAAGCCGCATAGTGTCGCCCACAGACAGACCGTTTCGCTCGGCAAATTTTTCGTGGATAAGTACACTGTTTTTATTTGCTGATGTAATGGCAGTCCCTTTTACCAACTCAAAGCCGCCATCTGTAAAATAACTGTCGTTGTCTGAATTCGTATTTGCCACGATTCGCCCTGCATTTTCATAGCCTTCAGGGACTTGCGCCGCATCTTCCGTGTTAATTGCGAGAGGTTTTCCGTCTGCATCAGAATAATTTGCGTAAGAATAAGAACGAAGCGTGTAATTGCCACTCAATCCGTCTATGGATAAAATCTGATTTAGAGTATCTTCTGTAATACCCGTTTGAAGCTGCTTCGCATTGATAGTAAAGTATCCCATCAGCGCCTTTTTAATATTAGCGTTTGCTGTTTCTGTTGCAGACTGAATAGAAAGACAGGTCAGCATCAGCGTTGCCATTACAAGTAAAAAGGCAAGCAGCGTTGCTGTTTTTCCTTTCTTTCGCACTAAGTACAGACACGCCCTTTTTGCTAAATTCATTTTTCAGCCACCTCGTTTTTTCTGTGATGAATACTGCTTTGTATATAAGTCACTTTTGCACCTCCTGTTTTTCATATCGTTGTGTGCGCTCAGGTCTGACTGAGGACATCATAAAAATACGAAAGAAAAATGGAGTTGAGGTGGAGTTGAGGAGTATTTTAGGTGGAGCAGTCATTCAATGAAAAACCGAGAGGCTTTCACAAGGAAAACCTCTCGGTTATATAAAGAGATATTGAGATTTAGTGTGGAGCAAAGATTTTCATTTATTTAGATAATGTTGTTCCGCTATATCGAAAATCGCCGTAAACCGTACACCATTTTCTGTATTCTCCATTTTATGTGAGATGCCGTGATGGTCGAGTATTGTTTTTGTAATATACAGTCCCAAGCCACTACCCCCGCTATTCCGATTGCGGGATTTATCTACCCGATAAAAAGGTACAAATATTTGTTTCAAATCTTCCTCTGCTATATGAACGCCTGTATTTTCCACAGAAAAAACTCCGTTTTTTAATGAAACAGTTATAACAGCACCCATCGGAGAGTAAGCAATCGCATTGCTGATAACATTGGAAAACACCTTTTCGAGCAGCCGTCCGTCGCCCTCATAATGAAAGTCTGGCTGTATCTCCATATTCAGCTTCATTTCTTTATCCTCAATCCTGCCGCTATTATTTCGGCAAACCTTTTGAAGCATCTGACTGATATTCAAGTCAGAACGCACAAGCTGAAAATCGCTTCCACCCATTCTTGCCGCCGATAGAATTTCTTTTACGATATGTTCCATATCATTGACAGTTTTCAGACAATGGCGCAAATAAGTATCTCTGTCTTTATATTCACCGACCTTGTATATCATACCTTCCAGTTCGCCCTTGATGATTGCGATAGGAGTTTTAAGCTCGTGGGAAACAGAAGTAAAAAAGTCAACTCGTTGTTTTTCCTGTTCTCGTTCCTTTTCAATATCCTGCTGTAGCTGCTCATTTGCTGTTTTCAGACTATCTAATGCAACACTTAACCGACCTGACATTTCATTCAAGCTGGCTGCTAAAACTCCAATTTCATCTTGCCGTTTCACATCGCACTTCCAAGTCATATCAAGCCTTGTCATTCGTTTCGCAACGCTGCAAATATCCACCAACGGTTTTGAAAAATAGCGGGAGCAGACGAAAGCACCGATAACGGAAATGAAAAGTATCATAGCTGCGATAAATGGCAGGAGCTTTATCAAAATATCATAGGACTGGCTTACCGCTACAAGGGAAACGATAGCAGAAAGCTGGTAAGTCCGTCCGCCCTGTACGAAAGTTGCCGAGCAGCTCATCGACGGTGAAGATGATGAAGCAATTTCTCCGTCCTCCATATTTGCAAAATTCACAGAGAATACATTGTTATTATTTTCATCATTGATTTTAACGGTGGCATTGTTCTTCATAGAAAACTCAAGTAGGCTGTCAGAGCTTGCTTCCCAACCGTCCCTTTCCAACATCTCAACCATATTATAAAAGTCTGCCGAAACCTGATGTTCAAGCTCTGTCTGATAATTTTTCGGCAGGAATATCATTACCATACTGTAGATGATGATACAGCAGCCGATGAGCAGTACCATCATACTGATAAAAGTTTTTGCCTGAATACTTTTGCTAATTCTCTTTTTCAATTTTATATCCCACCCCTCTGATTGTATCTATGTAGTCCACACCCAATTTTCTGCGGATATTTTTGATGTGTGTATTCACAATCTTAGCATCTCCAAAGTAGTCATAGCCCCAGATAGTATTCAGCAGGTTGTCCCTTGTAAAAACACGCCCTTGATTTTCCAATAACAGCTTCAATATTTCAAATTCTCGTGTTGTGAGAGAAATGTTTTCTCCATTCACAAGTACAGTAAAGCTGTCGATGTCTAAGGAAATGTTTTTGTAGTGTATTACTGTGTTCTCAGTCTGGTTTCCCTGCTCCGTGCGGCGCAATACGGCTTCAATCCGACGCATGACAAGGGGCATCGTAAATGGTTTGGTAATATAATCGTCTGCCAGTGCATCAAAACCTTTTATCTGGCTGTCATCATCGTCCCGTGCGGTCAACATAATAACAGGTATACTGCTTTCTTTTCTAATCAATTCGCAGACTGCAAAACCGTCGATTTTCGGCAGCATCAGGTCAAGCAGCACTAAATCGGGGCTGCACTTATGGAATTGTTCAATTCCTTCAAGTCCGTCATCTGCTAAAACTGTGGTATATCCTGCGTCCTCAAGGAAGGCTTTAATAATATTTTGTATGGCTTTTTCGTCCTCTATAATTAAAATTGTTTTCGACACGATAAACACCTCCGACTATAGTTTATCAAGGGAAAGTGGAGTTGAGGTGGAGTTGGAAGATTTTTTATGCTTCCTTTTTCGGGCATCAGAAGGTTTTTTTGCGTTTTTCGGAATAAGCCATACACGATTTATATTCATAGCGCCGTCAATACGATTTTCCTTACAAAACCGTTGCACCCACCTGAGAGATACTTCCCACTTTTCGGCAGCTTCCTGTGCGGTCATATAATCAAACATTTTAGCCCTCCTAAATGGTTATCGGTGTTGCATACATTATAGCCGTTTGAACGAACTGTATCAAGTGTGTAAATGTGAATTTTTAACTCCATTCACAGGAAGTGAAATATCTTATAATCGGCATTTTCACATCGTTTAATAAGAAGCCACATATCCATACAATATAAGGGAAAGATATATTGAAGCAAGGTGGTGAGCTTATGGACGAGAGAAACAACGATTTTGATTTCGATTTTATGCCGATAGGACAGGCGATTAAGAAAGCCCGTGAAGCAAAAGGAATGACGAGAGAGCAGCTTTCTGAAATAATCGGCTACGCTCCCAGACACATTCAAGCCATTGAAAATGAGGGAAAATATCCAAGCATCGAGCTGTTTATCCAACTTATTCAAATGTTTGATGTTTCGGTTGATGAGTATATATTTCCTGACAAAGAAGTCAAAAAGAGTTCCGTCCGCAGACGCTTAGACGCACAGCTCGATAAATCAGACGATAAAGAACTGTCCGTGATTGAAGCGACTGTAAACGGTCTATGTAAGGCAAAAGAGCCAGAGGAGTAACCTCTGGTTTTCTTTTGCCCATTTTTAATAAGCGGGAATACCGTAGCCATAGATAACGCTGCTGCCGATAGCATAGCTGTTCTGTCGGCAAGCATCTCCAGAATTACCCTCAACCGTATAGACAGTCCCGTTTTCTACACGCTCTACAATCCCTACATGGTCTGTAAGACCATCACCTTCCCAGTCAAAGAAGATAATGTGTCCTGCTTCTGGCGTAAAGCCGCCGTCCTGCCATTGTCCTCTGTCCATAAACCATTCAGAGCCTTGTATGCAGCCTGCAAACTTTGGGATAACGCCGTTTTCAATATAACCGCACTCGTTAGCGCACCACGAAACGAAGCAGGCGCACCACTCGACACGGGAGCTGAAGCCGTACCACGACCAATAGGGCTGACCGCCTATATTACCGACCTGCGATAGAGCCACGGTCACGATTTCGCCGTCGCCTACAGATATACCGTAAAGCACCTGCGACCATAGCGAATTGTTTTCATCGGCAAGTAATTCGGATAACATCTGCCTTTGCTCATCGTCAAAACCGCATTGGTCTGCCATTTCCTCGGCGGTTTTGTGGCTGACTGTGATATACAGGTAAGTCCGTGTCTGGGTGGTTTCGGTCTGGACGATATTCCCGTGACCGTCATCGGTTTCGGTTATCACGGTTTCAGTCTTGCTTTCCGTTCTGGAGCTGATTTCGTTCATTTCCCAGAAGATGTCCGTTAATAGCTGCTTTTTATTATCGTCCATTGTCGCCACTTCCTGCGGATTGTCTGGATCGGTAGTAGTCTTGACCGAGTAAACCGCAAGCACCTCTTTCCAGACGGCACGGCTTCCTGACATCTCCAGAACATCATAGGCATTATCGTTTTTGATTTCATCAAGGCGGCTGTCATATTCGGTATTGATTTCCCTCACCACGGTCTGCATCGTCATTCCGCTGCCTGAGTCTTCGCCCGCAAAAAAGATACCGAACACCGAGCCTACAAGCATACCGATAAGGCAGATGACCAAAATCACAACAACCGCAATCCAACCGCCCGCCGCAATCGCCGCAATCAGCGCCTTTGTTCCTGCGATAATCGCCTTGACCGCCGCCGCAGTCGCTTTGACCGCAGCTTTTACAGCAGCAATCGTAGCCCTTGCCGTGACTCTGGCTGCCTGTGCAGCTCTTTGAGCCGCTTTTACGGAAGCCTTTGCCGCCGTCTGTGTCGCTTTAGCAGTATGCTCGGCAGTTTTTATCGCCGCCTTTGAGGTCGCCTGTGCGGTTTTTACGGATTTTTGCGTAGTCTTTACTGTACCTCTGGCGGCTGTTTTTATTGTCTTTTTTCCGCTTCGGGCAGTCTGCGTTATGGTCTTTTCCGCTTGATTTGCGCCCTTGACCGCCTTATCTGCGGAACGGCTGACGGTACTGCGGTAGGTCTGTACGCTGTTTCCAGACATACGCTTCTCAGCGGCTTTAGCGGCTCGTTTCTGTTTGAAATCGGCTATTTTATCCTTTGCCTTAACGATATTGTCCTTTGTGGTTTTTACCGCCTTTTGACCTTGCTTATTGAACTGATGAACGCCCTCATTTGTAATGCGCTCTGAAGCCGCCGAAACTCTGTCGGCGGCATACTCGGTAGCGGAGCCTTCCTCAGCGTAATAGCCTTGCTCTGCCTTGTCCTTTATTTTGGAATAAGCCGACTTCATACGCTCGGAAGCTACCGCAGCCTTGTCAATGGTCTTAATCGTACCCTTGACCGCATCTCTGGTTTTTATATCAGCCATAGATAACCTCCTTCCCCAGAAGATTTGCAGTCAAAATTAAGCTGTCTTTTTTGCGACCACCACAAGCCTGCCGTTCTGCGCCGAGTATTCACAGGTAGAGAGTGTGATGAGCCTGTCGCCGTATTCTGCGTTTACGCCTGTTTCATACAATGCAAGCTCCTTGCATTTTTCAATGTAGGCGTTAAACTCGTCCTCGTTTTCCGCATCGACAAAATCATAGTAGCGGAAGCCCTGAGAGCTGTACGCCACAGTCTTAAAGACAGCGACAATCTCATATTCGCCACGCTCCGTAAGGGTATCAAACTGAATGGTCTTGTGTTCCTCATAGAAGCTCTGGGACTTGTAATCCTCCAAAGCTCCGAACATCTTGCCGCCCGTAATGTGATGACCGTAGATAACAAGGTTATCGCTGCCTGCAAGGTCGCAGTTTTCCTGAATATACGGCGTTCCCAAGTCGCTGTATTCTTTATCAAAGTTGCGTTTCAGATAGTAGTTCGGCGCATTCGGCGTCTGCATCACGGGGTAATTGACGGTTGTGCCTACAATGGAAAGCCAGCCGACCATATCCGTGTTTTTCAAAAACAGTTCGCCGTACTCTGCAAGGACATTTTCTTCCTCAGTCAAGGGGACTTCTGGGGCGTTACTGTCCTCTGTCTGAGCCTGCTCTACGATTTCGGCAATATTCTCAAAGGCTTCGGTCTGTTCAGCTTCATCGGCATAATGGTCGTAAATGTGATAGCCGCAAAAAGCCGCCGTACCTAAAAGGCACACGGCGGCAATCAGACAAATTTGCTTTTTATATTTTTTCATAAACATATCCTTTCTTTTTTTGCAAAGAATAACGCTCGCTTTGTAAAAAGCGAGCGTTACGATTGCCGTATTTGTTTAGATTTAGATACAGAATGTGGCGTAAAGAGGGACAATCTTTTTGTTATCCTCAAAACCAAAGTTCTTTGCTGAGAGCTTAATCGCATAGGCGGGCTTGTAGGTTTCCATATATACCTTTAAGCTCTTTGCCCGTGTGTTATCGGCAGACTTGACCTCGATAGGAATAAGCTGACCGTCACGCTGAATGACAAAATCAATCTCAGCCCCACGCTCAGACTCCCAATAGTAGGTCTTATACCCGTTTGCGGTAAGCTGCACATTGACATAGTTTTCTGCCATACCGCCCTTAAAATCATTGATTTCCTCAACCATATAGAGAACATCATTCGCTGCCAAATCTTTTTTAGCGCAAAGCAAACCCAAATCAGATACATAGATTTTGAAAGCGTCAATATTACGATAGTTCTCAAGGGGCTTTTTTACCTGCTCCACTTTGTAAACCTGTGAAACGATACCTGACAGACAAAGCCATTCGATTGCGTTTTCAAACTCGGAAGCTCTGCCGCCTTTTTTAATCAGTTTATATTGGAAACGGGTGTTTTTCTTGGAAAGCTGCACGGTGATGTTATCATAAGCAAGCCTTGTTTTTTTGATTTCATTCAGATTGTTATACTTGCTCATATCATTGAGATAGCTTGCCAAAATCGTATCCTGCGTGTGGCGCACAAGGATATAGTCCTTTGTTTCCACAAACTGCATCACACATTCAGGCATACCGCCCACAATAAGATATTGACGGTAAAGCTGCATTGCCGCATCGTGCAAAGCAGAGGGCAAAGGTTTATCCTCTGCAAAGCACTTCTTAATCTGTTCTACAAGGGCGCTTTCGCCGCAGGCTATCATAAATTCCTCCATATCCATAGGATAGAGGGTTTTCATATCCACCTTACCCACGGGAAAAGAAAACTTTGCTCTGTTCACCGCAACACCGAGCAGGCTTCCTGCTACGATGATATGATAATCAGGTGCGTCCTCGCAAAAATATTTCAGACTTGTCAAGGCTCTTTCGCAAAGCTGCACTTCGTCAAATACAATCAGCGTTTTCTCCTTTACTATCGTTTGCCCTGCAATATGCGATAAAATGGGTATCAGATAATCGGGGCTGATGTTTTCCTCAAAAGTTTCATTCAGCTTGGGATTGGTTTCAAAATTGAAATACGCCACATTTTCATAACAGGTACGACCAAACTCTAAAATGGAATAAGTTTTTCCGACCTGCCTTGCTCCCTGCAAAATCAGGGGCTTACGGTGTTCGCTATCTTTCCACGCTTCTAAAAAGCTCATTATTTTTCGATACATAGCCAGACCTCCTTTAAGGTGCTGAACATAGTATATCACATATTCGTGTAAATATCAATGACTTTTACGCAAATTATCACACTAAATTACACGAACATTTTTGAGTTTGATTGGTTTTTCGACACGAACACCGTCAAGCCCTCTTTTTTACACCTCCCCGAATTTGGTAGTCATCAGCTTGTAAAGCTCGGTATTGCGTGGGAACTTGTTGACGAACGGCACAAGGGAGCTACCGACTTTGAGCAAGCCCTGACCTGCACCGACATTCGTGATATAACTCATCTGAAGGTCAGAGATGTTAAGCAATTTGGCAAGCTCGAACTTATCGGTCGAACTCTGATTTAACATAATGATAAATTCACTATTGGCAAGCATCGTCCTCGCCGTATGGCTCTGCAAAAGGTCGTCCACATTTTGCGTAATACCCGTACAGTACGCACCGTACTTACGCACACGCTTCCAGAGAGTAAAGAGGAAGTTTGCCGAGTATTCGTGTTGGAACAGCAAATAGATTTCATCAATGAAAATAAATGTGTTTCTGCCTTTTGCTCTGTTCTGGGTAATACGGTTTAAGATACTGTCGAGAACGACAAGCATACCGATGGGCTGTAACTGCTTGCCTAAATCCAGAATGTCATAACAGATAAGGCGGCTGTGCGTATCCACATTGGTGTGCTTTGCAAAGGTATTCAGAGAGCCGTCCGTAAACAGCTCGATAGCAAGGGCGATTTCTTTCGCTTCTGGCTCGTCCTGCTTTAACAGTTCCTCACGGAAGTCCTGTAAGGTGGGCGGTACTCCCTGATAATTGCCTTGCTGATAGTGGCGGTACACGCTTGCCGTACAACGGTCAATAATCGACTTTTGTTTTGCACCCAGACTTGCGCCACCGATGAGCTGCTCGCACAAAGATAAAATAAACTCCGATTTCAAAATGACGGGGTTTGCGCCGTCACCGTAATCGGAGTTCATATCCATAGCGTTGATATGGTTTTCGCTCGTTGCCGAGATGTGAATAACCTCGCCCTGCATAGCCTTTACAAGCGGCGAATATTCTCGCTCAGGGTCAATGATAATAACATCGGCATTAGGGTCTGTGAGAATAATATTTGTCATTTCTTCTTTCGCCGTAAAGGATTTTCCTGCTCCAGACACACCGAGAATAAAAGAGTTGCCGTTGAGCAAATAGCGGCGGTTAGCAATAATCATATTTTTGCTGATAACATTTTGACCGTAGTAAACGCCGTTTTCGTGGTGAATTTCCTGTACTCTGAAAGGAATAAATACCGCAAGACTTTCCGTTGTAAGAGTACGCATTGCATTGATTTTGCGAACACCAAACGGCAGGGCGGTATTCAGTCCGTCCATCTGCTGATATTTCAGCACCGCAAACTGACACAGGTGCTTTCTGGCAGTTGTGAGCAGAGCTTCGGTGTCATTGTCAAGCTGTTCCTTTGTTTCAGCCGTATGCACCATTGTCAAAACCGCAAACATCATTCTTTGGTCACGGGTTGTCAAATCGTCCAAGAACTCCTTGCTTTCTTTGCGCTGCTGTTCAAGGTCGTAAGGAATGACCGCCGAAAAATTGTTGTTCTGATTTTGTTTACGCTGCCAATTCGTGATATTGGTTTCCACGCCGAGCAGTCTGTTTTCGACCTCACGCACGGCTTCGTCTGTGGGTACGGGGATAATGTCAATGGACATCATCATATTGCGGTTAAGCTCGCAAAGCTCCGCCATCATACTATCCTTAATATATGCTGCATATTCACGCAGGAAAATCACACGCCCATATCTATCACCCATACGAAAGTAGTCTTTTTCAAACTCAAAGGTATCTGGGCAAATGAAATCCTTAAAATCGTGACCTTTACGCATTGTCTGCTTCAGGTCAAAATAGAACGCCGTTTCCTCACCTGTGCGATAGAAGTCGTGGAAGATACGGAGTTTTTCTTCCGCTTCAAGCTCTACGCATTTTGAGCCGAGCCGTGCGAAATGGGAAATCAAATCAGCTCCCACACGGGCAAAATAGTTCCTTGCTTCCTCGATATTCTTTTTGCATACGGAAACCGTTACATACTTATCCTGTACGATAGAATTAGCCCCCGTTACTTTATCAAGCAGCATTTTATTGTATTCTTTACGGTAATTATCCAATCCGTCCTCTGCCATAGGAATTAAAATGGTCTGTTCAAAGTCCGTTTTATTAAGGCGGCGGTTGTTGACCGTGATTTTTGTAGTTGCTCCGCTGTCGAGAGCGTTTAGCAGCTCTGAGTATTCAAGAAACATCGCCTCTTTGTCCTCACGGCTTGCCACGGAATAGTTTATATCCTCAAACTT
Source organism: Anaeromassilibacillus sp. An172 (assembly GCF_002160515.1). Taxonomy (GTDB): domain Bacteria; phylum Bacillota; class Clostridia; order Oscillospirales; family Acutalibacteraceae; genus Limousia; species Limousia pullorum. The sequence continues at coordinate 187,261 of NZ_NFKS01000001.1, read as the reverse complement.
AAATGTCTTTGCGTATTTGTTGTTGCCGACAAGAAAAATGCCGTCCTCCCAGATAGTCTTAATCGGAATAATCGCCTGTACCGATTTGGGAATGACAAACTTTTCCTTATCCTGCTTAAATAGAGTTTTAAGAGTTTTCAGCATTCTTTACCTCCTTGCTGCGCTTTGCTTTTTTTGATTTTTTCGCCACGGGGCAAATGCCTTTTTCGTGGTTTTGAATTGTGGTTTTCAGCGTTTCATAGTAGAGATTGTCGGGGTTAAACATCAGCTTTTTCGGCATCAAAAACTCCGACTTAATCCACGCCCATACAAATTGCTCTGCGGTCATACCGTTGTACTTAACAAAGCCCATTACCGCAAAGGGAGCAGCACCGAGAATACACACCCAACTGAGGGTTTCTGTCCCGAAGTACGGGCGGAGAATAAAATACAGTCCAACCGCCACACCGCAGGCAAGTAAAGAAAAAATGAACTGTCTGAGCGACAGTCCAAAGAACATACTCTCCGTGTAATTACGGATTTCCTTATTTATCTTGACTTCCAAAAGTTACACCTCCTTATAAGCCCATCATTTCTCTTACAACACGGTCTGCCATTTTGACGGCACCGACCAAGACGAGCATATTAAATACTAACTCACCGATATAGCTCCACACCATAGATACCGCCGCAGCGTTCGGGTCAACAGCAGGGGGCGAAGCCGCAAAGAGTGAGAAGATGATACAGGCAAGCACAATGATTGCACCCTCCAGACAGACGGCGGCATAAGACTTGATAAAGCTCTTGCCGACACTCTGGCTCGGCTCTCCCGCAAAAGTGGAAAGAGGGACGGGAGCGATTGCGGTATAGAGATACAGGCGAAAAAATCTTCCGTACACCGACATAATCATAATGAATGACAATATCGTGATGAAAAGTCCGCCGATGAGCGTAACAGCCCACAATGGAATGCTCTCAAAAAAGCCGCAGTCCTCAACAGCCGTGACAATCTCCTGCGGCAATACCGTCTGTGCAGCCGAGCCGAAACCTGCGGCGTTCATAATGGTTGATATTAAACCCTGCACAATGTTGAACAGAGCCATCATCAGTTCCAAACCATAGGTCACAACACCTTTTGCAAGGGCAAAGCGAATAAACAGCTTCAGAGCGTGTTCGGGCTTTTTAACCTCGGCAAAGCTGCCACAGGTTTTCATCACACCGATTACAAAGAAAAGGACAAGCAAGGCAAGTCCGATAGCCTGTACTGCGCCGTGAATATCTACTATGACATTCCAAATCGTCCCGCCTTTGAACTGCTCTGGAGATTGGGTAATGAGCTGCCATATTTCCGATAGCTTATCGTTCCAAGTCTTGAGTGCGTTCTCCAAGTTTTGCACAATCCAATTATCCGACATTCGACCACCTCCTTAGATAATTGGATAACGGGAGTAAATCCGCAAAGCGGATCTGCTCCCGTTATCTTGTCTTGTGTCAGTTCCTCATCAGCCTGTAATGAGGGTAAGGATTTCTTTGGCAAAAGTAATGACAACGCCGCCTGCAAGGGTCAAGAAGCCGTTAGCTCTCTGGGACGGGTCGTGGGATTTGAGGGACAGACCAATCTGCACCACGCCGAAGCCGAGCAAAATCATACCTACGGCACGGATTAAGCCGAAAATGAAGTCGGACAAATTATTGACTACGGTAAGAGGGTCGCTTGCTGCAAAGGCAGTCATAGAAGTGCCGACTACCAAAGCCGTTGTCATAACGGTCACGCAGTAAAAGCGGAAGCCCTTTTTTACCTTGCCAGACATTGGCAGCTTTACGGTTTCCTTGTTTTCGTTTTTCTTAAAAAGTTTCATAAATAAAAATCCTCCTTTAGATATTAAAGATTTCTTCCAAGTCCTCATTGGAGAGAAGTTCATAGGAAGTGCTGACAGCTTTTACGCTTACGGCGTTCTTCGGAATATCGCTGTCAAACACAAGGGTTGCGACAGCCTGTGTCGGCTCACCGTGGATATACGGCGGTTTACCTCCATCGGTTGTCAGCCTTACATTGGGGTGCTTCATAATGTCGTACTTAAAGTCCATTACAGGGCGTTCCCCACGAACAAAAAGAAGTGCGTAGCGGTTATCAAGCATACGCACTTCATCGGGTGTCATCAGCTCACGCCCTGAAATTTGATAGTTGGTTGAGTAGCTGCCGCTTCGACCTTCGCTCTTTCCGTAAGTGTTCGTATCAATCGTTTCCTTGCCCAAAAGCTCCGACACATATTTGTGGGTGCTTTGTTCGTTGCCGCCCAAATACAGAAAAGTATCGCAGTTGCCGACTATGCTTTCCCATTGCTTTTCAAAAAGAGCTTTGAGCTGCGCCAGATTTTGCAGGATAATACTGACCGACACACCTCTGGAACGCATAACGCTCAAAATCTTATCGAAGTCATCAGGCAGGCTCACATTGGCAAATTCGTCCATTATGAAATGGCAATGCACAGGCAGGCTTCCTCCGTATTTGTGGTCTGCCAGATAGAAAAGCTGCTGAAATAACTGCGTATAAAGGATACTCACGAGAAAATTAAAGCTCGTGTCGTTATCGGGAATGAGAGCGAACAAAGCAACTTTCTTTTCGCCCAAAGAGGGCAGGTCAAGCTCATCGGTGGCGGTAAGCCCCGCAAGGCTTTCAAGGTTGAACTTTTCAAGCCTTGCGGCAAGGGTAATCTGGATACTCTTTAAGGTCTTAGCCGAGCCTGAGTGATAGTCCCTGTAATACTTCAGGGCAATATGCTCTGGGTTTACCATTTCCAGACGGTCAAACAGTTCGTCCAGAGGGCTTACATAGCTGTCATCGTCCTCACGGACTTCACCCGCACGAAGCAGCTCCATTACCATCGGGAAGTTTTGCTCATCGGGCGGTGCTTCATATTTCAGATAGAACACCAACGCCAACAGAAGCATACTTGCCGCCGTATCCCAGAATGGGTCTTGCGACTGTGAGCCTTTCGGAGTGGTCGCCTTGAACAGATTGGTCACAAGCCTTTGCACATCATTGTCATTCCGCAGATAAACAAAGGGATTGTAACAATGGCTGCGGTGCATATTGATAAGGTCAAGGACACGCACCTCATAGCCTTTCTTTTCAAGCAGTCCGCCCACATCTCGCACGATTTCGCCTTTCGGGTCTAAAATTACCATTGAGGTGTTGCATTGCATTGCGTTCGGCTTACAAAAAAACCTCGTCTTTCCTGCTCCAGAGCCGCCGCACACAAGGATATTCAGATTTCGGCGGTGCTTTTTCCCGTCTAAGCCTATGCGGACATTCTGGGTGAGCAGCTTATTTGCGGACGGGTCTTTATCACGGTATTTCTTGTTCAAAGTCCCCGCATCGCCCCATTTAGCCGAGCCGTGTTCCTCACGCCTGCGGTAGTTCCTGCGTGTAGAGAAATAAATGCCGATACCCATAGCGTAGGCAAGCAAAAAAATAAGGACAGTCTTTACGCTGTCCTCACACACCGTTATTTGAAACGGATTGCCCATTGCCACGGGCAGACCTCGGATTATTTCAACTAAACCTCCACCCACATAGGGTGCTGTCATCAAGGCAAGCCATATAACAGGAACAATACCGCAGACAGAAAGGATTAAGCCCGTTTTTTTGTCATCGTTCCTCATTGCACCTGCACGGAACAACCTTGACCTTTCTGGTCGGTGCGTTGGCTACCTTGTCAATCAGCTCATCAACAGGCTCGGTGGGGCGTTCCTCCTGTATCTGCCGATTTCTCAGGTTGTTGAGCGCATTGATAACGATATTTTTATCGTACTTATCAAGTGCGATATGGTATCGTTCTTCTTTCATAAGCTGCACCTCCGATTAGCGTTCCTGCTCTTTATTCCTTGCAGACTTGTTTTTCTCCATACTCTTATACATATCGTTCTGCATTTCACCCAGAACATCACGCATTGTACCAAGCTCTCCCTTAAATACCTGCGTATCCATTCCGTCATACTCTCTGGGCAGTCTGGAAAAATCAAAGCCTTTGGTATCCACGCCGTAACGGGAGCTTACCATATAGGCAACGCAAAAGGATTTGAAATCGGAAGTATCACGGCTCTCATTATACTTAAAGTCATAAACCGCCGCAGATACTTCCTTTGCCATACTGATAAACAGCACTTCCTCAGAGAGTCCCTTTTTGACAAAGATAGTCTGCTGAGAGCTGTCATAGTAGGCAGGCAGTTCCAAGTCATCAACGGGAACGCAAGGCACGGGGCTTGTGTCAATCAAAGCCGATACAAGCTCACGCATAGATTTCTGCTCCTGCGGCTGCATTCTTTCTTTTGCCGATGTTTCGGAAATGTCATATACCACTTTGGCGTTATAGGAAATACCTTTTGTACCGTCATCACGGGTATATTCCTTGCTCGGCTCAAGGATAACAACTTTCTGTGCGTCCTTGTTCACATAGACACGGCTCTGCTTCCAAGTGTTGTAGTCTTTAAGCTGTGTCGCTTCGGGCATCTGTGCCGATACCAAAATAGCGTTTGCAACCGAGTAACGGTCAAAACGCCCTTGCACATCAAGATACTGACGGAAGCTGTCGCCGCTTATCATCATTTCAGCGCAGGTGTTGTCAATCAGCTCATAGGCTTCCTTGCGCTGCGCCTGTTTCTGGGCTGCCCATTCCGCTTTATCAAACGGTTTGCTGCCGCCGTTAAACACATCATAAATGCTCATTCTGTTTTACCTCGTTTCTTTAGATTTGGGTTTCTTTTTCTTTCTCTGGGGCTGCTTATGCTCGGTCTTGCCTGTGGGCTGCTTCTTCGCCCTGTCAGAAGCAGAGCTTTTGTCCAGGGCAGAAGAAGTATCCGCTTCCTGTTCTTTTCGGCTTTCCTTGATTTTCCGCAGTTCCTCTCTGACGGACGGTTTTTCGTCCTTAGTCATAGTAGCCCCCTCTGCGGACTTCTTTGGCTGCTCTGAGATAGGCTCGGACTGAGGGGATTTTTCGGTCTTTGCCAATGAGGGGTTTTGAGCATTTTCCTCCTTTTGGATAGGCTTACCCATAAGCTCATCGAGCAGCTTGTCTTTCTCGGCTTTTTCCTGTACGCCGATGTCTGGCTCTGGCTGACCTGTTTTTTCATCTTTGGATTTTTCTGCTTCGGTCACAATGGTATCGCTTTCTACCGCTGCCAGCTTGAAGCGTTCCACAATACGGCTGATTTTTGCTGCGTCTTCTATCGGAGCTAAAATATCCACTTCCGCCTTTGGGTCTTTATTTTTTCGGTCAACCATAGCATAATAAAGAACGCCGTATTTTTTTGCTTCCTGTGCAAACTTTCGTAAGTCATCATTTTTCAAAGTATAAATCTTTAACGGCTTTCCTGAACGGAGCAGATTTGTAAGTCTCGCTTTACCTTTGGTTTTCTGTTCCTCTTTTAGAATGGAGTATAACAGAACGGCAATATTTTTTGCTCCTGCACCTGTAATTTTAACGGCGACCTCAAAGCCCTCTAAACTCATACGGACAATCTGTTCAGCCGCTTCGCCGCTTGTATTCATTCGTCATCAGCTCCTTTCGTTGTTGTTCTTCATCTGCCCGTATGGTGGATAACTTTTCTTTGAGAGCAGCGTTACGGGCTTCGATACTCTCGCACAACTTGACCTCCTTTCGTATAACGCTCAGGCGTTTGGATAAATCGGAAAGCTGTGACCGTATTGCTTCCTTTTCTTCGCCGCCTGTTTTGCGGGAGATAGAATAAAGTTCCTTGCGCTTTTGAAGCAGGTCGGTTTTTTCCGTTTCCAAAGAGCCTTTATATGACAAGAGCTGCTCTACCGTATCAATGCGATTACGGCATAGCAGCCTTGTTTCCTGTGTGATAGCTTCCATTTTCATTAAGTCGTCTTTCAAAAGATAATGAAGCCTTGCGTAATTCTGTTTTTTATTTTTAGGCAGGATACCGAGCTTGTAACAGTAGTGCAGATACAGCCCCCGCAATCCGCCGATTTTTTTAGCCCCCGTTAGAGAGCCTTTGACACGGAATACCTTGACCGTCCTTTGCGGCTCGGTAAATCTGGAGAACTTTACGGCGTAGGAGTTTTCTGTGATACGCTCCATAATCCTCTCGTTGGTATATTCTTCTCCGAGCTTATACAGCCGCTTCGGGCGTTTCCACCCCTTACCGATGACCGTCCAATATTTGCGGTTTGGGTCAAAGCTCACACGGTATCCCATTCAGCCATAATGCGGTCAAAGTCTTTCAGCGTGAATGACTTGCTGATAGCTTCGTCCACCGCCTGCCGTGTAACATTATCCCTCGTGGGCATACCGTTTTTCTCAGCCTGATACAAAGCGTATGGCTTTTTCTTTCCGCTTGGGTGTTCAATGACGGACAGAGCATATTCACGGCAAAGCTCATCGGAACGCTGTCGCAAAAGCCGCAGGTTTGCTTTGTTGTCGTGGTAATGCTTGCCGTCCGTAAAGGATACGGAGTTTACGACAAAGTGGTTATGCAGACAGTCGGTATTTAGGTGAGTGGCAACGATAACCTGAAATCTGTCGCCCCACATCTTTTGGGCAAGTTTTACACCGACCTCGTGCGCCTGCTCTGGCGTAACCTCACCGTGCTTAAAGCTCTGGAAACCGTGATAGCAGACAATCTCGCTTTCATCGTTCCATTGCGCCTTTGCAATCATCATTTCATCTCTGGCGGTGGTCGGGTCGCAGTTTACGCCTGTGACAAAATAACGCTGCTCGGTCTTATCCTTGTTGGTGGCATATTCCATTACATCGACCATAGCCTGCAAATCCGCTTCGGTGTATTTGGGGTTAGCTGTCTTTTCGGGATTTTCCGCATAATCTATGGGGTGGTCGAGCCTGCCACGCACATCCCATATTTCGCAGACTGCCATTACGGTGCTTTTCTTGGAAGCAGATATTTTTTTCGGACAGCGATTTGAAACTCGTGCCACCTTTGCGCTTCCTCTTTCAGCATCGGAGCGTCCACAAAGTTCAGGGCGTTGGCTTTCGCTGCAAGCTGATTGATACGGTTGCCGATGGCGGACAGCTCACGCATTATTTTGTAAAACTCTGGGTCAGGCTTTTCGCAGAGCCGATAGCCTTTTACCATTCCTCTCAGGAACGCTTCTTTGGAGCAGCCTGATTTTTGAACGAGAGAGTAGAGCTGTTCGGCTTCCTCCTCAGTCAAGCGGAAAAGTATCTGCACATTTCGTTTTCGCATTTTTCACTTCCTCTCTCTCGGCAAGTCGGTTTATCTGCAAGCAGCACATAATCACGATGCCAGTCAGACCGCCGAGCATTACGCCGATGATGAAAAATATAAACTCAATCATTCTTAAACTCCTTTCTGCCTGTGGGGTATTAGGGGTTGCCCCCTAACAAGCGAATTTGGATAACCAAATTCAGTGCTTGGTAAGACATTACTCGTTGCACTCGTCCTCACACATACATTCTCCGCACACGGGACAGAAGTACGGACAGTCCGAACAACATTCGTCCTCGTTCCCTTCTTCTTCGTCGGTATCTTCAGCACCGTCCTCGCAAGACTCGTTGATTTTGGCTTCACCGCAGATAAAATCCTCATCGGTAAAGTTGATAAGGTCGGTATCGAACAGGATAATTTCGGTCTTTGCCTTTGCCTGTTCTGCGCTTTCAGCACAAACAGAAATGGTCTTTTCATAGTGGGCAGTCAGGGTTACATCATACTTTTTCAATGGTTATTTCCTCGCTTTCAACATTTAATTTTTTGGTTTGTCGTGTTATTCTTCGGGTCAAAATCTGCGGACAATCAACGGGCATCACTCCTTTCACGGCTTGAAATCGGTCTTGCAATTCCCAGATAGGACAATAAAAAATCGTTGAAGTCCTTACCGACAGGCGGCGGCTCATCAACGATTTTGTAGTCTTTCTGCAACAGTTCTTTGAGGGCGGCGGTACACAGCCTGCCCGTTTTGTCGTTATCCAGATGCAGAAAAATAGTATCGATATGAGGATTTGCTTTCAAAAATGTGGTCAGGGCTATGGGGATTTTACTATCTTTAATCTCTTTCTTGGGCTGATACACACCCGAAAGAGAGAGCAGGTTTTCCGATTTATAGTCTTTTCCCTCACACTTTAGATAGGTGGCGTAGGACAGCAAATCAATGGCGGCTTCAAATAAATGCACGGTATCAGTCGGTTTGTCTGCCAGAAGCCGAAACGAATACCGTTTGTCGCTGCCCGATGCGTCCCCCTTAAAAGAGCTTCCTATCGTACCACGGTAGGCAGCGTACTTGGGCGTTCCGCTTTCGTCCTTTCCGATAAATACAACATTGTGATACTTAGAGCTTTCAAAAATCGTGCCGTCCGCAATACAATCCTGTATGAGTGCAAGGTCAATCCCACGCCCGAAAAGGTACTTGGTCACACGGTTGTAGTCCTTGTTTTTCGGCGGCAGGAGCAGCTCCTTCGGCTCATCTTTGGGAGCAGGGGCGGGCGGCGGCTTCCAGTCCGCCGTGACACCCGTAAGCAGTTCTACGGCTTCCACAAAGCTGTACTCCTTAACTTTGATTAGATAATCAAGGGCAGAAACGCCGCCGAAACCTCTCGACCACCAATACCATTTGCCGTTGGAAATCTTCAAGCTGTCGTGTTCTTTGGTGCAATATACATTGCCTGCCACACGCTTCAGGTTGTTCGGCTCATACCGTTGCAGATAGGACAGCAAGTCCATTTGCCGTGCCTGCTCAATCACGGCAGGGTCAAGCTGCACATAGGGTCTGTTACTTCTCATTCAAATAAATCACCTCCTTTACAATAGAAAAAGCCGAGGAATTTTCCGTTAAGAAAACCTCTCGGCTATGTAAAAGCGGCATCAGCTTCACGCCAATGCCGCAATGGGTTAGAGAATACTTAGCTTTTTAAGGTAGCTGACGCAATCAATACAGCCTTTGAAATAAACCTCTTTCAGCTCTAAGTTTGCTATTTCGTTTTTGCATTTCAGCACTTCACTCAAAGCGGTACATTCTTCCGCAGACAGCTCGCAGGGTCTATCTACATCAAGGACGGCTTTCACATTGGGGTGCTGTTCGTAGAGCATTTTTATCTGCTCCGTCAGCTCTTTATACCTCGTTTCGGAATGACAAGCTGTGCTTGTTTTGCTGAGATAATCGAAAAAGTCAGTATCGTATTCATCAAGAAATGTGCTGAAGCTCAAATCCTTTGCCATCTAACCACCTCCAAATTTCATTTCACAGCCCTATTATACATCTCGAAAAAGAGCTTCACAAATGTGGAAATCTGATTATCTCTCACGATTTGCACATTTTCTTTCGGGCTGTTCCTCAGTTTCTTCTGGCTCTGCGTCAAGTACGGCAGGGTCTTTTTTATCCAGATTTAGCTCGATGTTGAGAGCGTTCAGCCGTTCCGACTTTTCTTTCAGTTCTTCCTCAAAGGTAAACGGCTTTTGTACCTCGACTTTTGCGGTTTCAAGCTGTTCGATTGTTTCCGCCAGTTTAATCTGTGCGGCTTCCAACCGTGCGGGGAGCTTGGCAAGCTCGTTTTCAATTCGGGTCAGGTTTCCCAGAGGGTCAGAGCCTAATTCCACCTTGTATTTCGCTTGCCCACAGAGGTTAAGGCAGTAATGAGTACCCACCGTATCATAGAAAATCTCCATTTTGAAGCCACGATAAGAGCCGATTTCGATAGGTGCGGACAAGGGATATTCCTTGCAAATCGCAAGGAGCATTTCACCTGCGGCGGCTTTTTCGGTGTAGCTGATACCACGCAATGTCATCGGACAGAACTTTTCCTCGCCCTGCGGCTTGTGCTGTTCGGTAAGAGCTGTGTCAGCTTGGTAGCAGACAATGCGCTGTTCATACTCCGCAATGGTCTGAGGAAAGTGTTTGAGTATCCTGTCCTCAAGGTCGTAATGCTCGGATAGATAGCTTTGTTTCAGCACTTTGAGCTTGGAAACCTGAATGTCTAAGTCCATTTTTTCCTTAAAACGCTCGTCACCTGTGGCAAGCATTTTGACCTCCGCAAAGGACAAAGCAACCTCGTCCACATCTTCAGCAGAACGGACAGGGCTTTTGCTCGTCATTATCTGGGATATGAATTTCTGTTTGCTTTCTACCAACTGATAGAGATAAGCGTCAAAGGTCTGCTCAGTTACATAGCGGTAAACCTCAACCTCTGGGAACATATTTCCCTGTCTTTCAATACGCCCTTGCCGTTGTTCAAGGTCGCTCGGTCGCCACGGACAGTCCAAATTGTGAATGGCTATGAGCCTGTCCTGAACATTCGTGCCTGCGCCCATTTTTGGGGTAGAGCCTAACAATACACGGACTTCGCCGCTTCGTACCTTTGCGAACAGTTCTTTTTTCTGTGCGTCTGAGGTCGCTTCGTGGATAAACCGTATCTGCTCGGCAGGGATACCACGGGCAACCAATTTCTCACGCACATCATCGTAGATGTTGAATGTGCCGTCATTCTTCGGAGTGGAGAGGTCGCAAAACACAAGCTGCGTAGCTTTTGTGTCGGCGTATTTCTCCCAGATACGGTACACATTGTCGATACAGGCGTTGACTTTGCTGTTCGGGTCATCTGGCAGCATCGGGTCAATCATTCTCTGGTCGAGAGCAAGGTTGCGCCCGTCATTCGTGATTTTGAGCATATTATCAACATTCGGCTCTACAAGCCTTGCCCTGACTTTCTCAGCTCGCTTTGCAAGAGAAGCTACCATTTCGCTTTGTATCTCGCTCGGCTTTGTCTTGATATTGTGGTAATTGACTTTCGGCACGGGGAGTTTTAACATATCGGCGGTCTGTATATCCGCCACCTCACGGAACATCAGCATCAGCTCTGGCAGATTAAAAAACTTGGCAAAGCGTGTCTTGGCTCGGTAGTTTGTACCCTCTGGGGCAAGCTCCAGAGCTGTTATGGTTTCTCCGAAGGTTGAAGCCCAACTGTCAAAATGCTGCAAGCCGTTTCTTAGCAAAGTATCGTACTGCAAGTACCGTTGAACAGAATACAGTTCTACCATTGAATTGCTGATAGGCGTACCCGTTGCGAATATCGTTCCTCGGTTGCCTGTGATTTCGTCCAGATAACGGCACTTCATAAAGAGGTCGGAGCTTTTCTGTGCTTCGGTCTGGGCAATGCCGCCGACATTCCGCATTTTCGTGTAGAGGTACAAGTTCTTATAAAAATGGCTCTCGTCAATGAAAATCCTGTCAATACCGAGCTGTTCAAAGTCGATTACCGTATCCTTGCGCTTGGTATCGTTGAGCTTGTCGAGCTTTGCTTTTATCCCTTTACGGGTTTTCATAAGCTGCTTGACCGTGAACTGTTCGCCCTTGCTTGCCTTCACATCGTCAATCCCACGCTCAATGTCATCGAGCTGCCGTTCGAGCTGTTCCCGTTGCCGTTCAATACTCATCGGGATTTTTTCAAATTGACTATGCCCGATAATGACCGCATCGTAGTCGCCTGTGGCAATGCGGGAACAGAACTTTTTACGGTTTCCCGTTTCAAAATCCTGCTTCCGTGTCACAAGGATATTGGCGCTCGGATACAGCCGCAGATACTCGGAAGCCCACTGACCGACAAGGTGGTTGGGGACAACGAACATCGCTTTATTGCAAAGTCCGAGCCGCTTGCTTTCCTGTGCGGCGGCTACCATTTCAAAGGTTTTTCCCGCACCTACCTTGTGGGCAAGGAGCGTATTGCCGCCATATAGGATATGAGCGATAGCGTTTACTTGGTGCGGTCTTAGTGTGATTTCTGGACTGATGCCGCCGAAAGTAATATGACTTCCATCGTACTCACGGGGACGGACAGAGTTAAAAGTATCATTGTAATACCTGACAAGGCGGTTTCTCCGTTCTGGGTCTTTCCATATCCAGTCCTGAAACGCCTGCTTGATGACTTCCTGCTTTGCCTGCGCCGCCGTGGTTTCCTTTGCGTTGAATACTGCCTTTCTGTTTCCGTTCTCGTCATAGACATAATCGAAAATACGGGTGTCACGGAGATTTAGAGTATCCTCAATAATGCGATAGGCGGAAGCCCTCTTTGTACCGTAGGTGCTGTCCGCCTTTACATTCCCGTAATCGGAACTCTTATTCTCAATAAACCAGTCGCCGTTAATCGGCGTGTACCGTACTTTGATACGGCTTGCCGCAGAGCTTGACGGAGTTAAAAGCTCCATTACAAACCTCTGAATATCCTCCTGCGGTATCCAAGTCGTACCCAGACGGACGGAAATTTCAGCCGCCGACAGGTCTTGCGGTATGACCTGCCTTAATGCCTGTGCGTTGACCGCAAACTCTGGATTTTCCTTTGCTGCGGCTTCGGCGGTTATGAGTTTGGCTCTTACATTGCCAGACAAATACTCATCGGCAGTCACATACTGAGCTGGCTCGGCTGCGGGGATACGGAAGATAACGCCCTGCAAGTCCTTTATGATTTCTTCTTTCGGTTTGCCTGTGAGCTGTTCCATATAGGGCAAGTCAACACGGGCTTTTTCACCGATAGACAGGGCAAGAGCTTCGCTTGCGGTTTCAACGGAAGTGATTTCACGGTGGGGCTTTATCGTCCTTTTCGTGAACATATCCGCTTTTCTTTTGAAATTGCCCTCATCGTCAAGCACCTCCAGAGAACACAAAAGGAAGTAGCTCTCGTCCGACGCAAAAGCGAGATAGTTTCCTCGGCTGTTGATAAGTCCGTACTGCTGCGTAAAGCTGTCATACAAACGGTTTAGATTTTCCTGCTCGGTGCGTATCAAATCATCTGGGTAATCCTCTGTCTGATACTCTATGAGCTTTCTCACGCAATCACGGATTTGGATAAGTCCCTTAATGCGGTTTTCTGCGGTAACAGACGCCGCCGCAGGGGTCATACGGTCATTTTCTCTGAAATAAACCTTGCCGTCCACCAGCGCATACGAGAAGTTACGCACATTCGGGTCGGCGGGAATGGAAGCGTCCTGCCCGTCAGAGATTTCGTCAATCTCGCTTTCGTACTCTGGGATTTCTCCCTGAATGTTCTGGACGGCGTTATGAAGCAGCTCCGACAGAGGTATATCCTGATAGGCTTTGCAGGCGGAGTCAAAACCAAAGCGTGTGCTTTCCATTTTCATCTCGCCTAAAATCATCTCTGGGTGCTGCACAAAATAGCTGTTCATCGTAATGCCGTTCTCATCGGTATCAAGGTGTACCCAATCTGGCTCGATGTCTGCAATGCGGTCACGCTTCTGCAAAAAGAGAATGTCACTTGTAACCTCTGTGCCTGCGTTTGCTCGAAAAGTGTTGTCGGGCAGTCGGACAGCTCCGAGCAGCTCGGCTCGCTGGGCAATATATTTGCGTATTTCGGGGCTTGCCTTATCCATTGTTCCCTTAGAGGTAATGAACGCAACGACACCGCCTGCACGGACTTTATCAAGAGCCTTTGCGAAAAAATAATCGTGAATAAGGAACTTCTGGGCGTTGTAACGGCTGTCGTTGACCTTAAAATCGCCAAACGGCACATTGCCGATAACCACATCAAAGTGGTCGTCTGGGAGCTTTGTTTCTTCAAACCCCTGCACGGCAATATTGGCTTTCTGATAGAGCTGCTTTGCGATTTTTCCCGTAAGAGGGTCGATTTCTACACCGTGGAGCTTTGAGCCTGCCATCGTATCGGGAAGCAGTCCGAAGAAATTGCCCGTTCCGCAGGACGGCTCTATGTTCTTACTGATTTTGATACAAAAGAAAAAGCCCTCTCCGGGGCAAAAGCCACCGAAAAAGGCTTGAAATAAGGGCTTCCGAGGTCGTGCTCTGACTTTGGAAGCCCTTGTTTTATGTGTTCAGTTGTCCTGCTGCCGCTCGATAATGTGGCGGAGTGACAGCCTTGCGGTGTAGTGATTTTGGAATAATTAAAAGGTGGGGCAAAATTAAAAGGTTCAATCTGCTTCAAGAAGCTCTTTCAGTGTTTTCCCTTCAGCATCTTTCCAGAGTGCATTTCCACTTAAGGAAGCACCACCAACAAATCCGGCTGCTGATGAAGGACTGGAAAGCAGTACATCAGCTATTAAGATTCCATTGCTGTCAATCTTATCCTCATACTTCTTACGGTCCTTTATCGTTCTTTCGGGGCAACTTTTGGTCATGGTAGGATTGATTGTACTGCCTTTCAGCACAACAAACCCATCGCTTGTTCTTTTGCCGGAAGCCTTGCCTTTTCCATATTCCATGTATAGGACCGGTTCTGTGTCAGCGGATTCTGCAGAAGGCGCAAACGGCTCAAACACCTTATGCCCAAGAGTGCCCATCACAATTTTCGCATAGTCGATAAACTCTTCAAGTTCGCTCTCTGTCTCCTCAGTTATATTCCCCGGATTGGGGTCATTTCCGTTTTTAACAACATAACGACCTGCTTCAATCGCCATATTACAGAAGCGATTTTCAAGATAGCTTATCTCCGTCGGCCCGAAAGAGTTATTTGTCGTAGTGAACATGACTGCCTCAGTCCAATAGTCAATGGAGTTATGTGCCTCCTGCACTCGCAGAAGGAGCCCCTTGCCATTTTTACGAACTCCTGCCTGGCCTATGTACACCACGGCATTATCTGCCTTATCAGTTCCAAACAGGAAATACACGCCACTCTGTTTGAGAATATCCAAATCTTTGCACTTGTCCAAAGCAGTACGAGGGATTTTATATGCAATCCCGGTCCAGTTGGCCAAGGAGCATTTAATCCTGCCGCTCGGCTCTCCATCCATCAAAAATAGTTTTAAAGTCTTACTCCTTGGCATGGTATTTCCCTCCTTCTCCCATTACTTCCCAATCAAAGCCGCAAACTCCGAGTCAAATTCTTTCATGCGGTTATCCTGATTGAAGAAGTGGAGTCCCCAAATCTTGTAGTCGTTGTCGTCCACAAAGATGGTGGCTGGCACAGCCTCCGTCCTTAACTGGAGCAGGAATTTTTCTTTCCATGCATCCTTTTCGAGAAGCTGCGTACCTTTCGGCTCGATAAAAATCTGGAGTTGCTCAAAACCGTCCGTCTTATCCCTCTGCAGGAAGAGAACATAGTCAGGCTCAAAACGCTCACCATCCTCGAACGAATAAATGTGGAATTCCCGCTCGTTTCTGATAAGGTAGATACGATTATACATTTTTCGTAACTGAGCAACATACCCTCGGAAGTAAGCAACAAATGCCTTCTCTTCCGATGTTCCGTAGTTATCAGTATAGACAAACCAGTCCTCAGTCGAGAGGTCGATTTTCCAGTCGCTCTTCACAGATGGATCGTTCTGCGATATACCAATTCCGCCATCATGAGGATCGGTATAGTTGACAGTCTTGTTGCGAAAGACATCTCTGATATTTCTCGCCCTAAATGTCTTTGTGCCTCTATAGGTTTCTTCAATGCCGGAAATAGAACCGGCGATTTTGCCAAGCACATAGAAAACTGCAGCATAGAGCGTTTCCATAGTCGGATGCTCATCCTTGCTCTGAATGTCGATACGGACAGCACCGAGATACTCATCATCGGTGATAAACTGCCTCGTGGATGAGACATTCGGAAAATAGGAACGCAGGGTATTAAACTTGAAAATCGGATATTTCATCAAAGCCTTGTTAACAATTGCATAATTGATGGCTGCAATTTCCTTGATGGTCATATGAGCCGTTTTTAAATCAATAACAAGGTCGACTCCCTGCGAAGTTTCCACCATGACAGAATCAAAGCCGGATGCTCCCGTCGCAGCTTGGAAACGGTATATGTCATCCCGGACGGTCGGTGTAAGACCGCGCACATCTTTTCTATCTTTCACCTCTCGATCATTCAAGAAGATCAGGCCTTGCTGGTATAAGTCGGTGCCCTTAAAATCATCCTTAAGGACATACTCACGCTGCACGATCTTGTCGGTATCCAAACCAATCTCACGAAGGGCATTACGCAGCTCCGTCACATAGCGATGGTCATTCTGGCAATGGTAATAGAGCGTCTCGCAGACACGCAGTTCACAGGTTACGTCCTCGTCATATTTTCTTTGAAACTTCGGCTGCTCATCATCAAGCTGAAATGGACAGTATCTTGCTCCACGTCCAATCAGCTGTGCTTCCGCTATAGTGGCGGGAGCTATTTTTTTGCCGCTGGACTGTCTCGTTTCATAAAGTCGGACAATATCAAACAGGTTCAGGACATCCCAGCCTTCATCCAGCTTCTTGACTTCAAAGATTGCACGGTAAGGATTGTCCGCATCTTCAAGAGAATTCAAAAGAATCTGCTTCTGCGTGGCATCCTTATCATCATTTACGGAAACGCAATGCTCCTCGGAAAAGTCATCACGAAGCTCCGCAGCAAGCGTATCAAAAGAGATACCGTTGTTAGCGAAGTAAGCAAAGGCTTTGTGCATGACCTCATTATTGACAGCAGTAGAAAGACTGCGCAGCTGTGCGCCGGTCAGCTTTTTCACCGTTTCAATAAACTCAGCCATGAAATCCTTGCTGTCAGCAATCTTCGCAGCCTTAAAAAGCACAACAGGCTTAATCCCAAGACGATGATCCTGAAATACCTTCAAACGATATTGACTGAGGACAAGTGCTTGCAAAGCCCTCTCCATGACGGTCAGATCGGAACGCAGCGTGATGATGTCCTTGGAATACCTGTCGCCATAAAACTTTGCCAGGGCATAGTCGAATATGATCTTGTTCTCATAAGCCGCACGAATCGCGGGGTTTGCGAGGTCGCAGGTCGCCGTAAACTCCAGCAGAATGTTTTCGGCATTTCGGTTGAAAATATTCTTTACAGTCTGCTCCCAAGAATGGTAACTCGACTCCTCATCTGCTGACATTTTCTTTTTAGTATCAACATTCAAATGGTGCGCCTCATCGGAAATCAGAACGACCTTCTGTTCGTCAAAGTCATCAAAGGACATACCATTTTCCTTTGCCATCCACATATCCATATGGAGTCCCTGTGTAGTGGCAAAGCAGATGTTGATGGCATCCTGGTCGGAATACTGGAAATTGTTCACCTGGTTGATGCGGATGCGTTCCCCGTCCAGCACAATCTCATCTGCAAAAAGATACTTTGAGGATACCGGATTGCAGAAGTTCTCTCGTGTCTTTTCGACAATGTTTGAAAGGTTGACAAAGAACAAGAAATTCCGATATCCCTGTTTGTAGAGATACAGCATCAGTCCTGCCATAATCAGCGTCTTGCCGCTGCCTGTCGCCATGTGGAAAAGCACCTGCGTAGGCCTCGGACGGTTACCACTCTCAAAATGTGTTATGAAGTTTTCAAACGCCTGCTTCTGATACGGGCGCAGCTCGAAGTTTGGGTTCAGATTCTCCGGAATATAGGAAGGGAGAACGGCACTGCTACCGTATTCACGCAAGGCATCTATTTTTTCGTATAAGAATGCCATAATTATCCCTCCCTGTAAAAGCTCCTCGTAAACGCCTTGTCCTCATCGGAGATGCCAAACTCCTCATCATCAATATCGCAGTAGTTTACATACAGAAGATTCTTATCCAAGATCTCCATCAAGAATCGTTTCTTGTCATTCAGCGAGAGCGCAGCGTAATCATCAGCAGCCGCATCAATATCAGCCGGATTTACCTTGTAACTGATAAAGCCGGACTTTACCATTCTGCCGTAGATGTCGGACAAAGTAGTATCATCAGTAGAAGCTTCTATTTCTTCCACAATCGTCTGGTTCAGTTTTGCCAGTTCGCAGTAAACGAAGGAACCGCCGCCTTGCCAGTCAACTTCCTTAGATATGCCGCCGTCCTCGCCATCAACTACTCTTTCGAGACGTTTAACGATAAATGTCTCGATATAGTCCATCTGCTCACAAAGGATATATTGCCTTTTCATTTTGTGAGCTACAGCGGCCGACGTACCGCTTCCTCCGAAGAAATCAAGAACGATATCTCCTTCCTCAGTGGAAATATCATAGATCTTTTTTATTACCCTTTCCGGCTTTGGAGTTTTGAACAGATCGCTTGTTGTTACGCCCGGGTAGAGCTTCTTTTGTTCATACTTTGCCTGCCGGGTATGACCTGTTTCTTCAATATCAACCCACAAGGGCTCCTCACATATATCCCACAAAGTTGAAGGCGGCAACCCTTTCTGCTCATTAAGGTATGTTCTACGGATGATTCCTGTTCCAGATTCATTGAATCTTATTTCCCCCGTGGCCATTCTCCTTGCGAGTTCTTCTTGGTTCCATCTCCATCCATTTGCTGGTGGATTGATAATATTGCCATTCGGAGCGGTAATTGTATACCGTAGATTAGGCCGAGGGTTCGGTGAATTTACAGGGTTGCCATCGAACCACGGTCCACGCGGATCGTTATCTGGATTTTTGTAATGTTTAGCTTGACCTTCAGTTCTATCCAGCTTAAAACTTTCCCAGCCTTCATTGCGAGAATAGACAAGAATATAGTTGTGATCCTGTGAAAACTGCTTTGCATCATTGTTGCTATTATCGCAGTTTCTCCAAATAACAGTTTGTATGTATCTTTCCCTGCCAAAAATATCATCCATAAGAACCTTCAAGTAAGCCTGTTCGTTGTCATCACAAAAAACGAATATTGTACCGTGCTTTGACAGCAATCGAAGCGATATTTCCAGCCTTGTTTTCATAAATGTGAGCCAAGCAGAGTGGTTAAAGCTATCGTTATATCCGAACCCGCTATTGCTCGTGTTATAAGGTGGGTCGATGCAAATACACTTGATCCTTCCTTCATAGCGTTTTAAGAGCGATGAAAGGGCAAGTAGATTGTTTCCCTTTATAACAAGATTATCATCATCGGTAATCGAAGATGCAGAGACGATTCCTTCCTTTGAATACGACTTTGCAGAAGCGAGAACCTTTGGAAAAAGAAGCCTATCAACCTCATCGGTCGCTAATGCTTCGTTATAAAAAATCTCATGGCGCTTTTGATCTTCCGTTGTTTGACCGCCTTCCAGAATGCAATCTTTGTAGGGAAAAACAAGTTCCACCTTACCAGATGCAGAAATCAGCGCACCAGTCTCATCGGCAAGCCCAATCTTATTCTTGAAACGGGTATAACTATCCGGCAGAAATTGCCGATTGTTGATTATCCAGGCAAATCCCATCTTGTCAAAGACTTTGACGCCATCGACTTCTGCGAAGAATCGAGTGCGTGTCTCGTCATTCGCAAGAAGGAGACGGATAAGTCCCTCGTCCATCTTCATTGCAGCCTCATAGACCGCATTACGTAGAAAAGTGCCATCCTCGGCAACAAATCTCTCGTCTGATTTTAGTACCGTCAGCACGGTTTCGTAAAAATTCGCCATCTTATTCTTCTCCTTCATCTATGAATAGCTCCGGTACATTGTACTGGATTTCTTCGGTGTCTCTTCTCACCAGTTCATTTGGACACTCCAGTAATGCCGTTTTAAGCAGCTTGGGATTGTCCGGAGTTCCTCGTACATACGTATTAGCATTTTTTCGGATATACTCCGTTGAGTCTCGCTTAAAACCGCTCCGCTGCAGAATGATTCGCAGGCGGTTTGTTGTCCCATACTCCACAAATTCATACCAGTCGTTCGTGAACGGTTCGTTAGGATGCTGACGCTTGTATTCCTCCGAAAATTTGAGGAAGTAGTTTGACAGCCGGAACAGAAGTACATCCTCGATTGCCTCCAGCGTATCGGCGATGATTATGTTCTTGTGTTTCTGAGAACCGTCAAATGGTTCCCACTTGTTGTAGTCAACTTTTACCTCTCGCTTTTTCTCATCGTAATCATCTATGCTTCGTCCGATGATGTAGCTGAGTCCATGTCCCTGCATCCATTGGATTAGGAGAACGGTATACCATGTCAGTTTGGTATAATTTCTTCCTTCTCCGGCTCCGAGAGTTCGATTTTCGTAGATGCGCCATTTGAACGCCACAGCCAGTTTGTTGAGGAATGCCAGCGTCTCGTAATAATCCGCTCCGCGTTTCGAGTCTTTGATTTCTGGGTAAGCCAGTCCGTCGCGGATGAGTTTTTCGATGCCCTGTATCTGGTCATACGAGACATTGATATCATCCTCAGGCTTTTTCTCTGGTACGGAAAACTGCTCCCGGATTTTTGACTCAGTCTCAGATGTCAGGTAAGGGGCAAATTCCCGCTTTATCCGGCTGTTCCTGCCGTCTACAATATCCCCAACAAGAATCAGCATCGTTTTTCGCATCAGCTCGTAGTTGTCTTCACTCTGGTTCTTCTTGGACTTGTGTATTTCTACGCTGCCGGAAAGAAGCGTGTCTACTATTAGCTTTTTCTGGTTCGAGTTTAGCTCCGCTTCTATGGATAGTTTCTGCGGCGGCACATCGTCCTTCAGCAAATTCTCAAACTTCTGTAGATCTTCTTCTCGTTCCTGCTTTTGAAGCCGGACGATAAAGACATTGCCATATAAATTGTACTTAGCGCGTCCTACACGCCCGACCAGGTTCTTGAAGTCTACCTCTGAGAAGTCACTCCTGCCTTTCTTATAGCTTGTAATAAACAGGTTCTCCGCAGGTAGATTTACTCCCTCCAACAAGGTGCTTGTGCAGAACATTGTCTTAATAAGACCTTCGCGGTAATAATCCTCAAGCTGCATTCTGATATTTGCCGGAAGATAACCGATATGGTATGCCACGCCTCTTTCAACCAATTCAGCGAGATAGTACTCCTTATGGACATCGTTGCGGATTGCCTCCGCAAATGTCTGTAGCTTTTTATCGCCGATCGGCTCCTGTGTGTCCGCATAATCTCTTGCAAACTGAATGGCATCATTCTTTGATTTGCAATAAACGATGTTGTGCCTCTTATCGCCGATTCGGGCAATCACCTCACTCAACGAGTACTGGCGACTCATTTCGTGTAACAATATAAATTTCTTCGAGTATGAGTCGAAGACGCGAATATTGCGTTCCCACAAGTCAACGATGTATTTTAGCTGACTGACAGGAGCATATCTGCACGCCACGATAGATCCTTCTCCAATGGTCGATTCTCCCATTGACAATGTATCGAGATAAATTCCCGGATTCGGAATGTTCGGCGATGCAAATATAATATGTGCGTTGCTATGCCGTTCTCCTAACTTGTTGATGACCTTGTAATAAAATGCACTCCTCTTATCTCCAGAAGATATTTTATGAGCCTCGTCCACAAACAAATAATCAATCTTAAGGTCAGGATCATCAATCAGAATATAAAGCATTCGCTCCGGTGTTAGAACGAAAATATAATTATGCTTCGTCTCTAATGCCATCGAGCCAGAGGATGTCACAATACGGTAATCTGTCTCTTTCAGTAGAGTGGTGAGACTCTCGATCAATTCACTTGTAACCTCGTTTATCAATGCCTTCGTAGGGATGAGCAAGGCGAAATTTTTCTTTGCACCATCCACAATCTGCTGCTTAATAAACGCACGCATCATAAAAGATTTCCCCATAGACGTGGGCGCGGAATAGCTGAAATAGGGTCTGGACAGGCTGTCGTATATCTCTTTTTGCGCAGGAAAGAAACGAGCCCCGCCATCGGACGGCACAGACAGATAATCCATGTTGAAGTGCATGAACACACGCTCGAGCAGAGAGGCATTTTCAAAATCTGGTGTCAGTTTATTCATGCCGAGGAAATTCCCCGTACTGGCAAGGACAGAACCGAGATAATACTTCACCTGCTCATCTTTAGGATACATATCGTAAAGCAGTGCTACCATTTCCTGCGCACGAGTCTTATGAATATCCGACAGGTTTGTGCCGCATGATTTTGAAAGCACATCTGCAAAGGTCAAAGCATCCCCAATGTTAACAGGCTGTTCCTCCATCTCATCCAAATGGAACAAACGCCTGGAATAGTTGATAAGGATATTGTGATACAGCTTTTGCAGATAAACGTTATCATCTATTCTCGAAAACAAATGCTCCCCGAAGGTGACATCTCTAAAATCGCTCATGCCTGACCTCCTCCGGATTGCAACAGCTTGTCCATGATATCTTTTTTGTCCTCGTCCGCATCAGCGAAGGGTAGCAAATAGATATACATAGAGTAGCCGTCAAGTCCATACTGCGTGATTTTCGATTCAATGAATAACACATTGTTTTTGATGTCATTTCTGACCTGCTCAAACACATCGTCCTGATATTCGTTTACTGGTTTTCCGTGTGCGGATACTCCGTTCAAACTATACCCCACGAACATACCAAACGCTGTGGCAGGCTTTTGACCGCCCGTTTCGGAAGGCAGGATTATTGCTTCAAGCTGATCGTAAATTTTCGATGGAAAAGAAGCCGCAAATATGTTTGATTCAACAAATCGCCGCTCGTCCTTCTTTCTATTCTTTAGTTTTTGTGCATCCGCAAAGGCTGAGTCTATTGCTGTTTGCAAATTCCCGTTTATCATTGATGTCCCGAGAATGACCTGACTAAAAGGGACTGTTTCATTAGCGGTAAGAAGGTGGATACCGGAACTTTCGCTCGTCATAAAACCGCCGTGATTTCCTATTTCGACCTTGCTCATTAATTTAGGAGCTACGAGAACCTGCTCCAGGAATATGTACAGCAAGAGTTCTCCGAGCTCATTGCCAGTCGGTAATTTCCCGTCAGCGATGGCCTTTTTGATATACGCTATTGCGTCGTAAGCAAGTGCAGAAATCTCATCATCTTCCATGTAAGTCTCAATCTGAGCCCTGGAATAGACGTAATACCCGATATTGTTACGAAGGTGTCTCCACAGACCATGATAGTCAAAATCAAAATCATCAAACTTCAAGCAAAAAATCTGAAGGTCGTGTTTTGCGGATATGGAAAGTGTCTCGCTTGATACGGGCGTAAAAACCTTGTCAAATTTGCCCTTGCTCGTCAGGGGGATTGCTGCCGCAGTTCTTGGTTTTGTTACTTCGTAAAATTTAATGGTATCTGCCATCAAATTGTAAGCTGTATAGAAATTCTTCTTGATAGATTTAGTGAATGCAGCCTCTATCATGTTATCTGTTTTTGCGACTGCATAAATGAACACATCTGTCAGGAATTCAGAGAGTACGAACTCATTTTTATTCCTAAGATCATTCTTGGTGAGGTTGCCGATTGTACCAAGCTGTGTAGAGTCGGCAATTGTGGCATCTTTCAGAATGACATTTTTCAATGCAAGCACAGCATTTTTCTTACGAGCCTCTTCCATTGCAGGGATGATGGTCTGAATAAAATACCGTTCGATTACACGGGCATCCTTCTTTAGAGCCATTTGCATAACCTCGGTTGGCAGGTTCTGGCTTGCAGAGTGAATCTTATTGAAATTAGTATATGAGTAAGTAACCTCATACCCATCGGCTGATGTATATGAAAAGACTGTAGAACCTACCGGACATAGCGACAACATGATTTTTTCGCAGAAGGGATCAAACTTGCGCTCTGCGGGAATAGCGCATGATGTCATAATTCTTACATATGAGCCAACGCAAAGATGCTCCATTTGATTACCTCCTTCTGCTATAGTTCCATTCACTTCAAATTAATCTTCTTTAATCACATCAACGATATCGCCTATATTACAATCCAAAGCTATACATATTTTCCCGAGAACCTCCATACTCACCGCTTTGTTTTTCCCCATCTTGGCGATGGTAGATGATGTGATGCCGGTTTTTTCCATCAGATCTTTTTTCATCAATTTTTTGTCTATTAACAGTTTCCATAGCTTATTGTAGTTATATTCCATCGGCGATCCTCCTTGCTTTAATGTACACTGATATCGTCAATAAAATA
Source organism: Anaeromassilibacillus sp. An172 (assembly GCF_002160515.1). Taxonomy (GTDB): domain Bacteria; phylum Bacillota; class Clostridia; order Oscillospirales; family Acutalibacteraceae; genus Limousia; species Limousia pullorum. Next base: position 163,539 of record NZ_NFKS01000001.1, on the reverse strand, counting down.
TTATAGCACATACCTTCGTGTTTGTCAAGCCAACATTGAGAACGTTCGTGTTTAACTTTGACTTTTCAAAGTCAAAATCTATGTCTGATCGTCACCCAGCATATTCGCATCGTCTTGAACCACAACTTGCCAATACAAAACACCTTTTTATCTTTCCGGGGTTTCCGCAGTGAGCGGAAACCCCGTTTTTTCGTTCCGAAAATCTTCCGATTCCATTCTTTTTCCATTCGTTTTTTGCCTCTGCCGTTCTGAGTAAAATTTTAAGTACAAGCACAGCCAAAATCCGGATTGAAGCTGAATACGACAAGGAGGAGGAAAAGTCAATGAAAAATTGTGACAAGCAAAATCTAATCATCAGCATTGAAAGCAGCATCGATTTCATTGAGTCCCACCTGGATTCAGCTGATAAATCCATTGCGTTTATTCTAAAAAAGCATGGCGTTAGAAATCTTGAAAAAGCAAGCATCTATACGCTTCAAGATCTTTTCAGCGAACTGTACGCCATTGAAGCCGATCTAAGATAGTCCATCTGTCCTGAGCAAGACAAAAAACTGCTCACCGCCCGACACCGCATCAGCTGATCACTGATGGCTCAACGGTATCTGGCGGCACAACTCAATATCACGGCTGCCTTTTGAGCGGGTTAGCCGCAATCCGAAACGGAGTACTCCGTCAGGACTGCGGTTAGGTTTTTGCACCCTTTTTGCGGCAGCACCCAGAGTCCTCCGTTTCGAGAAATCGAAAATCGGAGGACTTTTTATGAAAACCAATGCAAATCAGACCACATCAACCATCTACTACCGCCCGCTCAAGCAGTGGATCGAGGTCACCCCGGAACAGAAACGGGACTGGGAGCGGTTCGTAGGAACTACCCGCAAGGCAAAACAGAGAGCCGGAGCCTGCTGTATCCCGTACAAAAAGAGCTACAAGTGCGACGGTATTTGCGACACCTGCGAGTTCCGCTGTATCCCGAAAGACGCTCCCCAGCATCTCTCCATCGACACAGAAATGGAGAACGCCTATGAGAACGGCGTCTCCCGCGCCAGCTTTCTTGCGGACAGCAGGCTGACCACAGAGATCGATATCGACTCCCTGATCCTGAACGGTCTGCTCACGGAGCTTCAGTCAACCGACCCGGAAAGCTATGAGATCCTCATGGCAATTGCGGACGGGCTTTCCGAACGCGCCGGCGCAGAGCGGCTGCAGATGCCCCGGAACACCTTTGTGTATAAGCGCAATCAGCTGCTGAAGCGGCTCAAGGAAAAATTCTAAAATCTTTCGGCCAACCCCTCCTTTCCTGTCCAGATGGGTCTGTGAAAGGCAACACAAGACGCCTTGGGAAAGGAGGAACGCCGATATGCGTTACAACACAAACCGTTATGGCACCCACGCCGACGAGGACATTGTTGATATCCTGACCGCGATCAGCGTGGTGTCGAAGAGACTGGCGAGCAACCTGACCGCCGCACGCCAGCAATGCAAATCCGGGGAAGGAGGAAAATCACATGAGCAGAATGAGCGATATGGCACAGACCATCGAAGACTTACGCAGTGCTGCCGCTGCTATTTCGGATGCCGCTGACTGGCTGACGAAGATGTTCAGCGGAGAGCCGCAGGCAGAGGATACTCCTGCTGCTCCTCCTAAACCGGAACTGACGCTGGAGCAGGTCCGAACCGTGCTTGCGGACAAATCCCGCCAGGGACACACCGCCGAGATCCGCGCCCTGCTTCAAAAGTACGGCGCATCCAAGCTGTCACAGATCGACCCCGCACATTACAAGGCACTACTCGCCGAAGCGGAGGTGATGACGGGTGGCAGTTAAGCACGCAGTCTTATCCGCTTCTTCTTCAGAGCGGTGGATCAACTGTCCGCCCTCAGCAAGGCTGTGCGAAGCCTACGAGGACAAGGGCAGCGATTACGCCGCAGAAGGAACAGACGCCCACTCGCTCTGTGAGTTTCGTCTGAAGCAGGCTCTGGGGATTCCGGCGGATGATCCCATCGAAAACCTCTCCTGGTACAACGAGGAGATGGAGGACTGCGCCGCCGGGTATGCCGCCTATGTATCGGAGCTTCTGGAGACCGCAAAGCAGACCTGCGCCGACCCGCTCATCCTGATCGAACAGCGGGTGGACTTCTCACGCTGGGTCAAAGAGGGCTTCGGCACGGCAGACTGCATCGTCATTGCGGATGGTGTTCTGAACATCTGCGATTACAAAAACGGGCAAGGATGCCTCGTGCTTGCAGAGCGTAATCCACAGATGATGCTCTATGCCTTGGGCGCTCTGGAAATCTTCGATGGCATCTACGACATCGACACTGTCCGCATGACCATCTATCAGCCGAGGAAGTCCAACATCAGCGTGTATGAGATGGACAAGGCCGACCTGTACGAATGGGCAAACAGTGAACTGACTCAGAAGGCGCAGCTTGCTTATGAAGGTCAAGGCTCCTTCAGCTGTGGTGAGTGGTGCCGGTTCTGCAAGGCGAAAGCCGAGTGCAGAGAGCGCGCCGAAGCGAACCTGGCTCTTGCCCGGTACGAATTCCAGACCCCTGCGCTCCTCGCTGATGAGGAGATCGCCGATATTCTCGGCAAGGTCGACGCTCTTACCGCCTGGGCTGCGGATGTGAAGGAATACGCTCTTCAGCAGGCAGTCAGCGGTACGGCGTTCCCCGGCTGGAAGCTGGTCGAGGGCCGCTCCAACCGCAAATACACCAGCGAAGCCGCTGTGGCCACAGCCGTTGAGGGCGCCGGCTTCAACCCCTACGAAAAGAAACTCCTCGGCATCACCGCCATGCAGAAGCTGCTGGGCAAATCCCGCTTTGAGGAGCTTCTCACACCCTACATTGAAAAGCCGCAAGGCAGGCCGACGCTCGTGCGGTCGAGCGATAAACGGCCCGAATGGAATACCGCGAAAAATGATTTTATGGAGGAAATGTAATATGTCTACCAACACAAACAGAGTCAACAACCCTATGAAGGTCATCACCGGCCCCGACACCCGCTGGTCCTACGCCAACGTCTGGGAGCCCAAGTCCATCAACGGCGGCACGCCGAAGTACTCGGTGTCGCTGATCATCCCGAAGTCCGATACCCGGACGGTGGCAAAAATCAAGGCCGCCATTGAAGCCGCCTATCAGGAGGGACAGGCCAAGCTGAAGGGCAACGGCCGCAGCGTGCCTCCTCTCTCCGCGATCAAGACTCCGCTGAGAGACGGCGATGTTGAAAGGCCTGACGATCCCGCCTATGCGAACGCCTACTTCATCAACGCCAACTCCGCCACCGCTCCCGGCATCGTGGACGCAGACCGCAATCCTGTTCTGACCCGCTCCGAAGTGTATTCCGGCGTGTACGGCAGAGCTTCCATCAACCTGTACGCTTTCAACAGCAATGGCAACAAGGGCATCGCCTGCGGTCTGAACAATCTGCAGCTCATCCGTCCCGGCGAACCCCTGGGCGGCAAGGCCAGTGCCGAAGCTGACTTCGCAACTGACGACGACGAGGATTTCCTCGGTTAAGACAAGGGAGGTAAACGGCCATGACAATGTTTCAGACAATTCTGCTTTTTGCTGTTCTCGCCATCTGGCTGTGCATCAGCGCAGTCATTCTGATCAGCAGCATCCAGTCCTTCATCTATGACCGCAAGCACGAAAAGCGTGAGCGTGAACAGGCGGCCCGTGACGCAGAGTATCACGAAAACCGCATGAAGCTGCTGGAGAAATAAAGTACCAAGCCCCAGGGCGGCGGAGCGATCTGCCGCCCTATTGGGGTATGGAAGGAAGTGACGAAATGCAAACCTTATCAATCGACTTGGAGACTTACAGCGACCAGCCCCTTGCTAAAACAGGTGTGTATCGCTATGTGGAGTCTCCCGATTTTGAAATACTGCTCTTTGCCTACAGCGTGGATGGCGCTCCCGTACAGCAGATAGACCTTGCCTGCGGGGAGAAGATTCCCTCGGAGATTCTTTGCGCTTTGGAGGATGACAAGGTAACCAAGTGGGCCTTCAACGCCAATTTTGAACGCATCTGCCTGTCACGCTTTCTGGGCTATCCGACCGGCGACTATCTGGAGCCGGACTCCTGGAAATGCTCGATGGTCTGGGCTGCGTACATGGGTCTGCCTTTATCTTTGGAGGGAGCCGGCGCCGTTCTTGGGCTGGAAAAGCAAAAGCTGGCCGAAGGCAAAGACCTCATCAAATATTTCTGCCAGCCCTGTGCGCCAACGAAGTCCAACGGCCAGCGCACCCGCAACCTCCCAAAACACGCCCCGGACAAATGGCTGGCATTTAAAAAATACAACATCCGCGATGTGGAGACGGAGATGTCTATCCAGGCACGGCTCTTAAAGTATCCCGTGCCGGACAGCGTCTGGGAGGAATACCACCTCGATCAGGAGATCAACGACCGCGGCGTGGGACTGGATATGGAGCTGGTGCGGCAGGCCATTCAGATGGACGGGCGCTCCCGCTCGGAGCTGACCCAGGCGATGAAGGAACTGACCTCACTGGATAATCCCAACTCGGTACAGCAGATGAAGCAGTGGCTTGCGGATAACGGCGTAGAGACCGATACCCTGGGCAAAAAGGCTGTAGCAGAGCTTTTGAAAACTGCGCCGCCGCAGCTGCAAAAGGTACTAACCCTGCGCCAGCAGCTTGCGAAATCCAGCGTTAAAAAATATCAGGCGATGGAGACCGCCGTCTGCGCCGATGGCCGGGCAAGAGGCATGTTCCAGTTTTACGGAGCCAACCGCACCGGGCGGTGGGCAGGCCGCATCATTCAGATGCAGAATCTCCCTCAGAACCATCTGGACGATCTGTCCGAAGCCAGAGGGCTTGTCCGGGCAGGCGGCTTTGACGCTCTGGAAATGCTCTATGAGGATGTGCCGGATACCCTTTCTCAGCTGATCCGCACGGCATTCGTGCCGCAGGAAAACAGGAAATTCATTGTGGCGGACTTCTCCGCGATTGAAGCCAGGGTGATCGCATGGCTTGCCGGCGAGAAATGGCGGCAGGATGTATTCGCCGAGGGCAAGGACATCTACTGCGCCAGCGCGTCCCAGATGTTCGGCGTCCCCGTAGAAAAGCACGGCGTCAACGGTCACCTGCGGCAGAAAGGCAAGATTGCTGAACTGGCTCTCGGCTACGGCGGCTCAGTGGGCGCACTTAAGGCTATGGGCGCACTGGAGATGGGGCTGTCAGAGGACGAGCTTCCAGCTCTGGTTTCCGCATGGCGTCAGGCGAATCCGAAAATCGTGCAGTTCTGGTGGGCGGTTGACCGCGCTGTGATGGAAGCCGTTAGCCGTAGGACTACCACGAAAACACACGGCATCATATTCTCCGCCAGAAACGGGATGCTGTTTATCACTCTGCCGTCCGGCAGGAGCCTTGCCTATGTGAAGCCAAAGATCGGAGAGAACCGTTTCGGCGGCGACTGTATCACCTATGAAGGCGTCGGCGGCACGAAGAAATGGGAACGCATTGACAGCTACGGTCCGAAATTTGTGGAAAACATCGTCCAGGCAACCTCACGAGATATCCTTTGTTACGCCATGAAGACCCTTCGCTGCTGCTCCATCGTCATGCATATCCACGACGAGGTGGTCATTGAAGCCGACCGCCGGATGTCCCTGCAGGCCGTCTGTGACCAGATGGGCAGGACTCCACCCTGGGCAAACGGACTGCAGCTTCGTGCAGATGGCTACGAGACTGATTTTTACAAGAAAGATTAACGAGGTAACACCTATGAGCATCAATAAATTCAACAGCGAGGGCTACTACGACCCTACCACCTATGAAGCCCTCACCAATATAGAAAAAGAAGAACGCGCCCTCCGCGCTTTCCGCCCTATCGTCTACATCTGCTCTCCCTATGCCGGAGAGGTGGCCGCCAATGTGGAGAACGCCCGGAGGTACAGCCGCTTTGCCGTGGACGCCGGATACATTCCCATTGCGCCGCATCTGCTGTTTCCACAGTTTCTCAGTGACGACAACCCGAAGGAGCGCCAGCTGGGGCTGTTCTTTGGAAACGCCCTGATGAGCAAATGCTCCGAGGTGTGGGTGTTCGGAGAATACATCTCTTCCGGCATGGAAGCGGAGATCCGCAGAGCCAAATGGAAGAACTACCGTTTGAGATATTTTACGACTACATGTGAGGAGGTAACCGACTATGCGTGAACTGAACATCGCCTACGGCAACAACCGGCAGGCAAAGAGATGGGTCAACAAGACCATACGGTTTGACGATCTGAAGGAACGGCTCCGAGTGCCTATCCGCACCACCGAGTCCGCCGAGGAATATGCAAAGATGAGCCGCGCCCAGCGCGACACTGCCAAAGACCACGGCGGCTTTGTGGCGGGTGTGCTGAAAGGCGGCAGACGCAAGGTCGATACCGTGGAGAGCCGCTCGATGGTGGCGCTTGACGGTGACCGCATCGACGCCGCTTTTCTGGAAGGCTATGAAACGCTCTGCCCCTATACCTCCGCGCTGTATACCACCCACAGCAGCACAGAGGAAAATCCCCGCGTCCGGCTGGTGTTCCCGCTGACCAGGGATGTGACCCCGGAGGAATTTGTGGCGGTGTCCCGCTATCTCGCTCAGATGCTGGGCATCGACTATTTTGACGAATGCTCCTACCAGCCCAATCAGCTGATGTACTGGCCGTCCACTCCGGCTAACGGCTCCTTTGTGTATAAGGAGACGGACGGTGGCTGGCTCGATCCCGATGCAATCCTCGCAAAGCACCCGGAATGGACTGACCCCACAAGACTGCCCACCTCTTCCAGGGAGAGCAAAGCGAATACCACCGCACAGCAGAAGGTGCAGGATCCTCTGACCAAAGAAGGCGTGGTGGGCCTGTTCAACCGCACCTATTATCCCATCAGCAAGGCGCTGGAGGCATTTCTCTCCGATGTCTATGAGCCGACCGACAATGAGAACCGCTGGCACCTGATCGCATCCTCCAGCATGGCGGGCGTAGAGGTCAAGGAGGACAAGTTCGTCTACAGCCACCATGCCAAAGACCCGGCTTACCTCAAGCTGTGCAACGCCTTTGACATCGTCCGTATCCACCGCTTTGGAGATCTGGACGAAAAAGCGTCGTACAAGGCGATGTGCGAGTTCGCCATGCAGCAAGATGAGGTAAAGCTGCTGGCGGCAAGCGAACGGATGGCGGATGCCGAGACGGATTTCTCCGGCAGCGAGGATACCGACTGGCAGAAGCGTTTCCAGTACGAACCCCGCTCTACAGTTCTGAAAAACAACCTCCACAACATCACGCTCATCCTCCAGAACGACCCACAGCTCCAGAATATCGTATTCAACCAGCAGCTGGACGGCATGGAGATCAAGGGCGAGGTGCCCTGGAAGCACCCATCCAAATACTGGAGGGACGCTGACGATGCCCAGCTGATCAGCTATGTGGATTCCCACTACGGCACATTCTCCCAGCGCAATTATCAGATCGCTGTAACCAAGGTGGCGGACGACCGCTCCTACCACCCCATCCGTAAATATCTGGCGGCTCTGCCGGAGTGGGACGGCGTTCCCCGTGTGGACACGCTCCTCATCGACTATCTGGGCGCGGAGGATAATTCCTATGTCCGTGCTGTGACCAGAAAGACCCTCTGCGCCGCCGTGCGCCGGGTGCAGGAGCCGGGTGTGAAGTTCGATACCATGCTGGTCTTGAACGGTCCCCAGGGCATCGGCAAAAGCACTCTTATCTCCCGCCTTGCCGGGGAATGGTTCTCTGACAGCCTGAACCTGAGCGATACCAAGGACAAGACCGCCGCCGAGAAACTGCAGGGCTATTGGATTCTGGAAATCGGTGAGCTGGCGGGACTTCGCAAAGCCGAGGTGGAGACGCTGCGCTCCTTCCTCTCCCGACAGAACGATATCTATCGCGCCGCATTCGGCAGACGGGCAACGCCGCATCCAAGGCAGTGCATCTTCTTTGGCACCACCAATGCCGAGTCCGGCTACCTGCGGGACACCACGGGCAACCGTCGGTTCTGGCCGGTCAAAACGCCGGGCGGCGGCGCAAAGCACTCCTGGGAACTCACCCATGAAGATATCAGCCAGATCTGGGCGGAGGTGCTGGTGCTTGTGGAGAACGGCGAGAAGCTGCATCTGGCTCCCGATCTGGAGACACTCGCCAAGAGCGAACAGCGGGAAGCGCTGGAGTCCGATGAGCGCGAAGGGCTGGTGCGCGAGTATCTGGAAACTCTGCTCCCTGAGGATTGGGACGGCATGGATCTGTTCGACCGCCGCTCCTTCCTCGCCGGGGTGAATAATATCGGCCGTGCTGGTACGGTCGCCAGAACACGCGTCTGCAATATGGAGATCTGGTGTGAGCTTTTTGGCAAAGACCAGGGCAGCCTTGGCCGCGCCGAATCCAACAACCTCACAGCCATGCTCACCAAGCTCGGCTGGGTACGCAAGGAGAAAAAGGAGCGCGTCAAGCCATACGGGCCCCAGTTCGTCTTTGTTCCCGGCGATGTTCCTGACTGATTTTTCGGGAACGGAGCGAATAAGGAACAGTTCCCGACTTCCGGCAGTGTTCCCAGGGGAGACTCCGGGAACGCCGCCAGGAACACACCGAATGTGCCGCCGCAAGGTAACTTTACAGGCTCCGTTCCTGTGTTCCTAAAAAAGCATATAAATCGGAAATGTATCAAAAAGACTGTACAGAACCCGTAAATCACGCATACGCACGCGCGTAAGGATTTTCAGGTTTTTAAGAACACGGAGGTAAATCAAAATGTCAATGTATGAAATAGACAGCGCATATGTCCGCAGGTGTCAGAAGCGGCTCCAGGAATGGGGAGCGCCCCTCTCCGGCTGGTATTGTGAATATATTTACGATGTGGCCGATGAAGAGGAAGATCCCGATCACATCGACCTGTTCACCTGTGAACTCTGCGATTGTTCACAGGTACGCTTTGTCCATGTGATGCGGCATGACGAGTATTTTGAGACTGTTTCAGTCGGCTGTATCTGCGCAGGGATTATGGAGGGCGATATCCTTGCCGCCAGAGAGCGTGAGCGGCTTATGAAAAACCGAGCCAAACGGAAGCGGAACTTTCCTCACCGTCAATGGCGGAAGAACTGGTACGGCAACTATCAGCTGACTTATCAGGGCAGAAAGGTGTTTATCAACAATAAGGGCGGCAATCGCTACAGCGTTTATGTAGATGGCAAGACATCTTGGAGTTACAAGGGCAAACCCCTCGACAATTTTGTCTCAGCCGCCTACGCCGCTTTTGAATTAGCCGACCCCATAGAAAGGATACGCCCATGAGAGAAAAAGAAATTGAAAAGAAACTGACGCAGATGGTCAAACAAGCCGGCGGCATCTGTCCCAAGCTCGTCTCTCCCGGTTTTGACGGTATGCCGGACCGCATGGTGCTGCTGCCGAATGGACGGATAGGCTTTGTTGAAGTCAAGACTCCGGGAGAAAAGCCGAGACCGCTACAGCTTTCCCGCCACAGGCTTTTGCGGCGGCTGGGATTTCCGGTGTATGTGCTGGACGATATGGAGCAGATTGGAGGGATACTGGATGAGATACGAACCTCATGAATATCAGAAATATGCGGTGGATTACATCGAGACACACCCCGCAGCCGCTATCTTCTTAGACTGCGGCCTGGGAAAAACCAGCATCACGCTGACAGCCATAGCCGACCTGCTGTTTGACAGCTTCGAGGTCCATAAAGTGCTGGTCATCGCACCCTTAAGAGTGGCGCGGGACACATGGACGTCTGAAGCGGATAAGTGGGATCACCTTCAGGATCTCATCTGCTCCGTGGCTGTCGGGACGGAAGCCCAGCGCCGGTCGGCATTGATGAGACGCGCTGACATCTACATCATCAACCGGGAAAACGTCCAGTGGCTCATTGATGAGAGCGGCATTCCCTTTGACTTCGATATGGTGGTGATCGATGAGTTATCCTCGTTCAAGAATCACCAGACAAAGCGGTTCAAGTCACTGTTAAAGGTCAGACCAAAGGTGAGCCGCATCGTCGGACTGACCGGCACTCCTGCGTCCAACGGTCTGATGGATCTGTGGGCGGAGTTTCGCATCCTGGACATGGGGCAGCGGCTTGGACGGTTCATCACCAAGTACCGCACCGATTACTTCACGCCGGACAAGCGAAACGGCCAGGTCATCTACTCCTACAAACCCCTGCCCTATGCAGAGGACGCCATCTACCGACAGATTTCGGACATCACCATCTCTATGAAGTCCGCCGACCACCTGCATATGCCAAAGCTGGTCAGCAGTGAATACACGGTTCGGCTTTCCGAGGATGAACAGAAAAAATACACGGACTTGAAACAGGAGCTGGTGCTGTCGCTGGGCGACGCAGAGATCACTGCCGCCAACGCCGCCTCCCTCTCCGGGAAACTCTCCCAGATGGCGAACGGCGCAATCTATGACGACGGCGGCGAAACCATCCGCATCCACGACCGCAAGCTTGACGCTTTGGAGGACATCATCGAAGCCGCCAACGGCAAACCGCTTCTGGTGGCTTACTGGTTCAAGCATGACCTGACCCGTATTTCGGAAAGGCTGCAAAAGCTGCATATCCCGTTCTCAAAGCTGGATGACGCCGCCAGTATCCGCAGATGGAACAATGGCGAGTTGCCGGTGGCGCTGATCCATCCCGCTTCCGCCGGGCATGGGCTGAATCTCCAGAGCGGCGGTTCGGCCATCGTGTGGTTCGGACTGACCTGGAGCCTGGAGCTTTATCAGCAGACCATAGCGCGACTCTGGCGGCAGGGGCAGACTTCTGAAACTGTGGTGGTACAGCACATCGTCACAAAGGGCACCATTGACGAACGCATCATGAAAGCCATCTCCAAAAAGGAGCATACCCAGACGGCGCTAATCGACGCCGTGAAAGCGGACTTGAAAATCTGAGACAATCTAAGAAAATCCGTGCCAATCCGAGGATCAAAATTTCGGAGGTGCGAATATGAGCAATATCACGATTTACGAGGACCTTGCGAACGCCATCATCCTGCAAGCTGTGAAGGATTACCGCATGGCGCTGAAAAGCCTGAAAGCCAACTCCCGTAATAGGACGGCACAGGCAGATAAAGCCGAAATTGAGCGGTTCTTCCGTTCGCAGTGGTACTCGGCACTCACAGATGTGAATGGCGAGATGCTGATCCGCTCCCTGCAGAAGGAGGTGGACGCATGACCGCAAAAGAGTATCTGAACCAGGCGCGGCACCTGGATGCCCTTATAAACTGCCGCCTGCGTGAGATTGACTACTGGAGGGATTTATCGAGCAGCGTCTCAGGCAGTAATTTCGAACCGCACTACAATCCAAACAAACCGACAGAAGCCCCTTTTGTACGATGCCTTGAGAAAATCGACGCCATCCAGAGGGATGTGGCGGAAAAGGTGGCGTATCTGGTGTGTCTCAAGGAAACCATCAATGCGGCAATCGACAGGCTTGCCAGCCGCGAGGAGCAGCTGGTACTCCGTTACCGTTACCTGGACAACTGCTCCTGGGAGGAGATATCCCGGATGCTGAACGTGTCGCTTCGCACGGTACACCGCATACACGGGTCGGCTCTCCAGAACTTTTCTGTCCCGGATTGAAAGTTGGCACGGTTTGGCACAGTATGGCACACCCGTCCTGTGATATCATTACAATAGCGAAGTAGAATACAAAAACAGCCTTCATGGGAGCGTCCTGTGGAGGCTTTTCTTATGCCCCAAGGAGGTGAAGCGATGCCAAGAAAACCCAAGCGCCCCTGTTCCTACCCCGGCTGTCCCAACCTCACGGAGGGCCAGTACTGCAAGGAGCATGAAGCAGCCGCCCGCAGGCAGTACAACAAATACGAACGCAGTGCGGACGTAAATAAGAAATACGGCAGAGCATGGAAACGCATCCGTGACCGATACGCTGCGGCGCATCCTCTCTGCGAGGTGTGTCTCAAGGAAGGACGGCTGACTCCTGTGGATGAGGTACACCACATCGTTCCCATCTCTCAGGGCGGCACTCATGCAAGGGACAATCTGATGAGCCTTTGCCGTTCCTGCCACACCAAGATCCACCACGACCTTGGCGACCGGTAGGGCGGTCAAAATCTCTGCGGGTCCTGTACGCGGGCAGCGGCCCGGGGCTTCGTGCGCGAAAAAGGCGAAATCAAAAGGGTAATTGACGGCGGCCGATAGCGGTCGCTCTATTTTTGCGGAAAAGAGGTGAGAAAATGCCGACAAAATCCAATAACACAGGTGGGCGCGGTGGTGCGAGACCCGGTGCGGGAAGGAAGAAATCCGCTGTCAAAGAGAAAGCTGAGAACGGCAATCCTGGCGGCAGGAAACTGGAAGTGCTGGACATTCCCGAAGTCGAGGGTGTCGATATGCCAAAGCCCCATGAGTTTTTATCCGCCGAGCAGCGTGACGGAAGCACGCTCCAGGCGGAGGAAATTTATACGGAAACCTGGGAGTGGTTAAAAAAGGTGGGCTGCGCGGCGAAGGTGTCACCTCAGCTTCTGGAGCGGTACGCCATGTGCAGCGCCCGCTGGATTCAGTGCGAGGAGATGACCAACCGCATGGGTTTCCTCTCCAAGCATCCCACCACGCAGAAGCCGATTCCGTCGCCGTTTATTAATATCGGCATCAACTACATGAACCAGGCGGTGCGGCTCTGGAACGAGATCTTCCAGATCGTGAAGGAAAACTGCAGCACCGATTACGGGGAGGTATCTCCCCAGGATGATCTGATGGAGCGGCTGCTCCGCGCAAGGAAGGGGTGAAGCTATGTTTGAGAAAGTAAATCCGTGCCACCCGGACAAGGTGGCGGACCGCATTGCCGGCGCCCTGGTGGATGCGGCGTACCGGAAAGAGGAAAATCCCAGGATCGCCGTGGAAGTCCTGATCGGCCACGGCGTCTGCCATATCATCGCGGAAACATCAGTGAGCATTCCACAGGATGAAGTGGAATCCATTGTCCATCGCATCGCAGGAAATCTGCACACGGACTATCTGGAAATGCCGCAGGACGGATGTCTTGCCAATAACCAGGCGGAAGGAATCCGCTGCGGGGACAACGGCATCTTCAAAGGGGTTCCGGTCACGGAGGAGCAGAAAGCACTCTGTGAGATCGCCAAAAGTGTATATCACACTTATCCCTCGGATGGGAAGTACATCATTGACGAAGCAAGGCTCATCCTCTGCCAGAGCAATGCCCCTGCCGCAGAGCTGCGGAAACGGTATCCGGGCGCCGAGGTCAATCCCTTGGGCGACTGGACAGGCGGCACGGATGTAGACTCTGGGGCGACCAACCGCAAGCTGGGCAGCGACATGGCCGATTCGGTGACGGGCGGCGGCCTTCACGGCAAAGACCTCTCCAAAGCGGATGTGAGTGTGAACATCTACGCATGGCTGAAGGCGCAGGAAACGGGAAAGCCCGTGGAACTGTGCTGCGCCATCGGGGAAGATACGGTGGACGGCATCCCCTATAGAGAAATCGTGGAGACTGCCCGGAGATACATCCGGTCCCTCGGCGGCTTTGAAAAATTTGCGGAATGGGGGCTGGTGCGATGAAAACGACAACCGAGATGCAGCTTGTCCCTATCGCCAAGCTGGTACCCTATGTGAACAATGCCCGCACCCACTCCCCGGAGCAGATTACCAAGCTCCGCTCGTCCCTCCGGGAGTTCGGCTTTATCAATCCCGTCATCATCGACCGGGAGTTCAATGTGATCGCCGGCCACGGCAGAATCCTTGCGGCAAAGGAAGAAGGCATCCGAGAGATTCCCTGTGTGTTTGCCGACCATCTTACCGAAGCGCAGAAGAAAGCCTATATCATTGCGGACAACCGCATGGCGATGGACGCCGGATGGGATGAGGAACTTCTGCGGGTGGAGATTGAGTCTTTGCAGGGCATGGACTTTGACCCTCTGCTCACCGGCTTTGATGAAAAGGAACTGGCAGCTCTGTTCGATGACGGCATGGAAGCCAAAGAGGATGACTTCGATGTGGACGCGGAACTGCAAAAACCTGCGTTCTCCCGGCTTGGCGATGTATGGACGCTTGGCAGGCATCGTCTGGTGTGCGGGGACTCCACGAAGGCTGAGACATACACCACACTCATGGATGGCGTCAAAGCAAACCTGGTTATTACGGACCCGCCGTACAACGTCAACTATGAAGGCTCGGCGGGCAAAATCAAGAACGACAATATGGCAGGCGAGAAATTCTATGAGTTTCTGCTTGCCGCATTTCAGAATATGGAGTCGGTCATGGCGGCGGACGCATCCATCTATGTGTTCCACGCCGACACCGAAGGACTCAATTTCCGCAGGGCGTTTGCCGATGCGGGATTTTATTTATCCGGCTGCTGTATCTGGAAGAAGCAGTCCCTGGTACTTGGACGCTCTCCCTACCAGTGGCAGCATGAGCCTGTGCTGTACGGCTGGAAGAAAAACGGCAGGCACCAGTGGTACACGGGCAGGAAGGAAACCACCATCTGGGAGTTCGACAAACCCAAGAAGAACGGCGACCATCCCACCATGAAGCCAATCCCACTGCTGGCTTATCCCATCGGCAACTCCAGTATGGCAAACTCGGTGGTGCTGGACCCCTTCGGCGGCTCCGGTTCTACCCTCATTGCCTGTGAGCAGACCGACCGCATCTGCCGAACCATTGAGTTGGACGAGAAGTTCTGCGATGTCATCGTGAACCGCTACATCGAGCAGGTCGGCTCTGCGGATGGCGTAAGCGTCCTGAGAGACGGTAAGACATACAGCTATGAGGAGGTCGCGGATGGAACAGAATAAACTGACCCTCGGCAGCCTGTTTGACGGCTCCGGCGGTTTTCCTTTAGGCGGCTTGATCTCCGGCATTACCCCTGTGTGGGCTTCGGAGATCGAGCCGTTTCCTATCCGGGTGACCACCAAACGGCTGCCGTTTATAAAGCATTACGGCGATGTCTCGAAAATGAACGGCGCAGATATTGAGCCGGTGGATATCATCACCTTCGGCTCACCCTGCCAGGACATGAGTATCGCAGGTCGGCGGGAGGGCTTGGACGGCTCCCGTTCCAGTCTTTTCTATGAAGCCGTCCGAATCGTAAAGGAAATGAGGTGCAAAACCAATGGCAGATATCCAAGATACATCATATGGGAGAACGTCCCCGGCGCGTTCAGCTCCAACAAGGGCGCGGACTTCCAGTCCGTCCTCGAAGAGGTCTGCTCGGTCAAAGGATACAAGATTGATCCTGCTCGACCTGCGAAGTGGCCAGCCGCCGGGGAGATCGTGGCAGACGATTTCAGTCTCGCATGGCGGGTATTTGATGCACAGTACTGGGGAGTCCCCCAACGCAGAAAACGTATCTACCTTGTCGCAGATCTTGCAGGCGGGAGTGCCGGAAAAATACTATTTGAGTCCGAAGGCGTGTCTGGGTATACTCCGCAGGGCTTCCGTTCGTGGCAAGGAGCTGCCGGAGCTTTTGAGGAAAGCGCTGGAGCGACAGGCTGCGTCTGCCTAAACGACCAGGGCGGCGGCCGCATGGATGTGACGGAGGACGTTGCAGCAACGCTTCGGGCGGAAAACCACGGGCATCCTCCCTGCGTGATGGGAGCTGCCGGATTCTGCACCGAGCATTCCGCACAGGCCAGGGGCATCGGGTATGAGGAGGAAACCTCGCCCACCCTCCGGGCCGGTACGGTGCCGGCGGCGGTCTATGAGAACCATAGCCAGGACACCAGATACACCGGCCCGCTGGAGACGGCCCCCACGGTCAACGCCACCTACGGCATGGGCGGGAACAACCAGCCCTTTGTAGTGGAGACGCCTAAGACGCTGAAGATCCGCTCCGGCTGTGAGGGCGGCGGCAAAGGCGCGCTGATCCAGGATAACAAGTCCGCCACGCTGGGCTGCAACAACGACCAGACGGTGTTCGTGCCGTTCGTGAAAGGCACACGTCCCCACTCTCCCGATGAGGGTCAGCAGTGGAAAGCCTTCGATGTGGCGAACACGCTGAACACCTACGATGTGGGCGAGATCCGGTGCAATGAACTGGCGGTCAAGGTTTACGGCATCTGCTCCAAGGACAGCAACGCCATGAAATCCGAGAATCCCAAGAGCGGCTTCTACGAAGCGGAAACTTCCAGATGCCTGGATGCGAACGGCGGAAATCCTACCTGCAACCAGGGCGGCATGGCTGTGGTGGCCCTGCAGGGTTCCATGATTGGCAGGGCGGACAAGAACGGTCCCCAGGGCAGCGGCGTGAATGAGGATGTGTCCTTTACGCTGGATGCCGCTGACCGCCATGCGGTGGCTTATTGCATGACCACCGGCACTTACACCCAGATGCTTAAGGAACAGTCCCCGACCTTGATGGCGAGGGACTATAAGGACCCGCCTGTGGTGAACGAGACCGAGCCGGAGTACATCGTCCGCAGGCTGACACCCACCGAATGCGCCAGACTGCAGGGGTTCCCGGACTGGTGGTGCGCCGGACTTGGGACAGACGAGCCGACCGAGGACGAGATCGAGTTCTGGACAGAGGTGTTTGAGACACACCGCTCCGTCATGGGGACGTCCTCCAAGCCTAAGAGCCGGAACCAGATCGTCAAGTGGCTGAAGAATCCCCACTCCGACAGTGCGGAGTATAAAATGTGGGGCAACGGTGTGGCGCTCCCCAACGTCTATTTCGTGCTTTCCGGGATCGTGTACTATGCACAGTTTTCGGAAGGATAAACTGGTTTCTATTCTACAGAGAAATGTGCGAAAACCGCTTGCTATTTCAAGGGTTCAGAGTGATATATGTACCTACCAAAAACAAAGGAGGTTTTCGCACATGGAAATCAGATACAATGTGACAGGCGCCAAGCGCAAGGAACTGGTAAAAGTTATCGCCAATGCCACAGGCGCCAGGGCGGAATACAAGTTTATGCCCACCTGCAATTATGAAATCGACTACTTTACGGTCACCAAGGATGGGACGCTCCTCTTTGATGACTGTGCCGACAGCGAGGAAGTCGAGCGGGTGCTGGAAGCCGTTGCCGCTGCCGGCTTTGAATGTGAGCCGCAGGACGGTGGTGAACAGCCCTCCGGGGAAGAAACCAAGGAAACGGAAGAAGCCGCCGACAGTGCGCCACAGGGCGAACCCGTGGGGCTTACGGTGGAAATCCCGTTCGACAAGGTGGCGGTGGGCAACCTCACCAAGCTGCTGGATGCCAAAGGGAATCTGATACGGAAGGCCATGGGCATCACTGATCTTCGTATCGAGGTGCTGGACGACCGGGTAGCATTTCCCTGGTTCAGGGAGCTGCCAGATTGCGATGCCATCAAAGCCTACACCCATTTCATTTTCGCACTTTGCGAGATGAGCAGGAATGCCAAGCGGGTAACAGCGACCGAGAAGCCGGTGGACAATGAGAAATACGCCTTCCGGTGTTTTCTCCTGCGCCTGGGCTTCATCGGCAGCGAGTACAAAAGGGAACGCAAGATCCTGCTGAAGAACCTCTCTGGGTCCTCGGCCTTCAAGAATGGAGGTGCCGGCCATGCGGTTTCCGAATAAAGATACCGTGGAGCGTATCCGCCGGGACTATCCCGCCGGCACCCGTGTGGAACTGGTGCGGATGGATGATGCCCAAGCGCCACTCGCCGGTACGCTCGGCACGGTACTCGGTGTGGATGATACCGGTTCCCTCCTCATGCGCTGGGACAACGGCAGCGGCCTGAACGTGGTCTATGGGGAGGACATTGTGAGAAAGGTGGGTGACCGCCGTGCCGAATAACATTCTGAAGGACTTCTTCTATGGGAACATTAATCCGAATGAAAAGCAGTTTGATTGTAATTCGGAGTATGGAAAAGCCGCTGCCGGTCTGGCCGATGAAGAAGAAAAACTCCGATCCATGCTGGATCATGAGACGTCCGAAATCCTTGATAAGATGATTTGCCTGCAAGCCTCCATTACGGGCATGACCGCTGAGGAGTATTTTATTGATGGGCTGCGGACGGGATTCCGGCTGGCTCTCGCTATACTCGATGAAGGAAAAAACGGCTCTCTCACGCCAATTACGGATGGTGGAAAAAGGCTGTAAATTACACAGTATCCAGCAGTCATCTTTGTGTAGTATATTATCGGAAATGGCCTTGCTATTATCCTCTTTTAGAGCGAATATGTGTACACCGAAAGGGAAAACACACCAAATGAAAACGGAGGATTCACCATGAATGAGAAAACCGCAAGGCAGATTACAGAGATGAAAAAGCAGACCATCGGGGTCGAGGTTGAGATGAATAACATCACCCGCCAGAAGGCAGCCAAGGCTGCCGCCGAGTTTTTCGGCACCGGACGCTACGAGAATACCGCCGGCCGCAACGGATACAGCACCTGGTCGGCCTGGGACGCAGACGGGCGCGAGTGGAAGTTCCAGAAGGATGTTTCCATTGCGGGACCGGATGACCAGAAATGCGAACTGGTCACCCCGATCCTGACCTACGATGACATCGAAACCCTGCAGGAGCTTTGCAGGCAGCTCAGACACGCAGGCGCCAAGAGCGACGCCTCCAGAGGATGCGGCGTCCACATCCACATCGGGGCGCAGGGACACACGCCGCAGAGCCTGCGCAACCTTGCCAACATCATGGCAAGCCATGAGAGCCTGATCGCTGAGGCGCTGAAACTCGACCGGGGCCGCATGAGCCGCTATTGCCGCACGGTAGACCCACGGTTTTTGGAACAGGTCAACCGCAGGAAGCCCCGCTCAATGGCGCACCTTGCGGATATCTGGTACACCAGCAACGGCGCAAGCTACGGCAGGAGTCACCACTACAACGACAGCCGCTACCATATGCTCAACCTCCATGCCACCTTTACCAAGGGGACGGTCGAATTCCGGCTTTTCCAATTCGATGAGCCGACCGCAGAGCGCCGAGGCGGCATCCACGCGGGGCAGCTTAAGAGCTACATCCAGCTTTGCCTGGCCTTAAGCCAAATGGCAAAGGATGTGCGGACGGCAAGCCCTAAGCCCCAGCAGAACGAGAACCCCAAATACGCCATGCGCACCTGGCTCCTCCGCCTGGGCTTCATCGGCGAGGAGTTCGCAACGGCCAGAGATTTCCTGACCCGCAACCTGACCGGGGACACAGCCTTCCGGCACGGCAGGGCCGCCGCTTGAAGGACACGCAGGAGTTAGCCTCCTGCCACCTTTCCCCTGACCGCTTCGGCGGTCTTAGGGTGGTAGAAGGACAAGTAACCTAAGTCCTTCAGGAAAGGATGGATACACATGAAAAGAAAAAGATACTACATCGCCTACGGCAGCAACCTGAATGTTCGGCAGATGCGGATGCGCTGCCCACACGCCACGATCCTCGGCACGGCAAACCTCAAAGATTGGGAACTGCTTTTTAAGGGGAGCCGGACCGGCTCTTACCTGACCATTGAAGAATGCGAAAACGGCACGGTTCCCGTGGTGATCTGGGAGGTAACGGCTGCAGACGAAGCCGCCCTCGACCGTTATGAAGGATTCCCGACCTTTTACTACAAGCGGGATATCCGTCTCCAGTACAAAGGCATCCGGACAGGCAGACGCAGGACGGTGACGGCCTTTGCCTACATCATGCACGAGGACAGGCCGATTGGGGTTCCCAGCAATCTCTATATGCGGACTTGCCTGGAAGGGTACGACGCCTTCCGCTTTGACAAGAATATTCTGGTTGACGCCTACGATAAATGCAGGGAGGTATGCGGATATGAAGGATAATGTGATCCGGATGGCGGTTTGCCCGATTTGCGGCAGGACCTACCACGGCGCCCCGGCACTTTCCAGAGAGGATAACAAAACGCTCATCTGCCCGGACTGTGGCACCCGACAGGCGCTCCAGTCCATTGGCGTGGAGCCGTCCGAGCAGGAGCAGATCATTGAGACGATCCACCGCCATACACAGGAGTGATATACACAATTTATTCCTCCGATCTTTGTGCGGATTATGCTCAGAATTAACTTGATAATATATGGTTTTAGAGCGAATATGTACACACCGAAAGGGAAAACAAAGAAAACGGAGGATACAAGCCATGATGATCAACGAAGCGATGAAAAAGTACCGGCTGCCGAACCCCACCACAACCGAGGATTTGGAGATGCGGTTCTCCGGCATGGACGGCAAGACGTTGACTTTTGGAGATAAGGTTCTCCTTGCCGGATACTACTACAACGGGAGAAACAAGCCCTGCTGCTTCGGCGCGGCATACGAGTTCCTTACCGATGACCACACCTGCGAAGGTATGATCGGGCTGAGAGCAGCCAGCGGGGTTGAGTTTGAGGATGATGGCCACGCCATCGCTTGGGCGATGCAGCAGTAAATAAAAGAACATAATAACCTGAGATCGAGCCGCACGGCTCTTTCTCTCGTACAGAACCATTTTGGAAGTCGCAGCGATGCGGCTATTTTTTATGCCATTTGGGAGGTGGTGTCTATGCGAAAACTGAAGAAATACAAGCCTACCAAGTTCATGGCGAAGACCTCGCACTATGATAAGGACGCCGCCGACTATGCGGTCATGTTCATCGAGTCCCTCTGCCACACCAAGGGCACCTGGGCGGGAAAACCCTTTGAACTGATTGACTGGCAGGAACAGATCATCCGCGACCTGTTCGGCGTGTTAAAGCCCAATGGCTACCGTCAGTTTAATACAGCATATATCGAGATCCCCAAGAAACAGGGCAAATCGGAGCTTGCCGCCGCCGTGGCGCTCCTGCTTCTCTGTGGGGACGGCGAGGAACGGGCTGAGGTGTATGGCTGCGCCGCTGACCGCAACCAGGCAAAGATCGTGTTTGATGTGGCGGTGGATATGGTGCGGTTCTGTCCGGCGCTTTCCAAGCGGGTAAAGATCCTGGAATCCCAGAAGAAGATCACCTACCTTCCCACTAACAGCTCCTACCAGGTGCTTTCGGCGGATGTGGCGAACAAGCATGGCTTTAATACCCACGGCGTAATCTTCGATGAGCTGCATACCCAGCCTAACCGGAAACTCTTTGACGTCATGCTCCAGGGCTCCGGGGACGCCCGGATGCAGCCGCTTTACTTTCTGATCACCACGGCCGGCAACGATACCAACTCCATCTGCTATGAGGTACACCAGAAAGCCATTGACATCGCAGAGGGACGGAAGGTTGATCCTACCTTTTATTCGGTCATTTACGGTGCTGCCGAGAATGAGGACTGGACAGACCCCAAGGTCTGGAAGAAGGCAAATCCTTCCCTGGGCATCACGGTGGGGATCGACAAGGTCAGGGCAGCCTGTGAATCCGCCCGGCAGAATCCTGGCGAGGAGAACGCTTTCCGGCAGCTAAGGCTCAATCAGTGGGTGAAACAGTCTGTCCGTTGGATGCCGATGGACAAGTGGGACGCCTGCGCGTTCCCGGTTTCCGAGGACGATTTGGAAGGCCGCATCTGCTACGGCGGGCTGGACTTGTCCTCCACCACGGACATCACGGCCTTTGTGCTGGTGTTCCCGCCGCTGGATGAGGAGGACAAATACTACATCCTGCCCTACTTCTGGATACCGGAGGAAACGCTTGACCTCCGTGTCCGACGCGACCATGTCCCCTATGATCTATGGGAGCGCCAGGGGACGCTGATGACTACAGAAGGCAACGTGGTACATTACGGCTACATTGAGAAATTCATCGAGCAGTTGGGCGAACGGTTCAACATCCGGGAGATTGCCTTTGACCGCTGGGGCGCTGTGCAGATGGTGCAGAATCTGGAAGGCATGGGCTTTACGGTGGTTCCCTTCGGACAGGGCTTTAAGGATATGTCCCCGCCGACCAAGGAGCTGATGAAGCTGGTGCTGGAGGAACGCATCGCTCACGGCGGCCACCCAGTGCTGCGCTGGATGATGGACAACATCTATATCCGCACGGATCCGGCGGGCAATATCAAGGCGGACAAAGAGAAATCCACAGAGAAAATCGACGGCGCAATCGCCACTATCATGGGGCTTGACCGGGCGATCCGCTGCGGCAACGATACAGGCGCTTCGGTTTATGACAGCCGGGGGCTTTTGTTTATCTGAAAGGACGGTGATTCGATATGGGTATCTTTTCCGGGCTGTTCCGTTCCAGGGACAAGCCCCAGGACTGCACCGCCGGCAGCGGCTATGCGTTCTATTTCGGCGGCACCACCTCCGGCAAAGCGGTGACGGAACGTTCCGCCATGCAGATGACCGCCGTGTATTCCTGCGTCCGCATCCTGGCCGAAGCGGTGGCAGGTCTGCCGCTGCATCTCTACCGCTACAAGGAGGACGGCGGCAAGGAAAAAGCACTTGACCATCCGCTGTATCTGCTCCTGCATGATGAGCCGAACCCGGAGATGAGTTCCTTTGTGTTCCGGGAAACGCTCATGACGCACCTGCTCCTGTGGGGCAACGCCTACGCCCAGATCATCCGCAACGGCAAGGGCGAGGTCATTGCCCTCTACCCCCTGATGCCAAACCGCATGGTGGTGGACAGGGATATCCACGGGCAGCTTTATTACCAGTATACGCGCTCCACGGAAGAAGCGCCGACCATGAAAGGCGTGACGGTCAATCTGCCGCCCTCCGATGTGCTGCACATTCCGGGGCTTGGCTTTGACGGGCTGGTGGGCTATTCCCCTATCGCTATGGCCAAGAACGCCATCGGCATGGCGATTGCCTGTGAGGAGTACGGGGCCAAGTTCTTTGCCAACGGCGCCGCCCCTGGTGGCGTCTTGGAGCATCCGGGTACCATCAAAGACCCCCAGCGGGTACGGGAGAGCTGGCAGTCCACCTTCGGCGGCAGCGGCAACAGCAATAAGATCGCCGTGCTGGAGGAAGGCATGAAATATACGCCCATCGGCATCTCACCGGAGCAGGCGCAGTTTTTGGAAACGAGAAAGTTCCAGATCAATGAGATCGCCCGGATTTTCCGGGTGCCGCCCCACATGGTGGGCGACCTGGAAAAGTCGAGCTTTTCTAATATTGAGCAGCAGTCCTTGGAGTTTGTGAAATACACGCTGGAGCCCTGGCTGGTGCGCTGGGAGCAGTCTATCCAGCGGACGCTCTTTTCTCCGGAGGAAAAGAAGCGGTACTTTGCCAAGTTCAACGTGGAGGGGCTGCTCCGGGGCGATTATGCCAGCAGAATGTCCGGCTACGCCACGGCGAGACAGAACGGATGGATGAGCGCCAATGATATCCGGGAACTGGAAAACCTTGATCGTATTCCTACGGAAGATGGCGGCGATCTGTACCTTATTAACGGCAATATGCTCCCGCTGGGAAATGCGGGTGCTTTTGCAGATACACAAACGGGAAAGGAGGAAAACCCCGATGAAGAAGTTCTGGAAGTGGAAGAACCAGGCAGCAACGGAGACAGCTCCGGCGGAACGGACGCTGTTCCTGAACGGCACCATCGCCGAGGAAAGCTGGTTTGACGATGACGTCACGCCGCAGCTTTTTAAGGAGGAACTGATGTCCGGGGACGGCGATATCACCGTCTGGATCAACTCCCCAGGCGGGGACTGTGTGGCGGCGGCGCAGATCTACAATATGCTCATGGATTACCCCCATGATGTGACCATAAAGATCGATGGCATCGCAGCCAGCGCCGCCTCGGTCATTGCCATGGCCGGCACGAAGGTGCTGGTATCTCCGGTGTCCATGATGATGATCCACAACCCTATGACCGTTGCCATGGGCGATACCGCAGAGATGCAGAAAGCCATCGAGATGCTTGGCAGCGTCAAGGATTCCATCATCAACGCCTACGAAATCAAGACCGGTTTGTCCCGCGCTAAACTCTCCCATCTGATGGATGCCGAGACCTGGATGGACGCGAACAAGGCGGTGGAACTTGGCTTTGCCGATGACGTCCTGCACCGGGCGGAGATCCCGGAGGATGTGGAGCCGTCTGCGGTGTCCATGCTCTATTCCAAAGCCGCTGTGGTGAATTCCCTTATGGATAAGATCGCAGCCAAATGCAGGACCAACCCTAAGAAAACTGAAAAACCCAACCCCCAGGGCCGCTCTGTAGACAGTCTCTACGAGCGGCTCAATCTTTTGAAGCATTAAGGAGGATACGACTATGACGATTTTGGAACTGCGCGAGAAGCGCGCGAAAGCCTGGGAAGCCGCCAAAGCCTTTCTGGATTCCCACAGAAATGATAAGGGCGTCCTGTCTGCCGAGGACGACGCCGCCTACACCCGCATGGAGCAGGAAATTACCGACCTTGGCAAGGAGATCGCCCGCCTGGAACGCCAGGAGGCGCTGGACGCGGAACTGAACCGCCCGGTGAACAAGCCCCTGACGGGTAAGCCTATGAACGGCAAGGAGGAGAATAAGACCGGCCGCGCCACGGATGAGTACCGGCAGAATTTCTGGAACATGATGCGCTCCAAAGCGCCCATGCCCTCTGTGGTAAACGCCCTGCAGATCGGTACGGACTCCGAGGGCGGATACCTGGTGCCGGATGAGTACGAGCGCACCCTGGTGGAGGCGCTGGAGGAAGAGAATGTGTTCCGCCAGCTCGCCAAAGTGATCCAGACCTCCAGCGGCGACCGCAAGATTCCGGTGGTGGCAACGAAGGGCACCGCATCCTGGATTGACGAGGAAGGCGCCTACACCGAGAGCGACGATTCCTTCGGTCAGGTATCCATCGGGGCCTACAAACTGGGGACGATGATCAAGGTTTCCGAGGAACTCTTGAACGACAGCGTCTTTGATCTGGAAAGCTACATCTCCCGTGAATTTGCCCGCCGTATCGGCGCCAAGGAGGAAGAAGCCTTCTTTACCGGGGATGGCTCTGGCAAGCCCCTGGGCATCCTGGCTTCGAGCGGCGGCGCGGAAACCGGCATCACCGCTGCGTCCGCTACCGCCATTACGGCGGATGAGCTGATCGACCTGTTCTACTCCCTGAAATCTCCTTACCGCCGCAACGCCGTGTGGGTGCTGAATGACTCCACCATTAAGGCCATCCGCAAGCTGAAGGACAGCAATGGCCAGTACCTGTGGCAGCCTTCCCTGACCGCAGGCACACCGGATACAATCCTGGGCCGTCCTGTGCGCACTTCCGCTTATATGCCCGCCATCGCGGCCAGCGCCAAAACCATCGCCTTTGGAGATTTCAGCTACTACTGGATTGCGGACCGCCAGGGGCGTTCCTTCAAGCGGCTGAACGAACTGTACGCGGCAAACGGCCAGGTGGGCTTCCTCGCTTCCCAGCGCGTGGACGGCAAGCTGATCCTGTCCGAAGCCATCAAGGTGCTGGCACAGAAAGCATCGACATAACGGAAAGGGGGCGGCGGTGATGGACACTCTGCTGGAAAAAGTCAAGGCAAACCTGATTCTGGAACATTCGGCGGATGATGCGCTTTTGCAGGGCTACATCACCGCCGCTGTTTCCTATGCGGAGAGCTACCAGCATATCCAGGAGGGGTATTATACAGAGAATGCGATGCCGGCCACCACCGAACAGGCGGTGATCATGCTGGCATCGCATTTTTACGAGTCCAGGGACGGTTCCACGGGCGGCTTTTTCGCAGACAATGTACAGGCCGGCCAGCAGGTCTGGAACACGGTCAACCTTCTTTTGCGGCTTGACCGGGATTGGAAGGTGTGAGCATGAGCTTTGGCAAGATGAACACCTTCATTTCGCTTGTGGAGAAACAGTTCACGCAGGATGATGAGGGCTTTAAGACGGAAACGGATGTGACTGTGGCGGAGGTCCGGGCTTACCGGGAAGGCCGGCATGGCAGTGAGAAATGGGCCAATATGGCGTCCTTTTCCACCGCCACCGACCTGTTCCGGTTCCGGGTAATCCCCGGCGTCACAGTCACAACGGATATGCGCATCCTCTGCGATGGGCATACCTTTGAGATCACTTCGGTGGAAGACGTCAAAGGCCGGGGGATGTATCTGGAGATTATGGCGCAGGAGGTGAAACCCGGTGGCTAAGGTTCAGATGAAAATGCCGGACGACTTTCTGATGAAGGTGTCCAGGCTGGCGGACAAGACGGATGAGATTCTCCCGAAGGTGCTGGAGGCAGGCGCGGAGGTTGTGGAGGACAAGGTGCGCTCCAATTTGCAGGCGGTCATCGGCAGCGGGACGAAGTATGAGTCCAGAAGCACCGGGGAACTTCTGCGCTCCCTTGGCACTTCACCTGCCCTGCAGGATAAGAACGGCGATCTCAATGTAAAGGTGGGCTTTTCCGAGCCTCGTTCCGATGGCGACAGCAACGCCAAAATCGCCACCATCCTGGAATACGGCAAAAGCGGCCAGCCCGCCAAGCCATTCTTAAAACCAGCCCGTTCCTCTTCCAGAAACGCCTGTATCAACGCTATGAAAGCAAAACTGGACGAGGAGGTGGAGAAAATTTGAGCCTTTTATCGGAAATCAAGGCTGCGGTTACCGGCTGCGGCCTGCCTGTGGAGACGGGCGTGTTCTCCGATGAGCCGCCGGAGGAATATGTGGTGGTCACGCCTTTGGCGGACACCTATGAACTCCATGCGGATAATCTCCCAGAGTATGAAACCCAGGAGGCGCGGCTCTCCCTGTTTACCAAAGGCAACTACCTGAAGCGGAAGGAGCAGCTTTCAAAGGCGCTCCTCGCCGCTGATTTTACCATTACGGACAGACGGTATATTGACCATGAGGACGATACCGGCTTCCATCATTACGCCATTGACGTGGCGAAACCCTACAGATTGGAGGAATGAACTATGGCTACGATTGGCCTTGACAAGCTGTATTACGCCAAGATTACCGAAGATACTTCGGGCAATGAAACTTACGAAGATCCGCTGCCTTTGGCAAAGGCCATGACCGCCGAGCTTTCCGTGGAACTGGCGGAAGCTACGCTGTATGCGGACGATGGCGCGGCGGAGGTGGTGAAGGAGTTCCAGAGCGGGACGCTGACGCTGGGTGTGGACGACATCGGCAAATCTGTCGCAGAGGACCTAACCGGGGCGGTAATCGATGAAAACGGCGTCCTGATCTCTGCGTCGGAGGACGGAGGCGCTCCGGTCGCTATTGGCTTCCGTGCCAAGAAAGCCAACGGCAAGTACCGCTATTTCTGGCTGTACCGGGTGATTTTCGGCATCCCTGCCACCAACCTGACCACTAAGGGCGAGAGCATCGAGTTTTCCACCCCGTCCATCGAGGGAACCGTGACCCGACGCAACAAGGTGGACGGTCAGGGCAAGCACCCCTGGAAAGCGGAGGTGTCCGAGGATGACTCCGGTGTGTCTTCCACGGTTATCACGGGCTGGTACGATGAGGTCTATGAGCCGTCCTATGCGGATCAGACAGCGGGCGCGGGCGGCGAAGGATAAGGAGGTTTGAGGTATGGATGAAAGAACAGCTACTGTCAATATCGGCGGGCAGGAATACGAAATGCTCCTGACCACCAGGGCGACCAAGGCCATCGCAGGACGCTACGGCGGATTGGAGAACCTGGGCGAGAAGCTGATGAAGGCGGAGAACTTTGAGATGGCGCTGGACGAGATCGTGTGGCTGATTACCCTTCTGTGCAATCAGCCCATCCTCGTTCACAACCTAAAACACCCGGAGGACAAAAAGCCGGAGCTGACCGCCGAGGAGGTGGAACTTCTCACCTCCCCAATGGAACTGACGGACTATAAGGACGCCATTATGGAGGCGATGTACCGGGGGACGAAACGCAATATTGAAAGTGAGCCGGAGGGAAAAAACACAGCGGCCGGGTAAGCGATGAGGAATTGTTTACCCGGCTTTTGTATTACGGCATGGCGCACCTCTCCCTGCGCATGGACGAGGTGTGGCTCATGCCGTTTGGTCTGCTGATGGATTTGTGGGAATGTCACAGGCAGTTTTTAGGGCTTGCAAAGCCAAAGCAGGAACTGACCATTGACGATGTGATCCCATACGGAATTTAAGGAGAGGGGGTGCGGCTTGTGGCGGATAATTTTGGCCTGAAAATCGGCATTGAGGGCGAGAAGGAATTTAAAAAGGCTCTTTCAGAGATCAACCAGTCCTTCAAGGTGCTGGGTTCCGAGATGAAGCTGGTTTCCTCTCAGTTTGACGCCAACGATAAATCCATCCAGGCGCTTTCCGCAAGGAATACCGTTCTGAACAAAGAAATCGACGCCCAGCGCCAGAAAATTGAAACGCTGCGGGCTGCCCTCCAGAACGCTTCCGAGTCCTTTGGGGAAAATGACCGCCGGACGCAGAACTGGCAGATCCAGCTTAACAATGCGGAAGCCGCCTTAAACGGCATGGAGCGGGAGCTTTCCGCCAACGAGCGGGCGATGGAATCCCTTTCCCAGCAGGAAACGGAGGCGGCGGACGCTACAGAGCGGCTCTCCCAGGAGATTTCCCGGCAGGAGGATGAACTTGCCGGGATGAAACGCGCCTATTCCAACGCCGTGCTGGAGTATGGAAAAGGTTCCAGCGAGGCAAAGGAGCTGGAAGGGCGTATTTCCCAGCTTTCCGGGGAACTGAGGGAAAACCGGGAGCGGATGAAGGATGCCGGGGATGTGGCGGAGGATTTCGGCGATTCCCTGGAGGACGCATCCAACAGGGCGGATAAATTGGGCTCCGGCCTTTCGGTCGCTACGGTGGCGATGGGCAACCTCATCTCTTCCGGCATCCAGGCGGCATTGAGCGGAATCCAGGAGCTTGGCAGCGCCATCTGGAACCTGGACGAAGCCACCGAGGAATACCGGGTGGCCCAGGGCAAGCTCACCACCGCCTTTGAAGCGGCGGGATACAGCGGGGACGCAGCGCAGAAATCCTATACAGAATTTTATAAAATCCTGGGCGATACGGATACCGCCACCGAAGCCTCCCAGCTTTTGGCGCAGCTTGCGGAAAACGAGCAGGACATTACCAAGTGGACGAATATCGCGGCCGGCGTCTACGGCACCTTCGGCGATGCACTCCCCATCGAGGGCATGATCGAGTCCGCCAATGAGACCGCCAAGGTCGGGCAGGTCACCGGTTCCCTGGCGGACGCCTTAAACTGGGTGGGTATCAGCGAGGATGCCTTCAATGAAAAGCTGGCGGCCTGTTCCAGTGAAAGTGAACGGAACCGTCTCATCATGGATACCCTCTCCGGGGCCTATGACGAGGCGAGCAGCGCCTTTTACCGCAACAACGAGGCGCTGGTGGCGTCACGGGAAGGCCAGGCGCAGCTTGACGAAACCCTGGCAGGGCTTGGGGAGACCATTTCCAATGTGAAAAATAACCTCCGGGCAGAGTTCCTCCCGGCAATCTCAGAAGTCATCTCCGCGTTTACCGACATGGTAAACGGTGTGGACGGGGCGGATGAAGCCTTTGCCGGAGCTATTACCGGGCTGGTAAACACGGCGGTTTCCATGCTGCCGCAGTTTGTGGATACCGGGATGCAGATGCTGACCTCGCTGCTCTCCGGCATCATCCAGAGCCTTCCGGCTGTGATGGAGGGCGCGGCGCAGATCCTCGTCACATTGGCCCAGGGCATTGCGGCGGCGGTTCCCACCCTGATCCCGCAGATTGTCCTGGTGGTTACCCAGATCGTGCAGACCTTAATCGAAAACCTGCCGATGATTCTGGACGCGGCATTGCAGCTTATCACGGGGCTGGCTCAGGGGCTATTAAATGCCATCCCGGTCCTGATTGCGGCCCTGCCCGCCATCATTACGGCGATTGTGGAGTTTATCGTGGGGGCGATCCCCCAGATCATCAATGCCGGGATACAGCTATTGACCTCGCTGGTTTCCGCGCTGCCGGAGATCATTACGGCCATTGTGGCGGCGATTCCCCAGATTATTGACGGGCTGGTAACGGCGATCCTCGGCAGTATCCCCCAGATCATTGACGCGGGCGTGAACCTGCTGATCTCCCTGATCCAGAACCTTCCGACCATTATTACCACCATTGTGGGGGCAATCCCGCAGATTATTTCCTCGTTGGTGAACGCCATCCTGAACAGCATCCCCCAGATCATACAGGCAGGCGTCCAGCTATTCGTGTCGCTGATCCAAAACCTGCCCACTATCATCGTGGAAATCGTAAAAGCAGTACCGCAGATCATCGCGGGAATTGTAAACGCCTTTACTTCCTCAATGGGGCAGATTGTCAATATCGGTAAGAACATCGTGCAGGGGCTGTGGCAGGGTATCCAGAGCCTTGCCGGATGGATCTGGGACAAGGTTTCCGGCTGGATTTCCGGCATCTGGGACGGGATCTGCAGCTTCTTTGGCATCAACTCTCCATCCAGGGAAATGGCCTGGGTAGGCGAAATGCTGGGCAGGGGCCTTGCCGGCGGCATCGAGGACAGCGCCGGCGAAGCGGTCAGCGCCGCAGAGGATTTGAACAACGGCATTCTGGGCGTGATGAACGGGCTGGCGGCAGATATGCAGTCCGCTGTTCCCTCGAACTTTGCCTTTGACGCCGGCGGGACGATCCGCTCTGCGTCCGGCGGCATGAACAGCGGGGGCGCATCCTTTGGAACCCTCATTACCATCCAGCAGATGATTGTCCGCAGCGAGGATGACATCCGCAGGATTTCCCAGGAACTTTATAATCTCATGCAAGTCGGCTCCCGCGCACAGGGCCGCATCATTACAGCCTAAGAGGAGGTGGGATTTATGGGCTTTCAATACAACGGAATTTCTTCTCAGTCCATGAATATCAAGGCCCGTCTTACCGGCTGGCAGATGGTTCCCACTCTTCGGAGCAACACGGAAATCGTTCCCGGCAAAGCGGGTCTTGCGGACTTTGGGGCCGACAGCGGCGAGCGGTACATCGATGTTTCCTGCAATGTCTATCCGCAGAAAACCTTTGCCGGTTTGGTGGCAGTTTTAGATCGGGCGGCGGCATGGTTAGACCCTACGGTGGGGACAAAACAGCTTGTACTGGACGATGTGCCGGACCGGTATTTTATGGCCCGGCTTTCCGATACGGTGGACTGTGAACGGCTCCTCCGGGCAGCCGGTTCCTTTACCCTCCGTTTTCTTTGCCCTGACCCTTATGGTTACGCACTGGATGATGAAACCTTTACCCTCTCCCAAGCGGGTGAGCATGAGGTGGAGCGTGAAATCGGAAACACAGACTCCGAGCCGGTGTATTCTCTGCAAGGAACAATTTCCTCCGGCGCGGTTGTACTGACGACCAATGGAGAAAACCTGCGAGTGGTTGGCCCGCTGGCTGCGGGGGAAGTGCTGGTAATCGACACCGGCATGGTCACAGCCAAAGTGACGGACAGCGCGGGCAATACCCTGCGAAACGGCCTACCCTGTTTGGAGGAGCTGAATTTCCCGGTACTGCGCCGGGGTGTGAATAAGGTTGAAATCGCGGTTGAAGGCAGCGCCGTTTTTACCGAACTTCACATACAGGCAAAGAGCCGATGGAGGTAAGCAATGGCAGTAAAAACTACTTTGACTGCGCAGGAGGACTTTACCGGGGAATTTCCATCTGCATGGGCAGGCTCCGGCCTCTGGCGCTTTAACGAGTCCGAACCGGACAGCAACGACCGGCTGATGGATTCTTCCGGCAATGGCCGGGATTTCAATATTATCAACTGGAGCGGCACCACGGCAAACCTGCTGGAAGGCTGGCGTGGACATTATTTCCGCTTCAACATCAATAACCCAACCTCGGAGAAAACATATCTTCAAGCCGTAAACGACGGCTCGATTTTCTCCTCGCTGGGGGAACGGATTGTGGTGGGCGGCTGGATGAACCCCACCATTTACTCGGTAGGCAATACCTTCTGCCCTATTTTTAACACAAGGCAGGGGCCGGGCCAGCCGATCCTGTATCTTTCGCTGTATTCCGGGCGGCCCCGCCTAATGCTCTATAATTCCTCCGGCTCCCTGATTTTGGACGAGTCGGTAACGCCCCCGTTTTCTCTGGTAAACAACGGCTGGTATTTCCTCGCCGCTGTGATCGAGCCGGACGCATACAAAGCCTGCTATGTGGTAGGCGACCGCAGCACCGGTACAGTCTGGATTTCAAACGAGCTGACGATTGAGGGTGAACTGAACCGTTCCTGTACCGCCGACCTTATCATGGGGATGCACGCTGACACCTATTATTACGCAGGCGGCTTTGATGATTGGTTTCTGGATACGGATTCCTCTTTGACTGCCGAAGATCTGGCGGAATATTTTAAGGCCACTCTGTTTGCCAACGGCGGAGATATGTCCGGTGACGTGGATGCGCTCACCGAGCCGGGGAGCGTTACCCTTAGAAGCTCGGACGGAGCCTATCCATCCAGCGGGCAGCTTATTACAAAGGCGACAGCCTGCTCCCTTTCCGGTACGGGCCGCGTGGCTGCGACCAGCGAATATACAGCGGGCGTGACTGCCATTGAACAAGTGGAAACCTCCACTTCGGACGATTTGGAGGAATGGTCTGCCTGGCAGACTATCGGCACCAGCGGCGAACTGCAATCTCCGAACCGCCAGTATATCCGCTTCCGTGTGACGCTTGCCACTGAGGATACCAGCCGAACTCCGAAGCTGTTGGAAATCCAGCTCCACGATATACCGAAGGCCCCCTATGAAAAGCTGGGCTTTGCGCGCCCGGTAGTGCTGGATGCAAACGGCGCGTGGGAAGCGGTTCTGGAAAACGCCTTTGATATTGTTGTCACCAGCGAAGTCAACGGGGCCGATACGATGGAATTTTATCTGCCTTTCCACGATCCCAAGCGTGCCATGCTGGACAATGAAAAGCAGGTGCAGATCGTCAATGACATTTACCGCATACGAACCCTCACCGATACAAAGGACGCCGATGGGCGGATTGTGACGCAGGTATATGCCGAAGCTGCTTTCTACGACTTGTCCTTTTCCGAGGAAAAAGAAACGGTGGACTTCAACGCAGATACGGCGGACGCACCGATGCGGCACGCACTGGAAGGCACCGGCTGGTCGGTGGGAACGGTCAACGTCACCACTCTGCGCACATGGCAGTGTACGGAGAAAAACGCCCTTTCCATCCTGCGGGCCACGCAGAATATCCACGGCGGCGACCTGATTTTTGATTGCCCGAACCGGCTCGTCCATCTTCTTACCTTTGGCGGGAATGACAGCGGCGCTCTGTTTGCATATCGCAAAAATCTCAAAAGTATTGAGCGGGTGGTGGATACCCGCAGCTTGGTAACAAGGCTCTACGCCTATGGCAAGGATGGAATGACGTTCGCCTCGATCAATGGCGGCAAGGACTATGTGGAGGACTTCTCCTATACCACCGAAGTGCGCATATCCACGCTGGACTGCTCGAACTTCACCAATCCCTATCAGATGCTGGAATACACGCAGATGCGGTTGGCGGAATATGCGCAGCCCCGCGTTTCCTATGTTCTCTCCGCAATGGATTTGTCGGCCCTTACCGGGTATGAGCATGAGGCGTGGGCGCTGGGCGACATTGTAACGGTGGATGATAAAGACCTCAATCTGTCGGTAAAAACCCGCGTGGTGCGCCGCCAGTACAATTTGCAGGAGCCGTGGAAAACTGTGCTGGAACTTTCCACTACCCTTCGGGAACTGGGCGATTCCTCCGCACAATGGGATAAGGCCGCCGATGTGCTGGCATCCACCGATGTGATCGACCGGCAGGAAGTAAAGGACTTGGTGCCTTTTAACCATCTGCGTAATTCCCGCGCTGACAGCGGCATGAATTACTGGACGAACTCCGGCTTTGAGGTGGATGCGGAAAACGGCGTTTCCGGTACGGCTTCCTTCAAGGCAGAGGGCGTATTGGGTATGACAAAAAGCCTGACACAGACGGTCTACCCGGCCAGCCGCCGGAGTTATACCTTTTCAGCGCAGATTGCCTCGGAGGATTTGCAGAAAGGCCCCAGCGGGCAGGTCGGCATCGAAGTAACCTTTGAATATGAGGACGGTTCCACGGAAACGCGGTTCATCGACCTCTTTTAATATAGAAGGGAGCGGCCTATGGCTTCTTTTTCGCAAACTGCCACCGACCTGTCCCCCAAGGGGTACGGGAGGCTGCGTTCTATCACCATCCGGCTTTGTATTACGGACTGCACCGGCAAGGTGTATTTTACCGACATTATGGTGCAGGGTGGCTCCATTGCTACCGGCTGGGTGGGCCATCCCAGCGAAATCCAGTGGACGCTGGACGGCTAAGGAGGCAGATATGGCGGCGGAATTTACTCGATTTTCAGAAACAATTTTGACAAAACAGGATCAGCGGGTGGTAAGCATCACCGTGAAGCCGATGATTTCTGATTGTACAGGCCGGATTTACTTCACCGACCTGATGGTACAGGAAGGCGACCGGCTCACAGGTTATGTGATAAATACAGAAACAATTCTGCAAAAATACCGGGAGGATGGCTCCATTGTTCCTCCCCGTTTCTACAACGGCGTGGTGCGCTCGGCGGAAACGGTGGTGCTGTTCAACCTCGGCTCCGATACGGCGGGGCTGGACTGCTATCTCTACCCGGTGCAGGACATGGCGGCGGGCAGCATTTCCGTGGCTTTAGGCGCGGGCGCACACAAGGCAGCTTTCCCTGCTGCGGTAAGTGCCGGGGATGAGCTGGCCCTTCTGGCTTCTTCCCGGAAATGCCTGCTCAACGGAAGCCCCGCGGAAAAGCGCGGCTTCTTTCAATACACGGCTGCCGGGGACAGCAAGCATCCGGTGACAGTAGAGGAGCATAAATCCGCCCGGCTGTTGTTTGAATTTCAGGAAATGCAGGAAGGCGGTGATCGGTTTTGAACCGGGACTATCTAAAAGGAAGGCGGTGCATGGTCTGGTCGTTCATGCAGAACGCTCGGATGTACGAGGCTTTGCGGGACTATGGCGACCGGCTGGATACGGTGGGGATTTTTACTTTTGAGGTGGATGCCACCGGGACGCTCTCGGAAACTGGCACAAGCATTTCCTCCATGATGACCTACATCAACAAGTGGACGCACATTCACTGGATGCTGACCGTGATGAACCACGGGACAGCCAGTATTTTCACGGCTCTGCGCAATAACACAAACGGAGCAAAAGATAAGTTTTTAACGGAGCTGGTGCGCATCATGGAAAAATACCCGTGGTGTGCCGGAGTGGACATTGATTTGGAGCGCGGCGGCGGATATGAGAACCGGGAAGCGGCAAACTCCTTATTTCAGGCTATTTACCAGACGGTCAAAGCCTATGATTCCTCCAAACTCGTCAATATCTGCCTGCCCGGCATGACCGGCGTTCAGGGCAGTGTGGGCGGGGAAAACTGGTGCGTCTATGCCGACCTCAACCCGTACTGCGACACGGCTTCTATTATGTCTTATGGCATGGCGTGGGCAGGCAGCGCCCCCGGCCCCGTATCTCCCCGGAGCTGGTTGGAGGGCATTTACGATTACGCGGTCACGGCGATGTCCCCGGAAAAGATTTTCATGGGCCTGCCGGGATACGGCTGGAACTGGCAGATATACGACACCCCGGAGAACCTGGGCGAAACCTACCGGGGGATTTCCAACACCTACTATGCCGCCAAGCTCTGGATGACTGGCGGCTACAACTTTACCGGGGATGCGCCGCCCCAGCCCATGATCCCCATTATTGCCTATTGGGACGATGTAGATATGGTGCCGTGGGCGCTTCCGCAGGTATATGACTACATGGAAGGATGGGATGCTTCCTCGGTAACTTCGCCCCTGCAGCAGGAAGTCTATAACCGCAGGCGGTATCTGACCTGTTACGGGAAGGAGCAAAAGACCT
Source organism: Anaeromassilibacillus sp. An172 (assembly GCF_002160515.1). Lineage (GTDB taxonomy): Bacteria > Bacillota > Clostridia > Oscillospirales > Acutalibacteraceae > Limousia > Limousia pullorum. Next base: position 127,848 of record NZ_NFKS01000001.1, on the reverse strand, counting down.
CCTTCGGCACAATCTACATTGACCGTGGCGGCGGCACACCGGATTCCTACACCGGGCTTGCCACTGTGTCCGATTACATGACGGTTCTCGGTGAGGGCGCGACAGCAACCTTTCATTTTACGATTGAGCAGGCTGGCACCTATGACATAGCGGTACGGCTTGCTTTTCCTTTTTGGGATAAAAACGCGCTGAATGTGGCTGTGGACGGAAGCTCAAAGACCTTTTCGGAGAGCCGCCTGTGGTGGCCATACTGGCGGCGCACCTGCTGGCTTTCCTTTGCTTCCGGCAGGAGCCTCTCCGCAGGCAGCCATACGCTTACGATCAGCGGCGGCGTTCCCGGTGTACAGTTTTACGGTTTCCGGGTATGCAGCAGCTTTTCTGAGGAACCGTCTGCCGGAGAGGCGGCGTTTACCCTCTCACCCCGGCAGTTTCTGGACGTGAACGGCCAGCCAGCCACACCAGACAAGGGCTTTAAACTCACCTGTGAAATGCTCCGGCGAAAACCGGATTCGGCGCTGGTATGGTATGAGGACTTCCGGGATGATACCCCTCTGCCGGACAGCTACTGGATGACGCTCTCCGGGGAATGGTCGGTGTGGAGGGAAAGCTACACCACCGAGAACCGGCCATATTCCTTGCTGGAAGGCTCCGGCAAGCTGGCATGGAAATATGATGGATTCTCCGACCTGCATATCCGGGCACGGGTGGGTTTTCCACAGAATGGCGGCGGACGGGCCGGGGTATTCCTTGGAAACCTGTTCTGCTGCTTAAACTACGATACTCAGCGGGTGGAGCTATACCAAGGCTCCACGCTTTTGGGGAGCTACTCCACCAGCTTTTCCAAGACCCCGGATGCGCAGCTCCACAGCGATCCGACCGTCTATACCATTGAGATGCGAAAGCGTGGGAGCAAGGTCCGGGTGTATTCCGGTTCCAGCTACACCCTGCGGTTTACCGCAACGGTGAGCGCCACCTCCGGCTATGCGGGGATACAGGCGGACAATGAGATCGTCTGCGACCTGCTGCGGGCCGGTGATGCCTGGGCTTATGAACCCTATGAGTGTTTTGACGTGGTGTATCCGGACGGGGTGCGCACCAGCTTCGGGCGGATCGCCCGCTCTGGCGTGACGTGGGACGAGGAATTTCAGATTTTCTCAGTGAACAGCGACGTGGATGAAGGCTCCACCCGCAGCGAGGATATTTCCCTCGACTATGATTTCTTTCATTCCCACCTGCTGGAAATTTCCTGCGGGAATGATTACACAGCCAGGGTGATCCCACGGGATATAAACGTCTGGACCGCCCGGCTGTTCTTGGGCGACGCGGACGGTTTTTCCATTCTGTATTATCAGGACGTGGATTCGCTGGTATATTGGGCCAACGAGGCTGCTTACCGGTGGGGCCTGCGCGGCATTGCGATCTGGTCTTTAGGACAGGAGGATATGCGGCTGTGGGAGGTCATGCCGAAACAAATCGAATAAATCATGGGAACTGGCGACTGCCCTGCGGGGCGGCCGCTTTTTTCAAGTACACAAACCATTTCAAGAAACGGAGGTATCAACATGAAGGAACTTTGGAATACGGCGCAGGTGATCTTTGCGGCAATCGGAGGATGGCTGGGCTATTTCCTGGGCGGCTGCGACGGGTTGCTCATCGCCCTGGTGGTGTTCGTGGCGGTGGATTACATCACCGGCGTGATGTGCGCCGTCTCGGACAAGAAGCTGTCCAGCGAGGTGGGCTTTAAGGGCATCTGCCGGAAGGTGCTGATCTTCCTGCTGGTTGGAATCGCCAACATCGTGGATGTACAGGTCATCGGCACAGGCTCGGTGCTTCGCACGGCAGTCATCTTCTTTTATCTCTCCAATGAGGGCGTGAGCCTGCTGGAGAACGCGGCGCACCTGGGGCTTCCCGTGCCGGAGAAGATGAAGGACATCCTGGCGCAGCTCCATGACCGGGCGGAAAACACAGAAAGCGAGGGAAAATAACTATGGCTTATACGAACAGTTCACTGGTATCTTACACAAAACTCAGCCCGAACCACTCCGGGCAGCGGACGCACTCCATCGACCGCATCACGCCCCACTGTGTGGTAGGACAATGCTCTGTGGAAACACTGGGGAATATCTTCCTGCCGGTTTCCAAACAGGCAAGCTGCAACTACGGTATCGGCGAGGATGGCAGAATCGGAATGTATGTAGAGGAAAAGAACCGCTCCTGGTGTTCTTCTTCCAATGCAAACGACCAGAGGGCTATCACCATTGAGTGCGCGTCCGATACGGCTGAGCCGTATGCCTTTAAGGATGTGGTCTACCAGAAGCTGATCACCCTCTGCGCGGACATCTGCAAGCGAAACGGCAAGAAAAAGCTCCTGTGGCTGGGAGACAAGGACAAGACGCTCTCTTATGAGCCGAAGTCGGATGAGATGGTGCTGACCGTCCACCGCTGGTTTGCCAACAAGTCCTGTCCGGGAAACTGGATGTATGCCCGGATGGGTGATCTGGCGGAAAAAGTTACGGCACAGCTTGGCGGCGGGATCTCTGGGAACACAGAGACGGAGCATCCCGAAAAGCTGACAGAAGGCTATTACCGTGTCCGCAAGACATGGGCGGACAGTAAGACACAGAAAGGCGCATACAAGATCCTATCCAACGCCAAGAGGTGTGCCGACAGCAACCCAGGTTACAGCGTGTTCGACGATAACGGGGTCAATATCTACTCGCCGGGCGGGGCTGCTTCTGCGCCGTCCGAAGATGTGCCGTTTCTTGTCCAGGTCAGCATTTCTGACCTGAATATCCGCAAAGGGCCGGGAACGGACTATGCCAAGACCGGTAAGTTTACAGGAAAAGGCGTATTTACCATCATGGAGGTCAAATCCGGGCAGGGTTCCACGGCTGGCTGGGGCCGGCTGAAATCCGGCGCGGGATGGATTTCGCTTGACTATACATCTAAAATTAAATAACCAAACTGCTGAATGCCCATCGAGCCATAACCGCTCGGTGGGCATATTTTTTTCGGCCAAAATTCGCTCTTCTGTCCAGATGGGTCATTGAGGGTAACCCTCGGAATGGAGGAACCAAAATGACCCATCAGCAAAAAGAACAGATAACTGCCCTACGCTCCCAGGGCTATGGATATGCAACCATTGCAAAGGCGATAGGACTGAAGAAAGATACCGTTGTAGCATTCTGCCGTAAGGTGGGGCTGACCGGCACGAAGGCCGCAGATAACAGCCGCATTGAACTGGACGCCGGATTTTGCCCGCAGTGCGGCGCTCTGCTTACGCAGACTCCCGGCAGAAAGCGCGTCAAGTTCTGCTCCGATAACTGCCGTACCGCTTGGTGGAATGCACATCCTGAAAAGGTTAACCGCAAGGCCGTATACCACTTTACTTGCGCTCACTGCGGAAAGCCCTTCACCACCTACGGCAATGCAAAAAGAAAATACTGCTCTCACGCCTGCTATATTGCAGACCGCTACAAAGGCGGTGACGGGCATGAGTGAGGATAAATTCCGCTCTGAAATGAGCTACCTTGCCGCCCTTTCCATCGCAAAGAATCTCAGGGAAAAGGGGCTTCTGAGCGAGGAGGAATATGCCGTAATTGATACAAATCTGCGGGCTGAGTTCTCGTCGTCTTTGGGTACATTATTATCGGAAAACGACTTGATATAATTGGCTTTCAGAGTGATATATAGTGTCGGAAAGGAGTGATTTCATGCGGATTGTAAATAAAATCGAAGCGAAAACACCGCAGATGCCGCGCCGCAAAAGGGTCGCTGCCTACGCGAGAGTCTCAATGGAGTCCAAGCGGCTGCAGCACTCCCTTTCGGCACAGGTCAGCTTTTACAGCAGTTTGATACAGAGCAACCCCGCCTGGGAATATGTGGGCGTATATGCCGACAATGGAATAACCGGAACCAAAGCCGAAGCCCGCGAAGAGTTCAATCGGATGATTGCCGACTGCGAAGCCGGAAAAATCGACATTGTTCTGACAAAGAGTATTTCCCGTTTCGCGCGCAACACCGTTGACCTGTTGAATACAGTGCGCAGGCTCAAGGAACTGGGCGTTTCCGTGCAATTTGAAAAGGAGCGCATCGACTCCCTCACCGAGGACGGCGAGTTGATGCTGACCCTTTTAGCATCCTTTGCCCAAGAGGAGATACGCAGCCTGTCGGACAACGTCAAATGGGGTACCCGGAAACGATTTGAAAAAGGTATTCCCAATGGTCGCTTTCAAATCTACGGGTACCGCTGGGAGGGCGATCATCTGGTTGTCCATGAGGAGGAGGCAAAGATCGTTCGGCTCATCTACGACAATTACATGAATGGTTTATCAGCGGAAACCACAGAGAAGCAGCTTGCCGAGATGGGTGTGAAATCCTATAAGGGCCAGCACTTCGGCAATACCTCTATCAGACAGATCCTCGGCAACATCACTTATACGGGCAACCTTCTGTTCCAGAAGGAATATGTGCAGGACCCCATCAGCAAGAAAAGCAAAATTAACCGTGGGGAGCTGCCGCAGTATTTCGTGGAGAACACCCACGAAGCCATCATCCCGATGGAGGTCTACCAGGCGGTGCAGACCGAGAAAGCGCGCCGCCGGGAGCTTGGGGCTTTGGCAAACTGGAGCATCAATACCTCCTGCTTTACCAGCAAAATCAAGTGCGGTCGGTGCGGAAAGAGCTATCAGCGTTCCAACCGCAAGGGGCGCAAAGACCCAAACGCCAACTATACGATCTGGATTTGTGGGACTCGAAGAAAGACCGGGAACGCGCATTGTCGAAATAAGGATATCCCGGAACCGATGCTCAAAGAAGCCTGTACTGCGGTTTTGGGACTAGATACGTTTGATGAGATCATCTTTTCAGAGCAGATCGACCGCATTGAGATCCCTGCTCCGAATGAGATGATTTTCTATTTTAAGGATGGCCACATTGTACCGCACCACTGGGAATCCACCATGCGGAAAGACTGCTGGACGGATGAGCGCCGAGCCGCCAAAGGACGGTATGTGCAGGAGCATCAGCTCGGTCCCAACAGTTCCTGCTTCACCAGCCGCATTCGCTGCGACAGCTGCGGCGAGAACTACCGCAGGCAACGTTCACGGCACAAAGACGGCAGCTTTGATTCCGTATGGCGGTGCGCGTCAGGCGGAAAATGCAATAGCCCCAGCATCAAGGAGGAAGTCCTTAAAAACCTCTGCGCTGACGCTATGGGGCTGGAATCATTTGACGAAACGGCTTTCCGTGAGCAGATTGCCTGCATTCATATCGTTGCTCCGTTTCAACTTTCCATCCGCTTCTTTGACGGGCATACCTTTGAAGCGGCATGGGAAAATAAGCGAAAAATGCCCAAGCATACGGAGCAGCGCAAGCAGCATATGCGGGAAGTAATGATACAGAAATGGAGGGAAAAATGTGGCGAAAGTAACGACTATACCGGCAACGATAAGCCGGTTCACGGCAACGCCGATCAATGAAAGGAAAAAGCGCCGCACCGCCGCCTATGCCCGTGTCTCCACGGACAGCGAGGAGCAGCTTACCAGCTACAGCGCCCAGGTGGACTATTATACCAACTATATCAAGAGTCGGGACGATTGGGAGTTTGTTTCCGTATATACGGACGAAGGTATAACCGGTACGAATACCAAGCACCGTGAGGGCTTCAAACGCATGGTAGCGGATGCGCTGGCGGGTAAGATAGACCTTATCGTTACCAAATCGGTCAGCCGCTTTGCCCGCAATACGGTAGACAGCCTGACCACGGTGCGCCAGCTAAAGGAAAAGGGCGTGGAGATCTATTTTGAAAAGGAAAACATCTGGACGCTGGACAGCAAGGGAGAATTGCTTATCACCATTATGTCCTCCCTGGCGCAGGAGGAAAGCCGCAGTATTTCCGAGAACTGTACCTGGGGACAGAGAAAGCGGTTTGCAGACGGCAAGGTCACCGTACCCTTCAAGCGGTTTCTTGGCTACGACCGGGGTCCCGATGGCAATCTCGTCTTGAATAAGGACGAGGCGGTCATCATCCGCCGCATCTACAGTATGTTCCTGCAGGGCATGACGCCGCACGGCATTGCCGCCAGGCTGACTGCCGACGGCATCAAGTCGCCGGGCGGCAAAGACAAATGGAACGCAGGGGCAGTTCGCAGCATTCTCACCAACGAGAAGTACAAGGGCGATGCGCTCCTGCAAAAGAGCTATACGGTGGATTTCCTCACCAAGAAGAAAAAGGTCAACGAGGGCGAAATCCCGCAGTACTATGTGGAGGGAAATCACGAGGCCATCATTCAGCCGGAGGTGTTTGAACTGGTTCAGCAGGAACTGAAGCGCAGAAAGCAAGGTCGGGGCCCGCACAGCGGTGTCCACCTTTTCTCCGGCAAGATACGCTGCGGACAATGCGGAGAGTGGTACGGTTCCAAGGTCTGGCATTCCAACAGTAAGTATCGCAGAGTAATCTGGCAGTGTAATCACAAGTATGACGGCGAGGAAAAATGCTCCACGCCGCACTTGACGGAGGATGAGATCAAAGCGATGTTTATTTCAGCGGCGAACAAGCTGATTGGCAAAAAGACCGCAATTATCTCGCCTCTACGGGCTTCGCTGGACATTGCCTTCGACACCTCCGCACTGGAAGCCGAAACCGAAAAATTGCAGGAAGAACTCATGGTCGCCTCAGACCTCATCCAGAAATGCATCTACGAAAACGCTCATGTGGCGCTCGACCAGAGGGAATACCAGAAACGCTATGACAGTCTTACCGCCCGCTTCGACATTGCAAAAGCACGGCTTGAGGAAATCGAAACCGCCATTGCTGATAAGAAATCCAGACGGGCGGCGATTGAATCCTTTCTGGGCACGCTGGCGCAAGCTGACCTGATGGGAAAATTTGACCCTGTCCTCTGGTGCGGTCTGGTGGATCATGTAACAGTCTACAGCAAGGACGATGTGCTTTTTACCTTTAAGAATGGGCAGGAAATCCGAGCGTAAGGGGAAAAAGGATACTCCTCACTACCAATTGCGGTGGTGAGGAGTATCCTTTTTCCATAAGCATCCTCTTCAGTTGAATACTACGATGTAATCTCTTGCGAATCGGTCAAAGGTTGCTTCGGCTTCCGAGAGGACATCATCCAGTTCTTCATTGATTTTACCACGCACATAGGCTTCTCGTAGGGCAGGTCTTTCGAGCAGTGCCCATTTGAGTTGGCTATAGGTGTATTTAGCAAAGGCTATCCATTGAGGATAATTGATTGCAACAGGGTTGTGCGTAAAATATACCTTTCCGGCATTTGCTGCCGTAGCACCGGCATGAGCAATGAAGAGCATTGTTGCCAGTTTAGGGTGCTTCTCTCGGTTTAAGGAAAACGGAATAGCATCCTTTATTTCGTGTCCTTCCTTTATGCGCTTAATAGAATAACCCAAACGGACAATAACCTCTACAAGCATTGCGGGAATGGACATGGAGCAGAAGTGGATGAAATCATAACCCTCATAGTACATACCTTGAACGATTTCTGCTATGGTTTGTTCCTCTTCACCGATGCTGCCAAATTGAAGAAGGTTAAAGAGACTCATCAGCGGTACAGGGAGTCCCATAGAAGTGGTTACGTCCGATTTGAAATGAATGACCTGTTTTGCCAGTGCTGCGAAGATATCTGATTCTTTGCGGTCGGCATAATTCTCCATCACCTGAGATACGATATTTCCGGCTTTGTCGATGGTAGTCATTCTGCCGGTCAAAATATCCGCTACACCGAATACGAAACCGAGGAGAGGATCATGCCCCAATTGAAGCAGTCTGTGGTAGTAAGCAGAAAGTCCTTCCACACGGATTGTTGTGTGGCGATTATCCTGGGCATCATAAGGAACCTTGCTGACTTTTGAATTGGCAAGTTTCTGCATTTCTTCTTCTGGGAATTTTTTATCGAAGTAGTCTCGAACGTAGTTGGAAAGGGGACCACCTTTCAGCCCATCCGGGGTTTTCTGCGGAATGCCGACAAGAAGAATATCCACTGCAGCACCAACCAACCCGGCAAGAGCGGCGATGCTGATGTCAAAGGCATCAAGCCGATGTACAGCATTAAATTCTTCGTTGAGTTGTTTAATAGCAAGCTCGTTACTGCGGAGTTCCTCCTCAGTGAAAAGGGACTCCAATTCGCAGTCCGTTCCTACGTGTGTTTCTGCTTCGGCGCAGCATTGCTCCCAAGTAGGGATAACCATTGTTTTTCTGGGTTGTACAGGCACTAAGCCCTTGATCGCATCCGGCTGATATCCAAGCCTACGAAGCAGGGCATCCGCTTTGGCTACAGTGGCATCCGCTTCAGACAAAGACGGAAAGTGAATCGATTTGAGGTCTTCATCTTGGTGCTTGAGTACAGAATTTATCTGCCTTTCGGTTTCGCTATACTTGTACTTGCTCATTCAGAAGCACCTCCCTCCGTTAGGTTATTTACGATTTGCTCCAACTGGTCAACCTTTTGTAGAGCTTCCTGTCCCTGTTCTGCCTTGTCTTTCAGCACATTGATTTCAGCTTCATGTTTTCTGATAACTTGCTGTTGTTTGTGAGCATTTTCCTCAAAGGCTTTTTTGTCCTTTTTACGACCCATACGAATACGAATGTTATCAATGGTTACACCAGCAAGAGCCCCTGCGAGAAATTCAGTCGCATGGTTTTTGACAAATGCGCCTGCGGTCTTGCCTGACTCAACAAGGGTGTTACCAACCTTGACAAAGTCAATATTGGGGAGTTTGATTTGCTTTCCCATAGAAGCCCTCCTTTAAGCCACCCCCAAGTCGTGGCCCAAATCCTTCACGGCTTGCTGGAGCAGTATATTCAAACTCTGCAAATAATCCAGACGTTCCTGCGTGGCGTCTGCTTCATCTTTTAGTGCCTTGATAATCGCTTCATGACGAGCGAGAACTTCTTTATAGAGACGCTCCTTCTCCTGTCGCAACTGTTTATTTTTGAGGTGTGCTGCAACGCCAACACCTCCTGCTGCTAACGCTGCGATAGGGGCGGCCAAAACAAATATGCCAGCTACCATACCACCGCCGACCACGGCACCAGCAGCCGCCAGTCCAGATGTTATTCCGGCAGCGGACAAACCAACAACGCCCAGGCCATAGAGGGCAGCAAAGGAACCTACACCGCCAATTCCAGCACCAAGGGCACCTGCAAGGACTTCGGGGATTGCACTTTCTTTGATTGTTCGTTTCGAGTCGTTCACAGCAGCGGCGGCCTCATTTACAACATTTACGATCTGCTGGAGAGAGTCCACACTCTGAAAAACCATGTCTTTTTTCTTTTTCACATATCCGCCCATAAGATTACTCCTTGCCCTTTTTCGACTTCTTTTTTCCGTCGGCGATTGATTTAGCAAGCCACACATTCACAGCAGCAATGCCTGCACCGATTCCGAGAGGTCCCATAAGAACTCCGGCACCAACCACAGCACCGGCTACTTTCATCCATTCCTTAGACACATCCGCACGAGTGGAAGTGCCTGCTAGGATGGAAGGAGCCATCATGTTTGCTTTGGCCAAGAGTTCATTTCTGTGGTCTTCACTGTAGTTCTCCGGGTGATCCACAAGGACATCCAGAAGAACTTTCAGCATTTCTGTGTCATCTGGCTTTTGAATCATTTCTGCATCGAGGACACTTCTCATGGCGATATATTGTGTTTTGGTCAGCTTATTGCGACCACTTTCGATGTTATTAATAGTCTGTCTGGTGACGCCGATTTTTTCACCAAACTCCTCGGCAGTCCATCCAACAGTGCGTCGTATTAAAAGTAAATATTCTTGCATACGAATGATTTCATCCATAGGTGCGCCCTCCTCTTGTATAAATTATATCCTTTGACAATATATTTGTCAATAGTTCGGCGTGGTATATACGCTCTGCTACAATAAAAAACAGCCGCTTCGGATTCTACACCGCAACGACTGTTTTTACACCGCAAAGGCGCACTTTTTAATTATTCCTGTCCTTTGTATCAAACTCGGTAAGATTATTTCTAAAATACTGCCCTCGGAAAATCCCAAACGCTCAAGAGCTTCATACATACCTTTGATTACAACAGGCGGCGTATAAAATGCTGTCAGGGTGGACTCCATTGCCGCACGGTATTCTTCTGGGGAAAGACTTACATACAGCTCTTTGAACTCATCAGCCCACGCCGCATTGTTTTCGTCAAACGCCATAGACAGACCGCCCCAACCGACATACTTTGAAAGGGTTTCCTGTTCTTCGGGTGTGGCAAGTCGGTTTTCAAGCTCCAACTCGTGCAAGAGATTGATAGCCGCCATATTATTACGGAACTTTTCTTTTGCGCCGCCGACACCCAAAGTATCCTCGGTAATGCGGTAATTGTGCCGTGGCTCTGAGGGAGCAGGGACAGGAGATACAGCCTTTTCGGGTTGTTTTTCTTCCTGTGCCTTACTGAGCAGACTGCGGATATAGCCGATTTTCTCAACACGGTTTATGGGAAAGCCCACGGCATTTGCAAAGGTCATATCCCGCATTGACACATCGCCGCTTATTTCGCTGATACTTTCAATGACATAGCGGCGGTTATCAATAAGGATTTCCTTACCGATGAGGTCAGAGTTATCCTGTATATCGGGCTGTTCCTGCTGGCTTCGTTCCTCATCTTTCTGAGCGAACAGCTTGACGATGTTTTCGGCACTATTCAAGGTATCGGCATATTCCTGTGCTTCTTCCTCGGTTTCAAAGGTCTGGTAAATGCCGTCCACATCGTAATATTGCCCGTCCTCTCCGTATGGTACGGTGTTATCCCGTATGATAAACGGGTCGGCAAAGGCATCGGAAGTCAGTTCTACGGTATAATGCGGAACTTCCTCTATTGACAAGAACGGTGTCATCTCGTCTATGAGCTGACGGCAGACCTGCTTTTGCTCATCATCTTCTAATTCTTCTAACCACTCTGTAAGCTGTTCCACATAGCTTTGCACAAGCTCAGGGTTACTTAAATCATTGTTGATTTTCTGAATGGCATCTTCTTTTGTTTCTCCTACTTCAAGGGCGTCCATATACTCATAAGGAGAAACATCTTCCGCAAAATCTACCAGTCGCTCCGCAAGAGTGGCTTCCTTATCTTCTGGAACTCTAAACCAATCGCTTTCCGTTGCCATAATCTCCGCATAGAGCTTTTCGTCCTCTGGAGTAAGGGCTTTATGCTGTTCCAGATAAGGGATAAACACATCTCGTCCCCATTGCAAGGTTTCTATTTTTTCACGGTAGTAATCCTCGCCCTGTTTCTTCCATTCAGGAATAAATGGGCAATTCGGTGACAGGGAGTATTCGTAAAAGTTTTTGATGTGGGAGATAAGGTCGCCCTCGCCATCACCAATATCAAACCTTCCTTCATAATGGAAATCCTCGCCGCCGATAGTAGCGGTAATCTCAAAATCAGTCTTATGATACCAACCAACATTATCTTTGCTTTCACGCTCACGGTGCTGCTTTTCGTCCAGAACGCCGAGAAGATAGTTGCCCAGAGCAAAGCTCAAATCGGTATATCGGTCATTAAATTGCCTGTCATAAAAGGCAGGGTGTTCCGAAAATCCGATAGAGAACTTTATGCCGTCTGACTTTTCTTCGGACGGTATTTGAACGCTCTGCTTTTCGGTAACGACTACTTTCAAATGGTCGTTAGCAGGGTTTTCCTTTAACTTTTCCTCAAAATCAGCTCGGCTGAGTTCCTTGCCGAACAATGGAAAGTCGGGATTACGCAGAGAAACAGCGTTTTCATCAAACGCCGCAATCTCATATTTGTCTGCCCCGATATATACAACATCGTCCTCGTGATAGACATAGCGGAGAGGATACAGCTCCATAAGCTCCTGTGAAAACCGCCACGCATTGCTGCGGCTGTAAACATCGGCGGTCTTTCCCTGTACCAAAGCAAGAAAATCAATGAGCTGCTGAACAGTAGCGGGGTCGCCTAAATGCTGTTCCATTTGTTCGGCGGTCACATTTGCAAGGTCGGTACGCTCCACATTTTCAAACATGTCTTTCTCGTAACCGTCTAAATCACGGATAAAATCGGACAGCCGCAAAGCAAGGGTATCTCTCTTATCGGCAGGCGGAAGGTCACGGTTTGCGTCAATGAAACGCTGCCTTGCCATTTTCCTTTGCGTGTCGATTTCGTACTGCGGAGCTTCCTCACTTTCGAGATAATCGGCGTAGTGGTCTTTTTCCTTTTCATTCAGGTAGCGGTCATTCTTTATCAGCTCACGCAGCCGTTTTTCGACTTTTGCCCAAGAAAGAACAAGGTCGGGGTTTGTAGATGAGCCGTACTTTTCAATCGCAATGCCTTTCCCATCGTGCCAAGTGTGTCCCTGCGTACCGTCTGGGAAATAATGCGTGCCGCCGCCTGTGCCGTACTCTTTTTTGAGAAAATCAATATTGCTTTTGCCGTCCTCATTCTTTTGAAACTGACGGTAGATACGGTATTTACCATTCTGAAAGCCGCTTCCTCTTAGGAGAACAGAGTCAATATCTTCCTGAGAAATAACAAAAGCAGAGGATTTTTCGTCCTCTGCTTCAGCTAACATTTCAATCTGTTCTTCTACGGTGGGGAGATTAACTGTGACCTGCTGTTCATCAGCGACATTTAGCTGTAAATCAGCTCGTTCAGTATCGTTTCCTCCGCTTGACTGCGGATATTGTTCATCAGCCCGACCCATTGCATCGGTGCTTTTTCTTTCAGTTCCTCCGTCACGCCCTGCTCCTTGCAAAGCTGTTTTGTCAGAAGCTCCAACCTCGTGAGAGCCGTCTGTTCCACCTCGTAAAGATGTTTGTTCAGCTCGCCCGATGTCAGCAGGTTGAGGTAGGTCACTCGTTTGTGCTGCTCCAGATAATCCCTGTGCATCAAAGCGTATCTGCCAAGCTGAATTTCTGGCTCTGTCGGTAATGTTAGGTCGGGAATAAGATAATCCCCTTGTTTGGTGTATGTGATTTCGCTCATTATGATTACTCCTTTCGGCTTGTTCTCTGCCTACATCATAGCGTGTTTGAGATTGCGGCGCAAAGGTGCGATTTTGACTTTTCTCCGCAATTTGCACATCTCGGATAGTCTGAGAGATTTCTCTGAGTGCCATTTCAGAAATATCGCTTGTAGCAATACCGAGAGCGTTGATAGTGGCAGGAGTATTAAAGTTAATGATTTCCGCAAAATCCTCACGCTCAAATACCGCTTCGGTATCAACACCGCAACGGCTCATCAGCATATATGCTACGCTGTTGACCGCAAGCTGTCGGTAAATGACCTCGATATTATATTCGTCAAGACCCTCTAACAAACTATCCTGCGTACAGGATTTGAGCTGCGGCATATAATCCTGCAAATTATCCTCAACTGCGTTTTTTGCCGTTTCCATCAGCACCGAAGCAAGGTCGGTGCTTTCCACATCGCCAAATCTGTCGGAAAGCCGTTCAATAACTGCCTGCTCGTATCGCTCACTCATCTGCCATATCGGAACAGGGCGGCTGCCGTAATAGCCCTCGTGCGTATCGGATATATCAAAATAGTATTTCAGCGTGTTCCTGCGACCTTTCGGGTCGAACACCGCAATGCCTTTGCTGTCTTTGTTTACCCAACGCTTAAACTGCTTGTTCCAAGTTTCAAGCTGTGCTACCGCAACAGCGTCAGGGCGTTGAGCGTAAATCAAGAGCTGTTCATCAAATCGGCATTTATAGTTACGGCAAGCGGCAGACAAAAAGCTCTGCCACGCCTGCGGATTTTTAGCAACCGCCACGCCTGTGCGCCGATACAGCTCTGTAATTAGCTGATACTTCGCAGCCATTCTTTACACACCTCCTTATCGTTCTAAATCTCGGTTTTTGTGTTTACGGTCATACTCGCCGCATCGCTCGGCAATCTCAGCGTACATTTTGTTACGCATTTCACGCTCAAAGGCTCGATATTCCTTTGCCTTTTCTGTCGGCTTGTACCATACGCTGTCCTTATCTGCTTTGTCCATCTGTTCGTATTTGTCGTCAATTTGGTCGGTATATTTTTTATAGATGGCGTGAGCAGCAGGACTTTCAATCGCATAGCGATAACGGTCAAGGCTTTTATGACTGCCACGGAGCTGTGCGTATTCATACAGCATACAGACGATTTCTCGGTCAAGTCCTGCCTGTCCTTCGGCGGCATAGATTTCCGAAAGGCTGTTACACCGCCAAGCGTGAAAGGGGGCAGTATCATTTGAACTGTGTGAGGACAGATATACACCGTCTTTCTTTACTGTAATACGGTTGATAAGCTCTGTACTCATTCAGCATTACCCCCGAAAAAGGAAATGACCTTGTTTGCCTTGATACTCTTTTGCAGCTCATTGATAATGCCGATGTCGGCTATGGTGATACCCTGTATCGCAAGAATATCGTCCATTGTCATAGCGGCAATCGACTTTTCATCAGTAAAGCCTGCTTCAAAGACCTTACCAAGCACCTTGATTGCCTTTTGGTTGAGTGCCATTTTCAAAACCTCCTATCGTTCTAAATCTTTATGCTTTGGGGCTTTTGTTACCGTCTGCGGCTCTGTGGACTTTGGCTCGTAGGTCGCTCCGTTTTGTTCCATACGCTCGGCAAACTCGCAGATATGGAAAATGTTATTTCCAATCTCGGTATGATACTCGTCAATAAAACGGCAGGGGCGTTCGGTTTTTTCTCCCCACGATGATGTGATGATGATTTTGCCGCCGTCTGGGATACGAAACAGCTCTTTGTAATTTGGGTCGATAAATCGGATACCCTGTTCAGCTTTTTGGATATGCTTATCAAGCCATTCTTTCACAAAGCAATAGCAGTAAAAATTGTAATCGCCCTTAGTCGGATTGCACCGAAACAGAAAGGCGTGTTTTTCCGTATCCACACGGAAACCGTACTCGGTGCAATAGCTTCCTGCAAATGCGCTTTCGGGATAATGCTTTGCAAACGCACTCATATCATAGCGGTTGTGCAAAAGTCCCTTGTCCTCACGAAGCGAATTGATAACCTCGTCAAGCTCTTTCTTAAACTCGTCCGTTTTCCATTGCGGTCTTGTATCAAACCAAGTAGTGTAAAAGCCATATCCAGAAGATGCAAAATCTCCACGCAAGTGTCCGATATTACTTGTCTGTCCCTCAAGCTGCATACTTTGAGCGTAGGTGTATTTCTGTTCGGCAGGGGTTAAGGCTCGTATCTCCATATCAGCGTTCCTCCCGATTTTTCTGTTTTTTCTCTTTCTGCTGCTCCTTGATTTTTGCAAGAGCTTCCTTTGCCCAAGCTGGCATACATTCAGGCTTGATTTCACCCAACACATCGTACCGTTCCCATCTGGATTTTTCGCCTGTAGCAAGGCAAGTACCAAAGACAGCGTTACCTCTGCCGCCTGTTGCTCCATTGCCGCCGTCCGCCAAAACGAGCTGAAAAGCAGGGTGCTGATATTCATACCGTTTCGGCTCTGCATTGATAACGACAACCTTGCCGACAATACTGCTGCTGCGTTTGTCGGGAATACAATGGTCTTTCGTGAACACGGTATTGTCAAAAGCGAATTTGGATAATTCGGATTTGGTTTGCTCTATCTGGGACTGTACTCGCTGAATGAAAATCCCCATAGCCTCCAGATAATCGTCACAGCCGACGCTTTCGGTTGCCCACGGCACACCAAACGGATTATGGTAGTCGCAGTAGCTTACAAGGAAAGGGTATTTATCGCTTTTATCTACACCGAAAACAACCTCTTTGTCGCCAATATAAATGCTGTTCACGACCTCATAATTGCCGAGCATTCGTTTTTCTTCACTCATTCGATTGCTCCTTTCGTTTCTTTTCCTCTTTCTGCTCGTCTAAAATCCTGCGGATACAGACATCGCAGAAAATAACAGACCCGTCCTTATATCGGGGATAAGGACAGGTCGTGCAGTCATATTTTCGTTTATCGCTCACGGTCATCACGGCTTTTCTGTTTTTTATCGGGCTGGTTGTAGGGCATACGGCACTCTCTCTGGTAGCGTTCATTCAGCTTTTCTCTTGCTTCAGATAACTGATTGCAGTAATATCCCCAGAAATAATCCGAGCCGTCCTTACAATACCAGCACACATACGGGTTGGGGGCTTTGGAGTTATGACCGATGACAAGCTCGTTGTTCCCGATAGTACAGCTCTCAATAATCTCATAACCGCCGTTTATGCGCTTTTCGTCCATTTCACACCTCATTCCTTAGCGTATTTGCGGTATGCCTTTTCGCCCTCGGCACGAAGCCGTCTTACACGGGCGTTTCCCGCAAGCTCTGGATATTTTGCTTGCAGCTTGCGGCGTGTTCTGCCCACGCTCTCAAAACTCGGCAGACCGAGATATTTATACTGTTCCATTACTTCCGCAAAGGGCATTGCTCCTGCACCTTTCAAATAGGTGTTGCACACAATCAGATAGAGGGTCATATCATCGTTTCTTGCGTCCTCGTTCTTTTGCAGAACAGCCTTTACCTTAGCTTCAATGGTTTTCAGATTTTTCATAGATTGCCTCCATATATGGAAAGAGGGCGGCTTATCAACATAAGCCGCCCTTTTCCTGTCATATCGGGTTATTTCTTCTTTCTGTTTCGGATATTAAGCCATATTGCCGCACCGACGATAAACACTACAAGCACAATGGCAATAATAGTTTTAGCGTCCATAAATCAGTCCTCCTTTTTCTTTTTCTTGAAGCCGACAAAGCCGAGAACGCCTGCACCGATAACGGAAGCAGCCGCAAGGCTTACCCACAAGCCCAGATTAAAGTCATCGCCTGTTTTTGGCGTATCCCTGAACTCGTTGTGCATTTCAACAATAGTAGTAGAGTCTGTTTTGACGGTTGCCTGTTTGTCGGCAGGAAGGATATATCCTGCGGAAGCCGAGTCGCTGACTTCGGACACGGTGTATTCACCGATACGCAAACCCTCAATAAAGATTTCTCCGTTTTTGTCGGTCTTAAAGGTCTGGTCGTAGCCGTCAGCACTTGTCACACGGAAAGAGAAGCCCTCAACTTTACCGTCAGAGGAAGTCTTTACGATTTTGAGAGAGCCTTTCTGTGCGTCATTGATAAAGCCAACGCCTGCTTTGTTTTCTACGGTATAGGTCTTGCCGTTTTCCTCGATGGAAACGCCGTACACGCTTTCATCAAGCACAAAGCCGTCTGGAGCTGTTTTTTCACGGACGAAATACTTGCCGTAGCGCAGCTCGGTCATTTGATAAACGCCGCCCTCAAGCTCAGTCATTTCGCCGCACAGCTCATCGTCTTTATCAAATTCGCCGTTGCCGTTTGTATCGGCATACACCTCAAAGACCGCACCTGTGAGCTTATTGTCAGGATAATCTGCGTCAACCTTAGTCAGTTCAATATTCCCCTTGATAAAGTAGTTCACAAGCTCGATTTCCACGACCTCATCAACCTTGCCGACAGTTACGGCGATTTCTTCCTCGGAGAGTACAAAACCTGTGGGACTTTCAATTTCACGGATTACCCAAGTGCCATACGGTACTTTTTCAAAAGAAAAACTACCATCATCGGCTGATGTGGTAGTTTGGATAGCATTTTCTTTTGTAAACTCCTCTGTACCTGTCTTAAAGATACCGATGACCGCACCGCCCAGAGCGTTTCCGTCCTCATCGGATTTCAGACCGCTTACCGAGCCGTAAATGATTTCATTCTCAATAGCTTCGCTGTCATTGGCGGAAAGATGAACAACCGCCGTGTCCTGACCTGCGTACTCAAAGTGGACAGGGTATTTCTGCTCATTCAGCACATAGACGGAATTGGTTGACAGCTCTTTTACATAGTAGCTGCCGAACGGAAGGTCGCTATTGACCGTGCCTTTGCCGTTTTCGTCCAGAGAAATAATCTCAATCAGACCATCGGCGGGGATAACCGTACCGTCTGCGGCGGTAAGGTCTGTTTCTGCATACAATCCAAAGGTTACATCAAAGATTTCGCCGTTATTGCCAACACCGTAGGCTTCGTCTGTTTCAAGGCTCTTTACAAGGTCAATTTCCACACGCTGCCTTTCATTGTAGAAGCTCGTTTCGGTTTCGGTAACAGCAATATTCTGACCTGCATACACAAGCTCGACAGCGTGAATTTCGTCATTCAGCACCATTCCGTAAGGAGCTGTGATTTCCTTGACCTCATATTTGCCCAGATACAGCTCTTTTGATTTTGCAGTTCCGTCCGTGCCTGTGGTAATAGTGTCAACAACCTCGCCCTTAGAAGCTCTCAGCGTTCCGTCCAGAGTATAAATATCCTCGGCGGCGGTAATCTCATAAACCGCACCTTCAAGCCCCTGTACTGCAAATACGGGCTGATACATTCCGTTATTCTCAGAAACGGAAGTGAACACCTCACCAGACTTAGAAACGGTAATTGTGCCTTTCTGCGCCATATTGGAGCGAACTACCTCAATGACCGTAATGCCGCTTTCTTCGGCAGAGCCGTCCTGCGTCACATCAAAATAGACAGGCTCGGAGTTCAGAACATAGCCATACGGAGCCTGCACTTCCACGATTGAGTATCCTGTGCCGTATTCCAAAGTCTGCGGCGTAATGAGATAACCGTCTGCTGTGGTATAAAAGGTGTCAATGGTCGTCACTTCGGGATAAGTGAAAGTCATTGTCACAAGCTCACCGTTGGGGTCGTAAATCTGGAAGCCTGCGCCTGCATACGGAATGGTAGCACCTGTTTCCGCATCTTTCTTTACGATTTTGATATAGCTTTCAAAATTAGCGTTATTGATAAGATAGCGGTAGGTCTGACCGTCCTTGCTGATAAATACCTCAAAAGGCTTCATCAGCTCTCGACCTTCCCACCCAGAGGTCTGCTCTACGACATAAACGCCGTAAGGCAAATCCTTTGTCTGAGCAAAGCCGTTTTTATCACAGGTGAGTATATCCCGCTCGGTTTCCTTTGCTGCGTCATAGCTGCCTGCGTCTTTCAAATAAACCTCAAATGTTGCTCCCGTTTCGGGTGTTTCAATCTGGGTTTCTCCGTCATCGGTGTGCTTGATAATGGCGATATTGCCCTTGATAATCTGCTCAGTCACATCGTTTGCGGTACTGTTGCGCTCTACGGTATAAAGCTCTGGCTCTGCGCCGATATGATGAATTGTAGTATCGAGCAGATAGCCCTCGGACGGGCTGATTTCTCGGATAGTCCAATCATCATCACAGATATAATAGTCGGTGGTAAACTGCCCGTTCTCGTCCGTAGTGTAGGTGTCAATCAGTTCTTCGCCTTTATAAATGCCGTAAACTGCACCTGCAAGAGAAGCGTCGCCCTGTGCCGTGCCTGTTTCCGCATCGGATTTCGTCACGGTCACATTGAACTTTTTGAGAATGTTCGTAAAGCTGCGGCTTGTAACCTTTTCCCATTCAATAGGAGCTGTCTGGCTTTCGGGAACAACATAGCGAATAGCCGTATCTACTTCCTCTACGGTGTAAGGTGTTTCGCCGCTGATTAGGACATTTTCAAATCTTGCCACACCGTTTTCATCGGTAACAGCATACTCATCAACGGGCAAGCCGCTAAGAGATGTGCCATAAAGGTGGAACTTCACAACCTCCACAAGATTGTCCTCAGAGTTTTTGATAATCTTCAGACTGCCACGCTTCAAGGTGTTGTTAAAGGTTACGGTAGCAGTATGACCGCTTACAATCGTTACCCTTTGAACGCTCTGCGGCTCGTATCGGTCAATGGACTGCTCTGTGACGGTGTAAACCCCCGGCATTAGCTGAACATCTACCGTACCGTCTGCGCCTGTGGTAACGGTTTTATTTACACCGTTTCCAGAAATATTGAAGCTAATGCCAGACACAACACCGTCCTCAGAGGTCTTTTTAATCTGCCCTGTGCCGTAGGTTTCTGTGTCGATTTTAAGATAGAAATATACGGGGTCGGAAGCTCCAGAAACCATTGTCTGTTTACCAACACAGCCCCAGATAAGCATTTCTCCGCAATCGAGATTGACATTTTTCTGTGCCGATACTGTTACGGGAGAAGTAATCATCTTATCACTCGTAAAAGTATATTTGTTGCCGCTTCTTGTTACGGAAATACCGCTTGCGGAAAACTTAATATCGGACAATGTGTTGTTGGTATCCTCAAGCGTCAGGCTGTATTTCTTTGTATCGGGATTGTATTTGAGAGTGTAGGTGTCCGCATTGCTCTGGCTTCTTGCTGCAAAGCTCGGAATGGTATAGTGTTTTGACATCTGCGACAAAATCCAGTTGTAGCATTTCTCGGCGGGTCTGCCTTTCAGGGAATAGTAGTAAGTGTCCCCGTCAATCCCGTTTGCACTCTGACGGTTTGAGGGGCTTGTGCGGAGCTGCTGCTGATATTCCCAGATAATTGTCTGGGTCGCAAAAGCATAATCATCTACATTTGTACCTGCAACGGGAGAGGATTTACCCTCGTGCCAGCCATACATCAAAGCCATCATAATACCGAACTGAGCGTCAGTCGGCAGGTTTTGAAAATACGAGCTGTTCTTTCCGCTTTTGGACACATAGGAATTGCCCGTGTTGAAATCAACGCCAGACTCCACGCAGTAAACCTGATGTGTTCCGCTATTATCTGTCATCAGATATTTTCGCTTGGCGTTACCTGCGTTAATGCTTTGCACGGTAATGTTGCCTTTACTGTCATAAACGATAAAGGAATAGGTCGCTTTGCTTCGGTAATACTCGCCGTCAGAGCCGACATAGTAATCGCCAAAGGAAGATGTGCAGCTTTTACCTTCCTCGCTCGTCCACGCAAAGGCAGACATCGGCAGAGCTGTTATCATCATCAGCAAGCAGAGAGCCGCCGACAGGATACGCCTGCCTTTCTTTGTAAACTTAGTTTTCATAGGCTGTTAAACCGTCCTTTCTTGATTTTGGGCATAAAAAATCCCTCTGTCTTTGAACAGAGGGAAAAGCCTGATAGCTGCTCACGCAAAGAGGAAATAAATCGAGTAGCTGCCGTTTCCTCTTGCTTCGCAATAAATATTAAAAGCTGTGATTTCATCAATTCCGTATGCGCCGAGATTTTCGACAGTATGGAATGTGATATAGCGTTCAAGGCTCTGCTTTAATGCTTCGCCCTGATTGTTCTGTGATGCCGTTACAGGTTTCCACCAAGTAGAATTACTCGGAGTGAGTGAGCTGTCTAAGGCAAGCCCCATATCAAGACCAATGCCGATGCAATCCGCTTTAACCGCTTCAATGTCAAATTCATAATCATAGGCGGTCTTAGGCTTTGTATCTTCTGGGACTGTCTGCGGCGGTATTACCACGGGCGGCTCTGTTTCCTCTGGCTTTTCGGCAGGAGCAGAGCTGCTTTCCGTTACCGCAGGCTTGCTTTCAGACACATTGTTTTCCTCTTGCAGCACAGGCTCAGTCTGCTTTGGAGTTTCGCTGTCAACAGGCTCACACGCCGTAGCTTCTGCATCGCTTTCAAGCGCAGTATCCGTTTTCGCACTCTTGCTTTCGGAACTTTCCGAGAAAGAACTGCTTTCCGTGCTTTCTGCTTCGGCGGCGGCTTCTGTTCCCGTCACAAGCCCGTAATTATCACTTTCTTTGGGAGCTGTTGAAACATCGGCACAGCCGCTTAATGACAATATCAGCGCAAAAAGCATTGCAATCATCTTTTTTCGCATAGCATAGACCTCCTTTGCGGCTTCATTATACGAAAAACCGCAGAAGCTCTCAAAGGTAGAAAATCTTTCAAGCAGAGTGATTTGCATATTCTCTTTTCGGATAGTCTTGGTAGTAGCAAAGGGGGTGAGGTGTGGAGAGGGGGAAAGCCGAAAAAGCGGCTATCCACGCAAACGGACAGACCTCGCCCTCGGTGTGCGGCTATCGTTCCTGTGCTTTCTGCCGTTGCAGGTGGCGGTTGTAAAACTCCAGCGCCTTTACAACAAAATCCGCTTCCTGTCCTTTGGGAACAGATTTAGGAATGAGTTTGGTTATCCTCTCGTCACGGAAAGCAGGCTTTTCCCTTTGGTTGGGTTTTTCTTCCTCCATAATGCTCTGGATAACCTCACCTGTCAGCTTACCCTCCTGCATAAACTTCTTCATTTTGATAGCCTGTGCAAGCGACGGGGTAGCGTCGTTGTAGCTCATAGCTTCAAGCAAGGTGTATTGCTGTTCTTCGGTCAGATAAGAGATTTCAACAGCAGGACGAAAAGCAATCTGCCTTTCATCTACCATTTGCAGGATTTCGGGAACAAGCTCGGTCAGACGAATAAAACGGAAAATCTGATTTTTACTTTCACCAACTTTGTCGGCAAGTTCATCGCTTGAAGTGGCAAACTCTAAATTATTACCCATTGGGGAATAATTTTCTTTCGTGGGTCTGCCTGCTTGTCGCTTCATCGCTTCAAGCCGCATTTTATAAGCAAAGGCTTTCTCACTCGGTAAAATCGTTGACCTCTGTAAATTGCTTTCTACCATTACAATAATGGCTTCATCACGGGTCAGCTCTTTAACCTCGCATTTCAGCGTTTCAAGCCCCGCAAGCTCGCAAGCCTTTTTTCTTCTGTGTCCGCTTACAAGCTCATACCGTCCGTCCTCTTTAAGCCGAACGGTAGCAGGGGTCATTACGCCGTTTCGCTTAATGCTCTCGACAAGCTGTTCCATATCCTCGTCCATTAAAACCTTGAACGGGTGGTCTGGAAACTCGTCAATCTGCGATAAGGGAATATCTCTAATTTTACTCAGCTTTGCTTCTGCACGGCTTTCATCTGTCTGAAAAAGGTCATCGTAAGCGGTCAGTTCGATTTTGGTTTCTCTGCTTCTCGCCAATCTCTGCCACCTCCTTTCCGAACTGCTCATAAGCTGCGGCAACCTTACCGCTTTTGTCGTAAGCAAAAATGCTCTTGCCCTCTGCGGTAGCTTCCACCGCACGGATAGAATGCGGTATCTCAGTATCAAACACCTTGATTTTTTGACCGTAGGCACTTTTTACCGTTGCCGTGATTTCCTTAGAAATGTTGGTACGGGGCATTACCATAGTCATTAAAATACCGTCTATCCGCAACTTGGGATTGATTTGTCGTTTTACCATTGACACAGAGCGAAGCAACAGCTCCAAACCTTTCGCTGAAAGGTAGTGCGGCTGTGTTGGGATAATCACGCTGTCTGCCGCCGCCAGAGCATTTATCGTTATCATACCGAGAGAGGGCATACAGTCGATAAGCACATAATCGTAATTCTTCTTAACCTCATTTACATAGGTTTTCAGAACACGCTCACGGCTCATAGCATTGATAAGCCTTACTTCAAAGCCTGATAACTCAATGTTGGACGGAAGCAGGCCAACGCCCTCGCTATGGTGTATGATACCTTGCGAAACATCAAAAGATTTATCGTCTATGATGTTCTGCATTACGGTGGAGAGCGTTATGGGTATATCGTCAGGTCTGTTGTAGCCGAGTGCCATTGTGAGATTTGCCTGTGCATCAGCATCAATGAGCAGAACTTTCTTTCCTTGCTGTACCAGACCTACGCCCAGATTGACCGCCGTGGTCGTTTTACCGACACCGCCTTTCTGATTGGTCAGAGCAATCACTTTGCAATTTGACATTTGTGCGTCCTCCTTTCGCATAAATTTAGCCGCTTTGTCAAGGCGGCTATGTAAAAGAGTGAGAGAACGCAAAAAAGCCGCTTACTCTTAGGGAAATAAGAATAAGCGGCTATGTGTGATATGCCTTAGATATGTTCAATTTTCATTTTCTTAACAGGAGCATTGACAACCTTGAAAATCAGCTCGTCAACGCAGTCCGTGTATCTGCCTTCCTGTATCAGTCTGTTTTTCAGCTCTACAAGGCTATGTATTACCAACTGTCGCTCGTGGCTATCCAGATATGCGTGGTAGGTTTTATCTTTCATAACGAATACCTCCGTTTCATTTTTCATTATAGATATGTTTAAGAAATTACGCCATTGTGCCATCGCTGCCTGTACGCAATTTTCGTATTTGCTCATTAAACCTCTGGTGCTTGACAGACTTCACGGCAATTCCTATGAAATATCTGCTTACAAGGAAATCCAATAGATACTCTTTAGGGATTTGATAACGCTGTTTGATATAAAAGCATTTCAGCTCTTTTTTACCACACCAGCGACTAACCGAGTTTTTATTGTAGCCCGTAAACTGAGCTACCTGTTCAACCGACATAACATCTGGGTTGTTTTTTAGCAGTCGTTCATAATACTGCCGCATACGAATTAAATCCTCTTGTGTGAACACCTCATCAAAGGACGGAGCTTTTTTATCTCCGCCTTTTCCTTTGTAAAAGCCGTCTGGAGCTTTGAATAGCTCTGGGTAATCATCTCTGTCTTTCAAATACTGAATAACATCAACCGTCTTGATTTTGAAGCGGCGTGTTTTTTTGCCGCTATCTATGTTCGGCACAAGACCGCTTTCCAATAAAAACAAGCAGGTCTTTTTGCTGATATGACAGATACGGTACATCTGGTCTTTGGTTATGTATTCTGGGTATTGCTGCAAAATCTCGTTGCAATATTTTTCTGTAATCATCACTTACACCTCTTTGCGCTTTTTGGTCAACAGCAGAAGAAAGGTGTAAAAGTTCTCTCCAATAGTATTTTGAGAGTGCCTGAAAAGTAGGCGGGAAAAGGGGTTTTGTTCTCTCCTGAGTTCTCTCCGTTCTCTCCAAGTTCTCTCTTTTTTGCTTTTTTTGAGCCATTTTTGAAACCTATTCGAACTCACGGTTTTTTGCCGCTTTTCGCCGCTTTTAGCTCAGATTTTACCTGTAAATAAAGTAGTTTTTCTTGCATTATTTTCTGCTCCTTTCTAACACTTTCCATATCACATAACACATTCGAAATCCGGTAGGCGTCCATTGGGCGTGCAAGGGTTCAAATCCCTTCATCTCCGCCAAAAGCTCAGTATTTATGCGGTTTTTACCGTTTAAATACTGAGCTTTTTATATACCTTTTAGATTGTTTTTTGATTGTTCTCTCCTAAAATTTCGGAAAACTCAACTCTAATGATGTTCTTTCGATAGACTTTGTTACGACAAAAGATAGAAATAATATTTCCTTATAACAACTGATTACAAGTCACGTATCAAGTTATATTTGTACGAGTTGGCAAAGAAAGTCATATTTTTCATAAAAGATTAACGGTGCTGTAAACATTAAAAGGATTTACAGCACCGTTTTTTGTATTTATTATCTGTTTAAAAATTATTCAACCTTCATCATTCTGTAACCAACGCCGATATGTGTCTGAATATATTGGGGAGAATTTGCATCCTTTTCCAGTTTTTTGCGAAGTGTCGCCATAAAGACGCGCAGAGAGGCAATATCGTTATCCCAACAACTGCCCCAAATATTCTGCGTAATAAAAGTGTGAGTCAGAACCTTTCCGACATTTCTTGAAAGCAGGCACAAAAGTTTATATTCAATAGGCGTAAGGTGCAACTCTTCATTGTCTAAATAGGCGCATCCTGCGGCGTAGTCTATACGAAGTTTGCCGTTTGTGAAAACGGACGCTTTAGCGGAAGTTTCGTTCTGCATCATATTAAGGCGCCTTTGCGTAACCCTGAGCCTTGCCAACAGTTCTTCCACAGAAAACGGTTTGGTCAGGTAATCGTCGGCACCAGCATCGAGAGCATCAATTTTATCGGTATCTTCACTTCGTGCGCTGATAACAATAATAGGCATATTGGACCAAGTACGGATTTTTTTAATTACATCAACACCATCAATATCAGGAAGTCCTAAATCGAGCAGGACAATATCCGGATTGTGCGATGACGCTTCCAAAATGGCATCTGTACCGTTTTGTGCGGTTAAATATCTGTAATCATGTGCTTTAAGAGTTGTTGTAATAAGATTTTTGACCGAATTATCATCTTCAACAACCAATATCAAGGTTTTATTCATGAATTTCTACCTCCCCGGCAGGTAATGTAATGGTGAACACCGTACCATGCGGTGTATTGTCCGAAACGATTATTTTTCCTCCGTGTGCATTTACAATGGAACGGCACAGAGACAATCCCAAGCCTAAACTGCGGCGGCTGTCAGCTATTTTATTCGCTCCGCTGTAAAACATATCAAATACCCTTTCTTTCATTTCATCGGGTATTCCGTCGCCGTTATCGGCAATGGTTATAACGGCTTTATCTCCTTGCTTCCAAGTTTTAATCAAAATATTGGAGCCTTTCGGCGTGTATTTAATGGCGTTGTCTACAATATTTATAATAACCTGTACCATCAGTTTTGCATCCATTTTAGCAAGAAGATAATCCTCTTTATGTCGGACGATGATATGGTGTTCCACGCTTTTTCGATTCACATGATGAAGCGCTTCAGTGATGACATCGTCCACTAAATCCTCTGTAATGTGAAGATTCAACCGTCCCTCTTCAATTCTTGTTATGGAAAGCAGATTTTCAACAAGATTGATAAGCCACATGGAGTCATCGTAAATATCCGTATAAAGCTGAATCTTTGTAGCTTCATCAAAGGAATTGCCGTTTGATATAAGATTGCTGGCGTTTCCCGAAATAGAAGTAAGCGGTGTTCGTAAATCGTGCGAAATAGCTCGCAGGAGATTTGCACGAAGCTGTTCGTTCTTAGCAAGAATTGCCGCTTCTTCTTTCTCTCTTGCGTTCTTTTCGTTTTCCAGCGACAAAGCACATTCGCCGAGTATGGACAATAGGATACTTTTTTCAAACGAATCAAGCGGCTCATCGCCTATATAAATGCCGACAACACCATAAACATGGCTGTTTACCCTTACGGCAAGGTATAGGCATTTTGCATTTGAAAGCGTTTCCGTAGTTGCTCCTGCGTGTTTATTATTCTTTTGCGCCCACTCCGCAACTGCCTTTTCTTTTGTTCCTGTTATTTCTTTATCTGTTTTATCTCCAGATACTGTAAAAATATGAGGTTCGCCAAGTTTCTCGTCCTCAGTTAGATAAAACACTATATCCTTACCAAGCAGTTTTATGAGCTGATTTGCCGTTGCTGAAATGATTTCGTTCTTGTCCTTTGCCTGCTGTAAGAGCTGATTTGTGTCAAACAGCACCTTTGTTCTGTAAGCCGCCTTTGCAGACTGTTTTGCATGCTCTTTTAACTTTACAGCAAGGGAGCTTGTGAGCAATGCCGCCAAAAACATAATCAGGAAGGTAATAGGATAACCTTTATCGTAAGCCTGAAGTGTAAACTGCGGATCGGTAAAGAAAAAATTGAAAACCAAAACACTGACAATAGAGGAAATCAGGCTATAAATCCTATGTCTTGTAACAACCGAAGTCACAAGCACGCCGAGAACATATACCGTGATAATATTTGCTTCTGCAAATTCTAATTGACGGAATAGCATTCCTATACAGCTTGCCAAAATCAAAATAGCAATGCTTTTCAAAAGATCGGATACCGAAAAGACCATTTTGCTTTTTCTTCTCGCTTTTTTTGCACGGTATGCGGCATTTTTACCGTCGGTATCGGGTATGATATGCACATCCAGGTTCGGCGCATTTGCAATCAGCTTTTCTGTAAGAGTCGGTTTAGAAAATATGCTCTTTCGTGTTGCGGAGCTTCTTCCTATAACGATTTTTGAAACCCCCGACAGCCTTGCAAATTCGGCGATTTGATAAGAAACATCTTCACCGTACACTGTTTCGATTTTAGCACCAAGCTGTTCCGCAAGACGCATATTACTACGCAGTCGCTTTACATCTTCCTCGGGCATAACCTGATAATCCGGGGTTTCCACAAACAGCGCGGTAAAAGCTCCCTTAAAAGCATTCGCCATTCGGGCTGCGGTACGAATAATTTTCGCATTGGACGGTGACGACGATAGGCATACAAGAATATGCTCATCGGTATGATAATCGCTGTGGCTTTTCGTTCTGACGGTTTCGGTAAGCAGGTTTACCCTGTCGGCACAGCGGCGCAAGGCAATTTCTCGAAGCGCCGTTAGATTTTCCACGGTAAAGAAATTCTCTGTAGCACGCTCAGCCTGAACCGAATTATAAACATTTCCCGCCTTAAGCCTATCAATCAATTCCTGAGGCTCAATATCCACAAGCTCGACCTGACTGGCATTGTCAAATACTGAATCCGGAATGCGCTCGTGTACCATAATACCCGTTATAGACGCAACTGTGTCATTAAGGCTTTCAATATGCTGAACATTTACTGTGGTATAAACATCTATTCCTGCTTTAAGTAATTCTTCAATATCCTGATAACGCTTTGTATGTCGACACACGGGGGCATTTGTATGAGCAAGCTCATCCACAAGGATTAACTGCGGATGGCGAGCAAGTGCGGCGTCAAGATTAAATTCCGAAAGAGTAATTCCGTTATATTCCGAAACAAGATTAGGAATACATTCCAATCCGTTTACAAGTGCTGATGTCTGCGGTCGGGCGTGTGGTTCAATGTAACCGGCAACGATATCAATACCATGCCTTTTAGCCGCATGTGCGGCTTTTAGCATGGCATAGGTTTTGCCTACTCCTGCGGCATATCCGAAAAATATCTTTAAATGCCCACGATTAAGACTTTGTTCTTCCTTTTTAATTTGCTTTAAAATTTCTTCCGGGCTTTGCCTTGTTTCGTTCATGAAAACACCTTCTGTAAGTCTCATATTTTAAGAGAAAAGTAAGAAACAGAAAAACGGTTTTTTCACCGCATTTTTGGGTGACTTTGCAAACTCACATTCTTTGAATTAATAAAGCATTGCAGCATATACCTTTCTTTCCGCTCTTTATTATATCATATAAGTCAACGCTTGAGTTGCGCTTCTCTGTATCAGCTTTATTTTTCGACCTGAATCGCTACAACTGTAACGATGTAATATTCTTGTGTTTTAAATTTGCCGTTTTATCATAACGGATACCTTTGCAATCTTAATATCACATTTAGGCTGTCTTTATTTTATCTTAATCTGCATTAAATCGGCATAAGCAAGAGAAAGACAGTATTAAGATTGTATAAAGATAAAGGCGAAAAAGCCTAAACTCATCCGCCTTAAATTTATTACATAATTCCATCCAGCATCAAATTCACTTCAAGAACATTTACTGTTTTTTCTCCGAATATGCCTAAAAATTTACCGTCAGTGCATTTCTCAATAATCTCTCGTACCTCGTCTTCGCTCATATCGTTTGCTTTTGCAATTCTTGCAACCTGATACTCGGCGGCGGCAGCTGAAATATGCGGGTCAAGTCCACTGCCTGAGCAAGTCACAAGATCAACGGGGATTGCCGTTTCGTCCATATCGGGGTTAGACTCTCTCAGCTTTTCCACACGTTCCTTAACCAAAGCCTCATATTCTTCGCTTGCAGTAGAAAGATTGGACGGTGCGGCATACATCAAAGTTTTTCCGTTTTCATCTTTGTAGGTTGAAACATCAATATTCATAATGCGCCCCCACATATGTCTGTCGTCCGTATATTGCTGACCAAGCAACTCGCATCCATACTTTTTTCCGTCAACCTCAATAATACTGCCGTTTGCTTTGTCGGGGAAAATAAGCTGTGAAATGCCTGTAACAACACCCGTATAAGCCACACCGCAGAGTAACGTAAAAATAAGAAAGATTATTGCCGCTTTCGGAAGTACATTTTTAAATGTTTTCATTATAAATTCCTCCTTATGCAAGTCCGAAAAGAACTAACAGCATATCAATCAGCTTAATGAAGATAAATGGTGCTGCCAGACCGCCGAGACCGTAAATTAACAGGTTACGTGACAAAAGCTTACCTGCCGGAACTTCACGGTATTTTACACCTTTAAGCGCCAAAGGAATCAGCGCAATAATAATCAGTGCATTGTACATAATAGCCGACAAAACAGCGCTTTGCGGTGAATGAAGACCCATAATGTTAAGTGCCGAAAGTCCGGGATAAATTCCCATAAACAAGGCTGGAATAATAGCAAAATATTTTGCCACATCGTTCGCTATTGAGAAGGTAGTAAGACTTCCTCTTGTCATCAAAAGCTGTTTTCCGATGCGGACAATATCAATAAGCTTTGTCGGTGACGAATCAAGGTCAACCATATTACCAGCTTCCTTTGCCGCCTGTGTACCTGTGTTCATAGCAACCGCCACATCAGCCTGTGCAAGCGCTGGAGCGTCGTTTGTGCCATCGCCTGTCATTGCCACAAGGTGTCCCTTGCTTTGAAAATCACGTATCATCTGAAGCTTGCCTTCTGGTGTTGCTTCGGCAAGAAAATCGTCCACGCCCGCTTCTGCTGCAATAGCGGCGGCTGTCATCGGGTTATCGCCTGTAATCATAATGGTTTTTATACCCATTTTACGAAGATCTGCAAATTTTTCCTTTACTCCCTGCTTGATAATGTCTTTCAGATGAATAACACCTAAAATCTTATGGTTTTTCGCAACAACAAGCGGAGTTCCGCCTTTGTTTGCAATTTCTTTAACGATTCGGTCGCATTCCTCTGAGTAAATACCGCCGCTTTCGGTTACATATTTTTGCATTGTATCGGCGGCTCCCTTGCGGATTTCGTTGCCGTCATAATCAACGCCGCTCATACGTGTTTTTGCCGTAAAGGGAATAAATGTCATATTCTTATCGGAAAGCTCTCTGCCTCGAATATTAAATTTCTCTTTTGCGAGAATAACTACACTTCTGCCCTCTGGCGTTTCATCGGCAAGCGAGGATAACTGTGCCGCATCGGCAAGCTCCTGTTCACTCGCCCCGTCTACGGGAATAAAAGCACTCGCTTTGCGGTTTCCCAGTGTAATTGTTCCTGTTTTGTCAAGCATAAGCACATCTACATCGCCTGCGGCTTCAATGGCTCTGCCGCTCATAGCAAGTACATTTGCCTGATTGAGTCTGCTCATTCCCGCAATACCAATAGCAGAAAGCAATGCACCTATGGTAGTTGGGGCAAGGCAAACAAGCAAAGCCACCAAGGTAGTAACAGAGGTTGGATTGTCAATTCCTGCCTGTTTTGCCGAGAATATGGAATATGTATACAGAGATACAGTAACAAGAATAAATATAATGGAAAGCGCAACAAGAAAAATCTGCAATGCAATTTCGTTAGGTGTCTTTTTTCTGGAAGCGCCCTCGACCATAGCAATCATCTTATCAAGGAAGCTTTCCCCTGCTTCATTTGTTATCTGCACGACAATCCAATCGGAAAGTACAGTAGTACCGCCTGTTACGGCGCTTCTGTCACCGCCTGCTTCACGGATTACAGGTGCAGATTCGCCTGTAATCGCACTTTCGTCTACCGAAGCGGCACCCTCGATTACCTCACCGTCTCCCGGAATTTGCTCTCCTGCTTTTACAATCACAATATCGCCTTTTTTAAGCATTGCGGAAGAAACTGCTGTTATCTGCTCCTTTTTATTGGCAAACGGTATTTTATGTGCTTCTACATCTTTTTTTGATGCTCTCAAAGCGTCCGCCTGAGCTTTTCCGCGTCCCTCGGCAATGGCTTCGGCAAAATTTGCAAAAATACAGGTAAACCACAGAATTACTGCGATTGCCAATGTGTAGCCGCTTGAAGCATCCTTTAGCCCGAACAGAGAAACAATCCACAGTCCGCTTGTAAGAATCGCCGAAATATACACCAAAAGCATAACTGGGTTTTGTACCTGCGTTTTTGGGTTTAGTTTTATAAATGAATCTTTTATAGCTCTGCCGAGCATCTTTTTATCGGCAAAAGTACTTTTTGTATTTGATGCCATAACAGTGCCTCCTTATATCACATTACTGAAAAATTCAGCCAACGGTCCGAGTGCCAGCGCAGGGAAAAAGCTGAGTGCGCCGATAATCAGGACAATTAAAATCAGCAAAAATATGAACATACCATTTGTGGTGGAAAGTGTACCCGAGCTTGTTGCAATTTTCTTTTTCCCTGCAAGGCTTCCCGCAATCGCCAGAGTTCCGATAATCGGCAGAAAACGAGCAAACAGCATTACAATACCGAGCGAAACATTCAAAAATACGGTGTTTGCATTAAAACCTGCAAAGGCGGAGCCGTTATTACCGCCGCAGGAGGAATATGCGTAGAGCATTTCGGAAAAACCGTGTGCTCCGCTGTTGTTGAGACTGTCCGCCACGCTCGGAAAGACAGCCGCAATACCGCTTCCTATAAGAATTGCAATCGGTGTGGCAAGGCAAACAAGCACAGACCATTTCATCTCGTAAGGTTCAATCTTTTTGCCTAAAAACTCAGGAGTTCTGCCCACCATAAGTCCGGCTATAAATACCGTCAGAATGGCAAAGGCAAGCATACCATAAAGACCGCATCCAACTCCGCCGAAGATAACTTCGCCGAGCTGCATCAGAAGCATTGTCACCATACCGCCGAGCGGCGTGTAGCTGTCGTGCATAGAGTTTACAGAGCCGTTGGAAGCTGCCGTTGTAAATGCCGCCCATGTTGAGGATGTTGCAATGCCGAATCGGGTTTCCTTACCCTCCATATTGCCACCTGCCTGGTCGGTCATAGAGATGTTAACGCCATCCTGTGCAAGCTGCGGTGTTGCAACCTGTTCGCTGACGGCGATCGTGCCGAGCGCCAGCACAAGGCATATAAACATTGCCA
Organism: Anaeromassilibacillus sp. An172; assembly: GCF_002160515.1. Lineage (GTDB taxonomy): Bacteria > Bacillota > Clostridia > Oscillospirales > Acutalibacteraceae > Limousia > Limousia pullorum. The sequence goes on along the minus strand of NZ_NFKS01000001.1, from coordinate 95,252 downwards.
TAAAAATTGCAATGCCCTGTTTTTTATTTTTTACTGCCTTACCAAAAGTAAAGCACAGCGCCGCAGGAATAAGCAAAATTGAAATCATTTCAATTAAATTTGTAAAAGCATTAGGATTTTCCAGCGGATGAGCGGAGTTAACGCCCATATAACCGCCGCCGTTTGTACCTGTTTGCTTAATGGCGACCTGACTTGCCGCAGGACCCATAGGTACAAACTGTTCGGTAACAATTTCGGCGTCTTCTATTTTTTTACCGTCAACTGTTACGGTGTTTGTATCAATGTCAATTTCGGCATTTTCAAGAATTTCTCCGTCTGCACTTACCGCAATCGGTTCAACGAGCGATACGGTTTCAGCGCCTTTAAGGTTTTGAATAACGCCTCCGCCAACAAGGCAAATGGATATTACAAGATTAAGCGGAATTAAAATGTGAATCACAATTCTCGTTATATCAACCCAAAAACTGCCTAATCCATCGGCTTTAACTTTTATAAATCCACGTATCAGGGCAAACAGCACAGCAATGCCCGTGGCTGCGGAAACAAAATTCTGCACGGTAAGTCCGAGTGCTTGAGTAAGATAGCTTAATGTAGACTCGCCGCTATATGCCTGCCAGTTTGTGTTGGTTACAAAACTGGCTGCTGTGTTAAATGACAAATCCCATTTTACACCTGAGAGCCCTTGTGGATTTCCAGGAAGAACCCCCTGCAAAAGCTGAAGCAAAAACAGAAAAATAAGCCCTATGCCTGAAAAAACCAGAACAGAAACGGCATATTTTTTCCAGTTCATTTGCTCGTCCTTATTAATATGCATAACCTTATACACAGCGTTTTCGCAGGGCGTTAGAATTTTAGAAAGAAATGTTTTCTCTCCGTTCATTACTTTCTTGATGTAAGCACCGAGCGGAATTGCTAAAACAATAAGAACAACAAGATAGAGTATGTATTGTATTACCGCACTCATTTTTGTTCATCCCCCTTCATTAGTATATAAACATAATAGATTAGCAGTGCCGCAGCACAAAGACCGATAAATCCGATTATAATATTCATTAGTCTTACCTCCTTGCCTGATATTTTAACAGCATAAATATTAAATCGGGATTAGGAGAATTTTCAGCGTATTAAGATTATATTAAGATGCTTACAGCCATCCGAAAATCAAAGCGATAGGAACAGTAATAATTACTGTAAAGAAAAACACGGCAGCGAAAACACAAATCGGCATACCGATAAATAAAGCGAAAAAAGATATATATGGATACTTAAACGCAAAATGCTCCGCATGTGCTTCTATACGTTTGTCAAGTTTATGTATAGTTTTAAATATAGCTGACATATTTAATCCCTCCTTATGCTTATAGATTAACACATGAGAAATTAAAACGGGCAAAAGACCTCATTGATTACTGTTAAGAAAAAATAAAGTTCCAATTAGTAGAACTTACCTCCCAAAATAAAAAGTGGCGACAGATAGACGTTTGTCTTTCAGTCGCCGCTTTTTCTATTTTATAATAAATCTTTTATTGCTTTTCTTCTCTTATCCAACGCTTTTTGTACTTCTTATGTATAGATCTACGAATTGTATCTTTTTTTATTGAAAAATATGTTCTTTTTCCAGCCTAACATATTAGAAATATATATTATGTTTTTTCTTGCCATCTTTATAAAGTTTATATATTGTAGGAATTATAATGAACACAATAATACTGATTATAATAATGATTATTATAATGTATTTAGTGATTTGATAACTATTAACATCATAAATAATTTTAACATCACTGTTTTGATCTGTAATCAGTAATTGGGAATAATTGAATGAGAATATATTCAACGGTCCCATATCGTTTCTGATTTCGTATGTTTTGTTATTATTTGTCCTCTTTGTAGCATAAACTGTATTTTTCCAATACAACTGGTTATTTATTGTATCTGCTATTTTATCAACAGCTACAACATCACCTTTTGAATCTACTGAAATCACAATATTACCTCTAACGTTATAAATCAAAATATTATCATTGTCCCACTCCAGCCCAAATTTTCCTGCAGTTTCAAACTCAAATCCGTATTGAAAAGCTCCATCTTCTGAATAAATTTTTATAATTCTTTTGAGAAAGTCAGAAGAACCAACAGCAATGTTTCCTTTTTCATTTACATCAAAACATTCTATAGCTTTTTTATCTCCCTCTTCTGTAATTTTATTAATTTCGAAATTAGATAATATTTCTTTCTCTTCACTTGAAGTAAGTATCTCTGTTTCAAAACCGGTATGTATTGTCGAAGCGAAAGCAGATAAAACAAAAATATCCCAAAATACAATAATAAAAAATATTGATATTAAAGCTGATGTCAGTTTTTTCATACGTCATTGTCCTTTCTATTCAAATAAATTATTTATTCTGAATTGAAAATTTAATTGAAAGGTTTTCTAAATTAGTAAGATCACTTTCGGTTGCATTCCACATAAACGCCATTTTTTCGTGGGAAACACTTCCAAACCATGGTCTTTGTTTTCTGTAAAAACATATATCCTCTGGGAGACCATTTTTCAAAGGTAAATACCAATTCTCCAATTTTTCCAATAGGTACCTACTGTTTTTACATAATCGATAGGTAAGCATAACAGTATGACTTCCCCCACTTCGATATGTACCAGGCCATTCTTTTATACCAACAATATAATCTACCATATAAGGGGACAGTTCCATCATTATTTTGTCATGGATAAAATTTGGTGGTCGCTTTGAATATGGCTTTTTAAGAGTTGTAATAACAGTAAACGTATCTGAATTTTTTCCTGCATACCTCAATAGTTCAATTTGATGATTTATTATATCTTCAAAATTTATCATTAAATTATAAACAATATTTTTCACCCCCATATTTTCTTATTAACATTCAAAGTTTTATTCATGTTGTTTGATTTTATTATACTACTTATAATTATATAATTCAATAAATTTAACAAAAACAAATAAGCCAACCAAAAATCAAAATCTTGATTAGCTTTTTTGCATTTGTATTAAAGTCCTAATATCGCAAGCGTCCGTTTTTGAATAAAACACTGTTTTGATTTAATTGAAATATTGAGTTCATTTATTTAAAATACCTATTCGTCGGATTTGGCTATTGATTGCATTTTATTATTTCTCTGTAAGCATTAAAAATAAAATTTAAGAATTTATTATAATATCACGAGTTTAAACGTGCATTATATCGTTATATTTCAAATTGTTTTATTTTATATAAACTATTTATAAAAAAAACTAAATATATATTTTCTTTATAACCACAAAAGTATATTATATTTTGAATTTTTTTAACTTTTTATAAATACAGTATTGACATTAAAAATTATGTATGATAATATAAATGCATAAAAAATAAAAATTTTTATTAAGGTTAATTGTTTTTATCTATTTATTATAATTGACAAAGTTTTAGATTAAAAAACATTGTCTGTGTTTTTATACTTATGTTTTTTCTTTGGATTATTGGTGTAAAAAACGCCGGTACATATACAAGATCTATTTATGGAGTCTGGAGCCCTGATTCAAGTCATTTTTAAAATGTCATAAAACAAGCGCTGTTCGCAAATATTTGCGAACAGCGCTTGCAAGGAAAGAGAGGTATTTTCTATGGTAAAAAGACGAATTTTTGTGTTTATTTCCGTTTTATTGGTTGGACTTTTAGTTTTATCCGGATGCGATGTGACATCCATACTCAGCAAAGATAAAGAACCGCCATCTCATGGTGAAACCTCAGATAATGAAAATAACGCCTCTGAATCTTCCGACATTATTGAAGTTTCATTTGCAGAGCCTATTAAGCTTGATAATCACATCACTGTAACTGTGAACGACGCAAAAATTTTCAGTTCCTTTGCGGAAACAGGCTATGCAGAAGATGAAGAATGTGTTGTCAAAAAAAAGGATTTTAACAGCGGCTACGTATTTCTGCTTTTAGATTATACCTTTCTTTATACAGACGAAAACCTGAAAGGACAGCTTATAAAAGGAACGGACAAACTTTCAGGCATAAACAGTATGTTTGGTTTGTATTCCTCCGAAACAGGTGAACAAAGCGGCACATGGGACAGATTTCCTGACACCGAGGTTGTTTTTGATTACACCATAGTTGACGGAGGAGAAAACTATACAGATTCCAGTACTCAGTATCTTTATTTTGATCTTATAGAGGGACAGGAATTAAATCTAAAAGTTCTCTATGCCGTTCCTGAAGAAAGAGCCAATCTGCCGTTTTACTTGCTGATTTCCAAGATTTTAGATTCAGATGAACAAAAATATTATGTCAATCTGAATCTATCCAAGGAGGGCTCATGATGGCAATATTTAAAATAGAAATGAAAAAAGTATTTAAAGGTAAATTATTTTGGTTGGTAATAGCCTTTGCTGTTGTATTAACTGTATTGAGTGCAGTATATGAGCTTCAGTCAAGTAAAAAAGATTTCGACACTCTGGCTGGATTTGGATATAATGTAATGTCTGCCACTTTAGACAACACTTATGTCAATACGGTTTACCGTGACTTTACCAGTATAACTCCTGCCATGTTTTATCGCTTTATTCCCCTTATCTGTGTGCTTGCCTACGGCTGGTCATACAGCAGCGACGTGAGAAGCGGCTATATTAAAAGCATTATTACCCGTACAAGTAAATTGAAGTATCTTACCTCCAAGTATTTTGCCACATTTATCTCCGGAGGGCTTGTGGTGCTCATCCCAATTTTGGTGAATATTTTAACACTTGCCTGCTTTATGCCATTTCGTATGCCAAATGTTTCTGAAAGTATATACTATGCGGAACTCCCGGCGTTTGCCTTTGCCAATTTATTTTATAAAGCTCCGGCATTATACATGGTGATTATTCTCATATTTCATTTTATATTGGGCGGTCTGTTTGCCACATTTGCAATGGCGGTTTCAATGTTTACAACAAATAAATATATTGTAACGCTTTTTCCTTTTGTATTTTCTTTTTTGTATTCATATGCATGTTCAATGTTTTTAAATCGCCTGTTTTGGGGAGAAATGGATCCACTTTACCTTATAAACGGGCTTAGCAACACATATAGAGTATTGGAATATTTAATCTTAGTATACGGTGTATTTTTAATTTTAACTGCCGGAACGATATTTTTTAAAGGGATGAAAAAAGATGTTTTTTAAAATACTTAAATACGACTTAAAAAACACCATCATAAAAAAGTATAAAAACTACATACTTACCTTTTTTGTATTCTGCTGGTTTTTACTTGATGCCTATATGAGAATCTTAAATTCCGATATATCCATTAAAGATGTTACAATTACTGAAATGGTGATGTTTATTTTCAATGGCATGAAAGAATATATCCCCGGCGGCGATGAATCCTTTGCTTTTCCCATGATGTGGATGGTAATTTTTGTTTTGCTCTTGTTTTTTACCCTGTACTATCCATACAACGACATTATGGGCTACGGAAAAAATGTACTGATTGCAAGCACATCAAGGACGGTCTGGTGGCTTTCTAAATGTGTGACAACCATTTGTATATGCATAGTCTATTTTTTTACTGCTGCACTTAGCATTTTTATCTTTGCTTTTTCCTTTGGCTTAAAATTTGAGCTTACTGTTAAACCTGAGGTATTTTCAAGGCTTCTTATACTTGGAGGAATGCCCGAGGGATTTAACTTGTCACCTGAACCTTTATACATGGTTCTCACTGTATTTGTACTTCCGTTTATATTTGCAATAGCTATGTGTCTTTTGCAAATGCTTTTAACCTTGATAATAAGACCTTTTGCCAGTATAATTGTGATAACCGCAATATTTATGGTTTCTTCGTATTATGTAAGTCCCTTTATGATAGGAAATTATGCTATGACTCAGCGCAGCATATGCTTTGTTTCAAATGGCGTTGACCCTGTTGTGGGAGTTATAGTTATGGCGTCAATAATAGTATTTTCTATTGTGGTCAGCACGGTTCTGTTTAACCGTTATGAGATTTTAGAGAAAGAATAGTGATAGCTTATGACAGAAATTAAAATTGAAAACCTTGTAAAAACAATCAAGGGAAACAAAGTAATAGACAACATTACCCTTACCCTGACATCTCCCAAAATAGTTGGCTTTAAAGGTATCAACGGTTCCGGAAAAACTATGCTTATGCGTTTGATTTGCGGGCTTATAAAGCCGACAGACGGAACAATAACCATAAACGGAAAAGTTCTTCATAAGGATATTTCTTTCCCTGAAAGCGTCGGCATACTTATTGAAAATCCGGCTTTTCTCGACGGTTATTCAGGATTTGAAAACCTGAAAATGCTGGCTTCCATAAAGAATATTGTTAAGGACTACCAAATAAAAGATATTATCAAAGCTGTTGGACTGAACCCTGATGACAAAAAGCATTATAAAAAATATTCTCTTGGCATGAAACAGCGTCTCGGAATAGCCTGCGCCCTTATGGAAAGTCCCGATATCATTGTTTTGGATGAACCTACAAATGCTCTTGACAGCGACGGAATTACAATGGTAAAGGAGCTTATTGTCCAAAAAAGAGAAGAAGGTGCGCTGGTTATAATATCATGTCACGATATAGATATTCTCAAGGAACTGAGTGAGGAAATATACGTGCTTGAACAAGGAAAGCTCACAGACCATTTCAATGTAGAGGAGTGATGAAGATGAAAAAAAGAAAACTTATATTTCTGATTTTTGTTATTGCTCTCTTTGTTGGTGTGATTTCCCGAATTATGTATGTAAACATTACCTCAACACGACCGCCTAAGGTATATTATCCTATGGGAGAAACAATAGAATACACAGATGATTTTTTATTTAATCCTATGGATTCACCCATAGGATACACAGTCAACATAAAAAGTGCCTCATTGATGACTTCTCAAGATTATATGGAAAAATATGAGATAAAACAAGAAGATTTGCCGCTTCCTGAATACGAGGTTGCAAGCTATGTTATAGATTTGGAAGTAGAATTTTCCAATATAAATTCTGAAAAGGGTATAAATCCTTCAATATACACACTCTTATCTGATTTTGATGGGCTTGTTATAGAACAAAACCTCTTCGGTGCGTTGTATGAACAACCGCAAATCATTCAAGGAATATCATTGGAAAAAGGTGAAACAAAGACATATCATCTTCCCTATTGTTATAACGGCTCTGAAAATATACCTTTCTTTGATGTATATGATTATCTGAAAAATTCAGATTATTTGTATGTGCTTTCCCAGTATCCAACAGAAAGATATATAACCGTAACAGTCAAAGATGAAACATAAAAACATATCTCAATTAAACATAAAAAACTCAATCTCTTCAAATACATAATAATAGAAAAACAATCTTTTCTGCCAAAAATACCATTAACAGCAAAACGCATCGAAGAAAACTGTTCTCCGATGCGTTTCTAATTTTGTGATATAAATCATTTAATCTTTCCAAATAAAATTATGTTTTATAGACTCTCCGCCGTCTACTACTATGCTTTGACCTGTGCAAAATGTGTTTGTAACTGTTAAAAAATACGCCCATTGTGCAATCTCTTCAGGTGTTGCCCACTTTTTCAAAGGTGTTTCATCCATAATCTGAGCCCAAAGCTCTTCGTCATTCATAACACATTCATTAAGAGGCGTCAGAACACCGCCCGGGTCAAGACTGTTACAGGTCGCTCCAAAATTTGCCACACGCATTGCCACATTCTTTGTATATGCCAAAACTCCGCCCTTACTTGCGCAGTATTCCGGAAATTCCGAACCTGTATGTGCGCTTGCGGAACCGATATTTAATATAGAACGTATATCTCCTTGAACACCGTATTTTTCGGTGATATGAATAAGTGCTTTCAGATTTATATCTATATCATCTTCGTTTTGTGTTCCCGCATTGTTTATTAAAATATTCACACCGCTAATCTCCGGTAAATTATCGTAATCACGGACGTCAAGCTGATGATGTGTATAGCATTTATGTTCAATTTCAGATTTTTGTCTGTCAATTCCGATAACATCATGTCCTTCTTTTAAAAACAACTCGGCAATGGCTTTCCCTATGCCCTGTGATGTTCCGGTTACAAGTATTTTCATATTATTGACCCACTTTCATATAGGTGAGATACTCCTGTCCCACATTATACTTATGCCATCTCTTTACAATCTTATATCCTATAGGTGAAAAAACTATCTCCATAAACAATTCTGCCACAGCTCCTGTCAAAGAACACATTGCGCACTGCACAATTGTCCAGTGAAATCCGTCCCAGAATATTGGCGCAAAAAACACAAAGACAATAATTGCAAATATGAAATTGTCCATAAACTGACCTAAAAAAGTAGATATATAGGTCTGCGCCGCAAATGCTCGTTTGCTGTCCGGATTATTCTTAAAAGCTTTTCCTATAGTCCAGTTTAAAAAATTGTTTATCACAGCAGACGCCAAAAATGCAACCGTACTACCAAAAAGAATAAACCATGTGCCGCCTAAAATTCCATTTAAGGCAGTGTAATCTGCTGCATTTGATGGAATTACGCTGGCTATATAAAAAATCAAACAGGTAAGCAGATTTATAGCCGCCGCAAGAACCGCAATTTTATTTGAGGCTTTCGGTCCAAAATGCTTGGTTATAATATCCATGCACATAAATGAAAGCCAAGATATTAAAATACCGCCGTCCAAAGCAATCCACTCTGTTTGAACCAATGTCTTATTTGCAAGCAAATTCATGCATATAACGCTTACAACAAAAAGAGAAACCACCGTTGCAGGTATGCATCTGAGCAATATAGCAGTTTCTTCTTTTTCTTTTTTAATCCAAGCTCTGATTGTTTTGGTCTGTTGTGTTGATTGTAAAATTTCACTATTCATTTTCATTCCTCCGAAAAATAGTTTTTACAAAACACAAAACCACTTTCACAGAAAGAAAATGGCTTTGCAAAACGCAAAGCCACTATCATTACAAAATATGAATAGCAGTCCTGGTTTTGTTTAACGACAGGATGGTACAAACGAACTGTCGGCATCGCACTGATGCGGATAATATTATATACTATATTTTTTGAAAATACAATACTTTATTTCGGTTTACGCATAACTTTTTCCAGTGCTTTTCCCTTTGCAAGTTCATCAGCCAATTTATCCAGATATCTGATTTCCTGCATAAGAGGATTTTCAATATTCTCCACACGCACTCCGCATATTGTACCTGTTATAAGCTTTCTATCCGGATTTAAGTTTGGTGCTTTTAAAAAGAAATCACCGTAGGTTATATCGCTTTTCATAAGTTCATCTAAATTTTCTATGCTGTATCCTGTTAGCCAGCAGGTAACCTCATTAAGCTCTGCTTTGGTACGTCCTTTCTTTTCTACTTTAGCTATAAGCAACGGGTAAACCTTTGCAAATGACATACCGAATATTTTTTCTTCTTTCATTTTTCCCTCCGATATTCTTATTTAATAACATTTTACCACAAAAACAAAAGAACACAAGTGAGAAAAATCCGAGAACAACGGCAAAATTGTTCTCGGATTTTCTATATTGAGTGAGGTTAGATGAATATGGTATTATCAAATATTATTTCAGCTTCCAAATATCCTTATTGTATTCGGAAATTGTTCTGTCAGATGAGAAATATCCGGAATTTGCGATATTTGCAGTCATCTTCTTTGCCCATGAAATTCTGTCTTCATAATCCTCATAGGCCTTTTCTCTAACTTTGATGTATTCTTCTGTATCAAGAAGAGCTTTGAAGTAGTCTTCGTACTTTATATTGCGCCAAAGTGCTGAGAGCATTTGAGGATTTCCGATGGACAAAAGTTCAGGTGATACTATAAAGTCAACAAGATATTCAAGCTCCGGCTTATGATAGAAATCAACTGCTCTGTAAGATGAGTTTTTGTAAAGCTCTATAACTTCGTCACTTGATTTTCCAAAGGTATAAATATTATCTTCTCCAACAAGCTGAGCTATTTCAACATTTGCGCCGTCCATAGTTCCCAGAGTAATTCCACCGTTTGCCATAAACTTCATGTTTCCGGTTCCGCTTGCCTCTTTTGAAGCCAAGGAAATCTGTTCTGAAATATCACAGGCAGGAATTAAGCTCTGCGCCCATGTTACGTTATAGTTTTCTATCATAACGACTTTAAGCCACTTGTTTACACTTGGGTCATTTTCTATTAAAGACTGCATACAAAGAATAAGATGAATTATATTTTTCGCCATATCGTATGCTGGCGCCGCCTTTGCTCCGAAAATAACCGTAATAGGACGTTTTGGAATTTCGCCGTTTTTAATCTTGATATACTTGTAGATTACATAGAGCAAATTCATCTGCTGTCTTTTGTACTCGTGGAGTCTTTTTACCTGAATGTCGTAAATAGAATTTTCGTCTATCTCCACGCCGCTTGTTTTCAAAAGCTGTTCTTTAAGTCTGATTTTGTTCTTATGCTTTACCTCAAGTAATTTATTTAAAAACTCCTCATCCTCGGAATAATCCATAAGTTTTTTAAGGTCTTCGGCGTCGTTTTTCCAGCTGTCCCCTATATATTCTGTAATAAGCTCTGATAAATCCTGATTGCAAACCTGAAGCCATCTTCTGAATGTAATTCCGTTTGTCTTGTTGTTGAATTTTTCAGGATAGAGCTTGTAAAAATTATTAAGCTCAGTATTTTTCAGTATCTCAGTGTGCAGATAAGCAACACCGTTTACTGAAAAACCGAAATGCATATCCATATGAGCCATATTTACAAGCCAGCCGTCGTGGATAATTTCAACACTGTTATCTGAGGTTACTTTTCGTGCTCTTGCGTCAAGCTCTTTGATTATCGGAACAATCTGAGGAGCTACCTTTTCAATATATGAAATGGGCCACTTTTCCAAAGCTTCTGCTAAAATTGTATGGTTTGTGTATGCGCAGGTCTTGGAAACCTCTTCAACAGCCTTATCCATAGTTAAGCCTTTTTCAACCAGCAGTCTTATAAGCTCAGGAATAACCATTGACGGGTGGGTATCGTTTATCTGGATAACAACGTGCTTTGAAATATTTTCAAAGGAAAATCCGTTGTCCTCAAGCTCTTTCAGTATAAGCTGTGCGCCTGCCGATACCATAAAATACTGTTGATATACTCTAAGAAGCTTGCCGTCTTCATATCTGTCGTCAGGATACAGGAACGAAGTAAGACAATGAGAAATATCGTTTTTGTCAAAGTCTATGCCGCCGTTTTCAAACTCCTTTGGTTCTTCCACATCGAAAAGATGAAGTCTGTTTGCAACTTTTGAACCTGCTCCCGGAACAAGTATATCTTTCATAATTGCTTTCTGGGTAAAACCTCCGAAAGGAACTTCAAAGCTCACGCCTGTATCTTCCAGCCAGCTTTCATTTTCTATCCATGGATCGGGGTTTTCCTGCTGATTGTTATTTACAAATCGCTGTCTGAAAAGACCGTAATGATAATTAAGTCCTACACCGTCGCCGTTAAGTCCAAGGGCTGCGATAGAATCGAGAAAACACGCCGCAAGTCTGCCGAGACCGCCGTTTCCCAAAGAGGGCTCCGGCTCATATTCTTCGATTTCACTGAGCTTTTTGCCCATACTTTCAAGAACTTTTTCTGTTTCCTCAAATATTCCCAAAGCCAAAAGGTTGTTGCTCAAAAGTTTTCCTACAAGGAACTCTGCGGAAAAATAATAGAGCTTTCTTTCACCCTGAGGTTTAGGCAAATCTCTGCACAGCTTGTTTGTCATTTCAAGCATTGCGTAATATATTTCATGATTGGTACAATCTTCCGGTTTTTTATTCCATTTTGTATTTGTGACATCGTTCAGTTTTTCATAAATTTTCATCATAATCAATCTCCTTTTCAGACATTGGTTTATCCAAAAAATTTAATCCTTTGGAAGTCTTCCATAGCATCCTGTGATACTATATATTTTTTCCGCAAGGGATTTGTCAAAAGCTGATTTTGGCAATCTCCATTTCCAGTTTACGCTGACGGTTGACGGTGTATTCATTCTTGCGCTGTTGTCAAGTCCCAAATAATCCTGCATTGGAATTACGCACCATTTGGAAACCGACGCCATTGCAAGGCAGACAAAATCCCAGTAAATCTCACTTTCAGGGGTATATCTGTTGTTGAGATAAAGCCTTGCCATGTTTCTTTCTTCCTCTGTTATATTTTTAAACCATCCCGCAATGGTTTCGTTGTCGTGCGTTCCCGTATACACAACTGAGTTTTCTTTATAATTGTATGGGAAATAGTGCTGAGCTCCTGAAGAATCTCTTGAGTCAAAAGCAAATTCCAGCACCTTCATTCCAGGGAAACCGCAGTCGTCTACAAGTTTTCTAACTGAATCAGTGAGATATCCTAAATCCTCTGCGATAACCTCTCTTTTTCCAAGCTTTGCTTCAACTGCCTTGAAAAGCTCAATACCCGGGCCTTTTTCCCATCTTCCGTCAATGGCTGACTCTGCACCAAAGGGAATACTGTAGTACTCGTCAAATCCTCTGAAATGGTCTATTCTCAAAATGTCGTAGAGCTTATAGCAGTATTCAATTCTCTTTATCCACCAGCTAAATCCTGTTTCCTTGTGGTAATTCCAGTTATAAAGAGGATTTCCCCAGAGCTGTCCTGTTGCGGAAAAACCATCCGGAGGACATCCGGCAATTCTTGTAGGCTTATTGTCGCTGTCAAGGTAAAAAAGCTGTGGGTTTGCCCATGCATCAGCGGAGTCAAGGGATACATATATAGGTATATCTCCGATGATTTTTATGCCTTTGGAATTTGCGTAACTTTTAAGCTCTTTCCATTGGCTGAAAAACTCAAACTGCATGTACTTTTGAAAATCAATCTGTTCTTTTAATTCTTCTTTAAGTTTTTCCAAAGCTTCTTTATCTCTGAGTCTTATTTCTTTATCCCAGTTGTGCCAGCTTTGATTATCATATTTTTCTTTCGCCGCCATAAAAAGGGCATAATCTTCAAGCCAGAATGAATTTTCCTTTTGAAACTCTTTAAATGCGTTATTTTCATTTATATTTGAATTTTCAAAAGCCTTTTTCAAAAGTTTGTATCTTCCTTTGTAAAGCTTTTCATAATCGACTTTTTCGTTGTCTTCTCCAAAGTCAACAGCGTCACATTCTTCCTTTGTCAAAAGTCCGTCCCTTATAAGTTTTTCTAAATCTATAAAATAGGGATTTCCCGCAAAGGTTGAAAATGACTGATAAGGGCTGTCGCCGTAACCTGTAGGGCCTAAAGGAAGAATCTGCCAAAAGCTTTGTCCCGCTGCGCAAAGCTTATCGACAAATTCATATGCTTCCTTTGAAAAACAACCGATTCCGTAATTTGACGGAAGGCTGCTTATTGACAATAAAATACCGCTTTCTCTCAACATAATCACCTCTCACTTTAAAGTAATCATTACACCGTAATGATCCGAAACTACACCGTCGTTAGTTCCGTTAAAAACAACAACGGATTTTTCAATATTTGTATTTTCGTTAGTAAAGATAAAATCTATTCTCATTTTGCTGTCTGTGTCTTTATCTTTCCAGCCGTCTATTTTTTTGCATACTGTGTAACCCTCATCTTTTAGTTTAGCAAGATTATACGTATCATTCCAGCCTTTAGCTGTGATATAGTCGTATCCTCCGCCTGAAACCGAAGCCGGACTGTTAAAGTCACCCATAACAAAACATTTCATATTCTTTTCAACTATTTTTTCCAGTGATTCCCACTGATCGGTGAAAGGCTCTTCCTTATCCTCCCACCAGCCCATATGTACGGTAACAAACTGCATATCTCTCCCATTTACATCACAAACAACTGAAAGCGCTTTTCTTACTTTCCAGTTTTCAAACTCTTTTGAATGTGTTGTATAGCGCTGGGTTGTCTTTTTAAATGGCATAGACGAGAAAATCGCCAAACCCTCCTGATATTTTCCATAGCCTATTTTTGCCGGTGTCCATGTCCAGTACATGGGATATCCCAATTCTCTCAAAAGCTTTGCCAAATTATAGGCGTGGTTGTCGCTTTTAAGAATTAAATCCTTTTCGTCGGAGGTGAAGCCGTATGCGGCTTCCGAAGAAACCGCTTTAGCTTCGATTGACTGATTAACCTCCTGCAAAGCAACTATGTCAGGTTTTTCCTTTGCAGTCCATTGGGCGAATTTTAAAAGTTTGTCCTGATAGTTTTCTTCTTCAAGACTATGACAGTTTAAAGTTAATATTTTCATGGCAATCACAAAATATCCAAAATATCGGATTTAATAACATCGGCTTTCGGGCCGTATATAGCTTGAATACCTGTGTCTTTTCTTACAAGTCCCAAAGCTCCCTCATTTTTCCAGTCGCTCAGTTCAGCAACCAAATCAGGATTTTTTACTGTAACACGGAGTCTTGTCATGCAAGCGTCAACATCAACAATGTTTTCTCTTCCGCCAAGCAATGCAATAATTCTTTCAGCCTTACTTCCTGCAGCTCCTGTCTTTGCTTTGCCCTGGTCTTCGGAAACGTCTTCTGATTGAACATCATCATCAATATAGTTGCCGAGTCTTCCCGGAGTTGCAAAGTTAAATTTCTTAATCATGAACTTTGATACGAAATATCCTACAACAAAGAATACTATTACGCAGATTACAAAGTTGAATACGTCCCAGCCAAGACCTGCGCTGAATGACATTGGAAGTCTGCTGATAAGCTCAAGGTTTCCGAATGAGTGAAGTCTTAAATGGATAACTCCTGCAAGGGCAAATGCAATACCCTGAAGAATAGCGTAAACAATGTAAAGAGGAATTGCACAGAACATAAACATAAATTCCAAAGGCTCTGTAACACCTGTAAGAAGAACTGCAACGATTGTTGAAAGGAACATTGAAGTATATTTCTTTCTCTTATCCGGGTCAATGCACTTGTACATTCCCACACCGATACCTATAAGCAATCCTGTTGCACCGATCATCTGTCCAACCTTAAATCTTGCAGGTGTAACAGTTGTTAAAAGCTCCTGATAGCCAGCCATATCGCCCTGATTTTTGAGATTTACAAGGTCTGTAACCCATGCAAGCCACAATGGATCCTGTCCGAATACCTGTGTTCCTGCGTTTGTTCCTGTAAGAATTGTATATGTACCGCCGAATGATGTGTAGTTCATTGGAATTGTCAGCATGTGATGCAATCCAAATGGGAGAAGCAATCTTTCCAATGTTCCGTAAACAAACGGTGCAAGGATAGGAGATGTTTCTGATGAATTTGCAATCCAGATACCAAAGGAATTGATTCCGCCCTGAATAAGCGGCCAAACTATTGCAAGAACAATAGCAATTACCACTGACCAAACCATTACAACCAACGGAACAAATCTTTTGCCGTTAAAGAATGAAAGTGCGTCCGGAAGCTTTCTGAAATTGTAGTACTTATTGTAAACAACAGCGCCTACAAATCCTGAGATAATTCCTATAAATACTCCCATGTTAAGAGCAGGTGCTCCCAAAACAGATGTAAAGTAATCCGCAACCGGAATTTCCTGTCCGAACAATGTGTGTGTCGTTGCTCCTTCTGCTGTAAGCATAGCGCTTGTAACACCAAAGAATGAACCTGTAAGCAGGTTGATAAGAATAAATGCAATGGATGCCGCAAATGCTCCGCCTGCACGCTCCTTAGCCCAAGAACCACCTATTGCAACCGCAAACAACAGACTGAGGTTGTTAATAACGCCCCATCCGATATTGGAAACAATATTTCCTATCCACATGGCTGTTGAATTATCTTTTCCGAAAATCTGAACCATGCTTCCCAAGGAAATCATCAAACCTGCCGCAGGCATAACAGCAATAACAACCATCATTGCTTTGCCCAACTTTTGCAGAAATTCAAAATTTACGAATTTTTTCTTTGAAATCTTTTTTGACTGCTCCTGAGCAGATTTAATTTTTTTATCAAGAGCCTTGTCAGTTTTGTTTTTTTCTTTTGTCTTACTGCCTATTGACATGACCTGTCACCAACCTTTACCTCTCTTAGATAATATGTAACCATTCAGAAGTCAAACATTTTCTATTTCCGTTTTACTTCCATGTTTTAACACAAAACTTTTAATTTGTGTTTTCCGCCAACGCAAACAGCCGGACTGCACATTTTTTACTGCTTTCTTTCCCCGCAAAATATGCAAAAGAAAGCATCAAGAACATTTTAAACGGAACTGTTTTACATTTAAGCGATGCTGAATACAACCTGAAACCTTTCCCAAACACCTTTTCAACCTCCTTTTATTTTATTTGTGCAATCCGTTGTGCAAATTTACGCAACCGCTTTCATAACTTGATTGTACTACTGCAAAATCTATTTTTCAAGTACTTTTTTCTATTTCTCTCTTTTTTACAATAACAAATGATATTTTTTATTCAATTTAACTAATCTAGATTTTGGATATTTAATAACCGCATAAAACCATTCCATAATGCCTCATAAAAACTCAACGTTTTCTTGACAAGTTTCGTTGAAAGAGATATAATTATTTCATAATTTTTTGCATAAAGGAGTTGCGCAAATCATGGCAACAATTTCAGATGTAGCAAAACTTGCAGGTGTTTCCCCATCAACTGTTTCGAGAACATGCAGCAATCATCCCTCTATAAGCCAGCGTACAAAAGAACGTGTGCGCAAAGCCATGGCAGAACTTGGATATGAACCTAATTTTCAGGCAACAAGCCTTGCAACTCAAAATTCCAAAACTTTCGGGATTCTTCTTCCATCTTCCGATTATGATGTTTATCAAAAATCTTTCTACCTTGAAGCAATACGAGGCATAGGCTTGTTCTGCAATCAAAAACAATACATGAATACGATTATCACAGGTCAAAATGACGAAGAGATTTTACAAACCGTCCAGTCCATGGTAAAAGGCGGTCGTGTAGAAGGCTTTATCCTGCTTTATTCACGCCATGACGACCCTGTAATTAAATATTTGAACTCCGAAGGTATTCTCTATGTGCTTATCGGTAAAGCCACCAAAGATTTAAGCGACGCAATATATGTTGACAACGACAATATTCAGGCAAGCCGTGAGCTTACAAATCTTTTGATAAGCAAAGGCCACAAAAAAATCGGATACATTTCAAGCGACTCGGAATATAATTTTTCCCAAGACAGAAAAAGCGGCTATATGCTTGCCCTTACTGAAAATTCTATACCAATGAACTCACAGTACATTGTAGAGTGTTCAGGAATTCCGGATTACAACAATGATAAAATAAAAGAGCTCCTTACACTTGAAGACAGACCGACCGCAATAGTTACTAGCGATGATGTTTTGGCTACTCTTTTGATAAGTACCGCATATACTTTGGGACTCAAAGTTCCAGATGACTTGTCTGTTGCGTCTTTTAACGATTCTCTTTTATCTCATCTTTGCCATCCTCAGCTTACAAGCGTTGACATAAACGCATTGCAGTTGGGAATTGAAGCAGCATCACAGATAATAAATCATATTGAAAACCCTGATTTGCTGGCAACAAAGATTATTGTTCCTCACAGAATTATCGAACGTGAAAGCTGTTCTTCACCAAAATAAAAATCTTATATACATAAAAAAGCACTATACCCTAAATGAGTATAGTGCTTTCACTTTTATATGGAAATCATCATTCCAATATTACGCATTTATTGCCACGTGATTCAAATACGCTTTCAAATGCGGCTCTGTCATATTCAACTATTCCGGAAATCGGGTCAGCGATAGTTACAGTATCTTCCGAATATCCTATGAGAACTGCTCCGTGGTCGCTGGTACTCCAATCAACGTATTCTCCGCTTTCAGTATACCAACCGCTTACACCGGATCTTTCCACCATGTAAATAGTTACCCACACAACCACTGGGGTATCTTTGCTTACAAGCTGGTAAAGTTCTTCAGGCGTTGAACCGGTCATGTCCACCGCTCTCATTGAGCTTCCCACATCTTCAAGATAGTCATCTGCAGCCGTGGTAATCGCTCCGGTTCCGCAGATATATCCGCCGGTGGTGGTAGGATCACCTATAAAGTAGTTATTAAGGTCAGGGCCATACAAGTTACCTTCGCTGTCGTAATAGAAATATGTCGGTGCAATAGGCAGATACTCTGTAGCCATTACAACTTTATCTGCATCATAACCATAATAGTTAAGAACCATTGTTAAAGCTGTTATTTCGCAACCTGTGGGAAGTTCAGGTGTCTGTATTATTGACTCAAAATCATCTATAACATACGAGCTTTTAGCTTCTGTTGTCGGCTCGGTAGTTTTTGTATGATTTTCATTAACATCTGTATTTTCACCTGAGTGAAGCGATGATGTTCCTTCCTCTGAAGTTTCTATATTGTTTGGATTAGTTTGCGCAACCTCTATGTAATTATTAAAAGTCAGATGATTGCTTAAATAATTTACAATCAAAAAAGATCCTACAGCTATGAAAACTAAAGACAAAATACATATACCGCCAAAAGTATGCTTATTCTTCATTTTTAGTTTCCCTTTTCAAAATTTAAGTTGCCGTCAACTCTATTATACCCTAAATTTCAATAATGTCTAATACCAAAAACATGTAAAATTTAAAAATATTATGCAAGCCTTAAATAGGATTTTAAAATTCTTCGAAACTTATTATAACAGTATTTTTTAAATTATCTATAACAATAACAAAATAAAATTATATTCCTTATTGTTCGATTATATAATTCTTTTGCAAAATATCTTATGGGATGTTTCTCAAAACTTTCACAAAATTTTTAGAATAAAATTAACTCCAACTTTTATTTTTATTATACAATATAAACCTTAAATATAATTATAACCTTAATCTGTGAACACAAATTTATTAAATTGCATAAAACTTGTATATTTAAAATTTAACGTTTCTTTTATTTCTATAATAATAAAAGAAAAAATTTAATCAAATCCTTTTTTGTCGATGGATAAAAATAACACAGCCTATTTTATGATTTAGGCTGTGTTATTTTAAATTTATTTTTTTATTCTTCTTTTATTCTGATTGAACAAGTCATTTAAGTGTTCCGTCAAAGGCAATTCTGTACGGAAAGGACGGAAAAAATGATATTTTTGCTTTCTTTCATCGTAGCGTTTTCTTATATCCGCCTTTATAGTTTCATAACGGACAACAACATTGTTTTCCTCTGCATATTTTTTGAGCTTTGCCACAATCTGTGCAGAATTAACCACATCTATAATAAAGAACCCAAAAAACAAACCTATAAAAAACGAAAATGCCAAATTATTTGAAAGCCAGTTCAATGCATCCAGTATATAGGGATGAATAAAGAAATAGTATACCGCCCCGAGTATTGCCCATATTAGGGAAAATTTAGGACAAATAACACCCTGTATATTTCCCCATTCTTTTGTATAATCCCATAAACGGACTTTTGTATGCTTCAAACTAACTATACCGGCTATGTATTCGATTGCCGTCATACAAACAGACATGAAAATAAATAACACAATTTTGTTCCAGAACGGATCTGTTATCATATTAAATTTTTCCATGGACGCTATCAAATACATAATGCACAGCCCACAGCCGTATATTGGAAGATACGGTCCGGTGCAAAATCCCGGGTTTATCCATTTTCTTTCAGGATTGGCAGAAGATATAAACCGCCTAAAAAGTAATTCCAGCACCCATCCCGAAACCGAACCTATGAAAAAAAGAAAAGCAAGTATAAGCATTACATTCATATAATACACTCCGATTATTTTATATTGATTATTATAATATTATCTGTTTCTTTGTCAAGATGTCGCTTTAAATTTACTGCGATATATCATCTTTCACCGATTTTATCCAATCTTCTACAGATTTCGCTAAGATAAGCTGCTGCTTTAGCACTGCCAAACCTGTCTTTGGTATTTCCGGAAGATTCTCTTTCAACAATAGATTTTCCTCCATATATCCCTTGACTTCTCTTATCTGCTCTTCTATTCTTTCGATACATAGCTTTTTATCTTCGGTTGACAAATTTTCAAGATTCACTATAACTGCGTTAAAGTCCAAGAAAAAATTTATTTTTTTCCCTGATAGTTCAAACATTAAGCGTTTAAACTCCTGTTCTCCCTTTTCTGTAAGTGTGTATACAGACTTTTCCGGCATCTTTCCGTCTTTCTCTATATGCCCAACGATAAATCCCTTTTCTTCAAGCTGAATTACCTTTTTATAAATCGAAGGCGTACTTATTTTAACCCATTTTGAGATGTTTCTATACTCAACAAGTTTTTGAATATCGTATGCGCTTAATGGTTCTTTTTTTATTATTCCTAATACGATTAAGTCTATTGTAGCCATATTTTTCTCCTTTGGTATTGACATCTATTATAAATTATAGTACTATACTCTTTGCGACGCAACTACTATAATTTATAGTACTATAATAAATACTGTGAAAGGGGAATTATCATGAACAAAACAAACAACAAACTTCAGCTTTTATCCACATCACCTGTTCCAAAAGCACTTCTCGCTTTAGGTATTCCAACAATGATAGGAATGATGGTGAACGCACTTTATAATCTTGCAGATACCTATTTTGTAGCCGGACTTGGAACAAGTCAAAATGGAGCTATTTCTGTAGCTTTTCCTATAGGTCAGATTATTGTCGGCCTCGGTTTGCTTTTCGGAAACGGAGCTGCATCATATATATCACGATTGCTTGGTAAAGGTCAAAAAGACATTGCCGGCAAAACAGCAAGCACAGCTGTATACAGCAGTCTTTTTATAGGAGCAGTTATAATTATTATCACATCTATTTTTCTTACTCCTATTTTAAAGCTTTTAGGTGCTACTGAAAGCATTCTTCCATATGCCCAAATATACACAAGAATTTATGTTATATCATCTATTTTTAATGTGTTTAATGTCACTATGAATAACATAGTAACAAGTGAAGGCTCAGCTAAAACAACTATGTTTGCTCTGCTCTCGGGAGCTATACTGAATGTAATACTCGATCCGATTTTTATATACACTCTTAATTTTGGTGTTGCCGGAGCTGCCATCGCCACTGCAATATCCCAAATTGTTTCAACTCTTATTTACATTCAGTACATACTTAGAAAAAAGAGCAATTTTTCTTTCAGTATTAAAGAGTGTTCTTTTACCAAAGAAATCATTTCAGAAATTTTAAAAATCGGAATTCCAACATTAGTCTTTCAGATATTATCAGGTGTTTCCATAGCAATGATAAGCAGGCTGGCAAAAGATTTTGGCTATGGCGACTCGGTTATTGCAGCTATGGGAAATGTTTCAAAAGTTATTTCTGTCGGCAGTCTTATGGTGTTCGGGTTTATTAAGGGATTTCAGCCTATTGCCGGATTCAGCTACGGAGCCGGAAATTATGACAGATTAAAAAAATCAATAAAAACATCTCTTCTTTGGTCAACAGGATTTTGTATCCTTTTTGGCATTTCAACAGCCGTTTTTTCCACGGAAATAATGTCCATGTTCACTCAAAACGATAGCAAGCTTATTGAAACCGGCTCAAAAGCACTGATAACCAACGGCATTACTTTCATCCTTTTTGGATTTAATACGGTTTTCTCATCTCTGTTTTTATCAATTGGTAAAGCCACAAAAGGATTTATTTTAGGAGCTTGCCGCCAGGGACTGTGTTTTATTCCTACAGTCGTATTCATGACTTTTTCCTTTGGTTTAAACGGAATTATATATTCTCAGCCGACAGCTGATGTAATCACCGCTATAATAACAGCAATTATGGCAGCAGGGCTTTACAAAGAAATTTTTAATAATCCTAACGATCTATAAGCCCGAGTTTTTTCAGTCTGCTTCTTATTCCGCCGTTGGTTCTCCCTAGAGCTTCTGACATTTCTGCGATAGTATATTTTTTATTGTACATATCAATCAAATCCATTTCTTCATCGTGATTCCAGGGTTGACCGACATTTTTGTTTTTAGAATTTTGAGGAGTTATGTCAGATTTATACTTTTCTTTGTTAATCGCTTTGTCAAAATTTAAAATAGACCATAAGTTATCTAAAATAAACTGCTGGGCTTTACTGTTGTATACCACTGCATTAAAAAAGCCATGATCTGTCATCATCCTTCTAACCGACATGCCCATTGACTTTCCCGATTCTGTCGGTCGTTTAACTGTTTTTCCGTTTTCCTCAACCTCTTGCAGCAAATCGCAGTTTAAAAGCCATTGGGTTATAGGTTTTGTGGTAAGTTTTACCATATTTTCATCGTTCTTTAATTCGTTGAGTTTTTTTACTATTGCAGATATTGTAATTTCACCATTTGATATTCTAAAATTTTCTATCTCATGTTGTGAAAGACTAAAAGGTTTCTTCTTTCGCCCAGATTTCTTTTTATCACAATTCATCGCCTCTTTAATCGCTTCCGAAACAAAATAGAGACATCTTACTATTTTCACATCGTTTATTACACTGTCCTCCGGTAAAACAGCTTTTGTAATTGGATGCAGACCTTTTGCAAGACTCGATATGTATTCATCTGCCAGCAATAATTTCTCTTCTTTTTCCAATCACTCCACCCCATTCCAAAAAATATATTTATACTTTATTATACAATATAATTGAATTTATAGCAATAATATTGATGAAATATTTAATAATTTTTATAGCAAAAGCAACCGATTTTTTGTGATATCGGTTGCTTTTTAATATGTTTTATTTATTTTTCTCCAGCATAAATGTCACTTTCCAAGGCCCCTCGGTATAATTGTTATAGTTATAAAATCTGCCGTATAACTTACAGTTATCCGTATTGTTTATTCCCTCAAAAACATATTCGTATATTACATCTTCGCCATCATTAAATCTTATACAATCAGTTGGACTGATTCTTTTCTTTCCGCTGTCGTCTAAACAAATCCACAAATAACTGCCGTTTTCCCAAGGATTTATACAGCGAGCCTGAATATGCAGGTTTCCTTCAATATATCCCATTCCTGTTATTTCAATATTGTTTACAGGAGTGCTGATAGAGAGGTTTTGGTCCAATACTGTTATTTCTTTTATTTCATAATAAATATTTTCCGACTTCTCAATAATTTTTACATTTGGATTTCTTTCAGCCAGTGATAAATCTATATCCTCTGCAATACCCATATATTTTTCCTTAGCACTCATAAAGTTACCAACAATAAAAGTGACTTTATCTTTTATGTTAAATTCTTCCCCACTGAAAGGTTCCATCTGTATCAGAAAGACCGCTTTGTTTTCTTCCTCTACATATCCATACATTTCACAATGAGCTGAACAATCACCTGCTGAAAATATGCCATAGCTTTCGTTCAAGTTAGTGGTTTCATCAATTCTCTTTCCTGACAAATCCTGCAAGCTCACTAATATTTCGGCTTTATTTTTGCTGATACTTACGGAATCAACTGTCATTATGATATTATCTTTGACACATGACATATTAACAGGCATAAAGAACTGGGCTGTGTGAGGTGACACATAATATAATGCATAGTAAAAATCGTTAACATTAGCCACCAGCGCAGAGGTACCTGAGAAAAGAAACAACACAAATACTATTGCCACAGCCAATTTTTTTCCGAACCACAATAATGTACATTTCTCTTTCTTATGATTTATGTTTTCAATTTCATCATTACAGTATAATACAATTTGTCTTTTCATATCCTGAGGAATTCTAATGCTTTCTGCTTGTCTTTTTAAATCGGTAATGTTCATGTCAGATACTCCTTTCTGTATTCTTTTTCAAGCAATTCTCTTCCCTTCTTTAATCTCATTTTTACCGCTGAAGGCGTTTTGCTGATTATTTTTGCTATTTCATCCACCTTGTATTCTTCCACATAATAAAGCGTTAAAACGATACGGTACTTTTCCGGAATCTGCATAAGAGCTTCCAAAATTCCTGTGTTATCAGGCTCATCTGAAAATTCTTTAAGCATTTCTAAATCAAATTTGGGATGATTTATTCTGTAACGCAGAATATCTTTACAGCGGTTTGCAGCGACTCTTAAAAGCCATGCTTTTTCATGATGTTTATCTTTAAAATCCGGCGACTTTTTAATGTATTTTATTATTGTATCCTGAACAGCGTCCTGTGCATCTTCCCTGTTGCTCAGTAAAATAAAACAGGTTCTAAAAATCAAATCACCATATTCATTTACAATTTCCTCCGCTTGAGTATTCTTATTCTCCATTTTGATCCCTCCTCTGATATATAAACGATTGAAAACATATTTTGGTCAATTATTTCAAGAAAAAAGCTGTTGTGTTCCGGCAAAACACGGACACAACAGCTTTTTGGATGTAGATTTATCTCATAATAAAGCTTTCATTTATTTCGTCTGCTTCTTTGCTTTCTTTTGAAGCTTATCATATATCGGTCTATACCCCGCATAATATCCTTCTTCTATATTCATAACCTCTCTAAGGTCCATAACTATATCATCTCTGTTTTATAATCCATTATCCATTTCATATTTCATCGGTGTATACCTTATGCCGTCCGTGGTTTTTTCTGTATCTGTATCAATAAACCCAAACTTATGATAAACTTTAACAGCATATGGCGATGAGTTTACGGTGACAACATCATTTTGATTGTGCTTTTTTATGTATTCCCAAAGCTTTCTGCCTATTCCCTTGCGCTGACTGTCTGCTTCTACAAAAAAGCAGCATATGTGTTTTCTGTTTTGATTTGTGGCAATGACGCCTAAAAGCTTTTCTTTTTCATAAGCTCCAAAAATTTCTAAAGTGTCTAAAATCTTATCATTAAAAATAAAAGACCTGAAAGCATCAACCCCTTCAAAAGAATAGTCAGGAGCTTCAAATTTCAAAAATGTATCCCATATCAAAGCAACAGCCGTTATGCGTTCAGTATTTTCTATTTTTCTAATTATCACGATACCACCCCTCAATTAAAAAATATCGCTTAAATTACAACCACTTTTTAGTCTCTTAATTTATTTTATCATATGATATATAAAATTTCAATTAAAACAATATCAAGTATTGACGGACTTAATAATATGTTATAGAATTTAGTAACATTATAACGAAACGGAGAGGTAAAAATGATGCCTGAAAAAATATTTGTAAAGAAAAGCAACAGAAAAACCCTCTCAATAGAAATAGGCAGTGACTTGAATTTATATGTTAAGGCTCCTCTTAATTTAAGCGACAGCGAAATTAAAAAGTTCATTAGTTCAAAAAGAACATGGATTGAAAAACATATGCTTTCAATGAAAGAACGCCAGGAGGAAGCTGCTAAAAATGCTGAGCCAAAGCTTACCAACGAGGATATAAAAGCTTTAGCAGACAAGGCACTTGAGTACATACCAAAAAGAGTTGAATACTTTGCAAAACAGTTGGGTGTAACCTATAACAGAATTACAATAAGAAATCAAACTACCCGCTGGGGAAGCTGTTCCGGAAAGAAAAATCTTAATTTCAACTGTCTCTTAATGCTTATGCCCAAGGAAATGATAGACTACACCGTTGTTCATGAGCTTTGTCATTTAAAAGAGATGAACCATTCAAAAAATTTCTACAACTTGGTGGCTTCTATTTTGCCTGATTATAAGGAACGGGAAAAATGGTTTAAAGAAAACGGAAACAGAATAATGATGAGAATGAAAAAATAACTTAGAAAAACTCCCTTTCAGATTTGAATATCCGAAAGGGAGTTTTTTATACTAAACCTTTACTCCTAAAGTATACAACATTTTGCTTATGCAGCCTGAGACTTAATAAGAATAATCTGTACGCCTGTTGCATCCTTTATTGTTATAATTCCGTCGCCATCTACATCAGCAAGGCTTTCATAGAATGTTCCCTGGGTTTCTATGTTGACAATGTGTTTCTGGATAAGTGTTACATCGTTTATATCAAGTACATTATCAAAGTTTACATCTCCGAGGATTGCCGGGATAACATTGAATATTGCAGTTTCAAGCTTCTCGTATGCAGCTGTTATTTCTCCAGCTGTGGCATCCTGTTTGTCAACTATCTTCTGAGCATTGTCCATTTCTTGCTTCATATTGTCAATAGATTCAGGCAGATAGAAATTATCAGAGTCGATTATTTCCTGAGCCTTAGCAATAAGCTCTGACAAATCGGTCTTATCAACATCCAAAACAAATCTAAGCACAGGCATGTTGTCCTCTCCGCTTATCCATGTTTTATAGTAATCCTTCTTGCCGCTATTGAGTTTATCAAGCAAAGTACCGTCTGTGAGCTGTTCTGCTGTTATAGAAGTATAATCAGCATAGTTTTCACAGTTGCCTATTGGGTTTTTGCCCTCAAGATAGTAAGCCTTATCTATTGTTGACAAATACTGTGGGTATGCTGCATATTCGTCCCAACCTGCTATTGCGCCAACGTTACCTTCGCCCTTGGCTTCTGCTGTTGAATAACAGTTATTTACAACCATCTGTGCTTCAGGATTTGCATCAAGGCTGCTGTTCATTGAACCAAATACTCCGCCTATTGATATACCTGTGCCTGTGATTGTACCTGTTGTAAAGCAGTTTTCAACCACGCTGTTATTGCACATTCCTACAAGACCGCCGACATCGTTTCCGCCGTTTACAGTTACATTCTTTCCATAGCAGTTATAGATAGTCGCATGCATTGTTCTTCCTGCAAAAGCTCCGACCTTATCTCCTCCTGTTATTGTTGAATCAGCTATACCGAGGTTTTTGATAGTTCCGCCCTCTAAGAAGCCGATAAGTCCTACATTTGTTACACCTGAATTATTGATTGTAAGGTTGCTGATAACATGACCGTCGCCGTCAAATGTTCCACTGAATGTGGCTACAGTTGTGTATTTAGCACCTGCCATATCTATATCGTTGGTAAGTTTGAAGTACGCATCTGTATATTCACCGGAATTGAGGAAGTTGCTGAACATGCTCAGGTCTTCTGCATTCTGAATAAGATAAGGTGACTCTTCTGTGCCTTCTCCCTCAAATTTGAAGTTCGGGTCATAGAGAAGTCTATACTTATTATAAATGCTTATATTGTCAATCTTTCCTGTGATTCCCTCAAACATCTTTTCTGTTCCGATGTAGGAAGATTTTGAGTTGTTATCTCTGCCCAAAACAGCTGGACTGAACTCTTCATCATTGATAACAAGAGTTGTTGTATTTACTCCGCCATGTACAAATGTGCTTGTAAGCTTAATATTTACCCACTGATCTGTTGGGATAGTTGTATTGAAAGTATATTCATACTTATCAACTACAAAGGATACACCATTTTCTTTATAGTTGAGATAGAAAGTACAGTGATCATCCTGGAACAAAACTGCATTTTCAGGCTGTTCTCCGTCCAAATACAAATCAAAGGAAATTGTGTACGGATAACCTACAGCCTCAAATGGCAAGTTAATATATGATGTTCCGTCAAGCTTAAACACATTGCTTCCAAGGGTATCATCGAATATGATTTCACCGTTTACTAAAGTTCCGTCATAGTCGTTTGCTATATCCTCAATGGTGTTTTCAGTAACATTTTCAAAATCATACTGAGCAATTGTGTACGTATCTGTTTTTACTATTCTTCTCGGATTTGCATAAGCTGCAAAATCTCCAACTGCGTTGAAAGCTTCAACAAATTCATCTCCGCTTTCAAATCTGTCCTCATCACCGTACCAAAGCTTCTCGCTTATACCTCCTATGTAGGAAATCATAAGGTCAAGCATATCATAATCAGAATACCAGCCCAAGTCGTTCCAGTTACAGAACAAGGAACCAAGAATCTGAGGATTTCCTTTAAGTACGTCAAAATCTCCATAGTAGTTATCTATGCCGCCTCTGAGCATGTAAGGGTTGGAAAGATTTCTTGTGGTGAAATCGCTTCCGCCCTGCCATGTGTCATAGAATCTTGCCATGTCAACATATCCGTTAAAGAAAGTTCCCGGACCGAATGCTGCTCCTGTATTTGGAACAAGGTACATAATATTACTTGTGGAATTGATTACCTCAAATCCTGCGTCCAAAGCCTCATCAACACGCTGGTCAGCGCTATCCCAAATTTGATTTACAACATTTTCACTGTTTACTGTAGTTTCACCGTAATAGTATGTAAGGTTACCCCAGAATACAACCTTATCAACATTATCTTTACCCAGTAAATACTGAGCCAAGTCGTTGATATAGCGTCTCATGTTTTCGTTTGTGTTGGCTGACTCGTCTGTTCCTATATGAACATATGCACTCTGGAATACAGGGTCTTCACCGTCTAAGAATTCATCGAAAACATCCTCAACCAATGCAAGTGACTCGTCATAATGTCCTGACAAATCGAAGTTTGCCCCGTTTACTATTGTGCTGTCAATGTTTCCAAACATTGCAGCATGTCCGGGAGTGTCTATCTCTGTGATAACATTCACACCATATTCCTTGAGATTTTTCTGCATCTGACGATAGTAATCCTGTGACCATACATATTCTCCGTTATTCAAGTTAAGCTGCGGATACTTTTTGCTCTCAACTACAAAGGAATTAGGATATTCACCGCCGCAGTCATTTATATGCAGGCTGAGGGTGTTCAGCTTAAACCATGACATGTATTTACCCATTTCCTCGATATAATCAAGTGAGAAATACTTTCTGGCAACATCCATCATTCCGCCACGGAGTTCATATTCAGGATAATCACGAATGTAGCCCTTTGGAATCAGGCTGTGTGTCGGCTCCTGATACAAAATCTGAGTAAGAGAAACTCCGCCGTAGAACAGACCTATTTCTGTAGGTGCTTCAATTATAATTCTATCTGTGATAGAAATCTCGTATCCTTCTTCCTGAAGGTCATTTTGTCTGTCGGTATTGAAATTAAGGATAATGTCATTTGCTTCTCCCTGCGGAAGCTGTACAACAGAAAGCTCTATGTCAAGCATATCTTTGAAATAGGTTTTAAGTCTGTTTGCCATTTCCAGTGATTCATCGCTTGTGGCAACAATTCTTGTTTCACCTGTTATTTCAAAATTACCCTCAAGGCCATACCACTCTCTTAATCCGGGAACTACATTAGGCTTCTGATTTATGCCTTCATTGTCGTATTTTCCCGGTATGGTAATTTCAATATTTCTGTCAATGCGTCCAACTTTTTCATTGCTCTCGGTATCATATACATCCAATATCAAAAGCGCTGTCTGTTCTGTCAAAGGAGTATAAACATTTCCCTCAAGGTCAACCACGTTTTTATTTGTTGAACCGTAAACAGATGTTACATATTTACCGTCATCTGAATAAATAGGAGAAATTTTTCCGTCTTTTACCTCAACAGAAGTTACAGAAGCCATGAAAGCTTCCAGTTTGCCTACCTCTTCAAATTCCTCAAATACAGCGGTTTTATCTTCGCCATAAGTCCATGTGAGATATCCCTCTTTTGCATTTGAATTTAAAAGGTTTACAAATTCGCTGTCTGTAAGTTCAGCTTTTGTTTTTCCGATAACTCCAGCATTGGTGATAAAAGGCTGTACATTGCCTATTCCCATATCAGGAATTTGTTCCATGTTGTAATATGTATTGGAAATATTTAATTCAGGCACAGCGGTAAAACCTATAACCTTTCCTGAATATGTTCCCCAGTTAACATGTCCCAAATTGTAGCAGTTATCAAGTACTGGCTCTGTGAAATCTTCATCTATTGCAGATATTTTACCTACAATTCCACCCAGTCTGAAAGTACCTCTGATTTTTCCTTTATTAAAGGAATTCTTTATTGTGGTGTTGCTGATAGAACCTGCGATACCTCCGACTGTATCAAAACCCTTTATTTCTGCATTGTTATAGCAGTTAATAATCTGAGAATTATTTGCGTTGCCTGCAATAGAACCAACAGTAAATCCACCGGAAATAGAACCGCTTTCAATACCAAAGTTCTTTATAACAGCGCCGTCAATATTTCTGAAGAAACCTGCGTTTGACTGGCCGCCTAAATCCATATTAAGATTTCTGACAACGTGATTGCCTCCGTCAAATGTTCCGGAGAAGCTGAAATTTCCTATACCTTCGAAATCAACGTCTTTCATATCTATGGAAGCGGTAAGTTTATAGTTAGCGCCTGCAAACAAATAAGAAAGCTCTACTACACGGGCCATTTCAAAAAGGTCATCGGCATTTTCAATTAAATATGGACTTTCTTCTGTTCCGTCACCTTTAAGGGTTGTTTCAACTGAAGAGCCTGTTCCCTCTCTGAATTCAGGATAACCTGAACCGCCGGTAATCCATGCAGCATAATTTTCATTACCTGTGCTGTTGAGCTTTTCAAGCAATGTACCATCTATAAACTCTTTCAAAGCACAAGGAGTGTACTCATCACTTTCTCCATTATTTCCCATTGGTTTTTGACTTTCCAAATAGTAAACATTCTCTATGGTTCTTGCAAACTGAGGAGAGCTTAATCCTTCGTCCCAGCCCATTATTGCTCCGCCGTATTTAGTTGCTGAAACAATGGCGAGAGAATAGCAGTTTCTCAAAACCGGTTTTGCTTCCGGCGTTGTATCAAGGCTTGCATTGAGTGAACCCAAAAGTCCGCCTGCTGAATCGCCTTTACCGGTTACGTTACCGTTTGAAAAACAGTTTTCTACAACTGAATTGTTGCACATTCCTATAAGTCCGCCTGCATCCTTGCCTCCGACAATAGTTACTCCTCTTGCATAGCTATTGTAAACTGTTGCATGCATACTTCTTCCGATAAGCGCACCGGTATTGCCTGCGCCTTTAATATTAGAATCAACTATGCCTATGTTTTTAACAGTTGCTCCGTCCGCAAAAGCTATCAATCCTGTATTGTCTGTGGCGTCATCTATAACAATATTTGATATTTCAAAAGACTGTCCGTCAAGAACACCGCTGAAATAGTTAGTTTTTCCGATAGGTGTTATTGAAGCTCCGGTACAGTCTATATCGTTTGCTAAAACATAATAATCGTCTGCATATGCTGCATCCTGTTCTATAAGATTTGACATATCAATCAAATCATCTGCCGACTTTATCACAAAAGGATTTTCAGCAGTTCCCTCTCCCTCAAGCTGTCCGACGTTTTCATCTGCAAAAGATGCCACTGAAACCATGGACAAAACCATAAGACAAGATAAAATCACGCTCAGAAATTTTTTCATCGCTCTATCCTCCGTTCTGTTAAACATTTTACACTTGAATAATTAACTTACATATGTCTTTTACCTCTGTTTTTACTCCTTTCTTTAGATAAAATACAAATAATTCATCACATAAGCGGCATAAAGTTTTGCAAAATATTGCTATTATCCATTCTCCTTTCCTGCAATATATTTTTTTACAAATGTACCACTTTATATAGTTTACATTATACTCTTAAGGTAATTTTTTTCAATAATTTTCTTGTATTGTTTTATTAAATTTAGACTATTATTTATTGTTATGTTTAATTCTTTTTGCGGTTAAATACAAAATTCCATGTGTTTTATACACCTAACTTCATCAATTAAAATAAAAAGCGAGATATCTATATTTCTATATATTTAAACAATAAATTAGATTTAATTGGCTTTTAAACAGTTTTTAAATACAACACCTTAAATGATTAAGATATCAATGATAATTTTCATCATATTCAGTTTTTTAGAAACCTTTTAAGTACTGTGTGAAATAAAAAAATCAAACCTATAAAACAAATTCTACAGGTTTGATTTTTGATAGTTTTTTAAATATTGGATTTATAGAGTTTTACTGTTGGTTACGCTCCTATATCATTAAATATAGAAAAATCATAATAATTCAAAATACACATAATCACAGAGGCAATACAGACTAAAATAACTACTACAGTAAAAATTTTCATGACAGTAATTTTAGGTATCCTTCTGTTTTCCATGTTGTCTCTATAAAAATGGTCTTCCTTTATATCCTCTTACAAAGTTCAAGCCTCCAATGCACAGCGGAAAAGTCAAATACAGCAATGTAAAACGGTCAACCGGCATTATTTTTTTATATATCAAAAATTATATTATTATCAAATGAAAAACCGCTGTAACCGCAGATATTATAACATCAATAGTTTTGTACTTCCGCTGTGTGTTCCAGACATAATATATGTTTAAAATTATAATCGGTGAAAATATCAATCCGACTGCAATAATTGCCGTTATTAACGCTGAATTTGGACAGCAATAGACTATTCCGGAAGCGCAAAGGGTTGTTA
Source organism: Anaeromassilibacillus sp. An172 (assembly GCF_002160515.1). GTDB lineage: Bacteria > Bacillota > Clostridia > Oscillospirales > Acutalibacteraceae > Limousia > Limousia pullorum. The sequence continues at coordinate 63,048 of NZ_NFKS01000001.1, read as the reverse complement.
ATGTATTAACAACAAACGACCCTATTATTATTTTTGTCGCAATCGTATTTTTTACTATGTTTAATAATTCCATTTTCTACCCCTCAAAAGCCTCATATAAAAGTATAGAAATGTACTGTATTCATATCCTTTGGTATATTCTTTCCATGATTTCCGGGAGGAAAAATACTTCTGTGACATCCGTGGTCCGGAGCAAACGCCATAAAAGTTCTATGCTGTTTCCAGTTTTCTTTAATTAGCTCATAAAGTGCGCAATAGGTATCAATATTTTTTCTAAGCTCGTTTATGGATTTTCTACCCTTTGGTGTAAACCTGTGCATGTAGTAGTCATAATTACCGTTATACAAAACTATAAGGTCGTGATTGTCCGCAATTATCAGCTCTTCCGCCTTTTTGTTGCACCGGTCAATGGTTGGATAAATAAAATAGTCTACCTTTCTGCCCTTAAAAATCTCGGCTATAGAATCCCCCTGAGTGCAGACTATAGCTACCTTTTTACCTACTGAGGGTAAAAAATCGAAAATGGTGTTTACCTGCAAAACAGGTTTTTCATATTTAAGAATCCCATGATTTTCAGGCTTCATTCCCGTATACATTGAGCCAAAACACACCGGCGTTACAGGAGGATAAACCGTTAGAATGTCCTCCCTAACTTGGGTAATATTTTCAAGAGGCTTAAATAAGTCTTTGTACTCCTGATATATCCACAATCCTATGGCGTCAGGGTTATACATAAAAACTCTGTCAACTTTTGATTTTCCATTTTCATCTACAAAACCAAGTTGTTTGGCAGTTTCTAAGGTTTTTTCTAAAACACCACACTCAATGGTTTTGTCATGTTCGGTATCAGCACCCAGAAAAAATTCTATAGTAGGCCTTATTTTTGTAATTGGAGTTGTATTAAAAATATTATTGTCTTTCACATCAATTCACCCTTATACTATCTTAATCAAGGCTCCAACTGTCGCAATAAGAGAACCTGCAATGACTATAATCTGAAAAGGTATACTTCCGAATTTTCCGCATATTGTGTTTTCTTTTTTGCCTTTTCTGGAATGATTATAAGCCAAAATAACACCCACTCCAGTAAGCACCTGTACAACGCTTGCAAGTCTTGCAAAACCAACAAAGCTTGTAAGTCCCAGCAATGCAATTCCAAGACAAGGAATTGAAGCCAGCAGCCAGCTTTTTTTATTTCCCAGAGAAAGCTGTTCTTCAACAACATCTCTCAGATTTAAAGTATTTGCCCAAAAAGAGGTAGCAAGAGCCAAAAGTGAGAATATATAGCCGATAATGCTGACCCATCCGCCGATTTTTGCCGACATATCTACGATTGCACCATTCTGTGTTACATTATTACCAACACAATACAGAGTTGTAAATGTTATCAGAACAATTAACATAAGATTTATTCCTGTTCCAAGGGCAATAGCTCCACGGATTTTTTTAATATTTCCGTCAAGACCCTTTACCACCTGGGGCACAGACATTACAGCAGACAGAGAAAATGAAATAATGCTGTAAAGAGCCAAGACATTTCCCCATGCTATAAACTTGCTGGCAAAATCTGCACGGCCACTTTTAAAGGATGCACCTATTAGAATCACTATAACCGCCAGCATGAAAATAACTGCAAATTTTTCAAAAATTCCAACCAGTTTCAATCCGAAAAATACAACCAATGCCGCCGCCACAAAGAAAATGCTCATTCCAATTCTGTAATCAATTCCAAGCCAGGATTCCAGCACAGCTCCACCGCCGGTGATAAATCCGCTGACATTGACTATTACGGAAAAACCTAAAAGTATAAATGCAGCTGCCGCCATTATCTTTTTATATTTTCCAATAAATAAATCATTTTCAAAGCATTTGATAAACTGCATTCCTCCGTTGTTGTATGAAAGCTCTGCAATCATAAAATGAAGCAGAAGATTTATACCATACACTAAAACAAATATCACGCACATATCAAATACATTGTTTCTCGACGCTATGTATGGTACGGACAAAATTCCTGCCCCCACACCATGTCCGATTATTATACTTGTGGCTTCAAAAAAAGTAAGCTTTGCCTCGCTTTTCATAGTTACTCCCCTTACTTAAAATATTGTCGCTGTCAATTAGCTGAAACTCGATTGAATTATAGCATAAATAATAGTTACTTTCAATAAATTAAACAAATAAGCGATAGTTTCTGCAAGATAAAAAACTATCGCTCAATAATTGTTATATTAAATTTCTTTTTCTCGCTTCGTTTATCGCTTCCAGCTTACTTTTTGCATTAAGCTTCCTGTAGGTTTCACCGCAGTGATACTTAACAGTAGATTCCTTTATGCTCAGCCTTTCCGCTATATTTTTAATAGACATGCCTTCTGCCTGCATTTTTAAAATTTTCAATGCATTTTCCGAAAGCTTTATTTCTCCGTCCGTTCCACGTTCTAAATATTTTGGATAAAATTCCGCCATTTGTGCACATTCAGATATTACCCTGTTTTTAAAATCCTCATTTTTCCAAACCAGTTTATTTGATTTTAAAAGCTTTATCACAGCAATACCTTCTCTGGAAATTATTCTAACAAAGCCATATTCCTCTGACATATCAATACATTTTTGTAAATTAACTGTCCAATCCTTTCTGCCCATACGATACCATGCAATAGACAACAATAAATATGATTCTATCATAATATATGTACGCTTCATAACATCGGCATAGTAAAGCATTTTTTCCAGAATAGAACATGCCTGATTTAATTTTCCCATTTGCAGATAAACACGAGCTTTGGTTAAATAACGCAATCGTTCCATAGTGGAAAATTCGGCATTTTCCTGAGGGGCTGTCTTCATCCATTCGTTTATTTTTGGATACTTACATTGATAAAGATAAATACGGCACAGCATTGCGTCAATATTAAACAAAAGTCTTTCAGCCTCTTTTTCCGCACGCTCACGAAAAACTAAAAGCTGTTCTTCAGCATAGTCTGCATTGCCGTTAATTATAGATAACCATACAAGTATTCCTGTTGCAACAAAGCACTGTTCTATTTTTCCTCCGCTTTCTGCGGCAAGCTTTCCTTTTTCTGCAAGAGTCATAACACGGTAGCCGTCCATTCCTTTTTCCAGATAGCTTTCTGCTAATGCCAAAGAAACAAGACCCTTTCCATATTTTCCGAGAACAAATTCAACCATTATTCCTATACTTGCGGCAAGCTCATTGTCATGTTTACTCCAATCGCAAAAATCCTTGCCGCCGTTCATCATCGAAGGCAGATTACTTGTAACAGAAAACTCCGGAAGTGTGGCTCCTCTATCCTTTATCAGTGTCCCCGCATGCTTTAAGATATCAACTAAATTTACTATTCCCCTGTGCGGAAGTCCTATATCAAGATACAAAAGTCTGCTCTTAGCCTCTCTTCTCTCACTGCATATATGGGTTTTTGCAAAATCTTTCAGGGCTTCATACCAGCGTTCACTTTCATCAATATTCATCAGCATTGACTGAAGCATACTCATTCCCGCTATAAGCAAAGGATTTTCAAGAATTTTTTCTTCAGGCAAAGAAAGATAATACTTTCTCATTTCAAAATAGTGACCTGATGCAGGGTTCTTTCTCGCATTAGCTATTAAAACTCGAGATATGCTTTCCTTATCATTGCATTGTTCATACATTGAAAGAGCTTCCGGTATTTTGTCATGCATTTCATAATAAAGTCCTGCATGATGATAAAGAGGGTTAATACGCTCATTATTCCATTTTTTCTTTAATCTTAACCGCATGGAATCTCTCATCTGCCATCTATATTCCCATATACCGTTTACACCATCTGAGACAAAAAAGTTTCCCATCTCCTGTGCACGAGCCAATAAAACTGCCACATTACTCTTTCCGGTTATCATTGACGCAAGCTCTTCTGTAAAATTGTCCACAATAGAGGTCTGCATAAAAAATTCCTGCAGCTCAATATCCCATTGGTCATAAACATAGCTTTCAAGGTAATTACACAGTTCCTGAGTAGCTGTCCTCAAATCACCACCGTTTATAGCCAAAAGTCTAATAGCAATCGGAAATCCCTCTGTAAATTTTATAATTTCATCCTCTTGCTTTTCATTTAATATAATGTTATTTTCTTTCAAAAAAAGAATTTGTTCTTCCCTTGTAAGATAAAAATCAGACTCAGGTATAGTAATAAAAGCATAGTGTATGTAAATAGATATGAGCCATCCGGGCATAGGAGAACGTGATATGAGCAGCAGCCATATATTTCCTTGTTCTAAAAGCTTTATTATGAGTTCTTCATAGCTTTTTCGTTCAGAAACACCCGTAACAAAATGCAAATCATCAATTACTACTATTTTTTCTTTTCCGTCTTTGCTTATATTTATTTCCTCAGGTGATACTTTAGCCGCTGAAAAGACACTATACTTTTTATGAGCTAAAAAATCCTTTACTAACGCCGTTTTTCCCGAACCTGTCACCCCATACATATACACCGGTGTTCTTATTTTATAGGCCATACTTAATTTTCTGCTTGCTTCCTTTGGTCTTATATAGTAACTATCATTATACAACATATTTTACTCCTTATAACGCCGCAAATTTCTTCCATCACGCTGTATTACATGGCTATATAAATAAATCTATAAAAATATAATAACAAAAATTTTTATAAAAGTGAACTATCCAAAAGTATAGTCAAAGGGCTTTTTTAATTTTATTTTGCAGGCTTTTCCAATATTATACAAGCAAAAGCCCCTACTGCTAAAAGCAATAGGGGCTTCGCCTCATTTATTATTGATTATAACTTGATAGAATTATTTTTTTGATATTGAAATCTGAATCAATGTTGCATCAATAATTGATATTGTTCCATCATTGTTCATATCTGCAAGAAGTTTATCAAACTCTGGGCCTTCTGCAAGTGAACCTACTATATATCTCTGAATAGCTGTTACATCTGCAACTTCCAATGAGCCGCTGTTATTTACATCACCAAGAACAGCTCCGCAGCCTGTGCATACGCCATCTTCAAAATGATGTCCTGTTGCAGGAATAACTTTCCACTCATCGAGATTTGTAATCTCTACAGTGCATTCTGCATCTTCAAAATATTTATCGCATGAGCAAATATAATAATCCTTAACTCCAAGCTCTGTGCAGGTTGCAGGCTTGCCGCTTACAAGTGTTCCTGAATGTACATGTGCATCTTTCCACATACGCTCTACAACAGCATAGTCAATACGGCTGTATCCGCCTGTAACAGTAACTTTAAGTGTATGTTCCTCGTTTGCCTTAGCATTCTCAACTGGAACATACCACATGCGTGCGGAAATTTTACCATTTGTTCCAAGCTTTGAAGTATCAATTGTCTGAGGTTCAACAACTTCACCGTCAAGTTCAAATGTCAATTTTCCATACTGACCGCTGGTTGATGTATCTCCCATTGGAGTAATTCCGCCGTAGAGCTGAACGCCGGTTCCCTTGAAATGAATTGTGTAGCTTGCGCCGTCTGCCTTTGTTCTTGCAAATCCCAGATTCTGATACATTGCATTCTGTATATGCTCAACCCAGTTGCTGTTCTCATCAGCGTCAGCATTAAATCCAGAATTATCTGTTCCTATCTGCTTGCTTATTGTCAAAGCAGGAGTGTATTCAAATCTGTTTTCTTCATTTTCGTCTGTTACATTCTGATTGATATAAATCTGAACAGCCTTAGTTCCTGCATTGTATTCATTGAGGATATCTTCCGGAACCTCTCCTTTATATGTTACAGTTGCTCCGTCAATACCTGCCTGATTATTGTTAAGCTTTTCAATTTCAAGAGTATATACTCCCTGCTCCAAGCCGTCAAATATAAGGCTTGCACCTGAGCCGGTTTTCCATGTAATAACTTCACCGTTTTCATCTACAACTCTCGCTCTGATGTTGCTTGCCTGATCACTTCTGAGCTTGAGCTCTACTTTTGTTCCATAGAATTTGAATGTTGCCTTTGCGCCTGTCCAGTTGGAGAAGTGACCGTCATTTTCCAAAGGATAATATGTAACGGCTGACTTATTGGACTCTGTTTCACGGTAAGACCACAAAGAGTCATAATCAAAACAGAACAAACCGTCACCCATTGTGTTGTCGTTTACGGTAACTACATTCACCTTATTAGGGTCAACGATTTCCAAATTGCTGTCAACGCCATAAATTGCCGGTAAACCATTTGATGTAACCTCAAACTTTAAGGCTGTTGTCTTAACGAGTTCTTCTGAGTTAAATGTCCATGCACTATCTGCATGTGCCATATCTCCCAGAGATACCCACTGATTGTCACTATTTTTATAGTATACAGCGATTGATGTGATATTATTTCCCTTTTCAGTTATTGTAACCTCATAAAAACGGCTTTCATCGAAGCTGTTTTCAAGGCTGTATGTTTCAGCCTCTGCTGATGGCTGCCAATATGTTTCATTGTGATTATCAAATGCAAATGAAGCGTACATGCCTTCAGCTGCTGCCGGTGTTGATGTAGCTTTAGCGTCAAGCTTCCAGAAATAGAGATTTGCTTCGCCGCCGCCCAATACTATTGTAAACTGTCCGTTTTCATCAACAGCTACCTTTTTAAGTTCTCCGTTATTGTCCTTATCAACCTCATACAAGTCATAACCCATAAAGGACGGGTCAACTGTAATTGTGATTTCCTGACGGGTATTATCGGAAGAACCTGCCTCACGTGCTGTAATATTAAACTGATTGTAGCGTTCAGCCTGTCCTGCTACCAATCCATTCATTACCATAAATGCTTTTGGAGCTGTTGCACCTGCAAAGTACTCCGCTATCTCGCTTTCATAAAGACCTGGCAGTGTGTCAAAGTATCCCAAAAGAACATCTCCGGTCAAACCGTCATGTGTATCGGAAAGGCTTACCATTGACACATCCTTAAGACCATATTCCTTGTTTTTAAGCTGGCTTTCCTCTGCGTCAAAATTGCTGCGGTTAAAGCCGTCTGTTGATGCAGAATCATCTGCTCCCAGTTCTCCAACTTTTACCATAATCCAGTCACTGTTCAAACGTGTGAGCTGGTCATCTATGGCATGTACTCTGTCAATAATTTCTCCCCATTCCAAAAGTCCACGGGTAGGTGTTCCGTCTTCATCCCAGAAATATGAACGGTCAAACTGATATTCAACACGGAAGAAATTGAGCCATTTCATACCTGAAATCAAAGATGTATTTACAACCAAATTCTTATTTGACTGTGAATGGTTAAATGCAAATGCATCAAGATACTGACCAAACATTATAGGCTTGCTTCCTGTGCCGTCATTTCCGCCTGATGCAAGCTTGCGATAAAGATTCCATGTTGGAAGGTTCAGCAATTTGCGGGCTGCAGCTTTCTGAACATTCTCAGCAGAAAGGTTTATACTTGAAGGATTAGCCCAAGAACTGTCACCGTAATAGTCGTCCCATGTGAGCATGTCAGGTTCTGCTATTTCCATATATTCTCGGAGATTTGACTCATTCCACTGATTCGGGAACTGGTTTGTATGGAGAATAACTCCCGGATAATTTTCACGTGTCCAATCAAACCATTTTCCGAAAGCTTCAGCTTCACTTCTGCTGTAGTATCCCTCGTCACCGAAACAGAAGCTGATTGCATTATAAATATAATCCTTCATGGATTCCGGAATAAAGTCAGTAGGCTCACCGGCACTTGACATATTGTTGCCGCCAAAAGGAGCCTTTGCAATACCCCAAAGTGAATCAGGATTATAAAGCATATAATCTGAATTTCCAAAATCAGGGTCATAGAAAAGCGGACCGTCATAACCAAACTGCTCTGACTCTTCTACTGTAGGTGTTCCACGTCCGTATCCCTCACTTGGAGTCCAGCCAAGCATAGGTAAACCACGTTCTATAACTGTTGCCTGACCGCTTGCTATATACTGATGCTGTTCCTCATGCTCATAAGGGACATCTCCGCCCTCTGGTGCCGGCTGCTTTTCCGGAACATCAGCTGAATCTGTATATATCATAAACTGATACATACGGAGATTTTTGTTGGAATACTGCCAGTTTGTAACTTCAAATTTTATGTATCGGGTATCATAAGATACACCGAGTTCATATCTTACAACATTCTGATGATACTGTACACCTGTGCACATATTTCCCTTTGTTACAGGAGTTTCCCATTTCTGACCATCTGCGCTGACAGATATTTTGACTTTATTCTGTCCCAAGCCAAGATTTGAAGGACCGAAAGCTGCACGTATACGGCTTATACTGTACACATCACCGAGATCAACTGTGAAAAGAGTTGTTGGGGCTTTTGTTCCCTGTCCGTCAGGCAGCTTAGAAGCCTCTACTTCCCAGTAAGACTCACTTGTGTCTACATATGAACCATCAGCTTTACTGCTTTCTGGCAAAATAACAAGATAATCCTTTTTCAGAATTTCCATAAGCTTTGCCTGGTCGCCTACAGCTGTTTCAACTGAAAGATCATTCATTATCTTTTCATTGTTTACAATAGCTGTACGTCCACGATAGTCAGAATTAACCTTTATTACATTAACTGTGTAGGTCTTAGATTTGTCTCCCTGTGACACATTAACAACTATGTTATGTTCGCCAAGATCAGATACATCCATCTGTACATAGCCACTGCTGTTCAAGGATTCGCCATTAACAGTTACCTTAGCATCTTCAGATGATGCAAATGGATAAACCTGTATGGAGTTTACCGAATTATACGCTGTTCCTGTGTAACTTGTTACCTCTGGAGCAAATCCCGTGTCGTTTGGCTTAACACCGTCAGGATAAGCTTCTGTGGGAGTGAGCTCGTAAACCTTATCAATTATAAGGTTTTTAAGATACGGTTCTTCTCCGTTCGGTGTTTCAACTGCGGAAACCGCAACAGACGTTGCCGCCGTAACCAACAGCATCCACGCACACAACAGACTTATAATGCGTTTGCTAAATCCTTTAAAACACACTTTCTCCGTTGCTTTTCTTTGTATTTTCTTCATTTTGTGTCCTCCTTTTATTTGTTTTTTCACGCATACAAGCATATTAGCCAGATTTCCTTTTTTATTATAGTTTTTTGTAATTTTAAAAAACAAAAATATAATCAAAAAAATTCCAAATAATTGTACTTGTACCTTAAAAATATTATAACATTCTAATTTTTACAATTCAACATGAAAAACATTATATATGCAATACGCCAATCCAAAATATAAGTAATTTTTTTGTGTAATATGCAATACAATAATTTAATTATGTAAATTAAAAAAGCAGATACATGAACAATATCCATGTATCTGCTTTTATGTAGCTTATAAAAGTATCTTAATTTTCACTTTTTAATTTTTTAGGTTTATCTGTATTCTTTCTTCTTTTGGACAATTCCGCAACCGCTGTGTAAAGAACATCTGTTGAAGAATTCAAAGCTGTTTCGCAGGAGTCCTGAATTACTCCAACTACAAAGCCTGCTCCAACAACCTGCATTGCAATATCGTTTGGTATTCCGAAAAGACTGCATGCAAGGGGAACCAGCAGCAGTGAACCTCCGGCAACTCCGGAAGCTCCGCAGGCGCTTACAGCTGAAAGAATACTGAGTATAATCGCAGAGCCTATATCAACGTTTATTCCTAATGTATTTGCTGCAGCAAGTGTCAAAACTGAAATTGTAACAGCTGCGCCGCCCATATTTATTGTGGCGCCAAGTGGGATTGATACAGCGTATGTATCCTCGTCAAGTTCAAGCTCCTCGCACAGCTTCATATTTACAGGAATGTTTGCAGCAGAGCTTCTTGTAAAGAACGCTGTAATTCCGCTGTCCTTAAGACATTTGAAAACCAACGGATAAGGATTTTTTCTTATTCCTATAAATACAATTATGGGGTTTACCACCAAAGCGATAAAAGCCATAACACCAACCAACAAAGCTATGAGCTTTCCGTAATCTACAAGAGAACCTATTCCCTGAGTTGAAATGGTATTAAAAACCAGTCCCATAACACCGAAAGGAGCCAAACTGATTACCCATTTTACTATCTGTGAAAGGGCGTCGGCTATGTTCTCGATGGCATTCTTTGTACCCTGAGAAGCTTTCTTCAAAGCAATTCCCAAAAGCACTGCCCATGTCAGTATTCCAATGTAGTTTGCATTTACCAAGGCGTCAACGGGGTTTGATACTATGTTCATAAGCAAAGTCTTCAAAACCTCGTTAATTCCCCCCGGCGGAGCGACACTTGAGGCTGTTTCCCCAAGTTTTAGCTGTATCGGGAAAATAAAGCTTGCTATAACTGCGATGCTTCCCGCTATGAGGGTTCCAAGAATATAAAGGAAAATAATTCTCTTCATATTTGTCTTTTTGCCCTGCTTGTTTCTGGAAAGCGCACTCATAACCAAGAAAAGCACCAGAAGCGGCGCTACAGCTTTCAGTGCACCTACAAATAAATCTCCGAGAGTGGATAAAAAAGTAAGCTGAGGGAAAAACAGTCCTAAAAGTATACCGATAATCAAACCGACTATTATCCTCTTTACAAGACTTACTCTGTTCCACAAACCAATAATTTTTCTCATAAAGTTCCTCATTTCTATCAGTCGTAATTATTATTATACCATATTACAGACATATTTGAAACAGGTTTTTCGAGAAAATTTATACCATTTACTGTTTTTCTACAAATTATTTTATATTTTCCCTTTTAAGTCTTTCCAATATCTCCTTATCCGCCGGACAAAAATCATATTTTGACGCTTCCCATGGATAAACCCATTTTATATCATTGTGTTCCAGCTTTTTAGGCTCTCCGGAAACTATTACCGCCTTAAACAGTGTAAGCTCAATCTTTATATCCGGGTAATCGTGTACTAAGGAAGCATAAATTTCCTTAGGAAGAATTTCAACTGAAAGTTCCTCTAAACACTCTCTAATTAAGGCTTGTTCCTTGCTTTCACCTTTTTCTACTTTTCCTCCGGGAAACTCCCATAAAAGTCCTCTGTCTTTATTTTCAGGTCTTTGGCAAATCATGATTTTCTCAGTGCTCGGATCATATATCAATGCCGCCACAACCTGTATTGTTTTTCTTTCTGTCATTTCATCTCTTCCTTTATGGTTTTATCGCCACTTTCATAACTCCGTCTTTTTTATTCTCAAACAGCTCGTAGGCTTTTTCAATATCTTTTAAGCTGTAAGTGTGTGTAATAAGGGGTGTTGTGTCTATTTTACCCTGTTCTATTAAACTGAGTATTTCTTCACAGTCGCATCCGTCCACTCCGCCTGTTTTAAATGTAAGATTTTTACCGTACATATCAGGAAGCGGCAACACTTGAGGTTCATCATACAAAGCCACAATAATAACATTAGCGTTAGGTCTTGCACATTCCCATGCCATTTTAAATGTATCCTTTATTCCTGCAACCTCGAAAACCACATCAGCTCCTCCATGACTGCTGTTTTCAATAACTGTATCTTTAAGCTTGTCAGGAGTTACTGTTATAACCTGTGGATAGTTCTTTTTCATAAATTCTATTCTGCCGCTGTCATTTTCGCAAACAATGATTTTACCGGGATTTTTTAGCATTGCGCACAGCATAGTGCAAATTCCTGTAGGGCCTGCTCCGATAATCAGAACTGTGTCCTGAGGCTTAATATCCGCAATTCTTACCGCCCAAAATCCTGTAGCTAAAATATCTCCTGTAAAAAGTGCTTGCTCATCTGTTACATTATCGGGAATTTTTGTAAGGCCGGTATCGGCAAAAGGAACTCTCACATATTCTGCCTGTCCTCCGTCGATTCTACAGCCCAACGCCCATCCGCCGTTTTTATCGGTGCAATTGTTTACAAAACCGTTTTTACAGAAAAAACAATCTCCGCAGAATGTTTCAACATTCACAGCCACTCGGTCGCCTATTTTTAAGTTTTTAACCTGCGAGCCTAATTCCTCCACTATTCCAACCATTTCATGTCCCACGGTTATTCCTTTAACCGCTTTCGGAACAGAACCGTGTTTTATATGTATATCGCTGGAACAGATACTGCCCAATGTGACCTTTACTATTGCGTCACGGTCATTTAAAATTTTCGGAACCTGTTTTTCCTTTAATACAAATTTTCCGCTGTCTTCATATGTATAGGCAAGCATTGAAATCCTCTTTTCCATATAATAATTTTTTAACAAAATACCTTTGCGTTCCACCGTATTTTCTCTGATAACTCTGTATCCTTGCTTTTCAAAAAACGGCTTTGCAGTTATTGAGGCGTACACACTGATTTTTTCAGATTTTACAAATCCCTCTAAGGTTTTGCAAATCTTTTCTCCTATTCCTTTTCCCTGATAATCCTTATGAACATAAAGCCTGTCAAGATAACCGGTTTCATCAATATTTCCAAAACCTGCAATTATATTTTCACACACAGCAACTATAGATAAGCTATCCAAAAACACCTTATTCCATTTTTCAAAGTCAATATCCTTAGACGCCCATACGTCCAGCTGCTCTTCTGTGTAATCCCTTGCATTTACACTGTGAACCGTTTCATAAAAAAGCTTTGCAGTTTTCTCACAGTCTGTTGTCTTGTACCTTCTTATTTCTATATTCATAGCTTTCACCTATGTTATTTAAGCATAAAATCTGCCCATTTGCCTTTATATGAAGGCTCCTGCTGACTCCAGTATATAAGTCTTTCCACATAGTACATTATTCTGTTTTCCACAGCTTCTTTTGCGGTTTCTATTCCGTACTTTCTCACTATTGCGGTAAGCTCATACATAGGAAAACCCATAGCATGACCGGCTGTATGGACGACTGCGCATCCCTGTCCTACCGCATGACAAAGTGCTATATCTTCTAAAGAGTCTATTTCTTTAGCAAAACCATGGCAGTCAAGGATTTTTCTCTGAGCCTCTCTCATGCGTATTTCTCCAAAAGCCCAAAGTTTTGAGGCATTTAGTGCTTCTCTCGGCCTTGTTTCATCCGGATACTTTTCTTCCAAAACTCTTACGGCTTCTTCGGAAAGCTCAAGCGCCCACAAAGCCATTGTTCTGTGGTTTTGCTGTTCTATTAAAAATTTTAGTTCACTAAAACATTCGCTGTCCTTTGAAAACAAAATCTGATTTTTCCTTTTAAGCTTATTTTTTACTTCTTCCGTCCACTCCATATAATTCACCTTTAAAATAATATCACATAAATATAAAAAGTACAACTTATCAGTTTAAATGAACACCTGCTTTGTTGATATACTGTCATAAAATTCCTTGTCGTGCTCTACAAAAATAATCGTGGGTTTAAAATTTAAAAGTAAATTTTCTATTTGTATTCTTGATATAACATCAATATAATTCAGCGGTTCATCCCATACAAGAAAATGGGCTTTTTCACACAAGCTCTTGGCTATTAAAACTTTTTTCTTTTGACCTTGGCTAAAGCTCTCCAGATTTTTATTAAACTGTTCCCTTGAAAAATCAAGTTTTCTCAAAATCGCCATAAACAAACTTTCATCTATATTATTTTCAAAAGCAAAGTTTTTCAAATTTCCTCGTAAAAATGAAGTGTCCTGCGATACATACGATATTTTCAGTTGACTTCCCTTTATAAATGTGCCTTTATAAGAAATATTTCCAAAAGCTATAAGCTTTAAAAGAGTTGATTTACCGCTTCCGTTTTTTCCTAAAACAGCTACCCTGTCGCCTTTTTCCACGTTGAAAGTAATATTCCCGCACACTTTTGTATCTCCGTAATAAAGGCTTACATCTTTTAATGTCAATAGATTTTTGCTGTGGTATTCAAGCTGTTCTATTTTCAAATCCTCACTTTTTTCTATATTTTTCAAAAGCTTGGATTTTTCTTCAATAGCGTTTTCCATGTTCCTTTTTACAGCTTTTGAGCGCTTAGCCATTTTAGCGGCTTTATGACCAATAAATCCTCGATCAGGCCGCAGTCCGGAATTTTTGGTGCCGTATTTTGTATTTTCAACTTTATTTGACCAGGCTGATTTTTCTGCGGCACTTTCCGAAAAGCTTTTTATCTGTTTTTTCAGCCTATCATTTTCCGCAAGCTCCTTTAAATCACGTTTCTCCTTGTATTCATACCAGGAAGAAAAATTTCCCTTAAATATTTCGATATCACTTCTGTTAATCGAAAGAATATGGTCAACGCATCCGTCAAGAAATTTTCTGTCATGGGATACAAGTATAAATCCTTTCTTTCCTTTTAAATATCTGCTCACAGATTCTCTGCCTTTTAAGTCCAAGTGATTTGTAGGCTCATCAATAAGAAGAAAACTGTTTTCCTTAATAAACAAAACCGCAAGCATAAGCTTTGTCTGCTCTCCTTTTGAAAGCGTAGAGAAAGGTCGGTACAATATTTCACTGTCTGTTTCCAGCTTATTAAGCTCGTATTCAAGCTCCCAAAGCATGAAATCCGAGTATAAGCTTTCGGCAATCTCTATTCCATTAAGAGCTGTGTTTTCCACCTCAAAAGGAAAATATTCAAAATTCACAGAAGAATTTATTGTACCGGTATATTCATAGCTGCCCATCAAAAGTTTTAAGAAGGTAGTTTTTCCCCTTCCGTTTCTTCCCGTAAATCCTATTTTCCAATCAGTGTCTATTTGAAAACTAACATTTTCAAAAACATTATCAAAACTTCCGTCATAGGAAAAAGTGAGATTTTTTACATCAATCAGCGACATTCTTTGTCCTCCTTTAAAATAAAAATGGCTGCAAGGAAAAATAACCCTTGCAACCATAGAAAAACAAAGTATCCGAAGACTTTATTTAAAACAAAAAGTTGAAAAGGCATAATTTTCCTGCATAATAGATATTACAAAACAGCGGCTAAACCGCTTAAATCTGACATACCAAAAATCAGCAAGAAAAATTACGCATCTTTTCAACTCCAATCATCAATTTATGTATCGATTATACTACATACAAATTTAAAAATCAACTACGGCAACTATTCTATTTCAAAAGTAACCGTTGGATTTCCGGTGCCCACCGCTTCTTTTAAGCCTGTGGTGTCTGTTATATAACCAATTCTTGTATATGTATATGAGGTATTGTGTGATTCATAAAACAGAACCAAATAGTCCGACTGATACAGCATAATGTCGCCGGTGTTTATACTTCCCACGTTTTCCGGATTTGACTGAAAGCTTTCAGAAAATCTGTAATACTTTTCGTTTCCATTAAGCTCACTCATAGTGACTGTAAGAGGGAATTTACTTAACAACTGCTGTGCACAGGGAGAGTCATTGTATATTTTAGCGTTAAAAACACTTCCGTTAACTGTAACTTTAATATCAGTCATTGTTTCTTCATCCCCCTGTGTTTCAGTCTGTGTTGTTTCGAAGGTTTCATTTCCTGTTGGTTCCGTCATTTCTTCAGACTGAATTTCAGTCGTATGTTCTTCTGTCAAAACAATATCCGTTGTTAAAGATTCTTCCGTAAGATTATTATCGGAAACTGAGCAAGCTGACAAAATAACAATTAACAGGCTTAACAGCAAAATAAAAATCTTTTTCATATCAAACGCTCTTACCCATTTCATAGGCTTTTTTAAGAATTTCTTCATCTTTTTTGGCTTCTCCGGTTTCTGTAAGTCCTGTTCCTCTGATTACCCCGGCAAGGGTTGCTTTTTCAAAGCAGTCAACCCAACCCTGCACTCCTTTTACAGCTCCGTCCATTGCGCTTTCTTCATCCTCGGCAGAAGCCGCCAAAAGGTAAACATCACGGAATTTATAATCGCTTGGAAAAAGACAGTTCATTCTGTCAATAAGAGTTTTCATCTGTCCTGACATTTCATAATAATAAACCGGTGTTGCATAAACAACCACGTCTGCATTTTTTACCTTTTCAGCAATCTCATTTGCGTCATCTTTTATTACACACTCCTGTGTTAATTGGCAGGAAAGACAGCCAATACAAAAATCAATTTTCTTTCCTATTAAAGAAATAAATTCAACCTCATTGCCTGCATCCTTTGCACCTCTTTCAAACTCTCTGGCTATATAATCGGAATTGCTGTTTCTTCTCAAGCTTGTAGAAATAATAAGTACCTTTTTCATTTGTATCAACCTTTCTTAAAAAATCATTCGTCACACTTTTTTATAAACTTAGCAGGAACTCCGCCTACCACAGTATTTTTTTCAACATCCTTCGTCACCACTGCTCCGGCGGCTACTATTGCTCCGTCGCCTATTGTAACGCCGGACAAAATGGTGGAATTTGAACCTATCCAAACATTTTTTCCTATATGAATAGGCTTTGGTATCATATCATGCCTGGTCTCCGGATTCATATCGTGATTTAAGGTGGCAAGCACCACATTGTGCCCTATCAACGCTCCGTCGTCTATAAAAATGCCGCCCTGGTCTTGGAATTTACATCCCATATTTATAAACACATTTTTTCCTATTGTAATATTCTTTCCGCAGTCAGTATAAAAAGGCGGAAACATTGCAAAAGTTTCATCAACCGGTTTTCCTATAATCTCAGAAAAGATTTCTCTTATCTCCTGCGGATCATGGTAGCCGCTGTTAAGCTTTGCTGTAAGCTTTAAAGCCTCCTGAGATACACCGTGCATAAACTGATGTACAGGAGAACCGGCTTTAATATATTCTCCTGAATTTAATCTTGACAAATATTCCTTTAAATCCATATATCCCACCAAGCTTCCATAAATTATTTCTATAATATAATTATATTATGATTTTCAAAAATAGCAAATACTTATAAATTATACTTTACCATAGTTGACAGTTATGATAATAAAAAGTTATAATTTCCTCATAGAGGTGATAATATGGAACTTAGAGTGCTTAAATATTTTCTCGCTGTTGCAAGAGAAGAAAATATAACCGCCGCCGCAGAAAAGCTTCACATTACACAGCCCACACTTTCAAAACAGCTTATGGATTTAGAAGATGAGCTGGGCAAAAAGCTTTTTATTCGTGGTAAAAGAAAAATAACCCTCACCGAAGAAGGAGTATTTCTTAAAAAGCGTGCCGCTGAAATAGTAGAACTTGCAAATAAAACCGAGTCCGAAATAAAAATGCAGGATGATATTGTGGGCGGCGAAATCTACATAGGCGGAGGAGAAACCCAGTCTATGCATTTTATCGCCCAAACAATCAAAAGCCTCTCTATTAAATATCCTCAAATCAGATTTCACATGTTCAGCGGCAACGGAGAGGATATTGAGGAACGCCTTGATAAGGGTTTAATAGATTTCGGAGTATTTGTCGGCCTTACAGATTTAAAAAAATATAACTATTTAAAGCTTAAATCCTTCGATACATGGGGCTTACTTATGAGAAAGGACTGTCCTCTTGCCCAAAATAAAACTATCTCTCCCAAAGACATAGCTAAAATTCCTATACTTTGTTCAAGACAAGCTCTCATACAAAATGAACTTGCCGGCTGGCTGGGCTATTCTTTTGATAAACTCAATATAATCGGCACATATAATTTGATATACAACGCATCTGTAATGGTTGATGAAGGAATAGGCTGCGCTTTAGCCATAGATGGACTTATAAACACCACCGGAAACAGCCGACTGTGTTTCAGACCTTTGGAGCCTGAAATAAAAGCTGACACAATTATTGCCTGGAAAAAACACAAAGCCTTCTCAAAATCAGCAGAAAAATTTCTTGAGTATTTACAGGATGGACTCTCCGCAAAATAAAATAACGCCGAAATCACATTCTAACAAAGCTGTGATTTCGGCGTATTTAATTATTTTTTAGTCACTGCAATCCAGATTTCGCAGGTGTATTGGGGATTTTTTACGTCCGCTGACGGGTAAGCTTCTATTTCTATGCCGCAGGGCTGGTATTCACTTGCCGGAAAGAATTCTGTACAGATATATTTATATACCTTTTTAAATGCCTCCGGCATCACTCCAACGCACTGGAATACCACAAAGGTGTTTTCCGGAATTGTTACCACTTCAAAGCCTTCCTCTTTTGCGTCCGGCTCACAGTGGGTTCCTATTCCATAGGGGAAATCATATTTGCTGTTATCGTCAAAGCTTATTCCCAAAATGCAGTTTTTAAAAATGTTATTCTTGGAGATATGACCGCAGATTTTTTCTATTGTACCATCCTGAGTACACTCTTTCCAAAAATCCGCAATCTTCTCCGTTGTCATTTCCTCCTGCTTTTCAAAACGCTTTTTCTTTAAAAGTACATTAAAAGCCTCTTTTTTCTCAATTCTGTAATTCATAATAGAACCTCCGCTCAATGTTAGTTTTACGGAAAGGCGTGAAAAGGATTTTAGCGTTGCACCGCTTTTTACCTGATTGGGCATAACTCCGTGAAACTTGGTAAATGCACGGGAAAAGCTCTCGGGTGTGCTGTAGCCGTATTTCAGCGCAACATCAATTATCTTTGATTTTTGATTTGCAAGTTCCTCCCCTGCCAAAGACAAACGGCGGTTTCTCACATATTCCCCTACTGTATATCCGCATATAACAGAAAAAACTCTCTGAAAATGAAAACTTGATGAGTATGCGCACTTCCCAACCTCTTCATAGTCGATTTTGTCGGTTATATGTTCTTCGATGTAGTCAATAGCTCGCTGAATACCTGTAATCCAATCCATCTTTTCACTTCCTCTCCTGTGAGCCTATTATATATGTATAAGAAAAAAGTATCTTGACTTTCAATGCTGAGGTATGAAGGTATTACAGTTTGCCGTGGGTCTTTTTATAATAGAAAATGTAGGAGTAAACCGAGGGTATTCCAATCCATAAAGCTACAATTATACCTGTAAGGATTTCAAAATCTTCTACAATAAACATTCCTGCGAGATAAAGCAAAACCAACGGAAAAGCTAAGTACCCGATAATTCTGTGAGCCACTATCCAGGTTTCCTCGTCCATAACTGTCCATGGAAGCCTGAGTCCCGTATGTCTGCTGAAAGGCAGCTTAGGAGACATATTTCCGGTAAAAACTATTACAACTATAATGATGAAAGCCGCAAGATATTTTTGGTTTTCAACGGGAATTGATATTATTTCTGTATAGTCCAGCAATACGGCAGCTCCGCAGGCAATCAGCAGTCCTGTATTGAACAAGGTGACCTTTTTCAATGTTTTCATTTTGGGATTGCTTTCGGAAATGGACGGCGTCAGCTTACCCAGATTAAAATACAATATTAACATGCATGACACTGTGCATATAGCCAGAAGAACCATTGACAAAATGGTATTTCTAAATGCCAGTGATGCGAAAAGTCCTGCAAATTCGAGAGATACTATAATCAATCTTATTTTATTTTGTTTCATTGACTTTTTCATCTCCTCCGAAACTTAAAAGCTCCGATAACTTTATATACATTTCCTGCATTACAGACAGATTGAGAGAATAAATAATCTGATTTCCCTTTCGTTCTGAAGTGACAATCTCTGCGTGTTTTAGAACATCCAAATGTCTTGAAATTGATGGCTGAGATATATCAAAATGTTCAGCAATTTCTCCGGCATTCATGTTTTTCCATTTTAAAAGCTTTATTATCTCACGTCTGTATGGACTTGCCAAAGCATGAAAAAAATCTTCGCTCATGCTATCACCTCTCTTCTATTTTCTATTATAGCTAAATAGCTAATTACTGTCAATGCTAAATTCACAAAAAAAATACACCCCGAGAAAGTTTTCACTCTCTCGGGGTACGATTATACAAAATAATTCTTATTTGCTAATTACATATTAGTTTTCGATTGGCTCAAAATCTGCTGCGCCGTGTTTGCAAAGCGGGCAAATGAAATCCTCTGGAAGCTCGTCTCCCTCATATACATATCCGCAGATTTTGCATACAAAGCCTTTTTTGCCCTCTGTTTCTGGCTTTGGCTTAACGTTCTCAAGGTAATATGTATATGTCATTGTTTCCTTATCATTGATAACACGAGCCTCTGTTACACGGCAGATGAACATTCCGTGTGAGTCAAGGTCAATGTACTGCTCAACTTCCAAAGACATGAAAGCATTGATATAGTGAGGCAGGAAAACAAGGCCGTTATCTGAACGGTATGACTCCCAGTTTTCAAACTTATCTACGCTTCTGCCGCTGTGGAAGCCAAAGTTTTCAAATACCTTGAAAGGTGCTTCAACAGAAAGGCAGTTGAGGTTCATTTTACCTGTCTGCTTAATAACATGGTGTGAATAGTTAGCCTTATTTATTGTAACAGCTACACGGTTAGGAGAATCTGTAACCTGTGAAACAGCATTAACGATAAGTCCATTGTCCTTTCTGCCGTCATTTGATGTAACAACATAAAGACCGTAACCAATTTTGAAAAGTGCTGTCATGTCGTTCTTATTGGCTTTATCGTCTGATCTTGCGATATAGTCTTTGCAAAGCTCTTCTGCCATTGCTTCGAGCTGGTCAAGATTTTCCTTATTAACAGCAGACTTAATCTTAACTGTTGTATCAAGCCATGTGATGTCCTTGCTCTTCTCAAACTTGCCCTTCATAATCTTAGCGGCAAGAGGTGCCCATGAACCGTTTTCGATAAGACCGATTGTGCGCTTCTGGAAATTGCGCTCTGTAAGGTGGTCAATATACTCTCTCATGAACGGGAAGATTTCTGCGTTATATGTTGTTGTAGCCAAAACAAGTTTTCCGTATCTGAAAGCGTCTGCAACTGCAAGTGACATATCTGTTCTTGCCAAGTCGTGAACAACAACATTTGGACAGCCCTTTGTTCTGAGTTTTTCTGTAAGAATCTCAACAGCTTTCTTTGTATGACCATAAACAGATGTATAAGCGATTACTATACCGTCAGTTTCAACACTGTAAGATGACCATGTATCATAAAGTTTGAGGTAATGTCCAAGATTTTCTGTGAGAACCGGGCCGTGCAGCGGGCAGATTGTGGAAATCTCAAGACCTGCAGCCTTTTTAAGGAGAGCCTGTACCTGTGCGCCGTATTTGCCTACGATACCGATAAAGTAACGGCGTGACTCATCGTCCCAAGGCTCGTTAGTGTCCAAAGCACCGAATTTTCCGAAGCCGTCTGCTGAGAACAGTACTTTTTCTGTTACATCATATGTAACCATAACCTCTGGCCAGTGTACCATTGGAGCAAAAACAAAAGTGAGCACGTGTTTTCCAAGGGAAAGTGTGTCGCCCTCTTTTGCAATAATTCTCTCACCAGTGAGATTTTCAAAGAAGCAGTCCATCATTGCAAATGCTTTCTGAGTTGCAACAATAGTAGCCTCTGGATATGTTTCCATAAAGTTCATAATGTTAGCGGAATGGTCAGGCTCCATATGCTGAATAATAAGGTAATCAGGCTTGCGGCCTTCAAGTGCATCAGCAATGTTATCAAGCCATTCATGGGTAAAGCTCGCATCAACTGTATCCATTACTGCGATCTTATCGTCTTTAATAAGATAAGAATTGTACGACATACCGTTAGGCACTACATACTGACCCTCAAACAGGTCCACATCGTGGTCATTAACACCCACATACAAAATTTCATTAGTTATTTTCATAATCTTCTCTCCTGCCTTTTTATGATGTAATTCATAACGCCGTCAGTATTAAAACAGCACAGCGATTAAAAGAGTCCATTAAAATTGATCACACGAGAAACAGGATGTTTATTTCTCGCAATAATACAATTATAAATATACTATTTTAAAGCATAGTTGTCAACAGCCGTCCGCTAATTAAACTCAATTTAATCTTTTCTTTTTATTTTTTAATTTATTTTCTTTATTGCAGTAATTTCTGCCAGATTTGTATTATTGCTTTGTTATAAACACTTTTATGATTATTAAACATGAGCTTAAATTGTTTTATCGATATTGCTGTTATTTCCTTTTAATATAAATAAAATAAAAAAGAATAAATCTTGTAAATCTGAATAAAAAGTGACAAATTTCAAAAAAAAGTATGGAATAATGGCTGAAAATATGATATAATCTTTTTGATTAGACAGTAATTTCTGTTAATTATACTAAAAAACGATTGGAGGAGAACAGATGAAGAAAATACTGGCTTTATCGCTGTCGGTTTCTATGATAGTTTCTATGGCTGCAATTTCCGCATCCGCAGAAACCTATGACAGCAAACCACAAACAGCTGCCTCAGTAAGAATGAGTGCTGAACCTACAGAAAGAAGCACTAATTTTAATGAAGGCTGGCAATTTGCACTGGGTGAAAATACCGGAGCAGAAAAAATCGACTACGACGATTCCACATGGAGAACACTTGACCTTCCCCACGACTGGAGTATCGAATTTGATTTTGATTACGGCTCCCCTGCAACTTCCGAGTGCGGTTATCTTGACGGAGGTACCGGTTGGTACAGAAAAACTTTTGTTTTACCTGAGTCCATGGCAGGAAAACAAATTTCAATTGATTTCGGCGGAATTTATATGGACAGCACAGTCTATGTAAACGGCGCCTATGTTGGCAACTATCCTTACGGATATATGCCATTTAGCTATGACATTACAGACAAAGTAGTATGCGATGGAAAAACAGAAAACGTTATTGCTGTAAAAGTTGTGAACCAGCTTCAGTCAAGCCGTTGGTATTCCGGCAGCGGTATATACAGAGATGTACATTTGACAGTAACTGACAAGGTTCACGTTGACAGATACGGCACATACATTACAACACCAAATATTGAAACTGAGTATCAGAACGGCACAGGTACAGCTCATGTTGTTACTGACATAGTAAACGACACTGCTGATGCTGCAACAGTATCCGTTCGTTCCACGGTTGTAGATATGGACGGCAACGCAGTAAACGAACCGGCTACAACAGAAGCTATGGAAATAGCTGCCGGAAAAACCTCTTCTTTCACTCAGGACCTCACTGTTTCATCACCTAAGCTTTGGTCAGTTGACTCTCCAAACCTTTACCAGGTTAAAACAGAAGTTCTTGTAGGAGAAGATGTTGTCGATACATATTTCAGCCGTTTTGGTTTCAGATGGATAAAATTCACAACTGACAATGGATTCTATCTCAACGGAGAGTGGATTAAACTCAACGGTGTCTGCATGCACCATGACCAGGGCGCTTTGGGCGCAGTTGCAAACTATACTGCAATTGAACGTCAAATGCAGATAATGAAGGATATGGGTGTAAATGCAATCCGTGTAACCCACAATCCGGCAGATGACAAGCTTTTGGAAATCTGCGATAAGATGGGACTTATGGTAATCGAAGAAGCTTTCGACACATGGACAGGAAAGAAAACTTACGATTACGGTCGTTTCTTTAATCAGAAAGCTACACACCCTGACGCAGGAGCAAATATGACTTGGGCAGAATTTGACCTCAAGCAGATGATAAAGAGAGGAAGAAACTTCCCTTCAATCATTATGTGGTCACTTGGTAACGAAATCGGAAACACTACTTCCCAGTCCGGCTTGACAACTGCTCAAAATCTCCAGAAATGGGCTAAAGAGATGGACGACACCAGATATACAACTATCGGTGAGGACAAACTCAGAAGCAACATGAGTGACACAAGCAACAATCTCCAGCAGGGTTCATACATCCAGCAGGTATTCGATACCATTGATACAATGGGTCTTAACTACAGTGAGCACAGATACGATGCTTTCCACGAAGCATATCCTGACTATCTCATTTACGGTTCTGAAGTTGCATCAGCTACAAGCAGCCGTGGAGAGTACGCTCATCCTGATGTAATTCAGAAAGGTGACTCCGGTTCTCACCCTGAATACCAGCAGTCCTCCTATGATAACGACTGTGTTCCTTGGGGCAGAACAGCTCACGAAAGCCTTGTTTATCATCAGGACAGAAAATTCGTTGCCGGTGAATTCGTATGGACAGGTTTTGACTACATAGGCGAGCCTACTCCTTGGAACCAGAGCACAACAACACCGCCTAAGAGCTCTTATTTTGGTATTGTTGATACAGCTGGTTTTGCAAAAGACTCATATTATCTCTATCAGAGCCAGTGGACTTCTGTAGAGGATAATCCAATGGTTCATATTCTTCCTCACTGGAATTGGGAGGATGAAGCAAAACGTGCAAAGGTAACAGGCTCTGACGGAAAAATTCCTGTAAGAGTTTATACAAATGCAAGGTCCGTTGAACTTTACTTCAAGGAAG
This sequence comes from Anaeromassilibacillus sp. An172, assembly GCF_002160515.1. Classification (GTDB taxonomy): domain Bacteria; phylum Bacillota; class Clostridia; order Oscillospirales; family Acutalibacteraceae; genus Limousia; species Limousia pullorum. Next base: position 38,943 of record NZ_NFKS01000001.1, on the reverse strand, counting down.
CAGGAAGCACAGAGGAAGGTTACGGCACACTGGTTGGCGAGAAGCAGTCATTTATAGCTGTTACACCTCATAAGGATGATCCTGACGCTATAGACAATAAGGATTACGAGTATCAGCGCACAGCTGACGGTGACCTCTGGCTTGAGTGGAGAATGGACTACAAGCCCGGCACACTTACAGCTGTTGCTTACGACAAAAACGGAGAACAGGTTGCTGTTGAAACAATAACAACCGCCTCTTCCCCAGCTTCTGTAAAACTTACAGCAGAAGATAAGGTTATCGCTGCTGACGGCACAGAGCTTTCTTACATTCAGGTTGACGTTGTTGACGAAAACGGAAACTTCGTTCCTACAGCCGACAACAACATTACATTCACAATCAGCGGCAACGGTAAAATCGTTGGTGTTGACAACGGAAACGCTGCAAGCCACGAGCGTTACAAGGATACAAACGGAACATGGCAGAGACAGGCTTTCAACGGCAAGGCTCTTGTTATCGTTCAGTCCACAAAGGATGCAGGTTCATTCACAATCAACGCAGCTTCTTCAGGTCTTAACGGCGATTCCACAACTGTATACACAACAGCTGAGGGCGTTAAACCTACAGATATCCTCGGTTACAACGTAAAGAACATTACAGCTATAGTTGGTGAAGAGATTGTTCTTCCTTCACAGGTTGAGGCTGTTTATGCTGACGGCGTAACAACAAAGATGATGGATGTTACTTGGGATGAAATTCCTGAAATTTCTGAAACAGGCATCACAGTTGTAAAGGGTACAGTTACAGAAACAGGCGCTGAAATTACAATTGAAATTACAGCTATAGGCGCTATTGGCATTTTGAACAGCACAATTGCAACAGCTGTAGGCGTAATTCCGGAAATGCCAAAAACTGTACAGGTTATTTTCTCAGACGGAAGCACAAAGTCTGCAAACGTAACATGGGATAAGGAAATCACAGCAGAAGACGTAGCTCAGACAGGTACTATTGAAATAAACGGTAAAGTTGCGGGCTATGAGGGACTTACTGCAAAGCTTACATTGAGAGTCAGCGACCAGTTTGTATTTGATACAAACGTTGCAAGAGGCGTTAATGTAGAATATTCTTACCAGCAGGGAACCGACCTTGCAAGCAAAACTGTTGACGGAAGCTATGACCTTAGCAGCAGATGGACAACATGGACAAGCAGCGGCTTCGGCAACAGCAACCCAAGTCATTACCTTATTTTCAACTTCAGTGAGAGCAAGTACATCGGTGCAGCAGGTGTATATTTCTACACAGACAGTGCTACTAAGCTCCCAAGCGAAGCTATAATCTACTATAAAGATGCAAACGGAGATTGGACTCCTGTAGAAAATCAGTCTATCGGTAAACTGGCTGATTTTAAAGCTTCAGCAATCAACAGATTTGAATTCACCCCTGTTAATACAACAGCATTGAAACTTGAACTTTATCCACAGAAGAGCGGAAACAATAACTATCCTGTTGGTGTTATTGAGTTTGAAGCATATGCAGCCGGAACTCAGGTTGACGTTGGAACAACTGCAAAGCTCACTTCCCTTTCTGTAAACGGTCAGGCTCTTGAGGGCTTCAATCCTGATACATATTCTTACACAATTCCGGTTGCTTATCCTTATGATATTCCGGAAATAACAGCAGAAGCCGGCGACAATGCAAATGTATTTGTTGTACCTGCAATGTCCATTGACAGAAACACAATCGTAAGAGTAGTTTCTGAGGACGGAAAAACAGAAAACAATTACACAATCGCATTCGAGAAAGAACCTATCAAACTTACAGGACTTACTCTTACTGTAGATCCAACAACCGCACCTGAAAATGCAACTCTTAAATATGAAATTAAGGCTGTATATGAGGATGGTTCACAGGCTGACGGAAACACAGTAAACGCAACAATCAATCAGGTATCTGCTGAAGGCGGCGAGATTTCTATAAACAATGCAGACAAAGAAATCTATGCAGTCAAGAAGGGTACAGTTACATTAGAAGCACAGTGTGAGTATCAGGGCAGCACATTCAAATCAGAACCTGTTACTATTACAATTACTGACAGCGAAATTGAAGTAGTTGTTGAATCTTACGAACCTGTAAACGTAACAACAAAGCTTAACCAGGCTCCTGTTCTTCCTGAGTATGTTGTTGCAAACGTAAAAGACAGCTTCCCAAGAAATGTAAAGGTTACATGGGATGAAATTGACCCGTCACTCTACGCTGATTACGGCACATTTAAGGTTCAGGGTACAGTTGAAGGTCAGACACTCCGTCCTGAGGCTGTTGTAACTGTAAAAGACATCACAACCTTTGACACATTGACACTCGCTACACAGAAGGGCGTAGTTCCTGCATTGCCTGCTACTGTAAACGCTTACTACAGCGACGGTACAAGCGTTAAGGCAAATGTTACTTGGAACTCCTATACATCTGAAGACTTCAACGTTGAGGACAATACAATTGTAACAGTTGAAGGTAAAGCAACAGTAAACGAGTCTGAATACACTGTTACAGCAAAGGTAAGAGTTACTGAAACAGACCTTACTCAGAGTGCTAACTACTATCAGACAAGAAACGGTTACGAACTCCCATTCGCAGTTGCTTCATTTACAAACGATGAAGCCGGTTCAACTGACAGAGTTGAAAAACTCAACGACGGAAGTATTTCCTTCGCTACATCAGATAACGAGGGCAAGAACATCTGGTGTAACTGGCAGAGAACTGCAAGAAGCGGTGACTGGGTCGGCGTTATCATGGCTCATGAAGGCGATGTTAAAGAGAACTATGTTGACACAATGAAGGTAGGCTTCTTTACAGAAGGCGACAGCGGAGCAACTCAGCTTCCAGAGTCTTACAAGATTGAGTACTACACAGGTCCTCTTGATTTCGAACTTCCAAGCAAATCTGCTAACGGCGTTAACAACCCAAGAGGTCACATTGCAAACATTGCTGACCATCCATTCAATGACGACGCTAACTGGACAGAAGTAACTTATGTAGGCGGAAAACCAGAAGCTAAGTCAGGTGAAATGACAACAATCACCTTTGAACCTGTTGAAACCTGCATCGTAAGAGTAAACATGAAGTGCAGAACAAATAAGTCAATCGGTGTTACTGAAATCGAGCTTTACGGTAAGGAAGTTGTAGAGAAGTCTACATATGAAATTACCAACGTAAAAGTTGGCGGAGCTGATTTCGCAGAGTTTGACCCATCAGTTACAGAATACAATATTTCTGTATCAGGAAAGGCTCCTGAGGTTACATTCGAGGCTACAAACAACGCTTCCGTAACAGTTGTTCCTGCAACTTCTGTTCCAGGAAAGACAGTTGTAAAGGTAGTAGCTGAGGACGGTTCAGTTGCATCTGAGAAGACATATACCTTCAACTTCACTTCCGACGGCGGTCAGGAATATGAAATCGGAGATGTAAACTGCGACCACAGAATTGATATCAACGACGCTACAATGATTCAGAACTATGTTTCAAGAAGATATGAGCAGACAGCAGGCTTCCATAAAGAGTATGCTGATGTAAGCAAAGACGGTAAAATCACTGTTATTGACGCAACTCTTATTCAGATTAAACTTATTAAAGGCTGATAATCGTTTTAAGTTGTTTGTTAACTAATTAAAATGACCCTTCCAACTGAACAATTAAATTCGGTTGGAAGGGTTTTATTTTCTGTATTTAAATTTTCATATTACAAAAGGCGCATGGTAAAAACCATACGCCTTTGTTTATTATAAAGTAATCTTAAGATAAATTACTTTGAAAGTCTTTCTTTCAAGCTGTTAAGCTGATCCTTGAGCTCTGCTGGGAGCTTGTCGCCAAACTTCTTGTAGAATTCCTCGATACCCTCAGCCTCTTTGAGCCACTTTGCGTTGTCAACATAGAGGATGTCTTCGAGAGTTTTCTTGTCCATATCAAGACCATCAAGGTTGATATCGTCTGCATGTGGAACATAACCGATTGCAGTTTCAACTGCATCTGCCTTGCCCTCGCAACGGTCGATAATCCACTCGAGTACACGGAAGTTATCGCCGAATCCTGGCCAGAGGAAGTTGCCCTCGTCGTCAAGACGGAACCAGTTTACGTTGAAGATCTTTGGAGCCTTATCGCCGAGGATTTCGCCCATCTCGATCCAGTGCTTGAAGTAGTCGCCCATGTGATAACCGCAGAATGGGAGCATAGCCATTGGGTCACGACGAACAACACCTACTGCGCCTGTTGCAGCTGCTGTTGTCTCGGAAGCCATGATTGAACCTACGAATACACCGTTGTTCCAGTCTCTTGACTGATATACGAGCGGAGTTGTCTGAGCACGTCTGCCGCCGAAGATGATAGCAGAAATCGGAACGCCTGCTGTTGAGTCAAACTCTGGGCTGATGCATGGGCAGTTCTTTGCAGGTGCTGTGAAACGGCTGTTTGGATGTGCGCCCTTCTCTGTAGCGGTCTTGCCGTTCCATGGCTCGCCCTTCCAGTTTACAGCGTTCTCTGGTGGATTCTTGTCAAGGCCTTCCCACCAAACTGTATTGTCATCAAGGTTATGAACAACGTTTGTAAAGATTGTGCCCTTCTGAGTTGAAGCAAGAGCATTTGGGTTTGACTTTTTGTTTGTACCAGGAGCAACGCCGAAGAAGCCGTTTTCTGGGTTGATTGCATAAAGTCTGCCGTCTGGGCCCTTTCTCATCCATGCAATATCGTCGCCAACTGTCCATACCTTGTAGCCTCTTGAAGTATAGCCCTCTGGTGGAATGAGCATAGCCAGGTTGGTCTTACCGCAAGCTGATGGGAATGCAGCGGATACATACTTAACTTCGCCCTGTGGGTTCTCAATTCCGAGGATGAGCATGTGCTCTGCCATCCACTGATTGTTCTTACCGAGGTAAGAAGCAATTCTCAAAGCGAAGCACTTCTTGCCGAGGAGAACGTTTCCGCCGTAACCTGAGTTAACGCTGATGATGTAGTTGTCCTCTGGGAAGTGGCAGATATATCTCTTCTCTGCGTCGATGTCGCAGCGTGAGTGAAGTCCTTTAACCCAGTCTTCGCTGTCGCCGAGAACGTCAAGAACAGCCTGACCAACACGGGTCATGATAGCCATGTTGAGTACAACATAGATAGAATCTGTTACTTCAATACCGATCTGTGCGAGAGGTGAACCGATTGGGCCCATTGAATAAGGGATGATGTACATTGTTCTGCCCTTATAGCTGCCTCTTGCGATATCAAAAAGCATTTTGTATGCTTCCTGAGGGTCTTTCCAGTTGTTTGTAGGACCTGCATCCTCTTCTTTTCTTGAGCAGATGAATGTTCTGTCCTCAACACGAGCTACGTCGTTCACAGCAGTTCTGTGAAGGTAGCAGCCTGGAAGTTTCTCCTCGTTAAGTTTAATAAGCTCGCCTGTTGAACAAGCCTGTGCACGGAGTGACTCGAGCTGCTCTTCGCTGCCGTCAATCCATACTACCTCATCAGGTGTCAAGAGGGCTTTCATTTCATCAAGCCAAGCCAAAACTGATTTGTTGTTTGTCATTGTTTTGTTTCCCCTTTCGAGAGTTTACCTTTAAATGGTAAAAAGTATATATAAATTTTGTTTTTATACCTTAAACATTATATCACATTGTCAAATCTTTATCAATCAATATAATGGTCGAATTATGCTGACTTTACTTCCGTTTTTTTAGTAGCAATAGATAAAAATCATTAAAAATATGTGAAATTCGCCTTATCACAAAAGACAAAATGCACGTTTTAATTTTAAATCCTGCATTTTCAAGGGTTGAACCTTTGTAAATATTTCCTTTTCATATCATCTTTACAAATGGTTATTTTTGATAATAGAAAAGAAATATTAGTTACAATTATCAGTATCTACCGAAACATTAACCCTATTAACGTGTGTATTAAACAAAATATTATCTGTAATCTATAGGAAGTGTAGCCACTGCGTTAAGACTTAGATTTGCAATATTTTTATCTAAATATTCATAATATCCCTGAGAGCCAACCATTGCCCCGTTATCTCCGCAGAGCTTTTTATCGGGCATATAAAGAGCAAAACCGTTCTTTTTGCAGTCTTCTTCCAGTCTTCTTCTGAGCAGTGAGTTTGCAGAAACTCCTCCTGCTGTCACCAATGTTTTAACATTAAAGTCTTTTGCCGCTTTAATAAAGTTTGTGGCAAGACAGTCAACAACTGCATATCTGAAAGACGCTGACAAGTCCTCTACAGGAAGTGTCTCCCCTTTTTGTGAAGCATTGTGTATTAAGTTTATTATGGCTGTTTTAAGTCCGGAAAAACTGAAATCATAGGGACAACCGTCTACTGTCGGCCTTGGAAGCTTGTAAGCTAAAGGATTGCCGTTTTCAGCTACTCTATCCATTGCAATTCCGCCCGGATATGGCATTCCCATTGTTCTTGCCGCCTTGTCGAAAGCCTCTCCTGCGGCATCGTCACGGGTTCTGCCTATTATCTTCATCTTTGTATAGTCCTCAACCATGACAATGTGGCTGTGTCCCCCTGAAACAACCAGACAAAGAAAGGGCGGCTTCAAATCCTGATGGGATATGTAGTTTGAAGCTATATGAGATCTCAAATGATGTACCGGAACAAGTGGCTTGCCTGTTGCGAAAGATAGTCCTTTTGCAAAGTTTACGCCTACAAGCAGTGCGCCTATAAGTCCCGGGGCATGTGTCACCGCAATGGCTTCTATATCATCCATTGTCACACCGGCTTGATTTAGCGCCTCTGCTGTAACCCCCTCAATAGCTTCAACGTGACGTCTTGAGGCTATTTCAGGCACAACTCCACCGTAAAGTCTGTGTTCTTCTACCTGTGTTGCCACCACCGATGACAACACTTTTCTGCCATCCTCAACAACGGCAACCGCTGTTTCATCGCAGGATGACTCTATTGCAAGTATTTTCATATTACACTTCCTCTCATTTTGCGCCTTAGTATTTGTTAAAAATTTAACATCATAAGCAAGGCGTCTTCCGTCGGCTTTGAATAATAATTTTTTCTTGTACCCACTTTTTCAAAACCATATTTTTCATACAAAGCAATAGCCGGCGCATTTGAAGCTCTTACTTCCAAATTTATAAATGCAATATTTCTATTCTTAGCTTCATCTATAAAAGAGTCCATAAGCTTTTTGGCTATTCCTTTGTTTCGATATTTTTCTTTGACAGCTATAGAGGTCAAAATTCCCTCGTCTAAAACCGTTTCAAGACAGATATGACCCACTATTTCGCCGCTTTCCAAATCCTTTGCCACAAAAAAACAGTTGTTTTCATTTTTAAAAGTGTCCGTTATATTTTTAAGTGACCAAGGAGTTGAAAAAATTTCTTTTTCAATATCTGCAATTTCCTGTAAATTACAGGCTTTTGCCTTTTCAATAACTATATTCATATATCAAAGCTTTTCCAAAAGGTCTGTGAGAACGGAAACTATCTCGTCACGGCAAGCTCTGTAGAAATTTAGATCACTGCCGAACGGGTCTGTTATTCCGCCCTTTTCCCTTGACATTACAAAAATTTTATTCTGAGGAACTCCCATGCTCATCAGGATATCTGCGTGGTACATTGAAACCACACAGAACAGGTCAACTTCTTTTAAATCTACACCGTATATACCCTGTGATTTATGTCTGCTTATATCCACACCGATTTCCTTACAGGCTTCAATGGCATATTTTGAAGCACCGTATCCGGAGGAAGCGGCAGTTCCTGCACTGCTGCACTTTATGTCATAGCCTTTTTCTGCACAGAGCTTTTTAAAAATTCCCTCAGCCATTGCGCTGCGGCAGCTGTTGCCGGTGCAGATAAAAACTACATTCTTAATATTTGTCTTTCTTTCTGCCATATTTACCATCACCTTTTTACTTTTGGCAGTTTTATGCTTTCTTAAAAAATTCAGTATTTGCAAGTTATCAGCCCTTTGCGTCATACCATGTTTTTCCCATAGCCGCATCGGCTATAAGGGGCACGGAAAGGCTTACTGCGTTTTCCATTTCTTCTTTCAAAATTGCGCTGACCTTTTCCTTTTCTTCTTCAGGAGCTTCAACAATTAGTTCATCGTGAACCTGCAAAATAAGCTTTGCTTTCAATCCCTCATCCTGAAGTCTATTGTCAACCTTTATCATGGCAATTTTGATTATATCCGCCGCTGTTCCCTGTATAGGCATATTTCTGGCAACTCTTTCACCGAAAGCTCTTGTTATATGGTTGCCTGTTTTAAGCTCAGGAAGATATCTGCGTCTGCCGAAAACTGTTTCAACATAGCCGTCCTCTTTCGCCTTTTCAGTTACATCATGCATATATTTATCAATGCCGCTGTAGTGGCTGAGATATGCTTTAATATAGTTAGAAGCTTCTTTTGTAGTAACACCTATATCCTTTGAAAGTGAAAAAGCACCTATTCCGTAAACTATTCCGAAGTTTACCGCTTTGGCTCTGCTTCTCATTATTGGAGTTACAAAATCTCTGGGCATATTGAAAACCTGTGAGGCTGTAGCTGTATGAATATCCTCGTTGTCCTTAAACGCCTGCATCATGTTTTCATCTTTTGAAATATCTGCAAGAACTCTCAGTTCAATCTGGGAATAGTCGGCATCCACAAGGACACAGCCCTCTTTGGCACAGAAAAATCTTCTTAATTCCCTGCCTATCTCAGTTCTAACAGGAATATTCTGGAGGTTTGGTTCTGTTGAACTTATTCTTCCTGTTCTGGTCTCGGTCTGATTGAAGTTTGTGTGTATTCTTCCGTCATCGCCGATAACCTTTAAAAGTCCGTCACAGTAAGTTGATTTAAGCTTTGCCAGTGTTCTGTATTTTAAAATCATATCTATTACAGGGTGGTATTTTCTCAAATCCTCCAAAACATCAGCGTTGGTGCTGTAGCCGCTCTTTGTTTTTTTCTTTGCGGGAAGTCCCAGCTTTTCAAAGAGCGCAACGCCCAACTGTTTTGGCGAGTTTATATTGAACTCATATCCAACCTCTTCGTAAATCTGATTCTGAATGGAAAGAACTTCTTCATTTATAACTCTGCCGTAATTCTCTATTCCTTCTTTGTCCACGGCAAAGCCCACGTTTTCCATCTTTGCCAAAACCCTTGACAAAGGAAGCTCGATTTCATACATAAGCTTTTCCTGATTTTTGTCTGAAATCTCATATTTCAGTTTTTCATATAAATCAGGCAATGTTCCGTTTTCACATACAAACTGCAAAACGCCCTCTTCTGCATCAACCTGAGCAGGCTCAACCTTATATTCCTCGCACAGTCTGATGACTGAATAGTCTGTTGATGAGGGATTTAAGAGATACGCCGCCAATGTTATATCAAATATAATATTATTTTTATCTATTCCGTTTTTATCAAGGAAAGAATAAATCTCTTTACTGCTGTAGGCTACTATTTTATTTTCAAGCTGTGAGAAATCGGAAAGCTTTTCCACAGAAAGTCTGTACACCTCTTTACCGTTACATGCATATATGCACTCCGGAGATGTTTTGCTTTCTTTTATATATGTTATAAAAATATCCTTTTCATCTTTGCCGAAAACATTTTTAACATCGATATCCTCGGACAAGCAATCGCTAAAGGTTAATTTTTCCTTTTCTTTCTTTTTCTCTTCCTTTTTTACTCCGCTGTTTCTCAAGCCCATTTTTTCGATAAGCGAGAAAAGCTCCAAGTCAGCCATAAAATCTGCGGCTTTCTCGTCATCGCCTCCGGAAACGCTGTAATCTGCAAGGTTTTTGTCTATCGGTGCTTCTCTGTTTATCTCGCCCAGCATTCTTGACAAAATTGCGTTATCCTTGCCGGCTTCCAGTTTTTTTCTTACTCCGTCCTTAATATCAAGCTCATCAAGGTGCTCATATATATATTCAACGGTTTTGTATTTTTTAATAAGGTCGCCGGCGCCTTTCGGGCCTATTCCTGCAACTCCAGGGATATTGTCGGATGTATCGCCCTGAATTGCCTTTATCTCAATAAGCTCACGGGGAGAAACTCCATAGTCCTCCATTATTTTTTCCTTATCATAAATAATAGCAGTAGCTGTTCCCTGCTTTGTTGCGGCAAGGCGCACTGTGGTAAGGTCAGATACAAGCTGCAAGCTGTCACGGTCACCTGTTGCTATAATACATTCCCAGCCCTCTTTCTCACATTCTGCGGAAAGAGTACCCAAAATATCGTCGGCTTCATAGCCTTCACAGGTTACAAGCTTATATCCAAGCAGTGTGAGCAAATCTTTCAGGGGCTGAAGCTGAGAAGCAAGCTCCTGGGGCATTCCCTTTCTCTGGGCTTTATATCCTGAATACGCCTTGTGTCTGAAAGTTGGCGCTTTAAGGTCAAAGGCTATAGCAACACAATCAGGCGCTGTGTCGTTTTTTATTTTATTGAGCATTGTCAAAAAGCCGTATATTGCGTTTGTAAAACGTCCGTCCTTTGTTGTAAGAGGTCTTACGCCGTAAAAAGCTCTGTTGAGAATACTGTTTCCGTCAACTGCAAGTAATTTCATAATTTATACATCACATCCGTTATTTTTCCGTCTTTTACAAAAAGTCTGGGAACTCTTTTGCCGATTATACATATAACCTCGTAATTTATTGTTTCCGACCAGCGTGCAAGGTCGTCTGCTGTAGGCTCTCCCTTTGAGCCGTCACCGAACACAATAACCTTATCGCCTATACTAACATCCTCAATACCGCTTACATCAAGCATTGTCTGGTCCATACAAATTCTGCCTATTATTTTTGCCTTTTTGCCGTTTACCAGCATATATCCCTCTTCGCCGTATTTTCTTATGTATCCGTCGGCGTAGCCTATGGGAACTGTGGCAATCTTCATCTTTTTATCTGCTGTAAATGTTCTTCCATAGCTTACGGTTGCTCCTGCTTCTATTTCCTTTACATATGAAATGCAGGTCACAAGCTTCATAACAGGTTTTATATCCAAAGCGTCTTTAAGCTTTGAAGACGGAGAAAGTCCGTAAAGAATAATACCGGCTCTCACCATATCCATATCAAACATTGGATAATCCTCAATAGCTCCGCTGTTTGCGCAATGTCTTATTTCAAAGTTTATACCTCTGTCCTCAAGGCTTTTTACTGTATGTACAAAGTTATCATACTGCTTTAATGTAAACTCTTTGCCCTCTTCTCTTTCATCGGAAACTGCAAAGTGGGTAAATATGCCCTCGGTTACAAGGTTTGGCAGAGTCGCCGCCTGATAAGCTTCTTCTATGCTTTTTTCATCTCTTGGGAAGCTCTGGCACATAAAGCCTATTCTGCTCATGCCTGTATCTATTTTTAAATGTATCTTACATTCAACTCCATATTTAACACACTGCTCGGACAGCTTTTGAGCATACTTTGTGCCGTATACCGCCTGTGAGAAATTATTCTCCGCAAGCTCCTTTGCACACATTGACGGAGTATAACCCAAAATAAGTATAGGAAGGCTTATTCCGTATTTTCTAAGCTCCTTTCCCTCGTCCATATTTGAAACAGCAAGGAAATCTGCGCCCAGCTGTTCATACATAACCGCAAGCTCCACAGCTCCGTGTCCGTAAGCGTCAGCTTTTACAACACAGCAAACCTTTTTGCCCTGAGCCGCTTTTTTAATTGTTTTAAAATTATGTATGGCTCTGTCCATATCTATTTCTGTCCATGTTCTTTTAACGAAATTCATATACACACCTCTTGCAATAATGATGAATAACAATTTATATATATGTATACATCCGCATTTGCATAATTATCTAATTATATTATATAACCATTCTTTGGGTAAATCAATAAGATTTTGGCATATTGGCTTTTTTAATCCTTTTAAGACTTTTATTTCATCATTTTTTCAGATTTATTTCCTTTTTTCTTCATATACAATTAAAAAACATTTGCAATTATACCAGTTTTTTGATAAAATGTGATTATGTGTTTTTCCGAAAACAAATATTTTTAAGGAGAGAGATGTTTAATGGATAAGATTATTATCTTAATCGCATTTGCCGTCTATATGGTAGTTATGATTGTCATCGGCGCTGTCTATGTAAAAAACACAAAGACAAACGAAGACTACTTCCTCGGCGGCAGAAATCTCGGCAGCTGGACTGCGGCCCTTTCCGCACAGGCTTCCGACATGAGCGGTTGGCTCTTGATGGGTCTTCCCGGCGCCGTTTACATTGCAGGAACCGGCGAAATCTGGATAGCTATAGGACTTTTGATTGGTACGGTTTTAAACTGGTATTTGGTTTCCGGCAGACTTCGCCGCTACACAATCAAAGCTAACAACGCTTTGACAATCCCAGGATACTTTGAAAACCGTTTCCACGATAAAACCGGTATTCTCCAGGTTGTATCATCTGTAATTATCACTATTTTCTTTACAGTTTACACGGCATCCGCTTTCAGCTCAGGCGCAAAGCTCTTTGCAACTGTTTTTTCCGACGGCTCAACAGATGGATTTAACAGCACATATATCTATGGTCTTGTTGTTGCCGCTGTTGTTATTCTTGTTTACACATTTATGGGCGGATTTAAGGCTGTATGTGCTACCGACCTGGTTCAGGGCTTCATGATGCTTATCGCAATCCTTGCTGTTCCGATTTTGGCTTACGGCATGCTTACATACAACACAGGTTTCCACGATGCACTTGTTGCAAACGGTGTTGAAAATCCTGAGAATTATCTCAACTTCATGAAAAATGCTGACGGCTCACCTGTAAGCGTGGTTTCCATTATTTCAAACCTTGGCTGGGCTTTGGGTTACTTCGGTATGCCTCACATTCTTGTAAGATTTATGGCTATCAAAAGCGAAGCTGAAGTTAAAAAATCAAGAACAATCGCTATTGTTTGGATTATCCTTTCACTTGGCGCTGCATGTATGATAGGTCTTGTAGCAAGAGGATTCTTGACCACACAGCTTGATGCTTCAACACAGGAAACAGTATTCATCAAGCTTATTCAGCAGCTGTTCTCAAACAATTATCTGCTTCTCTTTATCGGCGGTGTATTCCTCTGCGGTATTCTTGCAGCTGTTATGTCTACAGCTGACAGCCAGCTTCTCGTTACTGCTTCCGCAGTTTCAGAAGACCTTTACAGAGGCACAATCAACAAAAATGCAAGCGACAAAAAATCCCTTGCAGTGGGCAGAGCTGCTGTTGTAGTTGTTGCAATAGTTGCCGCATTTATTGCCCTTGACCCTAACAGCAGTATCATGGGACTTGTTTCAAATGCATGGGCAGGCTTTGGTGCCGCTTTCGGTCCTGTTATTATCTTCTCACTGTTCTGGAGACGTTCAAATTTGCAGGGAGCTGTAAGCGCAATGGCAATCGGTGCTCTTACAATTATCGTTTGGGATTACATTCCATTTATAAACGGTCAGACTTTGGGCGATGCTACAGGACTTTATTCTCTGGTTGTAGGGTTTATTTTAGCTTCCGCAGCTATGATTATAGTTTCCCTTGCAACAAAAGCTCCCGGAAAAGAAATTACAGACGAGTTTGACGCTGTAAAATCCGGAAATGTTGAAGGCTGCTAAATTATTATAATAGTTTTATATTCAATATCATTATTTCACCTGTATTTCCCCGGAAATGCAGGTGGTTTTCATTTGACTGATTTTTCACAGTATTTTCATATTAAATCTTATTTCATTCTTCTGGGGAAACACAAATGTATTTTACCGTGCTATAATGTATACAATTTCGATTTTCGGGTCTTTGGGATTTTCACACTTTAACACTACATATTGTGACAATTTATTTTTATAGGCACATTTTGTAGAGAAAAAAGTTTGGTACTATTTTAAAAACACATGCTTTTTGATAATTAAAAATCGTCAATTTTACCAAATTTACCAAACCGTTAAAATCCCCATTGACTAACGGCAATATATGGGCTATACTTAACAAGCTGGCTTTTTTTAATACTACATATTGTGTTAAAAATAAATCTCAACCACAAATTATGGTTGAGGTTTTCTAAAAATAAAAATATAGAGAGGAAGCGGAAAAATGATAAAAACAATCATAAAAAGGGATGGCAGATCCGTTCCCTTCGATATAGAAAAGATATCGCAGGCCATTTACAAGGCAGCTCAGGCAATCGGCGGCAATGACTACGAGGCGGCTAAGGACCTGGCTGTTCAGGTATGTGATTATCTTGAAAATACGGAACATCAGACAGAACCTACTGTTGAGCATGTACAGGATACAGTTGAAAAGGTTCTTATTGAAAACGGTCACGCAAGAACAGCTAAGGAGTACATCCTCTATCGTTCTGAAAGAACCAGAATCAGAGAGATGAACACAAAGCTCATGAAAATCTATGAGGATTTGACATTTAAGCCTGCTGAGGACAATGATATAAAGCGTGAAAACGCAAATATCGACGGCGATACAGCAATGGGAACTATGCTCAAATACGGTTCTGAGGGCGCTAAGCAGTTCTATGAGATGTATATTTTAAATCCAAAGCACGCAAAGGCTCACAGAAACGGAGATATTCACATCCACGATTTGGATTTCCTCACACTCACCACAACATGCTGTCAGATTGACCTTATAAAGCTTTTCGACGGCGGTTTCTGCACAGGCCACGGCTATCTCCGTGAGCCAAACGACATTGCATCCTACTCCGCTCTTGCATGTATTGCAATTCAGTCAAACCAGAACGACCAGCACGGCGGTCAGAGTATTCCAAACTTTGATTACGGCATGGCTAAGGGCGTTGCAAAAACATACAGAAGAATTTACAGACAGAACCTTGCACGTGCAATTGAATTGCTCTGTGACGACGATGACGCTATAAACACAGGCAAGGCAATCTGCGACAAGGCTGAGGAAATCAGCGGACAGTGGCCAAAGCTTGAGGACGGCAAAGCATACATGGATGAAGAAATAAAGATTTTAACAGACATGTACGGCGAAAAGCTTGCAGGAAAGCTTCAGAGATTTGCATTCAGACACGCTGAAAAAGAAACAGACAGAGCTTGCTATCAGGCTATGGAGGCTCTTGTACACAACCTCAACACAATGCACAGCCGTGCAGGTGCTCAGATACCTTTTAGCTCTTTGAACTACGGCACAGACACCTCTCCTGAGGGCAGAATGGTTATGAAAAACGTACTGCTTGCCACAGAAGCAGGCCTCGGAAACGGCGAAACACCTATCTTCCCTATACACATTTTCAAGGTTAAGGAAGGCGTAAACTTCAACCCGGGCGATCCTAACTACGATTTGTTTAAGCTTGCATGCAGAGTTTCCGCAAAGCGTCTTTTCCCGAACTTCTCTTTCCTTGACGCACCTTTCAACCTCCAGTACTACAAAGAGGGACATCCGGAAACAGAGTGCGCATACATGGGATGCCGTACAAGAGTTATTGCAAACCACTATGACCCATCAAGAGAAATCGTAAACGGCAGAGGAAATCTCAGCTTTACTTCTATCAACCTGCCAAGACTTGCTATCCTTGCAAATAAAAATGTTGATTTCTTCTTTGAGCAGCTGGACAACATGATTGACCTTGTTATCGACCAGCTTCTTGCAAGATTTGAAATTCAGTGTCAGAAGCTCGTTAAAAACTATCCTTTCCTTATGGGACAAGGCGTTTGGATAGACAGCGAAAAGCTTAACCCTAATGACTCAGTTCGTGAGGTTTTGAAACACGGAACACTCACCTGCGGCTTTATCGGACTTGCAGAGTGCCTTAAGGCCCTTACTGGAAAGCACCACGGCGAAAGCATGGAATCTCAGCGTCTTGGCCTTGAAATTGTAGGCTACATGCGCAAGAGAATGAACCAGGCAAGCGAGCAGTACAACCTGAACTTCTCCCTTATCGCAACACCTGCCGAGGGACTTTCAGGCAGATTTGTAAGAATAGACAAAGAGCGTTTCGGTGTTATTCCGGGAGTTACAGACAGAGATTACTATACAAACTCTTTCCACGTACCTGTATATTACAACATCTCAGCTTTTGAGAAAATCAGGATTGAAGCACCGTATCACAATCTGACAAACGGCGGTCACATCTCATACATTGAGCTTGACGGTGACCCAACTGAAAACCTTGAGGCTTTCGAGCAGGTTATCAGATACATGAAGAAATGTGGTATCGGTTACGGTTCAATAAACCACCCAGTAGACCGTGACCCTGTTTGCGGACACACAGGTATTATCGGCGAATCCTGTCCTCACTGCGGCAGAAAAGAAGGCGACAGCGGCATCGGATTTGAGAGAATAAGAAGAATTACAGGTTACCTTGTAGGAACTGTTGACCGCTTCAACAACGCTAAAAAAGCCGAGGTTCACGACAGAGTTAAACACAGCCTCGGAACCTGCGAATGTGCTGAGGAGATCGGCTGATTATGGAAAAACAGCACACCTTAAGACTTGCAGGAGTTATAAGAGAATCCATAGTGGATGGCCCGGGAATAAGAATGACAGTTTTTGTTCAGGGCTGTCCCCATCACTGCAAAGGCTGTCACAATGCAAAAACCTGGGATTTTGAAGGCGGCTACGACGCACAGCCTGAAAGACTTATCGAAGAGGCAAAAAAAGACCCTCTTTTGAAAGGTCTTACCTTTTCAGGCGGCGAGCCTTTCTGTCAGGCAGAAGCTTTGAGCTACCTTGGAAAGCTTGCCCACGAAGCCGGATTCGATGTTTTCACCTACACAGGCTACACCTTTGAAGAGCTTTTAGAGGGTTCAAAAGAAAATCCCCAGTGGATGGAGCTTTTAAAGGAATGTGACTACCTTGTAGACGGTCCTTTCATATTAGAACAAAAAAATATTCTGCTTCGTTTCAGGGGAAGCAAAAATCAGAGAATTCTGGAAGTTAAAAAATCCCTTGCAGCGGGAAAAGCGGTTATTTCCGAAGAATACAATAAATGACAATCAACAGGCTGCATTTTGCGGCCTGTTTTTTTATAAAAAGATTTTAAATAACATACTAATTATGTTATAATAAGTTAAACAGCAAGTCAAAAGGGGTGTTATCTTTGTCGTACTTCATAACAATGCTTATAATAGGGATTTTAATAATTCTGCTGGGTTATTTAATCGGATTTAAAGGCAAAATTCAGCTTATTCACTCTTACCATTATAAAAATGTTAAGGACAAGGATAAGAAAGCCTACACAAGAATTATGGGTTTCGGAACGGGAGTTATCGGGGCATTTATAACAATAGGCGCATTTTTATATCTGGGCTTTGGTACTGCCGGAGCTTCTTCCGCCATACTCCCCGGACTTATATTGGGTTTCGGAATAATTGTTTACGCCCAGTATAAATACAACGGCGGTATATTTTGATTTTTGTAGGTTTCTTTTGATAATTGTTACAAAAACAAACCTTAAAATGAATTTAAGTTATATATGAAAATCCCTTGACTTAAATATACTTTAAATGTAGAATAATACAAGTGTAAAATAAAAGACAAAGGGATTGAGAATATTGGCAGCATCATATGTTTTGAGAATACTTAAAGGCGCAAGCTTTTCAAGAATGTCTAAGGTCATCGACAAGGTCAAGGAAAAAAGCGGCAAAAACAAGGTTTCCATTTTCTTTGACATGGTCAACTGCTCCATAAGATACGGCGCAGGCTACTATGACTATCTTCTTTCAGAATACTACAACATGAACGGCGCTGAAAGAAAAACATATATGACACGTGTAAAAAATAAAAATCTTATTATGAGCCTTAACGACCAGAACTACTCATATATCTTCGACCAGAAAAATGTTTTCGATGAGAAGTTTAAGGATTTTTTGGGCAGAGAGGTTTTGGACATTGCTAAAATAGATTTTGAAAGATTTAAAAAGTTTGTTGAGGGCAAGGAAAGCTTTTTTGCAAAACCATACATAGGCGAAAGCGGTAAAGGCATCGAAAAGCTCCATGTAGCTGACTTTAAATCTGTTGAAGAGCTTTATAAGTACGTTACAAACAAAGAGAAAAACTTCGGCGTTATTGAAGAGGTTATTGTTCAGCATCCGGACGCTGCAAGAATTTATCCCCCGTCACTTAACTGTCTGAGAATTGTTACCCTTGTAAAGGACAATGTTCCGCATCTTGTTTATGCCGTATTCAAGACAGGCAACAACGGAAATGTGGTTGATAACCTTGAAAGCGGCGGTCTTGCTGCAAAATTCGATATGGAAAAAGGCGAAATCTGCGGTCAGGGTCACATGTCCTCAATGGAAAAATACGACGTTCATCCATATACCGGTATTCCTTTTAAGGGCTACAAGCTCCCATATCTCAAGGAGATTAAGGAAATGGTATTTAAAGCCGCTTTGGTTGTACCTGAGATTAAGTATGTGGGCTGGGACGTATGCATAACAGAAAACGGCCCTGCAATCATCGAGGGCAACGACTACCCGGGTTACGACTTCCCTCAGTACTACGATGACGGTACTCCGAGAGTAGGTCTTTTGAAAAGAATTCAGGAAATACTGCCTGATTTTAAATAAGTTTTTTGATTCACCACCTGTTAATTTTTTCAGGTGGTGTTTTATAATGTGAAAGGACAACTATGGATATATTTTATTCTGAAAAGGGATTGACCTTTGAAAATTTTATAAAATACCCGAAAATAAGTATTGAAGAAAATTCTTTTACTTTTATAACAGGTAAAAGCGGATGCGGAAAAAGCTCATATTTAAAAATGCTTAATTTCACCGCTTTGCCCTCAGATGGTAAAATTTATTTCTGCGGTAAAGATTTAACAGAACTTTCCCCCATCGATTACAGACGTCAGGTAATGCTGGCACCTCAGCAGGTATTTCTCACTGAGGGAAATATTCGTGATAATTTTGATTTCTATTACGGCATGAGAGAAAAAGAACCTCTTTCCAATGTAGAAATAGCTGAAGCTCTAAAAGTTTGCTGCGCAGATTTTCCACTTACAGCAGATTGCAGTCTACTTTCCGGCGGAGAACGCCAGAGAGTTTTTCTTTCGATTTTTGTTTCCTGTATGCCTAAGGTTTTGCTGCTTGACGAGCCTACCGCCGCTCTTGATGAAAAGACCTCCAACGAATTATTTACAAGTCTTAAAAAGTACTGCCGTGAACACAGCATAACTGTTGTGTGTGTTTGTCACAACTTGGAGCTTGCGGAAAAATACGGCGACAGCATAATAAGATTGGGGGAATAAAATTGAAAGACATTGTGGAACTTCAAATCTGGCAGTTCGCCCTTATATATCTTCTTTTAATACTTGTCATAATTATAATGAAAAAATGCAGGATAAATCAGACAAAGCTTTTGATTATGGCAAGTGTAAAGATGACTGTTCAGCTGGTACTGTCGGGATTTATCCTTACGTATATCTTTGAACATCCTCATCCACTGTTTGTTGTGGCTTATCTCGTTATAATGCTTTCCTTTTCAATACACAGAGTTATTTCCACAAACAAGGGATTAAACAGAAAGTTTAAAATTGTAATAGGTGCGTCAATGACCTTTTCTGGTCTGTTTGTTCTTGTATTCTTTATCTGCGCAGTTGTGGGAGAAAATATATTCAATCCCCAATACGTGATACCTATTTCCGGCATGATAATAGGAAACACAATGACCGGCGTTTCTCTTGGCGTAAAAACTTTCCGTGAAAGCTTAGAGGGACAAAAAGCAAAAATCAACGCTTTACTGTGCTTTGGCGCAAAGCCTGAAAAAATTCTTTTTCCTTTTGTAAAGCAGTCCCTTGAAACAGCTATGCTTCCCACAATAAACTCTATGATAGGTATGGGAATTGTTTCTCTTCCGGGAATGATGACCGGTCAGATATTATCAGGAACACTACCCACTACGGCTATACTTTATCAGATAGCCATAATGATTGCTATCTGCACAGTTGTTACAGCCGCAAGCTTCGGCTCCTTATATTTCGGCTACAAAACCCTATACAATCACAAAACCCAAATAATATAAGAAAATCCGATAACCTGATTTTTTATCAAAGGTTATCGGATTTTTTATATATCTCTCTTTTTAAGTTTAAGCATAATCGATATAGCTATTGCCGCAAGCAGGAAGATAATTAAAAGCGGTATCAGATTTTTAATGGAAAAGCCGCTGTTCAGCATAAGATTATAACCCCATGAGGCAGGAAAAAACTTGCCTATGATTTTCAAAGCATATGGCAGTAAATCTGACGAAAACATTATTCCCGACAGCATTATTGACGGCAGAAAAACTATCTGGGAAATCATTGTAAGCTTACTTTGATTTTTTACAAGCAAACCAAGCACACAACCTACCGTGACAGACACCGCAAGAAAAATTGCCAAAGATAGAAAATACAAATTCGGTTTATCTGGAACAAAGCTTTCAAATATAAAGGGCGATGATATGTAGATAATCAAACTCATAGCATACAGGTGTATAAACGATGATAATGCCATTGAAACCAAACCGAAATATACAGGCGCTCCGTTTGCCTGATACACTTTTTTCATATCTCCGCCGTACACCTCCGTCACCGACTGAGGAAGTCCTATAAACGCTCCCATGGAAATCCCCATCACTGTCATTGACTGTACAATACTTTCCCTCATTTGTGGCATCAGCGATGTAAAAATTCCTCCCATAAGCAAATAAAACAGCAAAGGAACCATATAACAGGTTATAAGCATAGTTTTGCTTCTTATATCAAGTTTTAACTGCAATCCTATACCATACAAAATTCCGTTCACGGTTGATTCCCCCTTGAAATATTTATAAGGTGCTCTTCCAGAGTTCCTCTCTCTACTTTTATATCCCTTATTTCAGAATTTTTAATTTCACATTTTCTTAGGATTTCATACATTGTCTTTCTGATATCTTCACATCGGTATGTTTCTTCTCCATTTTCTGTCCTTATCCGCACAGTGTAAAGCTTTCCCATCTTGTCCGAAAGTTCAGATACTGTCCCTAAAAATGACATTTTTCCTTTACTTAAAATTCCTATTCTGCTGCTCAGCGTTTCAACTTCTGCCATATCGTGGCTGGCTAAAACTATGGTTTTTCCTTTATCTCGCAGTTTTCGTATTTCATCATGGAGAGCGGCTCTCCCCTCAACATCAAGTCCGGCTGTGGGTTCATCGAGAAAAATAACGTCGGGATTTCCCACAAGACTTAACGCCAAGTGCAGACGTCTTTTCTGTCCTGTTGACAATTTATAATACGGAGTTTTATAAAATTCATCAACGCCCAGTGACTTTACCATTTCTCTGTCTATATCTGTTTTGTTCCACTTTGAAAAAAGCTTTAATGCTTCAAAAGGCTTAATAAAGGACGGCAAGGAGGATGACTGAAGCTGTATTCCTTTTTTGCCCATAACACTTATTTTACCGCTGTCATATTTTCTAAGGCCCTCTATACACTCCAAAGCTGTGGTTTTTCCGGCTCCGTTTATTCCCAGCAGTGCAAAGATTTCTCCTTTTTCCACTGTAAAACTTATACCATTTAAAACATCTTTTTTCCCGTAACTCTTTGTTAAGTCCATAACTTCAACAATGCTATTCATTCCCGCACCCCTCAAAAGGATTTATCCCGGAGTTTAAAAAATATATTTCCAAAGACTTTCCTATAAATTCGTTTACTCTTTTCTGTCTTTCTATAAACTCCTCACTGCCGTCAATTTTTCCTACTGACATAAGCTTCGGAAGCATATCCATATTTCCGCCTGTAAATTTAGAAACAATCTCCCAAAATCTTTTTGCAGCATCCAGAGCCTCTTTGCTTTCAGGATTTACTCCCCCATCTATAAGCTTTATTATCTCATCGTTAATTTTATTAAAATCATCCATAAAGCATTTACCGCTTTTCTGGTCGAAATTTTTTCTGATATGCTCCATCATATCATCGTCAAAATGCTTTATGAGCCAGTAATATTGGTTGTTCATTTGAAGATTTACAATTATATCCGCATATTTTTTGAAATCAACTTTGTTCATTTGAATAACTTCTTCTTTGAGAAGTTCAATTTCTCTTAAGGATTCCGTCAACACTTTTATCCTGTTTTTTATGTCCTCAGCCTGACTTGTAAGGGCATTTATCACCTCATCCGGCGTATCCAAAGGAAACAACCTCTTTTTTATATCATCAAGTGAAAATCCCAAGGATTTCAAGGATAATATCTGATGAATTTTTATAAGGTCTTTTTCAGTATACAGCCTTCTTCCGCCCTCGCTTTGTGCTGAGGGTGAAACTATTCCTTCCTTATCATAATACTGCAATGTGCGCACGGACACACCCATTTTCTTTGCAGCTTCTCCCACTGTCATATAGCCTTCGGGTATTGCCCTGTATTTTTCCATAGAGCTCACTCCAAATAAATTATTTTCTGCGCTTATTATAACTCATTACGCTGCGTCATAAGCAAGACTTTTTTATAAAAAACAGCGGCAAAATTACCGCTGTCCGTAAAATAGGTATTACTTTTTATTCTTTTTTGTTACATACAAAGCTATGATATTGACCACCGGAAAAATCACTCCGGCAACCACAAAAATTATCCAGCTTTGTCTCCAGTTATTGGTTACAAAACTATAGCCAAGATATGCCGCCACAATAAGAAGCCAATACACAGTTGAGACTATTTCGCTTTTTTTAACACTTTCTTTTTTTATTACGGTGTAGTCCTCTTCCTGCAAAAGCTTTTTATAGCTTTCCCATACTATACCCACACGCACAAACAAGATAACCCCTATACCTGCCAAAGCCATAAGCAATGCCAGCATGGAAAGAATAAGCACCTGATTTTCATCATCAATCATAATTCCGATAAACAACGGTATTACAGAGAAAATACATATACAGGTTCCTATTATATTGTTTTTACTGTAATAGCTTTTAAAACCGCTTCTCTCTTTTCTTACCCATTGGCGCAGCTCTTCGGAAGTTTCAAAAACATCTTTTTGCAGGTAAAGGTAATCAGAGGTTTTTGTTCCGGCGTAAATGAAAATTGTACAGGCAATACCTGCAATCAACAGAAAAACTATAACACCGATACCTCCTGCAAAATTCTCCGAAAACTTTCCTTCTTCCGATAAACCTCCCATTATCAATAGGCATATTGGCGAAAGAATACAGAGATAAACCGCAAAAGCTATCCAGTCGGCTGTCTTTTTCTTAATCTCAATGAAGCCTTTTGCCTCTTCAAGTGTTACCTGTCTTATATCCTTTCGTTCGGGTTTTTGAACCTGAACTATATAATCCTCTGTTTCTGTAGGCTCATTAAAAGTTTCATTGTTTTCTTCTTTTAACAGATAGTCTGTCGTGACGCCGAAAAGATTTGATATCTTTACAAGTTTATCAATATCCGGAACAGACTGTGCGCTTTCCCATTTTGAAACCGCCTGTCTTGTGACATCCATTTTTTCAGCAAAAGTTTCCTGCGACCATCCCTGTTGTTTTCTCAAGGCGGCTATTTTTTCTGCCAGTGTCATAGTCTTTCATCCCCCGTTAAGAAAATTGTTTTTTAACTGATTGAATTATACAGGATTCAACGGTTGCATACAACCAACTACCTCTATTTTTTTGTCAACTGACAGTTGCGTTTTTATTTTTATGGCTTTTAGAGAATATTACACGTGAAAACATAATTAAAATCCGGCAGTCCTGCTTTTTTATAGCAAAACTGCCGGATAAGTTTTAATGTTTTAAAATCAATGTTTAAGGAAATACTCCATCATTGTGAAGCCTTTTTCGATATAGTTGCCTGTGGCTCTCGCATTGGCTTCTGTAAATGTTTTAACTCCGCTGTCCTTTTCATCTTTACTTGAGTAAATGAGATAAGGAACAGGATTTGAAGAATGTGTCTTTATTGACAATGGTGTTGGATGGTCAGGACATACAAGCACTGCAAAATCCTCGCCGCTGTTTTTAAGGTAATCAACTACCGGACTTAAAATCAGGCTGTCAATAAGCTCAATAGCTTTTATCTTATTCTGGGCTTCTCCCCTATGTCCGCACTCGTCCGGAGCTTCAACGTGGATATATACAAAATCCTGACCGTTCTTAAACTCCTCAATAGCTGCGTCCTTTTTGCCCTCAAAGTTTGTATCTATGTAACCTGTGGCTCCCTCAACATCAACGCTTCTCATGCCTGCGCAGATTGCAATACCTTTGAGAAGGTCAACTGCTGAAATCATGCTTCCGTTCTTGCCAAACTTTGATTTAAAGCTGTCAAGGGCAGGTTTTGTTCCCTCGCCCCAAAGCCAAATTGAATTTGCCGGGCGCTTTCCCCTTTTAATTCTATCAAGGTTTACAGGATGGTCTTTAAGCAAATCATAGCTTTTTACCATAAGGTCATAAAGCTTATCTACACTTCTGCCTGTTGGAATATACTCTGTGATTTTTCTGTCTGTGATATCGTGAGGAGGTGTCAAGGTTCCCGGCTGTGGGTCGCCTTTGCTCCACACAAGGCAATGTCTATAGGAAACGCCCGGGTAGAATTTGAACTCATCGTTTCCAAGCTTTTCCTGAATATATTCAATGAGGATTTTTGCTTCTGCTGATGATATATCGTCAGAGCAGTAGTCAACCATTGTTTTGTCCTCATAATTAGGCTCGTCGGAAAGAGTTACAAGGTTACATCTCAAGGTTACGTCATCGGGCTTTAAGTCAATTCCGATACTTGCAGCCTCAAGAGGGGAACGTCCGCTGTAGTATTTTGCAGGCTCATATCCTAAAACAGAAAGGTTTGCAACATCACTGCCCGGCTTTAATCCTTCTGCAACTGTCTTTACTGTGCCGACCTCGCCTTTTGATGCAAGATAGTCCATGCAATCCTTTTTTGCAAGCTCCATAGGAGTTTTATTGTCAAGTGACGGAAACGGCTCGTCTGCCATTCCGTCGCAAAGCATTACAAGATATTTCATTTTATATTACCTCTGGTAAAATCAATTTTTTTCAAGTTCGCCCTGACTTGCGGCTTTAAGATAAGCATTGATAAATCCGTC
This sequence comes from Anaeromassilibacillus sp. An172, assembly GCF_002160515.1. Taxonomy (GTDB): domain Bacteria; phylum Bacillota; class Clostridia; order Oscillospirales; family Acutalibacteraceae; genus Limousia; species Limousia pullorum. The sequence continues at coordinate 13,994 of NZ_NFKS01000001.1, read as the reverse complement.
TATATCGCCGTCCATAACAGCGTTGATATTTCCGGTTTCAAAGCCTGTTCTATGGTCTTTAACCAATGTGTATGGCATAAATACATAGCTTCGTATCTGGCTGCCCCAGGTGATTTCCTTCTGAACACCCTTGATATCCTCGATTTTCTCAAGGTGTTCTCTCTCTTTAATTTCCATAAGCTTTGACATAAGCATTTTCATAGCCACGTCTCGGTTCTGGTACTGGCTTCTCTCAACCTGGCTGGCAACTACTATACCTGTTGGAATATGTGTAAGTCTTACCGCTGAGGAGGTCTTGTTAACCTTCTGGCCGCCGGCGCCGCTGGCACGGTAAACGTCCATCTTGATATCCTCAGGAGCAATATCTATTTTGATATCGTCGTCGATTTCCGGCATAACCTCAAGGGATGAAAAGCTTGTATGACGTCTGCCTGCGCTGTCAAAAGGAGATACACGAACCAGTCTGTGAACGCCTGCTTCGCTTTTAAGATAGCCGTAAGCGTTCTCGCCCTCTATAAGCAAAACAGCACTTTTAAGTCCGGCTTCGTCGCCGTCAAGATAGTCGATTTCCTTAACCTTGAAATCATGTGCCGCTGCCCAGCGTGTATACATTCTGTAAAGCATCTGAGCCCAGTCCTGAGCCTCTGTTCCGCCTGAACCGGCGTGGAAAGTAAGAATTGCATTATTTTTATCATATTCTCCGGTAAGCAGTGTTTTAAGACGCTGCTTTTCAAGATTCTTCTTTACCTCTTCAAGCTCGGCTTTAGCTTCATCCAAAAGGGAAAGGTCCTCTTCCTCATTTCCCAGCTCGATAAGTGTCATTGTATCATCATAGGAAGCTTTAAGCTTTTCAAATTCTTCTACCTTTGTTTTGAGATTGCTTGTTCTTTGGAGTATTTTCTGGGATTTTTCCATGTCGTCCCAAAAACCCGGCTCTGCAGCTCTGTGCTCAAGCTGTTCAATCTCTGACATAATTGATTTAAGACCCAAAGCATCTGCCAAGTCGTCTATCTCGGGCTTCAAGCCCTCAAGTTCAAGTTTTAATTCTTCAAATTGCAGCATTCTGATACCTCATTATTCAATAAATTAAAAAACGATTACATTTTATTATATCCTACTTTCCTTAAAATGTAAAGCATTAAACTATCTTAAAAGAATGTGAAAAACATTGTTTTTTTAATTGATTTTTGATATAATACCTAATAACAATTAAACTAACTGGTAAAGAAAGGTGATTCAATGGATTATATAGGTGAAAAATGTCCTGTTTGCGGCAAAAATTTTCATGCCGATGACGATGTTGTCGTTTGTCCTATATGCGGAACTCCTCATCACAGGGAATGTTATGAAAACCTCGGTCACTGCTTTAACGAAGATAAACACGCCGAAGGGTTTTCTTTCGATAATTCAGTGAACGGTGAAACAAATAATTCGGGCGGCGAATTTATCATATGCAAAAAGTGCGGTAAACATAATCCCAAGGGTACTTTCTTCTGCGGAAACTGCGGTGAACCTTTAAGCGAAAATGCACAGAAAGTTTCCGGTGAACAGAACAACCCTTACGGCAATAACCCATACGGTAACAATCCATACGGCGGACAGCAGCCGGGCGGATTTGGCGGTATGCCGCCTTTCGGTATGCCTCCTATGGGAGCAACTCCTTTTGACCCGCTGGGCGGTATGAACCCAGATGAGGTTATCGACCAAGGAGTAACCGTAGGCGAAACCGCAAAGTATGTTAAAACAAACAGCTTCTATTTTTTAAATGTATTTAAAAACATAAAGGCAATGGGAAGGTCAAGATTTAGTTTTGCCGCTTTCCTGTTCTCAGGCGGTTATCTTCTTTACAGAAAGATGTACAAAATAGGCGCTGTTATTTGCTCCATAAATCTTCTGCTTATTTTGGCTTCCACCATTATCAGCTATTCTGACGCATATATAAATGTTTTGGGTCAGCTGGGTATTCTTTCTTCATCAACTCAGTCAAATATAATTTATTATACACAGAGCGTATTTCAGCTCCCCTTTGACCAGATGATGATTTTCTTAGCGCCTATGATTCTGTCCATTATAAACTTTATTATAAACATTATTGTGGGATTTAACGCTAACAAGCTTTATTACAAGCACTGTATGAAGAATATCAGCAAAATTAAAAAGGAAAGCAGTTCTGCTGACGATTCAAATGCAAAATTGCAGACAATGGGCGGCGTAAACACCCCTATCGCTTTCACTTTGCTTATTGTTTTGTTCCTGATAAACACTATACCTTATATAATGCTCTTATAAATGAAAAGTACCGGATTATCAAAACCGGTACTTTTATTTTTATATTTTAAAGCTTAACCGGAATCGGTTCATGGTTTTTATAGACGTAATAACAGTCAAATCCGGCTTTAAGGGCAATCTCTCTTGCCTTTTCCATATATGCTCCCAATGCATCAACCTTGTGAGCATCGCTTCCGAAGGTGAGATACTTGCCGCCCAAAGCTTTGTATCTGTTTACAAGCTCAAAATCAGGCTGGGGAGCTTTTACCGCAGAACGGCATCCGCCCACATTTATTTCCAAAGCTTTTTTATTTTTAATCAAATTCAAAAATATCTCGTCTATCTTTTCACTGTATGGAGTCAGGTCCGGCATTTCACCCATCTGTGCATACATATATCTTACAGGATATGTCAGGTGCGCCAGGCTGTCAAAACCATCCCAGCAGGAAATATCCATAAGCTGTGAAAAATATTTTTCAAGATAATCTTTTATATTTTCCGGGGTATACTTTAGATAATAAAAATCCTCCATTCCCTCAAGACTGTGAAGGGAAGCCAATATAAAATCTGTATGAGATTTACCGAGGATTTCGTCCCTGAGCGCCGGATTTGAAAGGGGCTGTCCCATTTCAACACCGGTGTAAACCTTTATTTTTCCCTTAAATTCCTGTGACGCCTGCTTGCTTGCTTCAAAAGACAGAGGGATATTTTTCATCATATCGCCGTATTCGGTCTTATCTGTGTGCAGACATTCCACCTCACAGTGGTCGGTTATTGTGACGGAGGTTATACCTTTTTCCTCAGCACTTTTGCAAAGCTCCCTTACGGAACACTCGCCGTCAAATGAATACTTTGAATGTACGTGACTATCGCATATTATCATATAAAAACCTCCTTTTTCGGTTATTTTAACACAAGGAAAAGCTTTATTCAATATATTATTTTTATTGAAATCATATTCTTTTTTAAGGATTTAACACAATAAGTTGTGTTTTTTCAACGATAAAGACCTTTATGCAACAATTTATGGCGGTTTAACCTTTACAATGCGCCATATAATATAGTATAATAAAAGCGTTAATTTTTAAAACCGCAGATGTAATCGCTGCTAAGGTCACAGGAGGAACATGATGAAAGCTATTGTAACCGTAATCGGAAAAGACGAAATCGGAATTCTCAGCAAAGTATCCAGCGCCTGCGCTAACGTTCATGCCAACATTCTCGAAGTTACTCAGAGTGTTTTGCAGGACGTTTTTGCTATGATAATGCTCATTGAAATCGACAGCTCAAAAATTATGCTGTCTGAGGTTCAGAAAGAGCTTGAAAAAGCAGGAAATTCCATGGGTATGAAAGTTCATGTTATGCATGAAGACATATTTAACAGTATGCACAAAATATAAAAAAACTATTAACGAGGGATTTTTATGCTTGAAACCAAAGACATTCTTGATACTATAAATATGATTGACAACGAAAATCTCGATGTGCGTACAATCACAATGGGAATTTCGCTTTTGGACTGTATTGACGAAAATATTGACAAGGCCTGTGACAAGGTTTACGACAAAATCTGCCGCTACGCCCAGGACTTGGTTAAAACCGGCGAGGATATCAGCAACGAATACGGTATCCCGATAATCAACAAGAGAATTTCTGTTACACCTATCGGCATGATTGCCGCTCCATGTCAGAGCAGAAGAGTAGTAAAGTTTGCTTACGCCCTTGACAGAGCTGCTCAGACTTTGGGTATAAACTTCATAGGAGGTTATTCCGCTCTTGTTCACAAGGGTTTTGCAGCCGGCGACTATGCTCTTATCGAGAGTATTCCTGAGGCTTTAGCTACCACCGAGAGAGTTTGCTCCTCTGTAAACGTAGGTTCCACTAAAGCCGGAATCAACATGGACGCAGTTAAGAAAATGGGCTATGCAGTAAAGAAGTGCGCAGAGCTTACAGCTGATAAGGACTGCATCGGCGCTGCAAAGCTTGTAGTATTCTGCAACGCACCTGAGGACAACCCATTTATGGCAGGCGCATTCCACGGCGTCGGAGAGGCTGACTGTGTTATCAACGTAGGTGTATCAGGCCCTGGCGTTGTAAGAGCTGTCCTTGCAAAGGAAGGAAAAGGCAAGGATATTTCACAAATTGCAGAAATGATTAAGAAAACAGCTTTTAAAATCACAAGAATGGGTCAGCTTGTTGCTCAGGAAGCTTCAAAGCGTCTTTGCGTACCTTTCGGCATTGTTGACCTTTCCTTGGCTCCTACACCTGCTGTAGGCGACAGTGTTGCCCATATTCTTGAGGAAATGGGTCTTGAGGTTTGCGGATGCCACGGAACAACAGCTGCCCTTGCAATTCTCAACGACGCTGTTAAAAAAGGCGGCGTTATGGCTTCATCACATGTAGGCGGACTCAGCGGCGCATTTATCCCTGTAACAGAGGACGCCGGAATGATTTCAGCCGCAAGATGCGGAGCTTTGGATATTACAAAGCTTGAGGCAATGACCGCAGTATGCTCTGTTGGTCTTGACATGATAGTTGTACCTGGTGATACAACACCTGAGGTTATCTCTGCTATTATTGCCGATGAGGCTGCAATAGGCATGGTAAACTCAAAAACAACAGCAGTAAGACTTATCCCGGCTATCGGCAAAAAGGGCGGCGAAGAGCTTAACTTCGGCGGACTTTTGGGTATGGGCCCTGTAATGCCATTGAGAGCCGGTTCTCCTGCTGAATTTGTAAACAGAGGCGGCAGAATCCCTGCTCCACTTCAGTCTTTGAAAAACTAACCACTAACCGAACAGGCGTTTTTAACGTTTGTTCGGTTTTTTTATAAAAAAAATTATACCATTTTTACAAAATTAGGTTATGTGTATCGGATCATACCTAAGAACAACTTGAAATTCTCCCGATGTAGTTTTATAATATAGTGTTAGAAATAAAAATGGAGGTGAAGTTATGCAGGACATCATCAGAAAAATAGTCGAAATGGATGAAGAAGCAAGGCGATTGAAAGAGCAGGCTGAAAAAGAAAAGCTTGAATCTGAAAAGTCTATTGCCGAAACAAAACAAAAAGTTCACGATGAATTTATCGAGAGAGCTAAGACCAGAGCCGCCAAAACTACCGAGGCTGAAAGAGCTGCTCTTGACAAATCGTGGCAGGAAACTAAGCTTATTCATCAAGAAATTGAAAAAAATCTGAAAAGTCAATATATCCAGAACAAGGATAAATGGATTGATGAGATTGTCAAAAGGGCAAAGCTTACTTCATGAAAGTTGTATTTTTTAAACAACAAGAAGGAGGTGCACAATAAATGACAATAATAGATTCTTCCGGTGCAATTCCGGCGAAAGCCAGAGCCAAATACGGCAGACGACTTACATCGGAGGATTATAATAACCTGATTCACTGCAAAACAGTTGCAGAAGTTGCGAATTATCTTAAGAGCAACACCTACTACAACGATGTTCTTTCTCAGTTGAATGAACACAATATCCACAGAGGTCAGGTTGAGCTTTTGTTAAAGCAAAAATTGTTTTACGATTTTGACGAGCTGTGCAGATACGAGTCACGGTCGGGAAACGGTTTTTCAAAGTTTATTGTAATGAGATATGAAATAAATCAGCTTATCCAGTATCTTATTCTCTTAAACACCGGAAAAAGCCGTGAGTATATCTTCTCTCTCCCAAGTTACTTTGACAACTACACAGACATCAAGCTTTCACAGCTGGCAGCCTGTAAGGACTACAGCGCTTTTTTGGAAACAATCTCTCACACGCCTTATTACGGCGTGCTGAAAGAATTTGCTCCTAAAGACGGCAAAACCTTAAACCTTGCCGCTATTGAAAACAGCCTGTATCGTTATATGTACGACCAGCTTTACACTGCAATTGGAAAGCATAACCCCAAGTCCGAACGAAACGAGATAAAAAAGCTTTTTGACATGATAATTGATTTTTCCAATATCGGTAAAATCTACAGACTTAAAAAGTCCTATAAAATGAAGGGAAGCGCCATTGAATCTTATCTCCTTCCCTACGGCACTGTTACAAAAGAACAAAGAGAAGCTCTTTGCAGCTGTGACATGTCGGAGTTTTTCAATCTTCTTGGAGATATGCACCAATTCAGAAATGTCATGAAAAACAACAATCACGATATGTCGAGAATACCCATGGAGGCAAGATACAAACTGTGCAGAAATAAAATTTATTTCTCCCAAAACCCAGGTGTTGTAATGATTGCCTATATGTATATTGTCGGCATAGAGGTATCAAATATTATCACCATTGTCGAATCCGTGAGATACTCTGTAGCTCCGGAGGTTATCGAAGAGATGATAATTCATTGATAGATTGATGTAAATAAAGAAGTAAAATATGAGAGGTGATTATTTTGGCTGTTGCCCAGATTAAATCCATCGGAATTATCGGGCTCCTCAAGGATTTTGATAAAGCAGCGGAAATTTGCGGAAAATCCGAAATTTTTCAGCCGGAAGAAGTCAGCAAATTTTATTCCGAAACGGATAAGTTTGTTCCTGTTTCTATCAAGAATAATTTTTCCGCTCCCCTTGAAAAGCTGAAAAATCTTTTTGATGAAATCGGTTTTGAACCTGAGCTTGATTTTATTGACGAAGAACACATCAAAAAAGCTGAGCTGCTCAAGCAGTCGGCAGAGGTTGTGGACAGTCTTTCTTCAATCATTGCTCAGCGTGACAAAATCAAAGAGGATATTTCCGACTGTAAAAGCACCATCGAACAGACAAGCCACTTTTTAGGACTGGATTTGGAGTTTGAAAAAATCGCTGCCTGTGAATACATCAAGGTAAATTTCGGACGACTTCCCCTTGACAGCTATAAAAAGCTTGTAAATTACGAGGATAACCCCTATGTTGCTTTCTTCCCCTGCACTTCTGACGACGCCTATTGCTGGGGCGTTTATGTAGCTCCTATTGAGGAAAGCGACGAAGTTGACAGAATCTTTTCCGGTCTTTATTTTGAACACAATGCTTTGGGTGAGTTTAAAGGACTTCCTGAGGATTTCTATAAAGAACAACAGAAAAGACTTGCAGAGCTTGAAAAAGAACTCGAGAATTCCAATCTTAAAATAGAAGAATTTAAAAGATTTAACAGAACTACTCTTAACAAAATTTACACCCATCTGGAACAGGAAAATCTCTACTGTACAATAAAACTTAAAGCTATGAGATACAATCAAAGCTTTATTATCACCGGCTGGGTTCCAAACGACAAGGCAGACATGCTTCAAAAACAGCTTGAGGCTTTGGAAAGCGTTGAGGTTACAACAGACGAAGGAAAAAATATGCTGAAAAGCCAGCCTCCTGTTAAACTGAAAAACTGCTTCTTCTCAAGACCATTTGAGTATTACACAGAAATGTACGGTCTGCCAAATTACAACGAAATTGACCCTACCACATTTATCGCTATAACCTACACGGTTTTATTCGGTATAATGTTCGGCGATGTGGGTCACGGCATTATTTTGCTACTTGCCGCAATCTTTATGTGGAAAAAGCGTCACATGCCTATCGGAAAGCTTTTGATACCCTGCGCCGTTTCCTCAACTATTTTCGGTGCTGTATTCGGAAGCGTATTCGGATTTGAACATGTTTTAGACCCGATGTACAGAGCGCTGTTTGGTTTTGAAGAAAAGCCTATTGAGGTTATGGCTTCATCAACCACAAACTACATTATATACAGCGCCGTAGGTATAGGAATGTTCCTGCTCATTATCGCAATGTGCCTGAACATTTACTCTTCTGTAAAACGAAAAGCCATAGGCGAAGCGATTTTCGGAATTAACGGACTTGCAGGACTTGTGTTCTACGGTTCCGCAGTTGCAGGACTTGTATGCCAGATGTTCCTGGGAATCCCGATAATGACTCCTGTATACGTTGTTTTGCTTATTGTTCTTCCACTTATTCTTGTTTTCCTCAGAGAGCCTCTTTCAAAGCTTGTTGAGGGCGACAAAAACTGGAAGCCTGAAAAATGGGGCGGTTTCATAGTTGACAACATATTTGAGATGTTTGAGGTTCTCTTAAGCTATGTAACCAACACAATGAGCTTTTTGCGTGTAGGCGCATTCGTTTTGGTTCACGCCGGTATGATGCAGGTTGTATTCGTACTTGCTGAAATGATTGGCGGAACAGGTTATGTTATCACAGTAATCATCGGTAACATAATCGTTTTGGGACTTGAGGCACTCTTGGTTGCAATTCAGGTTCTTCGTTTGGAATACTACGAAATGTTCAGCCGCTTCTATATCGGAGAAGGCAGAGCATATACTCCCCTTAAACTTAAAAAGGCGGAAAGATAAAATACTATAATAATTTTAATTATAAAATATTCGGAGGTTTTTACCATGACAGCTTTTGATTTTGTAATGTTGGCAATTCCTGTTGCTTTTCTTATCCTTTCAGTATTTCTCTGTGTTAAGGCTTTTGAAAAAGGAAAAAGCCCAAAGAAAACAGTTTACACTCAGATAGCTTCTTTCGTTGCAGTTTTTGCAGTTTGCCTTTTGTTCCCTACAGTTGCAGGCGCAGCTGAAGTAGCAACTACAGGCGCAGTTTCCGGCGGCGACTTCGGTATGGGTCTTATCGGCGCAGGTATTGCAACAGGTCTTTCCTGCATCGGCGGCGGTATCGCTGTTGGCGGCGCTGCTCCTGCTGCTATCGGCGCAACAAGTGAAGATTCCAAGAACTTCGGTAAGTCAATCATCTTCGTTGCTCTCGGTGAAGGATGCGCACTTTACGGTATGCTTATTTCTATTATGATTCTTTCAAAGTTGGGATAATTATGAAGTTTTTCTTGATTAGTGACAATGTAGATACTAAAATGGGACTTCGCCTTGCCGGTATTGACGGCGTGGTTATTCACAGTGACAGCGAGGTTAAGGACGAGCTTATGAAAGCTATGGACAACCCGGAAATCGCAGTAATCCTTATGACGGAACGTCTTGTTTCTTTATGTCCGGATTTGATTTACGATTTGAAGCTTAACAGACGTCAGCCCCTTATCGTTGAAATTCCAGACCGTCACGGAAACGGAAGAACCAAAGACAGTATTACAAAGTATGTTCAGGATGCCATCGGTGTTAAACTATAATCTGCGGACTGCGGCAGTATAATCGGCAGTTAAACACTTTTATTACAAAGAGGTATTGCAATGAATGACGCCATGATTACTAATAACTTCCTGAACGCAATACACAAGTATGCGGAGAAGCAAAAGGAAGAAATTAAAAACGATATAGAAAAAAGAAAAGCGGAAGAACTCAGGCAGGTTGAGGACGAAAGCCTTAAGGAAGCATTTGAGCTTATTCAGGCACAGGTTGCCCGTGAAAAGCTCAACATGACCAGCGAACTTGCTAAACGTGAACAGGACAGCCGCAAGCACATTTACAGTATGCGCCAGCAGATGACCGAAGAAATTTTCACAAACGCCGCTTTAAAGCTTAAAGAATATGCCAAAACCGAAGAGTACGGCAAGGCTCTTTTAAAGAGCGCAGAAAAAATGGCTGAGATGTTTAAGGACAACCCTGTTGTGCTTTACATGTCACCAAATGATAAAAAGTATTACGACCAGGCAGCCGGAAAGTTCTCCGGAAAGGCTGAGGTCAAAGAGGACAGAACCATTGAAATAGGCGGTCTTAAATGCCGCTGTGACAATGCAAAAGCTATTGCCGATGACACAATGGACACTGCCCTTATGAACCAAAGAGAATGGTTCACAGAAAATTCTAACTTGAAGGTGGTGCTGTAATATGGAGAATAACGTAATCTACGGAATTAACGGTCCTGTTGTTACTGTTAAGAACGCCACCTGTTTTTCCATGATGGAAATGGTTTACGTCGGTGAAGAAAAGCTTGTTGGTGAAATTATCGGAATTAAGGACGATTTTACCACCGTACAGGTTTACGAGGAAACTACAGGTCTTAAGCCCGGCGACCCGGTTGTGGGCACAGGCGCTCCTATGAACGTGCTTTTGGGACCTGGTATTATCGACAACATTTTTGACGGTATCGAGCGTCCTTTGAAGGAAATCGAAAGAGAGTCCGGTTCCTTTATCAAAAGAGGTTCTTCCGTATCCTCTCTTGACCCAAACAAAAAATGGAATGTAACCCTCAAAGTAAGACTTGGAGATAAGTTAAACGGCGGCGATATCTATGCCACATTGCCTGAAACTCCAATCATCGAACACAGACTTATGGTTCCTCCTACAATAAACGGAACTGTTGTTGAGATTGCTCCTGACGGAGAGTACAAAATTTTCGATACAATCGCAAAGCTCAGAGATGAAAACGGCGATGTTCACGAGCTTACACTCTGCCAGAAATGGCCAATCAGAACTCCAAGACCTGTTAAGGAAAAGCTTCCGGCAAGCGTTCCTCTTATCACAGGACAGAGAGTTATGGATACATTGTTCCCTGTTTCTAAGGGCGGCACTGCTGCTCTTCCAGGCGGATTCGGCACAGGTAAAACAATGGCTCAGCACCAGCTTGCAAAATGGTGCGACGCAGATATAATCATCTACGTTGGATGCGGTGAAAGAGGAAACGAAATGAGCCAGGTTCTCGACGAGTTCAGCGAGCTTATCGACCCTAAGTCAAATCGTCCTATGACCGACAGAACAGTGCTTATTGCAAACACATCAAACATGCCTGTTGCAGCCCGTGAAGCTTCAATTTACACAGGCGTTACCCTTGCTGAGTATTACAGAGATATGGGTTACCATGTTGCAATGATGGCTGACTCCACCTCCCGTTGGGCTGAGGCTCTCCGTGAGATTTCCGGACGTTTGGAAGAAATGCCTGCCGAAGAGGGCTTCCCTGCATATCTTCCTTCAAGACTTTCAGAGTTCTATGAAAGAGCAGGACGTGCCGATGTTCTCTGCGGAGCAGAGGGTTCAGTAACACTTATCGGCGCTGTTTCTCCTCAGGGTTCCGACTTCAGTGAGCCTGTTACTCAGAACACAAAGCGTTTTACCAGATGCTTCTGGGCATTGGACAAGTCCCTTGCATATGCAAGACATTATCCGGCTATCAACTGGATGGACAGCTACAGCGAATATTTCACTGACCTTGACCCATGGTTTGAAAAGAATCTGGGCAAAGATTTTATCAAATACAGAAACAAAATTTCTTATCTTCTCCAGGAAGAAAGCAGACTTATGGAAATCGTAAAGCTCATAGGTTCTGACGTTCTCCCTGACGACCAAAAGCTTGTAATTGAAACCTGCCGTGTTATCAGAGTTGGATTCTTACAGCAGAACTCCTTCCACCCTGAGGACACTTATGTACCGCTTGAAAAGCAGAAGCTTATGATGAAAACTATTCTTCATCTCCACAAGCAGTCTCAGAAGCTCATAGCAAAGGCTATCCCGATTTCACAGATAATCGGTCTCGGTCTTTTTGACAAGCTTACAAAGATGAAATACGATATTCCAAACAACAGACTTGATATGTTTGACGAGTACATCAAAGAGATTGACGAGAAATTAAATTCTATTGAATAAGGAGGAAAACAACATGGTTATAGATTATGTAGGCGTTAAGGAAATTAACGGTTCTCTCCTTGTTATGGACGGTATCAAAGGCGTATCCTTTGAAGAGATTGTAGACATCAGACTTGACAACGGCACTGTAAGACAAGGCAGAGTTGTTCAGATAGACGGCGAAAGAATCGTTGTTCAGGTTTTTGAGGGAACAAAGTCCATCGGTCTTACCGGTACAAGAGCAAGACTTACAGGCAGACCTATGGAGATGCCCCTTTCCCCTGAAATAATCGGAAGAGTTTTAAACGGCGCAGGTAAGCCTATCGACGGCTTGGGCGATATTTTCCCTGTTAAGCGTGCCAACATCAACGGAACTCCTATAAACCCTGTATCAAGAGTTTATCCGAAAAACTACATCAACACAGGTATCTCAACTATTGATACCCTTATGACACTTATCAGAGGTCAGAAGCTTCCTATCTTCTCCGGCTCAGGTATGAAGCACAACGAGCTTGCAGTTCAGATAGTTAGACAGGCAAAGATAAGCGGTGCTAACAATAAAAACTTCGGCGTTGTATTCGCAGCAATGGGTGTTAAAAACGACGTTGCGGAGTACTTCAGAAGAAGCTTTGAGGAAAGCGGCGTTTTGCAGAGAGTTGTAATGCTTCTGAACCTTTCAAATGACCCTATTATCGAAAGAACTCTTACCCCAAGATGCGCACTTACAATTGCTGAGTATCTTGCTTTTGAGCTTGACATGCATATCCTTGTTATTATGACAGATATGACTTCTTACGCCGAGGCTCTGCGTGAGTTCAGCTCCTCAAAGGGTGAAATTCCTGGAAGAAAGGGTTATCCTGGTTATCTTTATTCCGACCTTGCTTCTCTTTACGAGAGAGCCGGTATGATTAAAGGCCACAGCGGTTCTGTTACTCAGATACCGATTCTCACAATGCCTAACGACGACATTACACACCCTGTTCCTGACCTTACAGGTTACATCACAGAAGGTCAGATAGTTCTCGACAGAAGCTTGCAGGGCCAGGGTCTTTATCCTCCGGTAAGCGTTCTTCCTTCCCTTTCAAGACTTATGAAGGACGGTATCGGTGAGGGCTACACACGTGCCGACCACTCTCCTCTTGCAAACCAGCTTTTCGCTTCCTATGCAAAGGTTATCGACGCACGTTCCTTGGCTTCCGTTATCGGTGAAGAAGAGCTTTCACCTATCGATAAAAAGTATCTCCAGTTCGGTAAGCTTTTCGAGGAGCAGTTTGTAAATCAGGGTGATGAAAACCGTTCAATCGAACAGAGCCTTGATTTAGGCTGGAAGCTTTTGTCAACACTTCCGAGAACAGAGCTTGACCGTGTGGACGACGAGCTTCTGGATAAATATTATGTTTCTCAAGAGGTATAATTATGGCTATGCAGGCAGTTCCCACCAAGGGAAATTTAATGAATACCAAAAAGTCCTTAGCTCTTGCAAAAATCGGTTTTGATTTGCTTGATAAAAAGAGAAACATTCTCATAAGAGAAATGATGAGTCTTATTGACAAGGCAAATGAAATTCAGGGAAAAATCGACGACACCTATGCCGAGGCTTATTTAAAACTCCAAAAGGCAAATATCCTTATGGGTTTCTGTGATGAAATAAGCCAGACGGTTCCCCTGGACAACAGCATTAAGCTAAATTACAGAAGCGTAATGGGTGTTGAAATTCCGATTGTCACAATTGATGATACAAAACCGGAAAACTTTCAGCTGGATTACGGTCTTTACACAACCACTGACGCTTTGGACGAAGCTCATTTAAAATTTGTAGAGGTTAAAAACCTTACGGTTTTACTTGCCGAAATCGAAAACAGCGTTTACAGACTTGCAGACGCCATTAAAAAGACTCAGAAACGTGCAAACGCTCTTAAAAATATAATGATTCCCCGCTTTGAGGAAACCATAAAATTTATAACCGACGCTCTGGACGAAAAAGACAGAGAGGAATTTTCAAGACTTAAGGTTATTAAAAGAACAAAAAGCAAACAGTAAAATTTATTTTTCTGTTTTATGCACATTAAAAAGGACGAGTAAAAAGGGACACTTCACATAAGGAAGTGTCCCTTCAGCTTGTCCAAAAACCCTGAATTTCTATCTGAAATTCAGGGTTTTTGCGTTTATCAAGCAACCAACACTTTGATAAAAAAGAAGGAGGAATTGGGGTTTAGCC